>JAHBVG010000047.1 GCA_019637695.1 Caldilineaceae bacterium | reverse complement strand
GCAGTTTCGGTCCTGTGCAAAAGCCGATGCGGTGAAGGACAACATGAGAGCAAAGATCAGGATGAGGGTGTTAACTCGTTTCATTGTGCCTTCCTTTGTGTTTAGGTGAGGAAAACCGACAATCAATAGTATATCACACTTTACCAATCTAGTATCTCTCCTGAAAAATTGAGATACAGGGGAATCGTATACTAGAAGTGGCATAAGGTGCAAAATGAATTTTGGCGCTATACCGAGGTTATTGTCAAGCGACTAAAATCAGTCTGTATAGGCCAAACGTGACCTGGTTGGGGTCAGCGTCTCTTTCTCTTCTCACAGCCTTTTTACTCTAGCACAATAGCTATCATTGCAGTGGTCGATACTCGAATCTGCAATTAGACTTCCATTATCTGGTTAGTTAGCCCAGAAACTTGCGTGTTGAGTAGTGGTCAATTAAGGGGCAGCCCTATTCTAACAGCCTCTTGCAAAGATTTCAACCCCAGAATATGCCAAAATTCAAATCAGATGGGACGCGTTTGCAAAAATCAACAAACTTCTCCAAACTTGTACGGCTAAGGCCATTAAAATGCGCTAATTTCAACGAAAAGGAGAAGATCGGATGAAGTTAGGTGTAGTTTTTCCTCAAACCGAGATCGGCGCCGATGTTGGCGCTGTACGTGCTTATGCTCAGGCAGCAGAGGAGTTGACCTATGATTATCTGCTCGCGTATGAACATGTCGTGGGTGCAAACCCACATCGCCCTGGCGGATGGGCAGGCCGACCTTATGATCATAACAGCCTTTTCCACGAGCCATTTGTCTTGTTTGGATATCTGGCAGCGCTCACAGAACGGATTGAGTTCGCTACAGGCATCCTGATCCTGCCTCAACGCCAGACTGTGTTGGTTGCCAAACAGGCAGCACAAGTCGATCTCCTTTCAGGTGGGCGTTTGCGGCTGGGCATCGGTGTTGGTTGGAACGAGGTCGAGTATGTAGCGCTAGGCCAGGATTTTCGCACCCGCGGCAGACGCCAGGCGGAGCAGGTCGATCTGCTGCGTCTGCTGTGGACAGAACGATTGGTCAACTTCACCGGCGAATTCGACTCTGTCCCCGACGCTGGCCTCTATCCACTGCCCGTCCAAAGGCCGATCCCCATCTGGTTTGGCGGCGGCGCCGATCCAGTGCTGCGCCGTATGGCAATCCAGGGCGATGGCTGGATGCCTAATACTATGTCTGTGGAGCAACTGACAGAGATGTTAGTGATCTTACGCTCCTACCTGACGGAAAGTGGGCGAGATCCCAACGATTTCGGAATTGATTTCCGGATTAGCCTCAACCGTACGCCAGAACCTGAATGGAGAGAAATGATCCAGCGCTTACAGGCGCTCAACGTCAGCCATATATGCTTTAACACCATGGGGATAGGTTTCGTTACGGTGGATCAGCATATTGATGCGATGCGGAGATTCAAGGCAGTTGCCGATGAGTTTGGGGAGTAGGGATTGGAGACTGGATATTGGGTATTGGATATTCTGCTCGTCGCCACATCGCATCATCGCAAACACATTCAACACAGAAGGAGATCGTAACATGGCGCAGCTAGACGGCAAGATTGCTATCATCACCGGCGCGGGGACAGGAATCGGCAAGGGGATCACGCGGGCTTTCGCACGGGAAGGAGCCACATTGGTCCTAAGTTCGCGCAACCGCGCCAATCTAGAGGAAAGCGCCGCAGAGGCCCGATCCTGGGGCGCAACCGCCGAAGTCATCCCCGCCGATGTGACAGTAGAGGCCGATGTCGTCGCCCTCTTCGCACAGACAATCGAACGCTTCGGACGGCTGGATATTCTCGTCAACAACTCCGGGGCGTTCGACGGCGGTCCACTGGAGGATCTCTCTTTGGAGACGTGGCGAAAGGTAATTGATGTCAACTTGACGGGCCCTTTCCTCTGTGCGCGGGAGGCGATGCGGATCATGAAGACCCAAGGCGGTGGACGCATCCTCAACATAGGCAGCATCTCGGCGCAGATGCCGCGCATGAATTCCGCTCCTTACACCAGCAGCAAACACGGACTCGTTGGCCTTACCAAGTGTATTGCCCTGGAAGGCCGCGGCCATGGCATTTCCGCCGGCTGTCTGCACCCGGGCAATACTCTCACCGAGCGGCGTAGCGCCAGCGACAAAGAATCGGATCAAGAACCGATGATGAGCGTGGATGAGCTGGCGTCTATTGCCCTGGCGATGGCAGCGCTGCCTGCTCATGCCACGGTCCTGGAAGCGATTGCACTGCCAATGGAGCAGTTGTACGTGGGGCGCGGATAAGATTGTTATTGTCCGTATCTGGTCCAGGCGTTGAAGTTTCCTGCGGGGCATGATAATATTCTTCCGTTATTGGAAAGATGTCGCAATATCTATTGTTTGGAAATTGATCCGAATATCAGTTCGTACATTGTACGGGTAGATACACCGCGCGACGCATCTTTCCCATAGTCTATAAGAATAGGATTAAACCAAAGTTAGCTAAAGGCCCGGTAGATGGGGGCTATAGCTAACTCAACTTTATAGATGTCCATCAGGAAGGAATTGACCATGCCACCATCTTCTAACACGGAAGTACTGGCAAGGGAGGCCGCCACTCAGCTTGAGGTGGAACAGCTTCCCAACGACCAACTCAAAAAGATGTACCGAATGATGGTCCTGATTCGGCGCATTGAAGAATCACTCCTCAAGGCTGCGGAGGAAGGCAAGATTGGCGGCGCCATGCACACGGCGATTGGACACGAAGCCAACGCCGTGGGTACAGCCTATGCTCTGCGCAAAGGCGATTATGTGACCTGTACTTATCGCGGCCATCACCACGGGCTGGCGTGGGGCATGGATCCAGGGCGCGCCGTGGCTGAAGTCCTGGGGCGCTCGGATGGATTCGCCAAGGGCAAAGGCGGCTCGATGCACTTTGTCGCGCCAGAACACGGTATGATGGGCTCGAATGGCATCGTCGGCGCGCAGGTCCCCCACGCCGCAGGGTTAGCCCTGGCCTCGTGGATTCGCGGCCAGGATCGGGTAGCCATCACCTTTTTTGGGGACGGCGCCAACTTTCAGGGGGTGCTGCACGAGACCTTCAACATGGCCCAAAAGATGAAGCTGCCGGTGATCTTCTACTGCGAGAACAACCGCTACTCCGAAATGACGCCGATCAGCCGCACATCCTCGGTCGAGGAACTCTATCTTTTCCCCCGCGCCTACGGCATGGAGACCATGCAGATCGACGGCAACGATGTGGAAGTTGTCTACACCGCCATCAAGAAAGCCGCCGAGCGGGCACGCGCTGGCGAAGGCCCAACCTATATTGAAGGGCTGACTTATCGTCTGGCTGGTCACATGTCTGGGGATCTGGAGACCTACCGTACCAAAGAGGAGATCGACTACCATCGCCAGCACGAACCGCTCGTCGTCTTGCGCCAGAAACTACTCGACCGCGGCGTCGAAGAAGACGCGATCAAGCAGATTGAAGAGGAGACCGAGCAGCAAGTGGCGGAAGTTGTCGAATTTGCCGAGAATAGCCCGTGGCCTGACGTGGCTGAGGCTTATACGGACGTCTATAAATAGGTATGCGTAATGCGTAATGCGTAATTGGCGGAGACGTTGTCGCAACATTGGCGAATGGTCTTTTACAAGTTACGGATTACGGTTTACGCATTACTCTTCACGGAGAGAAGCAATGCGCAAGACAACCTATATTCAAGTAATCAACGAAGCCCTCCAAGAAGAGCTTCGGCGCGACGAAGATGTCTTTATCATCGGTGAAGATGTGGCCCACTATGGTGGTCTCTTCCGCGTAACGCGCAATCTGCTGGATGAATTCGGACCCAAACGGGTTATTGATACACCGATCAGCGAACAAGGCTTCATGGGGATGGCGCTGGGAGCGGCTGCCGTAGGTATGCGCCCTGTGATCGAACTCATGTACATGGACTTTACCCTGGTCGCCGGCGACCAGATTTTCAATCAGATCGCCAAATACCACTATATGACCGGTGGGCTGATCAACATACCACTGGTGATCCGCGGCCAGCACGGCGGCGGCAAACGCTATGGCTCCCAGCACAGCCAATCTGTGGACAGCCTCTACGCCCATTTCCCCGGCATTAAGGTGGTGGCGCCAGCAACGCCCTACGATGCCAAGGGATTGCTCAAGTCGGCGATCCGCGACGATAACCCTGTCGTCTTTTTGGAACACAAAATGCTCTACTTTACCCGCGGTGAAGCGCCGCCAGCGAGCGAAGACTACACGATTCCGCTGGGCGTGGCGGACGTAAAACGCCAAGGTAAGGACATTAGCATTGTCACCTTTAGCTACTGTGTACTCCAGGCGCTGGAAGCTGCCGAAGAGCTTTCCGCCAAACATGGCATCGACGTCGAAGTGGTCGATCTGCGTTCGGTCGAGCCGATGGACACGGATACAATTCTCAAATCGGTGGCGAAGACAGGCCGTATGCTCGCCGTTCATGAATCCTATGCCAATAGCGGCATCGGCGCGGAGATCGTCGCCAGGGTGTATGAAGAAGCTCCTCATCTGCTCAAAGCGCCGGCCCGCCGCCTGGGCATGGCGCCGGTCTCGATTCCTGTTTCCAAAGTACTCGAAGAAGAAGTCCTCCCATGGAAGCAGAACATAATGGCGACAGTGTTGGAGATGATGAACGGAAAGTAATGAGTCATAACAAGCGAGGATACGATGGCAACAAATGTAAAGCTCCCCGACATGGGAGAAGGGATCGACGAAGTCACCATCAACCGGTGGCGCGTGAAAGAAGGGAGTAGTATCGAGGAAGGGGCGGTATTGGTTGATGTCGCCACCGACAAAGTTGATACTGAGATCCCTTCCCCGGCCAGCGGCACGATTTTGAAATTGAATTTTGGACCCGGCGAGTTGGTCTCAATCGACGCCGTGATCGCCGTGATCGGCGAGGCTGGGGAGGCCGTTGACAGCGCTGAAGAAACCAGCGGCGACGATGCTGGCGAAGAAGAATCTGGTCCAAGCGAAGAAGAAGCCATGCCCGAAGCAGAAACCGGCGAACCGCTGGAAAAGGAGATGCAGCAAGCGGCGCTGGCCTCTGGCGACGAAGAGCCAATGGACGAAGTCAAGGCCACGCCCGTTGCTCGCCGCATGGCCGCCCAGGAATCTGTTCCCCTCAGCCAGGTCAGCGGGACAGGCCCAGGTGGGCAGATCCGCAAGAGCGACGTACTTGGCTATGTGGAACAAAAAGGACAACAAGCAACGCCCCCGGCATCCAAAGGTCTATCCGGCGATCTAGCGGATGTGCCCAATTTGGGCGCACGTCGCGTCGCCGCCGATTACAATGTAAATTTGCGCGATGTAGCCGAAGGCCGTCCACTCAGTTCCTTGACCCGGCACGATGTGCTACGCTTTGTCGCCAAACGCGACAATCGTGACTATCTTCCCACCGAGCCAGAGTACCCCGGCCCAGAAGACGTTGCGTCAGCCCAGCCCGCTCAAACGGGGGCCGAGCAGCTGCAGGTCGCCAGGGATCGTGCTACAACCGAGACCATAGGCCAGGGACGCAGCGCCAAACAGAAGCCCAAAGCAGAGACGCCGCAGCCAAAACCATCCACCCAGGCAGAAACACGCAACGGCGATGAACTCGTGCCGCATACACGTATGCGTACATTGATCGCCCGCAACACAGCGCAAAGCGCCTTCAGCGCGCCCCATGTTACCACCATGTGGGATGTGAATATGACAGCGGTGTTGGAACATCGCAAGGCGCACAAGAATGAATTCGCCAAGGCCGGCGTCAATCTGACCATCACTGCCTACTTCTTCCAGGCGATGATCGCCGGCATCCGCGCCGTCCCTGCCGTGAACTCATCCTGGAGCGAGGAAGGGCTGTTGATCCGCCGCCAGATCCACATTGGTATGGCCGTCGCCCTCCCAGCGGATAAGTATGGCGTCGGCGGGCTGATCGTGCCCGTCATCAAAAATGCGGATGATCTCAACCTCATGGGTTTTGCGCGTAAGGTCAACGATCTGGCGCAGCGGGCGCGCAACAACCAGCTTACCGCCGATGAACTCCAGGGCGGCACCCTCACCCTGACCAATTATGGCACCGGCGGCAGTATCTTCCAGACGCCGATTATCGTGCAACCGCAAGTGGGGATCCTGGGTGTCGGGGCCATCGAAAAACGGCCCATTGTGGTCAGTCAGGGCCATCCCTTAGAAGCGAACACCGGCGATTATCTCACCTTCGCCCCGATGACAACGCTCGGCTTCAGCTACGATCACCGCGTACTGGATGGCGCCAGCGCCGATGCGTTCTGCGCCGCTGTTAAGGATGCGTTGGAGAATTGGAAGTAGTGATTAGGGATTGGTGACTGGGGACTGGGGATCGGGAGTTGAGTTGGTGCGCTGATGCGTCGAGCAGAATACGTACTATGCAGTGAGCAGCATGCTTCCCGATCCCCAGTCCCCGATCCCCCATAGGCGCTAAGCTAATGGGTAAACGGGCAAGTGCCGGGGACTTTTCGCCGCACCAAGTCGAGGCATCACGCCTGGCGTCACGTCCAGTGTGAAGTCCCCGGCACTTTCGCAGGCCCTTATCCTAGCGCTTATGCCCCGATCCCCAGTCCCTGATCCCCGATCCCCACTTTCCCGATTTGATCTATCTGCGCATTTGCGCAAAGATATACGTAACAATTTTTGTTCCTCTTAATCGTCGCTGACCCGATACAGCCCCCACTGGATAGGTTGCAGCGATAACGAGTTTGCCATCGTCCCACTATTTCAATCTTTGCGCAACGCCGAAAGGAGTCTCTGAATGCGACATCTGCTCACCCGAATCGTCATCATCATGTTGGCGGTTGGTCTATTGGCTGGCACTTCGTTGACCCCGCAGACGGCTGTGGCCCAGACCACGCCACCTTCGGACATTCGTGTTACGATTACAGAGAGTTTTATTGGTCACATGCTCACCACGCCGATGGTGACAGATATCACGGCTGAATTGCCTACGCCTGTGGAGATTCGGGGCCTCAATATCCTGCCCAACAATCGTCTGGATCTGACGGTCTTTACTGCATTGCCTGCTCCCTTTGGTTCCACCGAGCTGACCCTGACCATTGCCCTGGTTGCCGCCGCTGGGGATCTCACGCTCACAATCGAGACGCTGACCATTCGTGGCGCGAGTTTGCCGGCGAACAATCCTCTGCTGGCGTCTCAGATCATGCCAATTCAGGAGCAGATTCAGACTGCGGCCACTGACGGGCTGGCAGGACTGACCGATTCTGCCGGGCTGATTCTCTCCGGCATCCGCACGACGGATACGTTAATCACCATCTACATGAGCGCAGTACAAGAGTAGCTCGTAGGGGCGCGGGTGGGGGCGGGAAGCATGCTCGCCATAAAACTAATGTTTGCGCTCGCCCCCACCCGCGCCCTTACCTGTATCGTTACCTCCCTTTTGAGGACGAGAGTATTCTTCGATCAAAAAGCCCACCAGGAACCTGGTGGGCTTTTTTGTGAGAGACCTCCGCTCACGCTCCACGGGCAGGAAAGAAGAGTTATGTTTGCCGCTCGACGAGACCATCGGCCAGCGCCATCAGCGGAGACGCCACCGCACGCGCGCCGAGCGCGTCGTTCAGCGCTTGAACGCCCTCTTCGTGGAATTTGTAGACCTTCTCTTCGGCAAAATCGCGAGCCCCAGCATTCGCCAACAGGTCCATCACCCCGGGTAGTTGTTTGCTGCTAATGGCATAACGCCATAACTTCTGGAGTTGCGGCCCAACCACAGGATGGTTCAAGGCGTATAGCACGGGCAGGCTCTTTTTCTGACGCAGCAGATCGTTGCCCGCGGCTTTCCCCGTTACCGAAGGTTCGCCCCAAATCCCCAGTAGATCGTCGCGGATCTGGAAGGCCAGCCCAATATTGTACCCAAATCGATAGAGGGCCTCGCCGATCTCCTCGTCGGCGCCGCCCACCAATGCGCCAATCGCGAGCGCAGCGGCGATCAATGCGCCGGTCTTGCCGCCGATCATCTGAAGATATTCGTCCACAGTCACATCTAGACGATCCTCAAAGCTCAGGTCAAGGTATTGGCCCTCGGTCAGCTTAATACAGGTACAGGTGAAGCGACCCAGCGCGGCCACAGTTGTCGCCGCGGAGACACCTCGCTCTGGCAGGCCCAATATCGCCTGATAGGCGATAGCGAACATGCCATCCCCCGCATTGATGGCCTGCGGAACGCCCCATACATTCCACATGGTGCGGCGGTGACGGCGCATCTCGTCGCCATCCTCAATATCATCGTGGACTAAAGAGAAGTTGTGCAGCATCTCGATGGCCGTCGCCGCAGGCAACGCCTGTTGGGCGTCTCCACCGACGGCTTCACAGGCCATCAAACAGAGCAGGGGACGAATACGCTTGCCAGCGGAAAAGTCACCCGGTTGAAAGTTTTCGTCCATCCAACCCATGTGATAATTCATCATACCGTAAAAGGGCAGAAGCGATGGTTGCTCCTTGCCCAACAGAGTGCGCATTTCGGCTTCCAGTTGTGGCAGCCAGCGATACGCGAACGCATCGAATCGATTACTATCCAACATAAAGATCTCCTGCCGGAATAAGGACGCCAGGAGCGCGCAGCGCCTCGATATTCTGTGCGCCCGCACAGAACATGGCAATGCACATCTCCGCTTCTAGAATTTCCATCTCTTCCAACACCGCTTCGGTGGATTCCATCACCCGCTTGAGGAAAGGCGACGCCAGCCCCACCAGATCCGCGCCCAACGCCACCGATTTGGCTACATCCTGGCCGTTGCGCATACCGCCGCTGGCGAAGATGGCAACGCCAGGCGCATTCATCTCGTCGCGCACTTGCCGGACGTTGTTCAAGCTCTTGGCCGTAGGGATGCCCCAGTCGCGGAAGGCCGCGGCCAATCGGCGCAGTCGTTCCGTGGGCGCGCGGTGCATTTCCACCTGGCTCCATGAGGTGCCGCCAGCGCCGGCAACGTCGATGGCGCTGATCCCGGCTTCGATCAGCAGACGCGCCACGCGCTGACTGATGCCCCAACCCACTTCTTTGGCGATCACAGGCACCGGCAAGCAGCGGCAGATCTGCTCGATCTTGGGCAGCAGATCCTTCCAATTCGTATCCCCTTCGGGCTGCACAACCTCTTGCAAGGGGTTAAGGTGGAGGATCAGCGCATCAGCGGCGAGCATATCCACGGCGCGTTGACAATGGTCGATGTCGTAGCCATAGTTGAGCTGCACAACGCCCAGGTTGGCGAAAAGCAGCGCATCCGGCGCGTATTCGCGCACCCGGAATGAGGCTGCTGTTTCGGGTTCCTCCAGCGCGGAGCGTTGACTGCCCACGCCCATGGCCAATCCACGCGTCTGAACGGCTTCGGCCAGCCGACGGTTGATCATGGCTGCGCGTTCGGTGCCGCCGGTCATTGAGCTGACGAGGATAGGCGCCCTCAACCGTTTGCCGAAGAGGTTCACCCCCGGATCGATTTCAGCCAGATCGAGTTCGGGGAGCGCCTGATGGACAAGGTGATAGCGCTCCAGTCCTGTGGTCAGATGGAGAAAATCTACATCCTCTTCCAGGTTGATGCGAATGTGATCGGCTTTACGGCTGCTGTGCGAAAGCAAGTTTTTCTCCTGAATCGGTTCCAAATGAGCACCCTTGGCGATGGTTTTGGGCCACAAAGTGGGCGCAACTATTTTCATCATCGTGTGTTTTTTAGATTATGATTTAGCCACATAGCCCTGGCAACGTGTCCATTCTACCCCCCTGCCCATGAATTTTCAATTGCCAGAGGTTATGAAGTGGGGAGAGTATTTGAATGTTTAGAATGTGCGCTTTTGACAGCATAGGATGCAATCGCTAAAATGGGTCAGGTTTATGCATTGATGTCGCAACTTTGTACGCTATACGCAAAAAAACTTGCTTCCACCCCCTGATGATGACCGTTGTCCAAAAGCCTTTAATCCAGGCCGCTCGCATCAGTTGAATAACGAAGTGAAACCAACTACCGACAGACAGAACACCCATTCCGTAAAGGGAGAAGTAAGATGGCAAACAACACCTTTGAACGTGTCCGCAAAATTATTGTCGATCAATTGGATGTTGAACCTGAAGAAGTGACCATGTCCGCCAGGTTCAAGGACGATCTCGACGCCGACAGCCTGGACTTAGTGGAACTGATCATGGCCTTTGAAGAGGAGTTTGGCGGCGAGATCAGCGACGAAAAGGCGCAGGAGATCCAAACCGTCGGTGATGTCGTCAATCATTTGGAGGTGGAAGCCTAAACGCACAACGGAACGAACTTATCCTGGCAGTTTGAGGAGTGGATCGACAGTAGAAGTCGGTCCACTCCTTTTTATAATGCGAGAGGCGGGGCATGAAGAACGATGTTACACTCTTAATCAACGCCGGTGGCGAAAGTACACGTATGGGCCAGTCGAAGGCGCTGCTGCCCGTCCTCCCGATGGGGACGCCGCTGATCTGCTATGTGGCGGCGCGGCTGCGTCCACTGGCGCAGCGGTGCATCGTCGTCGCCAATGATCCAGCGCTGTGTGATGCGGTTGCGCCGCTGGGTGCAATCTGTCTGCCCGATGCCCACCCGAAGGCCGGCCCTTTGGGTGGATTGGCTACAGGTTTGCGCCAGATCGAAGGATGGGCCATGTGCGTGGCCTGTGATATGCCGATGGTCGATTCAGCGATCTTTCGCTTCCTCGTTGACCTGGCGCTGGAAGCCGACGTTCACGGCGCTCCCCGTTGGGATGCGATTGTTCCTCAGGTGAACGGTCGTTATCAGCCGCTACACGCGCTCTATCACCGCCGCTGCCTGCCGGCCATCCTGTCGCGGCTGGCGTCAGGCCAACGTCGCATGGATTGCTTCCTGCCCGACGTGCGGTTACGCCTTGTCACCGAAAGTGAACTGATCCCCTTTGATGCGACACTCGTCTCCTTTGCCAACATCAACACCCCGGAGGAGTGGGAGAGGTTTGTGGAGAGAAGGCGTGATGCGTGATGCGTCCGTCGTCTGTCGTTCCGCATTCCGCGTTCATCATTCCGCACTGATTACGCCTGCCATTTGCCACCTGCAACCTGCATACCTGCCCCACTCGCTCTCTTTCTTCGAAAGAAGATCGCCAGCCCAACCGTCACCACAAGGATGGCGCCGCCCATGATCAGGTTGATCGTGACGAAGATCAAGGCGATGTTCTCGAAGATGTATCCCACAGCGCCGAGCAAACAACTGATCCCATTGATGAGGAAGGCCCAGCGGATCACCCGCTCCAGCCGCCCGCCGTGGAAGATCGGCGCTACGAAAAGCGACGACAACGCAAAAAAGACCGTCCAGCCCATCATGTTAAGGGCAGCGAAGGCCGAGTAGGGATTGCCCTGGATCACCTGCTCTAATCCGACCATCTCCCCATTTTGAAAGTTGATCCGCACGGCGCTGATCTGCACGAAATAGAACGACCCCGCCAGCACGGCAAGACCCAGCGCAAAGGAGCGACTGATGCGCACAAGGATTTTCTCCTCAGCGCGGGCATACTCCTCAAGGCTGGCGAGCAACACTACAAAAAGCAGGCTAAAGATGAGCATACTCAGCCGTCCTAATTCGGGCCAGAGAGTGTGATAGCGCCGGGTATACTCAACATAATCAGCGAAATTGGTCCACAAAAAGAGTGGACTCACCAGGAGGATGGCGACAAACGCCACGGTGTAGACGACAAACATCAGCGCGCCCAGCGTCGCCGACCAAAACCCAAGTTGCATAGAGAGGCGATTCATAGCGATTCCTTTCAGAGATGAGAGGTAACTACAAGCCCGAGTAACTGTACAGGTCACGTAGGGGCATGCGTGGGGCGGAAGTAACCATCGCCAATCAATCGGTATGTGCTTCCGCCCCACGCATGCCCTTACCTGTACAGTTACAAGCCCGATGCTCAATCGGAGCGAATTCAAGCGGATTTTCCAAACCGATCCGTTTGAGCCGCCAGATCTGCGCAATCAGCGCTCTATCTACAGGGGAAAGGAATCAATCGAGCAGACAACAGGAGAGAGGAAAGGCCCGGTAAGGCAGAGAAGATAGCGAAACGTGAACGATAGCCAAACAGTGAAATCGAGGTTGCAAAGCCAGGGAAGCGATCAACCGATCTACGATGAATCGGAGGAGCGTTACCCAGAAGAACAAACAAAGGGCCATGATCACCCAAACCAACCACGGGCCTGCCTGGGATTTGCGCGGCATGGCAAGGGGCGCAAGTGGGCGGAGCCACATCACAAGGGTGGGCGGCATCGCCATCAAAATGCTGGTCAACAGCGTTGCCATCAGCAGCGAGGTGCTATCGATCATCATAAGGAAAGTATATCATCACCGCTTGCGCCAGGGTAGAGACGAATGAATGAATTCAGGCCAATCTTTACAGCCTGAGTGAGGAACATCTGTGATATAATATTCTCTGGTGAAACGGACGGTCCAGGTGACCGTCTCTTTTTTGCGAATGGGAATCATGACAAAAGGTCGACGCGAACAAAGCAAACGAGATCAAAAATATACGCCAGCGCCGAAGACGGCGACGGTGCAGGAAGAAGGCGCCATCGTCAAAAATTGGGGCGGCAAGATCCCCGTGGCGCTCTCCTTCCCCAACAGCTACTATGTGGGCATGAGCAGCCTGGCCTTCCAAATCCTCTACAGCCGCTTCAACGCCGATGAGGACGTGGTCTGCGAGCGCATCTTCTGGGAAAAGGGCGGCGCGGCAGCGGGCAAACCGCTGCTTTCGCTGGAAAACGATCGCGCCGCTGAGGAGTTCGATATCTGGGCCTTTACTATCTCGTGGGAGATGGATTATTTCAACGTGGTGGAGATGCTGCGCCAGGCCAATCTGCCGCCGCTCGCCCAGGATCGCCATATGTCTCAACGCTGGGACGGCGCTGATTGGCCGCTGCTGATCGCAGGGGGTCCTGGCATTACCATGAACCCGGAACCGATGGCGCCCTTCTTCGATGTGATCTTAATTGGCGAAGGCGAAGAAGCGATCCCGCAATTCCTCGATCTCTGCCGCGAGGGGCTGTATGAGGATCGCCAGGCGCTGCTGACCGCGCTCGACAAATTGCCCGGTTTTTACATCCCCTCGTTGCGCCCATCCAACCGCAACCATGTAGACTTCCGCGCAGTGGAACGGCTCTGGGTGCGCGAACTCTATAAATATCCTACGCACTCAACGCTCTATACGCCCGATACCGAATTTGGCAATATGCACTTGATGGAGATCGCGCGCGGCTGTGGGCGCGGCTGCCGCTTCTGCCTGGCCGGTTATGTCTACCGTCCGCCGCGCGAACAACCGCTGGACACACTGCTGGGCTGGGCCAGGGATGCCATCGTTCGCGGCCACAACCGCATCGGGCTGGTCAGCGCCGCCGTGAGCGATCATACGCAGATCGACGATCTCGCCACCGAGTTGCACAGGATGGGCGCGTCCATCAGCGCCAGCTCTATGCGTATGGATCCCATCTCGATCCCATTAATCAAGGCAATGGCGGCGGGCGGCACGCAAACCTTGACCGTTGCGCCCGAAGCTGGAAGCCAACGCCTGCGCAATGTGATCAACAAAACGCAGACCGAGGATCAGATGATGCGCGCCATCGATCTCGCCAGCGAGTTGAACATGCCGCAGTTGAAGCTCTACTTCATGGTCGGCCATCCCACCGAAACCGAGGACGATATTACGGCGTTGATCGATTTCACGTTGGAGGCGAAAAAGCGCTTCAACCGGCGTATTGCCATCAACGCCACCCCCTTCGTGCCCAAGGCGCACACCCCTTTCCAATGGGAAGGGATGACCGACGCCCGCACCATCAAGGAGCGCCAGCGCATGATCAACAAAGCGCTGGCCCGTCACGGCGTGGCCGTGCGCGCCGACTCGCCTGATTGGGCCGAGGTGCAGGCTGTCCTCAGCCGCGGGGACCGTGAACTGGCGAAAGTCTTGCTGGCGATCCCGTCCGGGGATCTAAACGTGCGCACCTTTTTCCAGACCCTCGAAGATCTAGGGTTGGATAAAGATCATTATATCGGCAAGTGGGAAATCGGCGATCCCCTGCCCTGGGACATTGTGCAGAGCGGTGTCAGCGAGAACTACTTCCACTATGAGTTGCGCCTCGCCGCCCAGGATAAGACTGGGCTGAGCTGCCCACCGGACAGCGCCGGCTGTCTCTCGTGCAGCGCCTGCGACCCCGATTGGGCCTTCCGTTATGGCGACAATGCCAGCCGTCCCCTGCCAGAGGCCAAGGGCGGTCCCTGGCGGGCGCAGGATTGGCAGCCGTGGACGAAGTTCAAGGCGGAGCGTCATAGCGCGTCGTCTGCGAAAACACCAGCAGAGATTATACTGATGGACTAATTTCAGCTACAAGG
Source organism: Caldilineaceae bacterium (assembly GCA_019637695.1). Classification (GTDB taxonomy): domain Bacteria; phylum Chloroflexota; class Anaerolineae; order Caldilineales; family Caldilineaceae; genus RI-153. Next base: position 33,028 of record JAHBVG010000047.1, on the reverse strand, counting down.
AGGGATCTGTGAGCTATAGAAATGAAAATGGTCTAAATTTGCAACGACTTCCTCCAGAACTTCAGGCATCCTTAGGCCCTCTGTACGAACATAAGGATCATCGACAGGAGTATTTGTCGATCAATGAGATCCATCAAGGAGATGCTGCCCAGTTACTTATTCAAATCGAGCCCAATAGTATTTCGCTCAGTGTATGGTCTCCACCTTACTTTGTGGGTAAAGAGTATGAAGCTTATTTGGATTTCGAAGGTTGGCAAACCCTTCTCTCTACGGTAATTGCCTGTCATTTCCCGATTATCAAACCTGGTGGTTTTCTCGTTATTAACATTGCAGACATTCTGGTCTTTCGAGATCCCACTATGCCGCGTATTCAGGCCGAGGTCGTGAGGCGCAAACGTTCACCTGTTACCCGACAGGATGTACTTGATGCGATGCAGCAGCATCCAGAGTACAATCGATATCAGCTTGCCCAGTTCTTGGGGTGTAGTGAGCAGACGGTCGACCGGCGATTAAATGGGAATAATATTCGTGGAGGCAAATCTGAAGCACAAACGCGTGTGAAGGTGGTTGGCGGCTTGGTCGAATCATGGGCATCGGCTGCTGGGTTTTATCTCTATGATCGTCGCATCTGGGTCAAAGATCCAGCGTGGGAGAATTCACAGTGGGCCAGCCTCTCTTACCGGGCGGTTGACGAATTTGAATATCTATATATCTTTTGGAAACCGGGTGTAACGAAAATTGATCGTAACCGGCTGACGCGCAACGAATGGAGGGATTGGGGTTCACGCGCAGTTTGGCAGATTCCATCAGTGCGCACTAACGACGATCATGAAGCAAAATTTCCTGTGGCGTTACCCACGCGCATTATTCAACTTCTGACAGATCCCGACGATATTGTCTTAGATTGTTTCATAGGCAGTGGTACAACCGCAGTTGCTGCGATTCGTCAAGGACGACGCTTCGTTGGGATCGAGTTGTCTCCCGATTATGTTGAATTAGCGCGGCGCAAAGTCAGCCAGGAGCCGCCTAGATTGCTAGAGAAGCACGAAAGTTATCAAACAGACTCCTCCGATGAACGATCATCCTCTCCATCTTTGGACGTGAGCGCAGAGCATGTTGATCGATCCTGAATCTCTACATAACAATCTCGACCGCCTTGAGGAGATTGAAAAGGCATCACTGCGGCTGGTTGTTCAAGCTCTTTACGATTACCGGACAAGTGCTGCCGAAATATTTCAAGAAGAAAGTGATCTTGTTGCCGACATAGGTGAAGACATTACACGTGAAGCACTCGATACCATGGGTATGTCTAAAATAGGTCAACGGCTTTTTGGCAAGATCGACTACAAGAGGGCGCGATATATTTTCCATCCTGAATATGCTATCAAACAAGCACTGTTTGTTGATTCCAAAGCAGAGAAGGTAAGTGGAAGTGGTACAGCCACACTTCAGACCTCACAATTTTCACTAATGGTGAGACAGGTCCGCGCATGGCAGACAGTTGAAATTCCCGGAGACTTACCCTCGATTCTCCAGATTCGGGGCGAAAACTACATTAGCACTACTGTATTTGTAAAGTACAACTACAAAGAACAAGAGAGTGGCATTAACGTTCTGAATAGTATAACCGTCGCAGCATTGCCGAATGGTCTGCTACAGGAACGTTACAATCCGACGGCAGATGATACTATCTGGCTTGCCGGTCGCAATGCCCCAAGCCGAGGTGAAGTATTTCGTGTGCGGTTATCTTTCTCTCGTCTGAAAAAGAAGGCAACATGGCGAGTACAGACAATACCTTTACCGCCAAATCTCTTTGTCTGGTCTGAATAACAAAAGAGCAGTCCTCTGTGAATTCGCCCCATTTGTGAAATTTTTAACAGATGGTCTCGAATTTTGCGTAAAACCGCCGGTCTCCTCTACAATAGGATTAACTCGTTTTCGTATGGCCTTTCAAGTTTTGGGAAGGCCAAAGTTCCTATAGGAGCCGGGCTCTATGAAGATTCTTGTCAACGAAGAGATGTGCATTGGGTGTGGAGATTGTGAGTACAGCGTGCCGCAAGTCTTTGAAATGGGCGATGACAACATCATCATGGTGCGCGTAATTGACGTGCCCGAAGAACTGCAAGAACAGGTGCTGTTGGCCGTGGAAACCTGTCCTTACGAGGCGCTGAGCATCGCCTGAACACCGAACAATTGAATAACAAATCCAGGCCCCGGACACCCTTCCGGGGCTTGTCTTTTGCCCAAAGTTTGGAGAGCAGGGCGCGGATCATCTATACTGCGGATCAGCACTTACCCTTATCGAGAAAAGAGAGTCGCCCAGACCTGATGAATCGCCATGAACACGCCAACGGCGTTGTCACCTATACTTTTGAAACTCTTGCCGATCTGCCCATGCGCGCCCACGTCAGCACGCGGCATGGCGGCGTCTCCCCTGCGCCGTGGACAAGCCTCAACTTCAGCATCACGCGCGGGGATACGCCAGAGCGGGTGCAGGATAACTTCGCCCGTTTCTGCGCCGCGCTGGGCGTGGACCCGACCCGCCGTGTACACACCCATCAGGTCCACGGCACAGGGGTGGCGAAGGTCGATTGGGACGACGCGGGGACGCGCCAACAAGCTACCGACGCGCTCATCACCGACGCCGTGGATCTGCCGCTGCTGCTCTTTTTTGCCGACTGTGTGCCTGTGATCCTCTACGATCCCGTGGCCCACGCGTTGGGGGTCTGTCATGCCGGCTGGCGAGGAACCGTCAACGGTATCGCCGCAGCGACGCTGTGGGCCATGCAGGCCGCTTACGGCGTCAACCCTGCCGATGTGCGCGTGGGGATCGGGCCGAGCATTGGTCCACAAAGTTACGAAGTGGGCGAAGAGGTCTACAAGATGGCGTTGGCTAAATTGCCCAACGCCGAGCGTTTCTTCCATTTTCCCAATGGAACGGAGGCCCATCCCTATTTTGATCTCTGGCAGGCTAACGCCGCTCAGTTGATCGAAGCGGGCGTCCCCGCTGAGCAGATCGAGATCAGCGGCATCGACACCGCCCAAAATACCCAAGATTTCTACAGTCACCGCGCCGAACAAGGACAATGTGGACTCTTCGGCATCCTGGCGTGGCTGAGGGAGAAGTGATTGGGGACTGGGAGCGCATTGTCTGCCATTCGCCTGTCACCTGCAGACCTGCAACTTGCAAACATGTAGCCCTGTGCCCCTCTACGGTCTCCACGACTTTTGCCCTTTGCCTTTTGCCTTTGTAACTATACGGGTTGGGTAAGGGCACGGATGGGGGCGGGAAGCATGCTCGCCATGAAGCTGATGTTTGATCCCGCCCCCACCCGTGCCCCTACGGTATATGGCCGTATAGTTTTACTTGCCTTTACTCTGCCTTACCTGCTAACTGCTACCTGCTAACTGCTACCTGCTACTTGGAGGAATTTGTGAATCGTTTTCGATGGATACCCTTACTCTGTTTGTTGCTGATGTTGGCGCTGGCCGCTTGTGGCGGCGAGGAGGCGCCCACCCCCGAGCCTACTGCTACCCCGACAACGCAACCGGCGCCGACCGATACCCCTATCCCCCCGACGCCGCCGACGCCCCCGACAGACACACCCGCGCCTGCGGAGACGCCCGCAGCGGCAGCCGAAAGTGTGCTGGCTACCCCCCGCGCCGCGGTGAGTCTGCTGCCCTCGCCCACCCCAGCGCCCATGCTGGAACCCGATCCCTGCGACCAGGCGTTGACAGGTCAGGACGCGCAACTGGCCGAGCAATACCCAGTCTTGGGCTGCCCGCTGGCTGCGCCAGAATTGACGCAGATGGCGCGCCAATCCTTCCAAAATGGTATGATGATCTGGCGCGAGGACGAGCAGCGGATCTACGTGCTTCATGACGACGGTCGCTGGCGCAGCTTCGAGGATACTTTCGAGGAAGGGCAGCCCGAATCTGATGAGAGCATCACCGCGCCGGATGGCCTCTACCAACCGATTCGCGGCTTTGGCCGTATCTGGCGCGAACAACTGGGCGGTCCCCAGGCAGAAATTGGCTGGGGGACTCTACCCGAAGGGGCCGCCAATGGCAGCACGCAACGCTGGGAACATGGACAACTCATCAGCTTTGGCCTGCCTGAACGCTTCCTGATCTTCAATGATGGGCGCTGGACGCGCGTAGAGTAAAAGTAAATCGCAGTCGTTCACGATTTCATAGGCTCTGGGCCGGTCATGGACCGGCCCACCACCAGGTCACGGAGCTGACGGGAGCCTAAATCGTGAATTGCTGAGATTGGGAAACGGGGGAGCCATATTCTTTGCTCCCCCACTCCTCCACTTCCCTGCCCGCCCTGCCATTCACCATTCCGCATTTAAAACACGGGAGAGATCAATGGAGACATTGCCACGTTGGTTGATCTGGGGTTTGTGCGCGGTGCTATTTGTCGGTTGGGTGGGAGGATCTTCTGTTGCAGCGCAGACGCCGCAACCGCGCTGGCAGTCCATCGATCTGGGTCTCCCGACTGGGAACGCCTATTCGCCCCGGTCGCTCTCGGTGGACGAACGCAATGGATTGGCCTATGTCTTCAGCGCTCGTGTGCCAGAGAGCGATGGGCGCACCAAAAGCGCGGTGACGGTGATCAAGATCGCCAGTGGCGAGATCGTGCGCCGGGCGCTCATCGACTTCCAATCGGAAAATAGCAACCGCAGGGGTAAACTCTGGATCAGCCGCGAGGGACGCCGCGGCTTTCTGCTTGATGTCGATGGCGGCGCGCTCTACACCTACAATCCCCGCACCGACGCCATCCGCCTGGCGCTCAGCAACGTGTTGGACTTTGCCCTCAGCCCAGACGAAGAAAAGGTCGTCGTGCGCTACGTCGATCACCTGGCGGTCTACGCCCCCAACTTGCGGACGCGCCTGTGGCGAGTCTTCAACCGGCCGGCGAGGATGGCTGTCTCCAACACTGCCGTCCTTGTGGAGGATCGCAACGAGACGGGTGAATTTCTCACAGCGTACCATATGGAAAACGGCATTCCCAGGGCGCAGATCGCCAAACCAGCCTGGATCGACGATCTAGCCATCGGGCCGGATGATTCCTGGTTTGTGGGGATCAGCGCCGCGCAGCCACTGATCCGTCGGCTCGACGCCGATCTCAACCTCGTTGCCGAGGCGAATGGGCTCACCGGGCAGATCTTCTCTTACGACGCCGCACAGGATCGGTTGCTCGTCAGCGGTTACCGCTACGAGAATCGCAACCAGCCCGCTGTCTACCGGCTGTGGGCGCTCACTGCGGATCTTACCGTCGTAGCCGAACAGCGCTGGCAGGACTGGCGCGTCCCCAATCGTTTTGTCGTCGCGCATAACACCATCCTCGGCATCCGCGAATATGACGAAAATGATCGACTCTACCTGCTCGATCAGGAGACGCTGACCCCGAAGAGCGTCGTTGCGCTGGGCGTATGGTTGAAGCAGATTCTACTCGACAGCATTCATCGCCGGCTCTATATTGCCGACAATCAGGATCAGATCCACGCCATCGATCTGATCAGCGGCGAGATTTTGGGCGATTGGCAAGGCATGGCGCCGCTGGCTGTAGACGAAGCGAATGGCCGGCTCTACGCCAACCGGTATGTGGACGGAGAGAGGCTGGTTGTTGGCCTGGATGGAGAGAGCGGCGAGGCAGTGGCAACCTTTCCGCAGGGCGGCGTCCCTGCGCCCGATCCCAACCGCGATCTTGTCTACATTGCCGACGGCGGGGTGACGGTCTACAACCGCAACGGCGAAGAGGTGGGCCGTTTGCACAGCACCTTCCCCGCCGATACCACCTTCATCCCCAACCCGTACACCGTGGATCTGGCCGTCAATCCGGCGACAGGGGGGCTGATCGTCTTCAAGAACAACGGCGTACCCGGCTCAAACAACCGCAACTCGGCCTATGTCTATCCACCGCCGGTGGACGAAGACGCCATCCCCGCCGATGAGCCAGTGAGCCTGCCCGGCGCCAACAATGTGCGCACCCTTGTCGTCTTTGATCGGGAGACGGGCGACTTCTTCCTTACCTACAGTGGATTCAGCGGCGTTACTGCCATCCATCGGATCGGGGCGGATGGGGCCATGCTCGATCAAGTTGGCGGGCGAACGGGCAATCTGCACTATCACGCGCCGAGCCGCTCACTCTATGCAGGGGAAGCGGATCTGCTCGCCGAATTCGACGAGCATCTGGATTTGGTGGATTTTCTGCTGGCGCCCATCAACCTCGATCTGGCGGTGTTGGACGACATCAGCGCACAGTTCTACTATCAGGCCGCCTGGCAAGGGCCGGTGATCGTCCACCAGCCGCTGAATGGATTGGCCCGCCTGCGCTGGGACAATCCACCGGATTACTATTTGTCCAAACTGCCCGATGAGGGCGCGCGCACGCTAATGGTGGCGGAGCGGGCGGGCGCAGATCCCATGCTCTTTGTGACCCTGGCCGACGGCGTTTTCTTTCAATCGGGCGACGGCGGCCAGCGCTGGCGACAGATCTACCTGGGCACGCTCTCGTCCTATGGCAAGTATGTGACCGCCGCCCCGGATGGCGCGCTCTATTATGCGGGCAGCGGCTCCTACGGCGGGGATGGCGTCTTCCGCAGCGCGGACGGCGGCGAGGGTTGGGCGCTGATGAACCAGGGCTTGACCCAACTCCAGGCCATTGAGCCGATCCAGACGGTGGATGGCGAACGGCTCTATCTGGTCAGCGCCGGGCAGCGCCTCTACCGCTGGGATCAGCCAGCGGGCCATTGGACGGAACTACTGCTGCCCGATGGCTTTTACCTGGGCAGCAACCAGTTCAAGCTGGCGCCGGACGGCAGGCTCTTTCTGCGCGACTACGATCAGCTCTACCGCAGCGATGATCACGGCCAAAGCTGGCAAGAGATCGCAGCGCTCCACTTCACCATCGACGAATGGCAATTCGATCCTGATTTTGCTGACAACGAACGGATCTACGCCATCCTATCCGATTTCGAGGCGCGTACCCGGCGTCTGGCCCGCTCGGACGACGGCGGAGAAAGCTGGCAGATCGTGGCGCCGGGGATCTCGATCAGCGATGTGTTGTACACTCGGCTAAAACTCTTTGTTGGCGACGGCGCGCTCTTCATCCTCGAACAAGATCTCGATCAGCTCTTGCGCGTCTACCGATCCACAGACGGCGGCGATACCTGGCAGGAACTGACCCATCCCGAACTGGTGAGCGGCGGAGAGGCGGCGCAGTTGGCTTCGGGCAACAGACTCTGGTTCATCCGCGATCAGCGCGCGGTTGCAACCGATCTCGATGCGTTGGATTGGAAGGCCAGCGACGCGCCTGCTGCCCCCATCCCAACAGCCACTGTCGAGAGCCCTCGACTGATCCCCACGCCGACAAGTACGCCAGGGAGCGCCCCAGCTACGCCCGTCCCCTGCGCTGTGCGCCTGGACAACGCCGAGACGTTGATCCGTGAAGCGACGCCAGCGTTGGGCTGTCCGCAGGGCGCGCCGTTCCAGACCTTCCTCGCCCGCCAGCCCTTCGAGCATGGCCTGATGATCTGGCGCAAGGATACGACGCAGATCTATGTCTTGGACGGCGATGGACGCTGGCAGGGCTTCGCCGACACCTGGGACGAAAGCCAGCCACAGGAAGATCCCACGCTGACGCCGCCAACGGATCGGCTTCAACCTGTGCGCGGCTTTGGCAAACTCTGGCGCGAGCAGCTTGGCGGTCCCCAGGCGGACATCGGTTGGGCCGCCACCGTTGAAAGCGGCGCGGATGCCAGCGTCCAAATTTGGAGCGGCGGCCTTCTGCTCGTTTTTGCCCCTGGCGAGTCCATCGCCCTCCTCAACGACGGACGCTGGATGCAGGTCGAGTAACAAGAAGGGATTAGGGATTGGTGACTGGGGATTGGGAGAGAATCCCGAACCCCAGTCACCAATCCCCAATCTCCAATCCCCTCCTCACAACGGCGATGTGGTACAATGAGAGGCTGAAAATCGCATGTTGATTGGTGAATTTCGCTATGCCAGAACCATTGTCGCCATTTGAGGAACTGCTTTCGCGCTGGGAACTAGACGATCTGCCATCGCTCCAGCGGATCATCGAATCCATGGACCCTATCGCCTGGACGCTTGTCCTGCTGCTGATGGGGGCTGTGGTCTTGGGTGTGATGTTCACCATGAACACGCGCCATACCTTCCTCAAGAGCGATGAGGTGGAAGCGACGCCAGAGGTGCTGCTGGCGCGCCTGAAACAGGATCCCATGTGGTTGACGCCAATCTCTATTATCAACCGGCTGGGCGCAGAAGCAACGCTGGAATTGCTGCGCTATGGCGATCAGATTTCGGCCAAGGAATGGCGCTTTAAGTGGAGCAGTGTGCGCGAGGAATTGCTGCGCCTGCTCTCCCAACAAAACGCGTTTGGACCTACCAACATGCTGGCGCGCTATTACGAAAGCACCAACGTCGAGGAGCCGGATAGCCTGCGCATCCGCCGCACGGTACTCATCCACAAATTGGGGCAACGGCGCTATCTCGATCCTGCGCCGGATGGTACGCCCGCCCAACTGCGGCTGCAACGCCATCCGGCGGAACAGATGGGCGACCTGGGATTCTATGGCCCAACCGTCTGGCTGGACGGCAACCAAGAGGATCTCGTCACCGATGGCCCCATCATCGAAATGAGCGAGATCACCTTTAAAACTGTGAACGAAGCAGGCGTCTACCTGCGCATCCAACGCACCCCGACAGTGGGCGGCGGTTTCCATCTGCGCATGAGCAAACGGCGCAAAACATGGGTGGTTGCCGAGGAGACAATCGAGTGGACATTGTAGAGAAACGAATACACATCGGCGTAAACAGGTTGATAGTTGTTGCCTGTATGATGAGTAATGAGTAATGAGTAATGAGTGAAAGCTTGTCATCCACCCTATTTACTGCCTACTTTTTACTCAATGTCATTAAGGAAATCGTGCGATTTGTAATCGCACCTACGCTATCTGTATGCTGCATAACTGAATGACATTGACTTTTTACTCATTACTCCTTACTCATTAGATTAGGGGATTGTTGGAGGATGCCTTTTTCTACCCTTGAATTGCTGGTTTTTGCCGACGGACTGACAGCCTCGATCATTGTGATCCTGGCTTTTTCGTTGCTTTCCTATACGCTCACCTACAACGTCGGACATCCGGTGGCCCGACGCTTTGCCTTTCTGTTGGGATTGGTGATGATCACCTATGCCTCAGAGGTTTCGCTCAACCGGGTGATCACAGTGGAATCTGCCGAGCGCTGGTTGCGCTTCCAGTGGCTAGGGATCGCGCTGCTGCCCTGGGCCTATTACGCCTTCTCGAATGCGGTGCTACACACCACCAACTACTACTCGCCGCGGCGTCATCGCCTTAGCCTGAGCTTTGGCCTGCTCTCGATTGTGAGCGCCGTCATCGCCATCTTTACCCCCTGGATCGTCGGTCCGATCATCTACTCCCCCCCGATCAGCTATCTGGAGGCCGGACCGCTCTTTTGGCCGTTTGCTCTCTTCCTGACGCTGGCGGCGGCGCTCTCGCTCCACAACATTTGGAAGGCGCGCAGCCGTTGTCTCACCGAGTTGAGCCGCCGCCGCATGACCTATTTGATCCTGGGCTTCATCGCCCCAGGGATTGGCACCTTCCCCTATTTGATCGCCCTGGGCCAGCAGACCATTGGGGAATCCTTCTCGTCGCCCATCTTCACCCTCTCGATTTTGGGCAACGGCGCCGTCGCCACATTGCTGGTGGTGATGGCCTATACTGTCGCCTTTTTCGGCGTCTACACCCCGGATCGGGTGGTGCGCTACCGGCTGATCCGTTTCTTTACGCGTGGACCGATTGTCGCCATCGTCGTTATCCTCTCGATCCAGACGATCCCCACAGTGGAGCGCATCCTGGGGCTGCCGCGTGATGTGGTCCTCTTCAGCATCATTACCGGCGTGATCGTACTCAGCCAGTTGATCCTCAGCGTGACCAAAAGCCTGGTGGATCGGTTGATCTACCGCGAGGATCGCGAGGAGATCGCCTGGCTGCGCGAATTGGATCGCCGCTTGCTCACAACGAGCGATCTGCGCCAATTCCTCGAGAATCACCTGACCGGCATCTGTGAACTGTTGCAGGTTCCCGCGGCCTTCGTCGCCGCCACCGTCGGCCCCGATCTGATCCTTGAGGCGGTGGTGGGGCCGGGCAATACCCGCAACCGCATCATCAGCGTCAAAGATTGGTCTGACGCGTTGAACAATGCCCTGCGCCAACACAGCAATGGACTGATCCAGCGCGTTAAAATGGAGGATGGCGAGATCGCTCCGTACATCCAATATTATGCACCGGTGAGCCATCGCGGATTCTGGCTCTGGCCGTTGGTGGAGGTGGGCGAGGATGGCAAGGAGACCGTGCAGGGCATCCTGGCCGTAGATGCGCGCACACAGACGCCCATCTTCACCCAGGATGAACTCTCGATCCTTCGCCATATGATCGACCGTATTGGGCTGGCGTTGATCGACCGCAAGTTGCAGAAACAGGTCTTTGTGGCCCTGCGCCGCATTATCCCCGGCATTGACCGCATCCAGCAGATCCGCGGCGTCATCCCCTACGCGTCGGAAGAGCAGCAGTTGTCGGCGGCGGAATTGTTGGAACCCAGCCCGATCCACAACCCTGAGTTTGAAAGCTGGGTGAAGGATGCGCTCAGCCACTATTGGGGCGGCCCCAAGCTCACCAGCAGCCCCTTGATCCAACTGCGCGTGGTGGGTCGTATGATCGAGGATGCGGACAACGATCCCACCAAGGCGCTGCGGCTGGTGTTGGGGCGCGCCATTGAACGGCTGCGCCCCGAAGGCAAACAGGAGCTGAGTACGCCCGAATGGATGCTCTACAACATCCTTGAAATGCGCTTCATCCAGGGGCGTAAAGTGCGCGAAATTGCCGAACGATTGGCGATGAGCGAAAGCGACCTCTACCGCAAACAGCGCGTCGCTATCGATCAAGTGGCGCGTGTCATCACCGAGATGGAACAGAACGATCGCGACGATGCGCTCTCGGCGGAAGTTGACGGCGCTCCTCCGGCCAATCCGCCGGTGCGCAACCGAGAAAGTGAGCGGCTGGGGTAGTTCATGGCTAAGATTCGTCCAAAGCAGAGCAAACCGTCGAATCCATCCACCTTCTGGCTAGAAATGCAAGAGAATTTCACCCGCGAAGCGTTGGGGATCTTGATCTTCCTGGCCGGTGGCTATTTTGGTTTTTCTCTGCTCGTTTCGGGCGAAGCAGCGTGGATCGCCCGCGCCGTCGGCTGGACAGCAGGGTTGGTTGCCCTGGCGTTGCTGCTGCTCGGTATTGTTTTGATGTTGGGTGAGCGCGCCGGTTATTGGAATCCACAGGCGGTGGTGGGGGCCGAGTTGACGCTGCTGGGGCTGCAAACTGGCGCCTTCCTCATGGAACATGCCCAGGCCGATTGGATGCCGCCCGTGGGCAGCGCCGCGGGCTGGCTGGGGTGGGCGCTGGGCAATCTCCTTGTCGAAACTCTGGGGCGCTGGCCTGCGCTCATGCTGGTCTTGATCGTCCTCGCTGTGGGGATCTATCTGCTCTTCCGCCACACCCCGCTGATCTATTTGACGCCCTATGTCATGGCGCTGGCGCCAAGCCGTCTACAGCGTACAGCGGAAACCGAGCCAGCGCAGATCGAGCCGCGCAAAGCGCAGAACCGCCGTATTCCCCCGCCGCCCATCGATCCGGTGATCCCAACACCCGTGGAAGCTGATCCGCCGGCTGCGGACCCTGCGCCCAAGAGCCGATCCGCGCCAGCAGCCGCGCCCACTGCGCCCGCTCCTGGCCCACCGGCGCGCGCCAAAACGCCACAACCGGCCCCCACCAAGCTACAGGTTGTGCGCACACCGGATCGACTGCCCGCTCTCGATCTATTGGAAGGCGATTCAGGCCGTTACGGCAGCCGCGACACCAAACGCACCGAAGAGATGATCGAGCAGACGCTGGCCGATTTCAATATCCCCGTGCGCATTGTCAACGTGGAAAGCGGACCGACGGTGACCCAATACGGCGTGGAACCGCTCTACATCGAACGGGCCGGTCAGCGGCGCAAAGTACGCGTCAGCCGCATTGTCAACCTGGCCGACGATCTGGCGTTGGCGCTGGCCGCGCCCTCGGTGCGCATTGAAGCCCCTGTCCCCGGCCATCCCTACGTGGGGATCGAAGTCCCCAACCACGACAAAGTGATCGTGGGCATCCGCGGCATCCTCGAAAGCTCTGAGATGGGGAAGCGGGGCGGCAATCTGCCCATTGCCCTGGGCCGCGACACCGCCGGCGCGCCCGTGGTCACCGATCTGACGCGTGCGCCCCATCTTCTCATCGCCGGCGCCACGGGATCGGGCAAGTCGGTCTGCGTTAACGCCATGATCATCAGTTTGCTCATGCATCACGGGCCAGATACCCTGCGCTTTGTGATGGTCGATCCCAAGATGGTGGAATTGCCCGGCTACAACGGCATCCCTCATTTGATCGGCAAGGTGATCACCGAGGTGGATCAGGTGGTGGGCGCGCTGACCTGGCTGCTGCTGCAAATGGACGACCGTTATCAACGCTTCCGCGACGCCAAAGTGCGCAACATCGGCGATTACAACGCCAAGGCCGCCAAGAGCAAGGATCTGCAACCGCTGCCCTACATTGTGCTGGTGGTGGATGAACTGGCCGATCTGATGATGACAGCGCCCGAAGATGTGGAACGGCAATTGGTGCGGCTGGCGCAGATGGCGCGCGCCACCGGCGTCCACATGATCCTCGCCACCCAGCGCCCCAGCACGGATGTGGTCACCGGGCTGATCAAGGCGAACTTCTCCACGCGTATCGCCTTTGCCGTCACCAGCCAGATCGACAGCCGTGTTGTCCTCGACAGCAATGGCGCAGAGAAGTTGCTGGGCCAGGGCGACATGCTCTTTATGAGCCCCAGCGCGGCGAAACTCTCTCGTGTGCAGGGCTGTTGGGTTTCGGACAAAGAGATCGAACGGGTGGTTAAATTCTGGCAAGAACAGGAGCGGATTGAGAACCCCAACGCGCCGCTGATGAAGGTCGCGCCCTGGATCGGCATCCTCGATCAACTGGACGACGAAGAGGAGTTGCTAAACGACGTAATCGACCTGATCCGCGACCAGGAGAGCGTCACCACCAGCTTTGTCCAACGCAAGCTGCGCATTGGCTATCCCAAAGCCGCGCGCATGATGGAACAACTCGAAGCCAAAGGTCTCGTCGGCCCCGATCAAGGCGGCGGTCAGGGCCGCGTAGTGAAGATTAAGGATGATGATGATGTGACAGGTGACAGGTGACTGGGAAGGATCGCCATGTCCCCAATCCCCAGTCACCTGTCACCTATCCCCAGTCTTTGACAATCACCCTCCACTCAGAGTATCATACTTCTCCGCGGGCGAATAGCTCAGTTGGTCAGAGCGCCTCGCTTACACCGAGGAGGCCGGGGGTTCAAGTCCCTCTTCGCCCACCATCCCAATCGGCTCCCTTTTCCCCTGCGGGATAGGGAGCCGGTTTTGTTTTTCAGACCGTAACTGCTAAGCCGCGTACTCCTGGCGGGTCACGGACCCGCCAGGTCCGTGACCTGTCTAGAGATGATTCGTAAGGGTTTGGGTGGACGGCTCACAAAAACCGTCTGCGTAAGCCATTGGTCGTCTGCCGTCCACCCAAACCCCTACCCAGACGGCCAAATCATTTTGAACACACCCATTTGATTTCGCAGAGGAACCACCATGATCCACCATCTCTATGCTGGTTATGCGCAGCGGAGCATCACGCCGCCGTTGACGGCGCCCGTCTATCTGGCTGGCTTTGACGCCAACCGCCGCGCCGACGCCATCCACGATGATCTGTGGGTACGGGCGCTGGCGCTGGCCTGGGGAGAGACTCGTCTCGTCCTCGCCTGTGTGGATGTGATCGGCCTGGGCCGCCCCCACTGCCGCGAGATCGAGCATCGGGTCTATAAAAAGTGGGGGGATTGGCCTGTCATCGTCGCCTGCACCCATACCCACCACGGCCCCGACACCCTCGGCCTGTGGGGACCGTCGACCACCCGCTCTGGCGTGGATCTCAACTATCTCAACCATCTGAAAAAGGTGATCGCCGACTGCTGCAACGACGCCATCCACGTCCTCAGCCCGGTAACCTTGCGCGCCGCCACGGCGCAGGTCCCCAACGTGGTGAAGAACTACCGCAACCCCCATATCATCGACGCCGAATTGACCTGCCTGCAACTGGTGGATCGAGAGGATCAACCCTTCGCTACCCTGCTCATCTACCCATGTCACCCCGAAGTGTTGTCCCGCGCCAACACCGCCATTACGTCGGACTACGCCGACAGTCTGCGCCGCAGGGTAGAAGACGGGGCCGGCGCGCCGGCGATCTTCTGTGTGGGCGCGTTGGGCGGTATGCTCTCCCCTGCCGCCGAGGAGCGAACTTTCGTCGCCTCCGAGTCAATGGGCGAGACGCTGGCCGTGGCAGCGCTGGCCGCTCTCGCTGAAACAGAAGCCCACCCCGTCACCCATCTGGCCTTCACGCGCCGCGAGTTCACCATCCCTATGACCAACCCGGTCTTCCGCATGGCAGTGGAGAACGGGCTGCTGCCCGCCGCCACCTTCGAGCCGGCGGGTCAGGTGCGCACAGAGGCGGCGTTGCTGCGTCTGCATACCGCCGCCGAAACCACCCTGATCACCACCGTCCCTGGCGAACTCTTGCCGCGGCTGGGGCTGACGCTCAAAGAGCAGATGCGCGCCGCTGGCGCTGCCACCGCCGCCATCATTGGGCTGGCTAACGACGAACTCGGCTACATTCTGCCCGCTGACGAATTCATCTTCCCGACGGATCCCTTCGATCCCGGCGACCACTACGAGGAGACCATGTCCGTGGGTCCCGAAGCAGGACCGCGGTTGATGGCGGTCTGCGCGGAGATGATACAGAATACGTAATGCGTAACTTCGTCGCCGAAAACGGTTGCAGAATTGGAGGTTACGCCCTTTTCCGATTACGCATTACTCATTACGCATTTCAAGGATCTCACCATGCCTACAACGATCCCCACCCTCCCCATCGCCCAGATCATGCCCTTTAGCGCCATCGAAGAGGAGCGGCCCGTGCTGCTCGTCACCTCGGCCCCGGCCTGGGATGCGGTGGCGGATCGGCTGCACCTGCCCATCACCGCCCGTGTGGACGTGACCGAAGCCACCCTCGCCCATTGGGATGCACTCTTTCAGGGCGCAGAGGATGCCGCAGTGGTCTACGCTGTGGGCGGCGGGCTGGCGGTGGATGCCGCTAAGTATGTCGCTGCCAATCGGGGGCTGCCGCTGATCTGCTTGCCCACGGCGCTCTCGGTGGATGCCTTCCTCACCACCTCGTCGGGGATTCGCCGCGACGGCTGCGTGGTCTACATCCCGACGAAAGCGCCGCAGACGGTCATCCTCGATTGGGGAGTGCTTGGCGCGGCGCCGCCCTCGATCCGCGCTGCGGGGATCTGCGATCTGCTCTCGATTGCCACCGGCTGCTGGGATTGGCGATTTGCCCACGAGCGCGTACAGAACCCGCCGGGCATGGCGTACATCCCCTGGGTCGAAGAGATTGCTCAGGCTATTCTGCGCGCCAGCCTGGACTGCGCCGAAGCCGCCGGGCGGGGCGACCCCGACGGGTTGAAGACGCTCTACGACTGTCTCGCTCTGGAAGTCCAACTCTGCAACCAGATCGGCCATAGCCGCCCCGAAGAAGGAAGCGAACACTACTTCGCCTACGCCGCCGAGGACCGATTGGGCCACGGTCTGCCCCACGGCGATCTGGTCGGGCCTGGCATCTTGATTGCCGCAGAGCGCCAGGGCCAGGAGAGAGCCGCTCTGGAACGGGCGCTGCGCGCCTGCCACATTCCGCTGCACACCATCCCCGCTGACGTGGTCGCCGCCACCCTGGCCGGTCTGCCCGATTACTGCCGCACCCACAACCTGCCCTACTCGCGCGCCCACGAACCCTGACATAATGGAATCAATGTATTTGTCAACGAGAGGATTGTAATTTTTTGCACAATCCTGGTGTATAATAGGGACTATCGTTGGTTGGCTTGTCGCCCCTGTCATACCCCACGGAGAACACTGCATGGATCCGTCCGCAATTTCAACAGAACAACTTCAATTCCTCAACCAGTTCTGGTGGTCGCTATTTATCCTGGTGCCGATGGTGCTGATCGCCCGCACCGTCGTAGCAGGGACCCGTTATTCACCCATTCTGATCATCGTGATCTTTGGCTTATCCATGGGATTTATCCTCACCAGCACGGGCGTAACCACCGCTGGTCTACCGGACTTTCCGCTGCTCAACATCCTCAGCCGGACGACGATTATTGCGCTGGCTGCGACCTTTTTTGTAGGCGGCCAACAGTTGCGACGGGTATTTGCCACAGTTCCGTCACCGCCCGATCTATCGGTTACCTATTGCACAGATGAAGTGGTGCTGGGGACGGGGCGCACACAACTTGTCTTCATCGTTCGTTCCTTTTTCCTGCTGTTGGGGGTGGAAGCGCTCACCAAGTATCTGCTCGGTCTCAATCCGACGAATGGATTGGGCCGCTTCTATCCGCTGATTGCGTATTTGGGGCTGGTGATCTCAGTCATCGCCATCGACAACCGGGCAATTATCGACAACAAGCGACTCTATCTACGCCGGGGATTGGTGGAAATCGCCGGGTTGGTGGTCATCCTCGTTGCTGCGTACTATATTGCGGATGGGGTGCGCCCCTTCATCGCCCTGCCGCAGATCTTTTTCGTGATGATCATCTCCTCAGGGTTGGGGATGGCGCTGCACACCATGAAGCATGGTCCGGCGATCCGCTGCCTGCTCTTTGCCGGCATCCCCATCATTCTGGCTGCAAATTTCCTCGTGGGCGGATCTCTGATCAGCGGGGCGTTGAGCATTCAGGGGATCGGTCCCACGCTGATGTATGGCTTCTTCGGCCAGATCATGTGGATGTTCGGCGGCATCTCTGTCCTCATGTTGCTGGCGGGGACGGCGTCGATCCGCAATTTAGCGCCGGGCATGGCTGGCGCGCTCTCCCACGCTGGGTTGACCGGAGCGTGTACCGCTGGGGATTTTGGGGACGAGGCCGCCCGCCGCGCGCCGGTAATGATCAACATCCCCTTTTTTGGCCATATTTTCGTCTTTTCGCTGCTGGCGTTGAGTATTGATCAGGGTCGGTTGCTGACCATCCCCATTGCCGTGGTTGGCGTCATCGGCCTGGGGCTTGCTCTGCTCTCATTCCGTACCCTGCGCAGATCGGGCGGTCGCGAACGGGAAGAGGTTACCGGGTTGATGCTCTTTTCGTTGGGATGGCAGCTCTTTGCTGTCTTTATGGGGCTGTTGCTGCTGTCGGGGCAGCCTCTGGCCTACGCCGCCCAGGCCAAGAGCGCGGCGCTTTCCCATTTCGGCCTCTTTGCCGCTATCCAGGGCGGTATGTTTGGGGACGAGGCCGCCGCCTTGATTGCGTTTGTCTTTGCCATGCCATTCCTCGTCCACCCGCTGGTCTTCTTCCTCTTTGGGAATGCGATGGAAAACAACGGCGAAATGCGACGCCTCCCTGTCTACATCCTGGCCGTGATCGGGCTGGCAGGCGTTCTTTACGCGATCCTGTTGATGTAGCCTGGCTGAAGACGCCCTGAAGACGCCCGGCTAGAGAACAACGCCCCATCAATGGGGCTTATCCTAGAGGGGAGCCCCGTCCGTTGACGGTGGGGCGATCCTATTGAAAAGCCCTGCTTTCCCTGCCCGGAGTGAACAGCCCCATAGTGAGGGGCTACGCCGGGCTGAAGCTGACGAAAATGTAGGGCGGGGTGTTTTGTGTAGAGCCAGCAAAACCCCTATACTGGAATCCAACAGTTCCATGCCGTCCCATCGCAGCCTACTCCACTGATTCCCCCGACGGCGCTGTATGCAGCCATTCTTTCTGCTGTCCATCTAGATCCCAACCATCCTGTCTATGCATGCTCGACCGAGAGATCCACAGCGGATTGAAGAGCAGGGGAGAGGCATTTTCCTATCTGCGGTTTGGCGCGTCTGGCGCTTGTCATAAACTGAGCATCCGTCGCGGGCTATCAGACTGCTGGGTTCCATTGTCAATTGACGCGAAATTTTAAGGTTACGCAATTTCAGCGGGAACCACTTTGTTCCCTTCACATCGACTATGATTGTCTCATCTGGACAAAACACCCGCACCTTCCAAAAAAGCGCAACTGAAATAGGAGGCTCCAGCACATGGCATCGAGGAATCCGAACGGAGACGAAGATCTCAAACGGACCGGCCGCATCTTGGAGATCATCCACTTGATCGCCATTCGACCCAGGCAATATCGAGCCAAGGATTTTGCAGAACGCTGGGAGATTACCGATCGCATGATCAAAAAGGATCTGGAACTCATCCGCCACCGGCTACGGCTCTCGTTGCGGTCGTCGCCGCAGGGATACTATTTTGAAGAAGTACCCAAACTGCCTGCCATTCACTACCCTTTTACCGAGGCGCTCTCGTTGTTACAGTCTACTCAGGTAGCCCGCCATATCTCGGGTATCGATTCTGCGGATTTGGCGGCAGCAGTGGCCCGTCTCGAATCGCTCTTTCCACCAGAATTCCGTCCATTGCTTCGCGCACTGACCCAGCGCCCACAGCGGACCGTCCAGCGTGATCATCGACAACAGATGCTGCGTTTGCTCAACCAGGCGCTCTTGGAGGGGAGGAAATTGGAGATCGTTTATGAGACCGCCTCCCGTGATGGCGACATCAGCCGGCGGGTTGTCCACCCCTATCACATCATGCTTTACGTGCGCTCCTGGCAGTTGATCGCCTACTGTGAGAAGCGACAGGCCATCATCATGTTCAAGGTAGATCGCATCCACGAGGCCACGCTGCTGGATGAAGGCTACACCATCTCCTCTGAATTCAACGCCGAGGATTACATGGGCAACTCCTGGGGTGTGATGCGGGGAGAGGGATTGACCCCCGAAGAGATCGAATTGCACTTCGATTCCCATGCCGGGCGCTGGGTGGCGGAGGAGTTCTGGCACAGCAGCCAGGATAGTGAACTACAGCCAGATGGTAGCCTGATCTTTCGGTTGAAAATCGCCATCACGCCGGAGTTTGTCAATTGGCTGCTCTACTATGGCAGCCGGGTGGAAGTGAAGAAGCCACTGCATCTGCGGCAAACTGTAGCCGAGGAGCATCGGCAGGCAGCAGAACTATATCTGTAAAAGGTGGGTAAAGAGTAGAAACCGAATGTATCCGTTCTATCAGATCGTAAATGTTTCTACCCTATTACCGATATTGTTTCAGTATCCACTTTCGGATCGTATTCATAGTCTAGCAGTTTTTTTAAGGATGTCAAAACCTCACAAAGCTATAGACCAGGGCACCACGCCAAAATTATATTAGATTACTTACCATATTACAAATATTCGGCTGTTAGAATTTTGACAATGGATTTGTGTACGGATATTATGACTTCCAGTCACTTACTTGCATTACAACTGGAGGTAAAGATGCGATCTCTTGGAATAGCTCGATGTCTCTATCGGAGTGTTGGAAAAATAGGTGTGCAATTCAATCAGATCGGCAATTATGATAGCTTTTTGAAATTGCTCGATGATTTTAAGTGTTCATTTGTAGACAGACAATGGGATCACGAAGGTTGGTGGATTATTCCCGAAGCACAGTACGAGAAGTTTAAACAATTCTGTGTTCATCAAGGGATAGAGGTTCGTTGGGTAAATGAACGACAGTTGCCCTTGTACAAAAGCGGGACTATCAGGTAAGGCAATACTGGTAACTCAATTTCAGACGGTGGTGGCGGAGCATCGGCGGGCCTTTCAACAATATGAGGAGTGAGCAATGAGCCTTCTACGTTATACAGGGCATCCCTTTGTGGATGTGGGCGTGGCGACGATTACGGCGATGAGCCGTCAAGCGAAACCGGAAGATGTGACCTATGAGGATTTGGAACGTGTGGCCCAGCGACTTAAGGAAGACTATAGCACGCTGAAACCACTGCGCAACCATATCTCTTCTATTTTTCTCAACTCGTGGTTTGTCCAACCAAGCAAAACCGAGCAGGATCGTCAGGACTACGCAGATGCGGTCTTGTTTGCCTTCCGAGCTGGGCAGGCGATTTTGGAGGGAGTCAACTGTATCTTCTTTCCAGAAAAAGCAGCGGTCATTTATGCCCATCGCCAGCACCTTCCCCTTCTCAATGGCGCGGATATTTGGAATTTTTCACCATTGGGGACTATCGGCATTCCCGTCAGTGGAGAGGCGCTGCTTGCCATTCATGCCATGCCGTATGGCTGTACAAAATGTGGGTATCCATTGGCATTCCACCAATTGCATTCTGGAGATTCGTCCGTCCGAGATATGACGCTCTACCTTGCCAATCGTAACTATCGAGAGAACGCACGGGCTATCCATCAGATGCGCCAGGACGAATCAGCACAAATGCCCAACTGGGGTGGATTCAAGCGAACACGGTATGTGGAAGCCCTGTTGCAAGCCCGCCGGGAGATACAACGACACCAAGCCAATGCTCTGCATAACATTACTGGCTACTATTTCACAAACTATGGACCCAAACCGATGTTAGAACTCATCCGTGTGAAAAACAACGTGGCTGATTTCATAGACGATGTAGAGCAGGATGCTTCTGATGCCTGGCGGCGGGTGGTGTGGCAGGGCTGGCAGCTAGAGAAAGGAGAGACTACAGCAACGCTATCTTCCGAAGCAACACAGACGCGCCGCAACGTTGTCTATGAAATGTTGTTTGATCTGCCCGAAAACGCATTACCATTTCTGCGACGGCTGGCCGTTGCCCGTGATTGGTCATTGATCCAAATTTTCTTAGAAAGGATTTTGCTGATGGATGCAGAACGTATCGAAACCTACCGCAAACTGGGTGACCGCCTCGCTCAATACATAATCCAGTATGAAGGAGGTGCTATGCGCAAATTCTACTATGACTTTTCCCGTAGCAAGAGTCACACGCAATTATACCGTGTACTGCGCAACGCTTGGGAACGTATGTTGAAGGCAGAAGAAAAAGAGCCTCTATTTACTTATGAAGAGTTTGTTCTGGCCTTTGAGCATCCCAGCGATGGCTACAGCCAGTGGCAGCTTGGGCGTGACCTGATTTCCTTCCGTATGTTGGAAGTTCTTCACAAGCACGGCGTTGATGCATCTCAGCTACAGGTTGAGGATGGCGACACCAATGATGAGAACGAGTAATCACCATAATCCACTAGAATCACAATGAAGGAGAGCGAGAAATGGCGTTTATCACAGGGTTGATGTTGATCGATGCACCGGCGTCTGCGTTGAACAACGGGCAGGGTGAAGAGACCAAAGCAAAGGTTAAAAGTATTCGTGTGCGCGGGCAGGGGGACTATCCTTATGTTTCGGCGCAAGCCTTCCGCTACTGGCTGCGCGAGACGATGCAGAAGTACTTTCCTGATCTGCCGTCGTCACCGGTCTACACAGGCGGCAAAGGGCAGAGGCAACAGGCTTTCACCGAAGGGAACCCCATTCGCTACTGGGATGATGATCTGTTGGGCTACATGCGCGCCGAGAAGAGCGAAACCGTGACGCGTGTTTCTCCCTTCCGCACTGGCACGTTGGTATCGCTAATGCCGGTGGCGCTGGTGGACGATTTTGGGGTAATGGCGCGCGCGCCCAAAGAGGAGGGCGACAAAGAAGGCGTCCTGCTCCACGGCCACGAGTTCTACCGGACGACGTTGCAACTGCTCTTTTCACTGGATCTTGGCCGGGTGGGTACGTTCACCGATGAACGGCGCACAGGTTACAAGAACCTGGGCAAAGAGACGCTGGCAGAAGCAACCAAGAAGGATCTCCAGTACGACGAACGGCATGAGGCGTATCGTCTACCACTGGAAGAACGCATCCAGCGCGTACAGGCTTTGCTGCGAGCGTTGGGCAAAATCGAAGGCGGCGCCAAACAGACCTTGCACTACACCGACGTAACGCCAGCCTTTGCCATTGCTGCGGTCACAGGGGGCGGCAATCACATCTTTGGGCGGGTTGTGCAGGCCGGGAGCGATAGCCGCCCGCGTGTCCATCAAGCCGCATTGCAACAAGCGCTCACCGTCTTTGGCAGCGAAATTCAATCGCCGATCTATGTGGGCCGTGCCGAGGGATTTATGGATGATTCCACTCAGACCTTGACCACAACGTTGGGCATTGAAGCGATCCCACATCCGCGCCAAACGTTAGAAGCATTGGCAAATGATCTGAGCGATCACCCAGAATGGATGGAATAATGCTATGCGTGTGCTCAAAATTGTGGCCGAAGGATTGGTGACGTCGTTTCGTTACCCGCACTTTGTGCAAGGCGTGCAGATCAGCTATGAGATGCCGCCGCCCGCAACGATCTACGGACATGTCTGTAGCGCTGTGGGGGACTACATCGCGCCGGAATCCACACGCTTTGCTTATCACTTTACCTATACCACCAAGTTTGATGACTTTGAGCATCTGCACTTTTTTGGTAAGGCGCCAAAGATGAATCCGTTCCAACGAGAACTGATCTTTCAACCGCGGTTGACACTCTACCTGACTGACACTTCGTTGAAAGAGTTCTTTCTCCGTCCACGCTATGCAGTGATATTGGGCCGATCTCAAGATCTCATGACCTACGTGCGTGTCAGCGAGATTGAGCTGGCGCAGGCTGATGCCACTTTCTACAGCAACACGCTGCTCCGCCTGGAGAATACACTGCAAATTCGTGGGCGCACTTATTCGGTGACAATGCCGCGGTTTGTGGATGAACAGAGAAAGCCTATGTGGGGCCAATACGCTGTTTTGCACGACGAGGCACTTTACCCTGCTGCAAACGGACCGCAGATGGCCGATCTGGAACCCTTGCCGATCTGGGTGGATCCAGAGCCGGATGCAAAGCATAGTCACAAACCACTCCAGCGTGGTGTGATCTGGCATGATTGGGTAGATCAATAGCCATTCCTAATCTTGTGGAGAGAGCATCCTCAGATGCGGCCTTGGCCAGAGATGACAGCATCTGAGGATGCCTACCCCACACCCAATCCAGAACAACGGAATTATCTTTCTCACACAATCAATGTCGATGGGACGCAATCGCACCGACGGCCAAAGAAAGTCACTATCATGATTCACCAATCGTTAGCCCCAACTCATACCGAACATCTGAAGGCAAAAAGTGCTGACGTCAACGGCTATCGACAGACACTGACAGAACATACCTGGGCTGTTCTTTGCCGCCTGGCCGATCAATACCGTCTACGCCCATTGCTCTCCGAAATTCTCAACAAAGATGGAATCTGGTCGCAGATGTACTATGCCTGTCTGCTCCATGACTTTGGCAAGGCTGCGCAAGGCTTTCAAGAACGGTTGGAAGCGAAACCACCAGAGAACGATTGGTCCAAAGGCAAACACCGCCACGAGGTCCTTTCGCTGGCCTTTGTGGACTGGCTTTTTCCGCCTAACCACCCTGATCGCCTGCCTGTGATCTGCGCCATTGTCTCGCACCATAAAGACGTGGAACAGATCTGGGCCAAATATGGCGCGCCAGGACGCACTCGCGAGCAACGGCGGCGTGTCGAATGGTTGATCACGCAGATCTCCCCAGACATAGAGCAAGTCCTGTGGCGCTGGCTGGACGAGTACGCAGAGCCGTGGCGCGAAGCATTGGGATTGCCAGCTTTGTTCAATGCTCCATCCCCCCAGTACATTTCAATCTCAGCGGATGCCGTCTTTCGAGCGTTGGATGAGTGCAGCGATTACCTGCTGCGCTATGAGGATGTAGTTCCCGATCTGGCTAACCTGGTTGAGGATGTTCAACTGCGCGGCCTCATCCTCACCGCAGACCATGCGGCCTCGGCGGGGACGGGGCGCTTCCCCGATATGTCGTTGACGCGAGCGGTGGCGCTGCGACCGTTGAAGGGGCTGAAGCCACGTGACCATCAGGCAGACGCGGAGAAGGGACCTGCCGGATCGGCCCTGATGATTGCGCCCACCGGCAGCGGCAAGACCGAGGCCGCCCTCTTGTGGGCGGCCCACCAGCACCAACTACGCCCGGCGGCGCGGCTCTTCTATACACTGCCCTACCAGGCCAGCATGAACGCCATGTACACGCGGCTGTTGTCTCGCTTTTTCGGCTACGATGCCGCCGCCATCCAACGTGGGGATTGTGAGGAGGTGACGATCCAGCACAGCCGGGCGCTGCTCAAGTTCTACCAGGCTCTGATGGAGGTGGATGAGAGTTCGCCTACAGAGGCCAGACGCATGGCCAAATGGCTGCGCAACCGCGCCCAACTCAACTACCATCCAATTCAGGTCTTCAGCCCTTACCAGATGCTCAAAGCCGCCTACAGTCTGAAGGGATATGAGACGCTGCTGGTGGATTATACCGACGCGCTCTTTATCTTCGACGAGATCCACGCCTATGAACCGAAACGGCTGGCGCTGATCATCACGTTGATGGGCTGGTTGGCCGAGTGCTTTCATGCTCGCTTCCTGGTGATGACGGCGACGCTGCCGCCGCCGGTGCAAGCCAAATTGCAGGTTGCCTTGGGCGTTGCCGATGCCGACATTATCCACGCCAGCGCAGAGGAATTTATCCGTTCGCGCCGGCACACGGTGCATCTATTGGAGGGGCGTTTGGAGGAGAAGATTCTTGAGGTTGCGCGGGCGGATTGGGCGGCAGGCCGAACTGTGCTGATCTGCCTGAACCGGGTTTCCGATGCACAGCGGATCTACAAACTGCTCAAGTGCGAAATGGGACTGATCCCAGAAGAGGAGATTGTGTTGCTGCACAGCCGCTTCAACGGCGAAGATCGCAGCCGCAAAGAAGCGATCCTGCTAGAACGCGCCGGCGTGGGCAGACGCCATCCCGATTCTCCGTCCTTTATCACCGTGGCGACACAGGTTGTCGAAGTCAGCCTGGATGTAGACTTTGACACCCTCTACACCGATCCGGCGCCGCTGGAAGCGCTGCTGCAACGCTTTGGACGGGTCAACCGTGGGCGCAGCGCTCCAGCAGGGGAAACAGTACCGCTCTGTCCGGTCCATGTCTTTCGCGTGCCCAATAGCACGGGCAAGCGCGATCCCTTTATGCCCTATGTCGAGGGCATGGTCACACACAGCCTGGAAGTGCTCGAAGCCTATTGCGGCGGTGGGCGCGCCGTGGATGAAAGCCTGGTGACGGCGATGTTGAAAGAGATCTACCAGGGTGAGATTGCAGCCGCCTGGGAAGCTGAGTATGAAAAATCTGCGCAGGAATTTCGAGAGGTGATCCTCGACGGCATGAAGCCCTTTTTCTCTGCCCCGGCGAATTTTGAGGAGCGTTTCTACAAAATGTTCGAGGGGATCGAAGTGCTGCCCGTGGATCGCGTGAACGAATACCAGGACGCATTAGAAGAACGCGGTTATCTGGATGCCAGCCGCTATCTGGTCAACATCTCCATGCGCCAGTATGGGGAGTTCAACGGGTACGGGCGCATCGTACATGCGCGGGCGCAGGGCGAATACGTGGATCACATTGATGCGCCCTACAATGCAGAGTTTGGGCTGGATTTAGAGGCAGCGCGGCAAGAGGAGAAAGCACGCAAGGCAGCAGAGGCAGAGGATGGGTTTTAAGTGCAGCGCAGCAGCCGCGGCTACACCCTCTATCGTTTGTCGAGGCCCTCTTGCCACACCTGTTTCAGGGACTCAAAGTTATCGCCAAATTCCAGGGCAGCCAGCGCCGGGAAAGCGCCAAACAACGAAGGCGGCTCTGCCGGATCTTGAGCGCTTTTCTCGCCGACCAAATCGAATTCAGAAAGGTTAAATTGGGTCAGCAGATTGCGCCAGAGGTCGATAGGCACTAGCACGCTCTGCACAGTTCCTTCGTGATCAGAAACGTACTGAATGGACTCATCTGGCAAAATGATATCTGGCGTCAGCCTTTTCTTCATGACGATGTCCTTGACTGCAAAAACAATCTCCTAATCGCTCAATCTCTATTCTACATGAGATGACCATCGTGATTGTATCCCGACCCTGCCCGCTGGGTCAACCGTTGAAAGGAATGGCTATGCCCATTGTCAAACATCTCATCGCCGATCAATTTGGTTCGCACATTGGCAAGTATAGTGAAAGACTCAAGGTGACGCAGAAGGGAGAGACCTTGCAGCAGGCGCCGTTGATACACCTGGAGTCGGTCTCTGTGCTGAGCAAAGGGGTCAGCCTCTCTGCCGATGCGCTGGCGGCGTGCAGCGAGGCGGGCATCCCCATCTACTTTGTGGACAGCCGGGGTATCCCCTATGCCAGCATCTACGCCGCCGGGTTGACGGGCACCGTGCTCACCCGCCGTGAACAGTTGCGCGCCTACGATGACGAGCGCGGCCTGCATCTGGGCGTGTCCTTTGCCCAGGGCAAGATCCAGAACCAGGCGATTACGCTCAAATATCTGGCCAAGAACCGCAAGGAGACGCCGGAAGGAGAGGCGCTGCAAAGTGCGGCAGAGGAGGTGCTGGACTTTTTGCACCCGCTGGATCGACTTACCCGGCAAGCAACCATCGACAGTGTGCGCGATCAGTTGATGGGCTGCGAAGGCAACGCGGCCCGCCGCTACTGGGAGGCCGTGCGCCTGGTGCTGCCCGCCGACTATGGTTGGCAGGCGCGTGAAGGCCGCGGCGCCACCGATCCCATCAACAGCCTCTTGAACTATGGCTACGGCATCCTCTACGGGCAGATCGAACGCGCCCTGGTGCTGGCTGGCCTCGATCCCTATGCGGGCTTTGTCCACGCTGACCGGCCTGGCAAACCCAGCCTTGTCCTCGATCTGATCGAAGAGTTTCGCCAGGTGGCCGTGGATCGGGTGGTCTTTGGCCTGGCCAACCGCCGCTTTACCGTGGAACAGGATGAGCGCGGGCGCATGAGCGAGGCCACGCGCCGCGCCTTTGCCCAACACATTCTCGATCACCTGGAAAGCAACGTGCGCCACGAAGGCAAAAAATACCCCCTGCGCAGCGTGATTCAATTGCAGGCGCGGCAGATCGTCACCTTTGTGCGCCGCGAGCGCAGCGACTATGTTCCGTTCAAGGCGAGCTGGTGATTGGGGACTGGGGATTAGGGACTGGGGATCGGGAATGATAGACGACCGAATGGCAGGTTGCAGGTACACAATTCGCTCCTCGCCCCTCGCAATTCGCAATTCTGCACAAGCGACCAACGATTACGCATTACGCATTACGCATTACGGATTACGCCCGGAGATCACCCATGTACTGCCTGCTAATCTATGACATCACCGATGACCCGGCCAGGGGGAAGGTAGCCGACGCCTGTATGGATTACGGCCTGGACCGCATCCAATATTCGGCCTTTTATGGACAGCTCAGCCGCAACCATCAGGAGGAGCTGATGCTAAAGATCGGCAAGTTGCTGCGCAAGAAGAGCGGGCGGGTGCAGTTGATCCCGGTGGCCCAGAACGAATGGGAACGCAAATTGGAGGTAATTGTCGATGCTGGATGATCCATTGCTCTTCACTGTCACCGATTTGAAACAGTTCAGCTATTGTGGGCGGGTGGTCTACTATGAGCGCTGTCTGCCCCATCTGCGCCCGCGCACCTTTAAGATGGATGCGGGCCGCGACGAGCATGAGGACGAACAGAAACGCGCCACTCGCCGCACGCTGGCTAAATACGCCATCAGCGCAGGGCGACGTGAATTCGATGTTGCCCTCACTGCGCCGGAACTGAAGCTCACCGGCCTGCTGGATGAGGTTGTCTATGCCGCAGATGGCGAGATCTTCCCGGTGGATTACAAACTTGCCAAAAGCGTCAGCCACAACCATCGCCTGCAACTGGCCGCCTATGGCCTGCTCCTGGAAGCGTACACAGGCCAGCCGGTGCGCCGTGGCTTTGTCTATCTGATCGAACGCCGCCAGATCGAAGAGGTGTTGTTCACGCCGGCGCTGCGCCAGGAGCTTATGACCTTGCTGCGCCAGATGGAGAGGTCTATCACGGCAGAATTGTTGCCCCCAGTGACAGCCAATCTGAACCGCTGCCCTGGCTGTGAGTTTCGCCGTTTTTGCAATGATGTGTGAGATTGGGGATCGGGGATCGGGGACTGAGTTGACAATCTCCAATCTCCAATCTCTTGTTGACAGGGGATTGAGCGATTAGGCGATTAAGAGATTTCAGAATCTCTGCCCGATCCCCGATCCCCGATCCCCGGTCCCCGATCCCTCTATCCACGAAAGGAAATCAGAATGGTGACACAAGATTCAAACACAGCCGCCGGCCTCTGCGTGCCGCTGACCACTTACCATTTGCGCTTTACTGTGCGCGCCGAGACGCCGATTCTGTTTGGCGAATTCAAGGGCAGCGCTTTGCGCGGGGCCTTTGCCACGGCGTTGCGCCATACCTTCTGCCCCGAATGGCGGGCGGACACGGTAGATCCCTTGCACCGCGCGCTCTGCCCTATCTGCCGTCTGCTGGCGGCGGAAAACGACGATACCCAGGCTGGCGATATCCGCCGCCCCTATGCCATGCAGCCGCCGCTCCTGCCCAAGCGACAGTTTGAACCGGGAGAAAGCTTCGCCTTTGGTATTACCCTCTTTGGCAGCGGTCTTCACACTCTGCCCTTTGTCGTCTCTGTCACCGGGGGGATGGGCGAGATGGGCGTTGGCCTGCTCACCCCCAACGGCCAGCGCGGGCGCTTTATGGTGGAACGGATCGACGCCACCTTTCCCTTTGATGACAGCACAGCGGCGCTCATGTTGCCTGGCGAGCGGCTGGTTCGCGCCGAAGTTTTGCCAGTGACCCATGCCCAGGTGCTGGCCAAGGCTGCGCGACTGGCGGCCCAGTTGGAGGCCAGCGGCAACCATCTGCGCGTCCGTTTTCTAACGCCGGTGCGTCTGACCCAGGGGGAAGGGAAATGGGGAGAGCCAGACTTCTTTACGCTCTGCAAACAGACGGCGCGGCGGCTCCTCGATCTCTGCGCCCAACATGGCGAAGGTCGCCCCACGGTGGATGGCAGGCCGATCATGCTGAAGAGCGATCTATTTCCGGCAGCCAATACGGTTACGCTGGTGGAAGATGGGACCCGCTGGTGGGATGTCAAGGGGTATTCTAAACGCATTGAACGTGAACAATTGCTGGGCGGGCTGATCGGCGATGTCATCTACCATGCGCCGGATTGGCGTCCGCTTTTGCCCTGGCTGCTGTGGGGAATGAGTACGCAGGTGGGGAAGA
Organism: Caldilineaceae bacterium; assembly: GCA_019637695.1. Classification (GTDB taxonomy): domain Bacteria; phylum Chloroflexota; class Anaerolineae; order Caldilineales; family Caldilineaceae; genus RI-153. The sequence continues at coordinate 3,716 of JAHBVG010000047.1, read as the reverse complement.
ATGTTGTCAAGGGCTGTGGTATGATTCAGATCGAGTGTATCGCCTGAAGGAGGACAGATTTGGATGCGATTTCCCTGGGTTCCCAGCGCCTTTGCCCCAAAGCTGCAACAGACCTCTCGCTCTGCTATAGGTTTCGCAACTCGCGCTGGCGTGGTATCATTTTTCATACAGCTCAAGCGCGACCGATCCCTTACCAGAGAAAAATTGTTCTCAACTCTCCTCTATTTTGGTACAAAATCCAGGTTGCGAAAAGGAGGCGTCGTTTGCTGAAGACAAAGGCTGATCTGCGATTAACCGGCGGCGTACAAAGCCCACAGTTCCTTTTTTCCTTGTTCGCCGATGATTTTTGCCTTATTTCCATTTTGGAACGCCCGGCGGATCAACATACGACTCGACAGAACGAGTACTGAAACCAAATCAGCGGATGTTGGAGAGCTTCGTGCGTATGGGATCAACATACGACTCGACAGAACGAGTACTGAAACCTTTATGGCGATGAGTATGGGCGCTGTGGATCTGGGGATCAACATACGACTCGACAGAACGAGTACTGAAACCACTGAGCGTGGATACAGATCTCCACATCATCGAGGGATCAACATACGACTCGACAGAACGAGTACTGAAACGAGAGGCGCTCCAAATTGTACGAGTTTGCTGGTGAGGATCAACATACGACTCGACAGAACGAGTACTGAAACGTTTCGGCCATATGACCGGCAGCGGCTCCAATCCTGGGATCAACATACGACTCGACAGAACGAGTACTGAAACATCTTTACGAGTGGGGTATCCCCAAGCTCTGGGATGGATCAACATACGACTCGACAGAACGAGTACTGAAACTGCTCAACCGCCAACGCCATCCACACCCAGCGGGCGGATCAACATACGACTCGACAGAACGAGTACTGAAACTGCGCGAGGCCATCATCGGGCGCAAGTACGGCTTCAGGATCAACATACGACTCGACAGAACGAGTACTGAAACTCGTTTGGCATTTAGCCTCGCCCCTGCCGCGCCAGTGTGGATCAACATACGACTCGACAGAACGAGTACTGAAACCGTGTCATCCGTCCACGTCGTTCCATAGGCCACAATGGATCAACATACGACTCGACAGAACGAGTACTGAAACCACAGCGGCGCTATACAATAGTAGGCAAAAAAATACGGATCAACATACGACTCGACAGAACGAGTACTGAAACGCCAGACTGCGTTGAATTTCCAGCGCCAGTTCTGCTGGATCAACATACGACTCGACAGAACGAGTACTGAAACTCCTGGGCCGGGATCTCTCCCGCCTCGAAGCCTACAGGATCAACATACGACTCGACAGAACGAGTACTGAAACATGACGTGCTGGCCATGGTGGCCGACAGGCGCAACGGGATCAACATACGACTCGACAGAACGAGTACTGAAACCTACGCGCTGGAGACCGACGTGTCTCTCGGCCCGCGGCGGATCAACATACGACTCGACAGAACGAGTACTGAAACAGGATTATCCGATGATGGCAGCAGAGGCGACCGCCAGGGATCAACATACGACTCGACAGAACGAGTACTGAAACGGGTGTCGGCGGCGAGCTTGTAGCGACGGGAGAGGGGATCAACATACGACTCGACAGAACGAGTACTGAAACGCAGCGCTTGACCCAATCATCAAGGAGGGGCGGCTTTGGATCAACATACGACTCGACAGAACGAGTACTGAAACCGGTAGATGTAGACTGTATTTTGGCGACGCTGGCTGGATCAACATACGACTCGACAGAACGAGTACTGAAACGATAAGACCCCGCAGTGGGCGGGGTCAGCATCGACGGATCAACATACGACTCGACAGAACGAGTACTGAAACAGGCCGGCGCGCATGTGATCCTGGCCGAGAACCCGGGATCAACATACGACTCGACAGAACGAGTACTGAAACTCTGGATCGTCGGCGATAGCTCTCCAAAGCCAGAGGGATCAACATACGACTCGACAGAACGAGTACTGAAACGGGCGATTGCGCTGGCCGATGCCATGACCGCGGCGATGGATCAACATACGACTCGACAGAACGAGTACTGAAACACCGTTCCACAAAGCGCAGTGTCATCCCGTGCGGCGGATCAACATACGACTCGACAGAACGAGTACTGAAACGTCCCGTCCTCCGCCTCCAAAACCCGCGCCGCCGTGGGATCAACATACGACTCGACAGAACGAGTACTGAAACTTCGCACCGTTGGACCGCTACGGGCAAAGTATTGTTGGATCAACATACGACTCGACAGAACGAGTACTGAAACTGTAGCCTAGTTGGTACATTGTTCGTCCCCAGCTTTGGATCAACATACGACTCGACAGAACGAGTACTGAAACCTATTTATCGTCTTTGCAATCTCCACAGGTGATAAGGGATCAACATACGACTCGACAGAACGAGTACTGAAACCTATTTATCGTCTTTGCAATCTCCACAGGTGATAAGGATCAACATACGACTCGACAGAACGAGTACTGAAACATTCGCACCCATTCATCAAATTCCATGTTGGCGGGGGATCAACATACGACTCGACAGAACGAGTACTGAAACTTCATGAAGAGATGCCAGAACTTTAGGGTCTGTCAAATGGATCAACATACGACTCGACAGAACGAGTACTGAAACCAATTCCTCAGCCCTGTCTATCTGTGGTTCGGCGTCGGATCAACATACGACTCGACAGAACGAGTACTGAAACTAGGTGGTTGCGCAAGCATCCCGACAAGGACGCTATGGATCAACATACGACTCGACAGAACGAGTACTGAAACTTAGTCGTCCATGTGTACGTGACGGTTGTACTGCCGGATCAACATACGACTCGACAGAACGAGTACTGAAACGCTTTGTCTCATGCGCATCATTGGGCAGGTGGAAGTGGATCAACATACGACTCGACAGAACGAGTACTGAAACCCTGGGTTGCGTTAAAGTCCTTCAGGTATTCATTTAGGATCAACATACGACTCGACAGAACGAGTACTGAAACTTCTGAATGATGTAATCATCGTAAGCGTGTGCGGCGGATCAACATACGACTCGACAGAACGAGTACTGAAACTTGATGGCTACCTGCCCGCTACCCGCATAGACGCCGGATCAACATACGACTCGACAGAACGAGTACTGAAACCCCGTGCATCTGCGGTCATGCTAGACTGTTTCGGGGGATCAACATACGACTCGACAGAACGAGTACTGAAACATGACTTGTCAATCTGTAACTGCTCATTTACCGCTGGGATCAACATACGACTCGACAGAACGAGTACTGAAACTTCACGGCGGATGTTGAGTTGCTTCCCCGCCACGATGGATCAACATACGACTCGACAGAACGAGTACTGAAACACGGACGGCTGGCGCTGGCGGCTGTGGGATGGTGCTGGATCAACATACGACTCGACAGAACGAGTACTGAAACGCTGTTGTTGTCGTCGCTCACCGCTGGCGTCCCCCGGATCAACATACGACTCGACAGAACGAGTACTGAAACAAGGTTTGAGGAATAGAGGAGTAAAGAGGAAAGACACGGATCAACATACGACTCGACAGAACGAGTACTGAAACATAGAGTACCAGAGGATAAAAGACAAGCAACTAGGGATCAACATACGACTCGACAGAACGAGTACTGAAACTCACCTCCTGAACCTGTTCACCGTGCAGG
>JAHBVG010000046.1 GCA_019637695.1 Caldilineaceae bacterium | reverse complement strand
AAATTCGGTAAAACTGCTCTCTCTCCGACAGACTGCTAGCTCCTGTGCGTGCAGGATGCGTCGGCGCATCTCTGCCAGGTGTGCTTCTTTCTGCCCGGTCACATCCACCGTGACCCCGGCAATGCGTTGCGGTTTCCCTTCATTGTCATAGTAGACGCGCCCCTGGTCGTGGATCCAGCGCACGGCGCCATCAGGCCAGCGGATGCGCACCTCTACGTCCAGATCTCCTGTTTCCAACGCTTGCTCATAAGCCGTCTGGAACATGGATCGATCCTCAGGCAATACAAATTGTTCGCGAAAGATCGTTGGATTCCAGCCGTCTAGCGGCTCAGTACAGCCCAAGATCTGGTTGTGGCGCAGGTTTGTGCGCGTCTGGTTGGTGGTTATGTCGAAGTCCCAAGTGCCCATTTCAGCCGCTTCCAGGGCAATTGCCAGGCTTTCCTGCGTTTGGCGCAACGTTTCCTCGGCCTGTTTGCGCGCGGTGATGTCGGTGATGGCAAGCAGGATGAGTTGGACGTGGTCGAGGCGGCGGCCACTGAGGAGCATCGCGCGCTTGCCGATAGTCTCGAATGTATGCTCAACTTCGTAGCCGATGAAGACGTTGTTCTCTGGCAGGATTTCCTCGAGCAAAGTACGCAGTTCGGGAATGTTCCACTGACCATTGCCCAGGTCGTAAACCAGTTGGCCCTCTGTATCTTCGGGTGAGACGGCAAACATTTCATAGAAGGTGTCATTGACCGTACGCACACGCAAATCTGTTTCGAGTACCAGCAAGGCATCGGGGATGGTGTGGACAATCGACTCGGCATACACCTTCGCCTTGGCCAGGGCCAACTCGTTTTCTTTATTGGCGGTAATATCCACAAAGGTCATCACCACGCCTTCGATTCGATCATCCAGGCTGCGGTAGGGGCGCAGGTTCACCATATACCAACGACCATCGGTACTCTCTACCTCGCGCTGAATGGTCACCAGATCGGATAACACCTGGCGGGTGTCGCTCTGCATGGTGGGATAGTTCAGGTTGGCGCGCAGGTGACTAATGGGGCGTCCGCGGTCAGCCGGCAGCAGGTTGAAGAGATCCACAGCGCGGGGAGTGTAACGTTTGATGTGCAAATCTCGATCCAAAAAGAGGGTGGCAATCTCGGTCGAGACGAGCAGATTTTGCAGGTCACTGTGGGATTGGCTCACCTGCTCGATTTTATTCTGCAATTCCTGGTTCACCGTCTGCAACTCTTCGTTGACGGATTGTAACTCTTCTTTGCTGGTCTCCAGTTCTTCCAGGGTCGAGCGGTACTCTTCGTTCGTACTTTGCAACTCTTCGTTGGCCGCGCGCAACTCCTCGACCGTGGTTTCGTACTCTTCACGTGTTGTCTGTAACCGCATCTGGGTATGGCGTAGCTCTATCTCCAGTTCGCTGACCAGCGTCGCATTCTTGCTCTCCTCGTCGGTGAGCAAATGCTCAGGGGCCGGCGTTTCATCCTCCAAAAAGCAGATCAACGCCCGTCGCTGATCTGTGTCGCTGACGCGTACCCACAGGCTAACCGGATGAGGCGCGCCGTTGAAGCGTACCGGCGTTGGCTGCGTCATGACACCATTGCTGCCGCCATCAAAGACCCGAAAGAGGGCAGAACGCAGATCGGCCTGTAATTCAGGGCGGACCAGCCGCAGCACATCCTGGGTGGGCGCGCCGCCAGGCGGCTGTAAATAGCGCCCTGCCGTCTCTGAAAGGTGTAACACCTGATAGTTTTCGTCCACCAACAGGCTAGGTGGTCCCTTCTCTTCGAGCAATGCCCGGTGTTCTGTTCCCAACGGACCAGATTCCGACGCAGAGAGGGCTTCGCGGCTGGGGACGTAACGCCGGGTAGAGGGGAGCAGGGACGACGTGGGCAGAATGAGCAGATCCGGGTTCTGCTGGTTGCGCTGGTAGAGTCGGCTGCGCTTGTCTACTGTGTCGAAGAGTTCACTGCCATCCACAGATTCGGCGCTGCCCAAAAAGAGATAGCCCTGGGGCAGCAGCGCATAGTGGAACGATTCCAGCACCCGCTCTTGTACCTCGCGCTGAAGGTAAATGAGCAGGTTGCGGCAGGTGATCAGATCCAGCCGCGAGAAAGGCGGGTCTTGGAGCAGATTGTGGTTGGTAAAGAGGACATGCTGTCGCACCTCTGGGCGCACGCGGTAATGGCTGTTTTCTTTTGTGAAGTAGCGCGCCAGTAGCTCTTCAGTGATATTGGCCGCAATCGCTTCGGGGTAAAGGCCCTCGCGGGCAAACTCCAGGGCAACTTTGCCCAGATCCGAGGCAAAGATCTGGAACTCAGGCGGCTGCGGCAGCCTCCCGACATATTCCATAAGCAGGATGGCGAGCGAGTAGACTTCTTCGCCAGAGGCGCAGCCCACTGTCCACACGCGCACTGTATCATCGCGTCCTTTGCCCGTAAAGATCCGCGGGATAATCTCCTGGGCCAGTTTCTGCCACGCCTCGGGGTCGCGGAAGAATTCGGTGACATGGATAAGCAGATCGCGGTGGAGCGCCTCAACTTCGTCCGCATCCTGGCGCAGCCGGTGCAGGTAGGCCGAGAGCGTCTCGACCTGGGCAATCTGCATACGGTTGCTCATGCGGCGTAGCAGGGTGGCGCGCTTGTAACCGCTGAAGTCGTGGCCGGTCTGTGTGCGCAAGTGGGCCAGAATGCGGAGTAGCGTCTCCTGGGCAATATCGGAGAGGGCGCTGGCATCGGTGGGCAGTTGCAGGGCGGCCTGTGTGCGTTTGGCTGCCACCAGTTGCGCCGCCAGTTCATCCACGGGCGCCACAATATCCACAAGGCCCGTGAGCATGGCGCTCTTGGGCATACTGTTGTACTCCGCTTCATCGGGCGACTGCACAAGGATCAGTCCACCCTTCTCCTTAATGCTCTGGATGCCGACCGCGCCATCGCTGCCCGCGCCGGAAAGAATAATAGCTGCGCCGTCGCCCTGATGTTTGGCCAGCGATTGGAAGAAAGCATCGATCTGTAAGCGCCGCCCGCGCACCATCTCCAGGTCGGTTAGATCGAGGCTGTCATCACTTACCACCAACCCCCTGCCCGGTGGGATCACATAGACAGAATTCGGTTGCATCTCTATACGGCCCATCACCTGTTGGACAGGCATCGAGGTATTGGGTTGTAAAAGGTCGGCCACAATGCTTTCATGCTCAGGTGAAAGGTGAAGCACTACGACAAAGGTCATGCCTGTATTGGCGGGCAGCGCCTTGAAGAAGCGCCGTAAGGCGTCGAGACCGCCTGCCGAAGCGCCAATGCCGATCACGGTGAGCCTACTGCTGTGGGGTAGCGTCTCCACGGTATCGGTTGCGTCTTCAAAATCACTGTCCTGCTCTGGATCCGTTGTTGACATAGGTTTTTCTCCGGGTGAGATCCAATATCGGAAAGAGCCAGAGATCATCCGTCGTTCATGGCGAGGGCAATCTCTTGTACAGCGGATTTAGTATGCAATCTCTTCTAACTCCCCCGCCGACAGAGGGAAGAATGGATCGCACCGAAGACCAACTGCATCCCCTGTGGACGGGGAGGGTTGGGAGGGGTTAGCAGCATAAACGCTAAGATAAGGCCTGCGAAAGTGCCGGGGATTTCACACTGGATGTCTCAACTTGCTGCGGCGAAAAGTCCCCGGCACTTGCCCGTTTACCCCTTATGTTAGCGCCTATGGGGGTTAGCAGCTACCCGAGAGGTAACTGCCTGCATAAGAATAGCACATAAATCAGAAACTTGTAAGGGAGTCTTTCTACTCGATTCGTAACTACTTGCCCTGCCCTAGCCAGGTCCGTGACCTGGCAGCGGGTCATGGACCTGACTAGAGAATGGGGCTTAGTAGCTACATCGATTCGCTAGAGCAAATCGATGATCTCGCCAACCCGACCGCGCTCACCGACGCGGATGGCGAGGAGGAGCAAGCGAATGCGAATCGGAGGACTACAGATGACTTTGCCGAGGAGAGCGGTGCGGCGGTCGAGCGCGTCGATCTCGGGTTCCCAGGCAGCGGGGGAGAGTGAGACCAGCCTTTCCGCCGCTTGCCACGAAGCTGTGCGCGCCCGACCCATGCTGAAATTGATGGTCACATCGGCCACCCTGCCGGCTAGGAGATTGTAAAAGCGGAGTAGAGGCCAGACCGTACTTAGGCTTGTTTTCACGTCGTCAACCTGATTGCCCAGGATGCTGTTAATATGGCCGAAATCCCTTTGTAGGGCTGGCAAGGCTGTACCCGGCGCTGTCTGCGCGGCGGCAATCGCCAGGTCCAGGTTGATGTGGGCGTTGATCCCCAGCAGCAGATGCTGAAGGACAATGGGCGGCCAGCTCTGCGCTGCCTCAAACGCCACACGCCAGGATCGGGTGGGCGACTCGCCGCGCGCCCACTGATCGGCGGCTTCGAGATAGCGGTTGGCGAAGATCACGTCGAGCCGTTCCATGCGCTCGCCGTCCTCGAAGGCGTTCTGTACGATCCCCGCTTTGACGGCAATCGTCACCTTGCGGTAGAGCGCAGGGAAGTAGCCCAGCCGGCTATCCTGGCTGCGGCAGCGGTCGATCTCGTGCCCCAACAGATCGATCACATCGTCAATGGTGGCTGCGTACATAGATTCTGTCGCCCGGTTCAATCTGGGTAGGGTTTGGGTGGACGGCTCACAAAAATCGTCTGCGTACACCATTGATCGTCTGCCGTCCACCCAAACCCTTACGAATCATCAATCCATTCTGAATACACCCATTTGATTTCAGATTTTATAGATCAATCTGGGCGGGGATCTGTTGCCAGCGGTCGAGGAGCATTTGATAAAAGGGTGGTTCGTCGACGTCGGTGATGCGCCCCCGTTCGTCCAGCCAGGCCACAATGCGCCGCACCCCCTCCATCCACGGGATAGTGTAGCGGAAATCAAGATCCTCGGCGGCGGCGCGGTTGTCGAAGATGTTGTTGTATTGGAAGTTCTCGCGACACCATTCCGCCTCGGCAGGCAGGATCGCGAAGAGCAGATCGGTGGGGATGTGGACCAAAGTCGGCTCTGGCGCATCCATGGCCTGCGCAATCTGCTGATGGTATTGGTTCCAACTCAGCCATTCGGGGCTGGCGGTGTGATAGGCTTTGCCCAGCACACGGGAATTGCCCACAGCATTGGCAAAGGCCACTCCTACATCGTCGCGGTGACAGGATGCCCATAGCGATGTGCCATCCCCGTGGACGATGATGGGCCTACCTTCGCGAATGCGCTGCAAATTGTACATCCCCCCGCGGAAGGTATGCAGCAACCCACGTCCTTCGCCGTAGGTATAGGCCGGCCGGATGATGGTCACGGGGAAATCGCCGCGGCTGTGCGCCTCCTCAAAAATGCGCTCACACTGGGACTTGGCATAGGCATAGGGGAACGAGGGCCGCGGCTGCCGCTCCACATCCTCGGTGATGGGGTAGCGCGGCGACGGCTTGGTGTAGACATCCACCGTGCTGCAAAAGATGAAGTGATCCGTGCGCCCGCGGAAGGCGCGCACCGCGCTCTCGGCCTCCTCTGGGCGAAAACAGATCATGTCGATCACACAGTCGAAGCGCCCGGCCTCAGCCATCTGCCCCTCGAACGCGGCGAACTCCTTCCGGTCGCCGTGGATGGTGGGCGGAGCCACCGCCAACTGCGAATCCGCCGCGCCCCGGTTGTAATGGATCACGTCCGCGCCCCGCTGCTGCAAAACACGCGTAATCGCCGTGCTGATCAACCCCGTACCGCCGATGATGAGGATTTTCATGGGTAATTTCCTTTGGGAAATTGGGGATCGGTGACTGGGGATTGGTGACTGGGCCTCTGCCTCTGCCCTAATCACCTGTCGCCAGTCACCAATCCCTTTCTTACGGATTTACTACTACACCGCGCGCCGCCGACTCATACGAACCAAAGACCAACTTCATCGTCTTGAGATTGTCTTCGCCGGTGGTTTCGGCCTGGCCTTCCCCGCGCAAGGCTTTGAGGATGTCGGCGTTGCAGGGCAGGATGCTGGCGTGGACGAGATCGTAGGCGGGGTCGGCCCAATCATAGTGCGGCGGCGGCACACGTTTGGAAAACGTGCCTTCCGCCGTCGTCTCGCGAATCCAGAAATCGGGGCCGAGTTCCAAAAAGCCCTCGGAGCCTTCCACATAGATATATGTTTCGGGGAAGCGTTCGATCTCGGTGCGGCTGGCGTAGCTCATCTCGCAGGTGACAGTGAAACCTCTATCCGTTTCCATCATCACCGTGGCTACGTCCTCGCCCTTGACTGGCTCTCCTTTGAGGTCGCGGTGAACGTGGTGGGTCTGGCAGTAGAGACGGGTGGCTTCCCCAAAGAGGAAGCGCGACGCGTCCAAAATATGGCTGCCAATATCGGTGAGGATGAACTGATCGATCTCGCGCAGGAAGGGCTGGTTGATAAAGACGGGAAAACTGTTGACATAATGGATGCGCGCACGGAAGGGTTTCCCAATCCTCCCGGCGTTGAGAACGCTCTGAAAGTGGCGGATCTGTGTCTGCCAACGCCAGTTCTCGTGGACAAAAAATGGTACGCCCTTCTCGCGGCAGGTTGCCACCATCTCTTCGCACTCAGCCAGCGTAGCGGCCATCGGTTTTTGGCAGATCACTGCCAATCCACGCTCCGCGACCATGTGGACGAAGCGGCTGTGCGTATCCATATCGGTGATGACGTCGATGAAATCTAACTTCTCTTTGTCCAGCAATTCCTCTGGATCGCCGTAGACTGCGGGCACGCCGAACTCGTGCGCCAACGCCTCCGCCTTGGCGACTGTACGGTTGTAGAGGGCGACACATTCCACGCCCTCCAGCGCCTGCCAGGCCGCCAGTTGAAATCGAGACCAAAAACCAGTACCAAAGATGGCGAAGCGTAGTGAGGTCATGCGGGTGACTCCTTGAGAGGTGATTTAGGGATGGTGACTGGTGATTGGTGACTGGGGCGGAGAGGGCGCATCTCCTGATCCCCAATCCCCATTCACGAATCCCCTTCTAAAAGCGCCAGCGCCTGCCGTAGATTGTTCTCGGCATAAAGCAGATCCTCATGCATGGCCTGCTGTGCCCGCTGTGGGTCGCCGTCGCGGATACACTCGACAATGGTATGGTGAAACAGTTGGGCGCGTTGGGGCAGACCAGGCACGGTAAAGGCCATGCGCCGCACCTCCAGCATAATATCGGCCAGGGAATTGAGGACAAAGAGAAAGATTTCGTTGTGGGCGGCCTGGGCCAGCGCATTGTGGAAGGCCAGGTCATGCAGGGCGAAGTCTTCTTGATTGTCCCAGGTGTTGGGGGATTCTGCCAGCAAGCGCTCGATCATCTCCAGATCCGATTCGGTGCGTCGTTCTGCGGCCAACCCCGCGATCTCCACTTCAAGGGTCCGCCGCACCTCGTGGACTTTTTCATAGTCTACGTGGGCCTGGCCGACGCGCAAAAGCAAAGCCATGGAGCGCGCCACCGACTCCATGGAAGGGCGGCGCACCAATGTACCACTGCCGGGTAGCACTTCAAGCAGATTCTTGGCGACCAATGCACGCACAGCTTCACGCACAACCGTGCGGCTCACACCAAACTCCATCGCCAGATCTCGCTCCGAAGGGAGACGGTCGCCAGGTTGCAGACGATTTTCCATGATCATGGTTTCAAGCTGGCGGGTCACGCGGCTTGCCAGCGTGGAATGACGCTCTAACGGCTGAAACAGTCCAGTTTGATCGTTCACTGTCTTCGTACTCGAAGGTGGATTGAACAGGAGAGATATGAATTGGTATGCCACATTCCAAGGGAAAGCATAGTAGAATTTGGGAAGGTTGTCAATAGAGGTGGACTCCGGGGGACAAAGTAGGGTAAGGCGGCTAAATGCTTTTCATCGGTCCGTGACCCGCCGCCAGGTCCGTGACCCGGCTAGAGCGATGCAAAACACCGGGTTCCGATGTGAACTGCATTAAATCGGCTCATCTGCCTGGATTCGCTGGTATAGCCAGGTAGTCAATTCTCCTGGCGCGACGCCGAGTTCCCGTTCCAATGCTGCCGCTGCCTCGTGATAGGTTTTCAGCGCCAATCCCCGCTGCCCCTGCCGGGCATGAACGCGCATGAGCATTTGCCATGCCTGCTCTAGCCAGGGCGCAATCTGTAGAGCGCGGCGCAGCCAGCGCTGGCTACGCTGCCAGTCGCGTTGTGCAAGATAGCCTTCGGCCAGACAGTTAGCGCCCTCCAAATAGAGATCTTCCAACCGCTGGCGCGGTTCCAACAGCCAGTCGGCATAGGGTAGATCGGGCAACAGCGGAGCGTAGCCGGCCAGGATCCCCTCCAAAGACGCCAGCCTATCATCGTCCAGCGTGCTTAGAGCCAATGTCTGTTCCACCTGGGTTGTGAAGTGGGCCAGATCGCTGTCAACGACGCCGTAGGGATCGAAGCGGTAGTTGTCCCGCTCGGCGACGATGTAGCGATTCGGACCGCGTGGCCGCATGTATGGATCGAGCAGGGTGCGCAGGTGGCTGTTGAGCGTGCGCAAGGTCACCACTGTCTGCGCTGGGTCGCCCTCCGGCCACAGATCTTCTAAGATCCGGTCGCGAGGAATGGGGCGCTCCTTATAGAGGACGAAGTATTGTAGCAGTCGGGCAACAATAGGGCGATGGAAATCCCCGGTGACATAGCTTTTTTCTCCCCGTTGCAGATGGAATTCACCCATCAACCGGATATAAAGGGGCGGCGGGGGCAGCGATTCTAGCGTGTTCAGAGCCGTTTGCATCGCCTCTTGGGTGGATCTATCCGATTCCGCAGCGACGGCGGTTGCCAACAGGGGCATCGCTTCCTCTTGACCGATTTCCGCCAACAGGATCGCCGTCTGGCGGCGTACGCGTTCGCTCTTGTGTTGTAACAGCGCCAACAAGGGGAGACTCTGCCCGATTTCGCGCAGCGCCGCAGTGGACTTCTCCACTTCCAACCCCTCCACCAGCAGGATTTTCCAAAATTCAGCGGCCAATTCTGGGTCGCGGGTGGTGAGCAGCCGGGCGTATAATGGCGCGTCTCCTGCAACGACTACCCGCCGCGCCAGACGCCGCCAGCGCGCCTTGCCTTGCCGCCAATAAAGGATCGCCAGCAGCATCTGCATCCGCACCAATTCAGCGCGGGCGCGCAGGGAGATCAGGGCGCGGGTCTGTGGAGACAAGTGAAATCCGCGCAGATCGCCCGCAGCCAACGCGGCCAGCACGGCGGCAATGTCCCTTTCTAACGCCAGACGCGCTCTAAAATAGGGGAACTCGCTGGGCGTGGCGAGGACGGCGTCTGCCTGGCGAATGGCGTCTGAAAAGTGTTTCTGTCGCCGCTGTAGCCAGACTGTCGCCGTTGCGAAGAGGATACGCAACAGCGGCGACGAACGCACGATTGGCCTCTTTTCGCCTTCGGTCAGGATGGCGGCAGCCTCGGCAAAACGTCCCTCGCCCACCGCCAACAACGCACGATCATAGTGCAAACTGACCAGAATTCGCTCATCGACAGTCTCCATCTGCGCCATGATGGTTTCCATAGCAGCAAGATTCTCACGTTGTCCTGCCCAATCCCCCTGGTCGAGCAACAAGTTGCCAATATTGCGCAGGATAAGCAACCGATCCTGATGGTTTTGCGCTGCCGCCACTTCTTCAGCAACTCGTTGAAGGATGGTGAGCGCTGCGGCCCGCTGTCCACGCGCCGCCAGGACCAGGGAGGCAAAATTGACCTGCTCAATGACGCCGCCCGGCTCTGTCGCCGTCAAGGCGCGCACCTGCCGGTAGCAGATCTGCGCTTGCTCGAATTCGCCCAAAAAGGAGTGCAACGCAATCATGTCCTGGCGCACGGCGATCTGTTGAGATAGAGCTAGATCAGGCAGGGCGATGATCTGTTGGCAGAGCGCTAACGCCTGCCGGTTGTGGCCTTCATCGCCGTGAAAGAAGGCCATATAGCGCAACCCCAGGCGATGGATCTCAGTGTGATTGGCTGCGGCTGCCAATGCCACGCCTTGTTCCAGGCAACTCCATGCCTCATTGCGGCGCTCGCGCAGATGGAAGAGCGCGGCGCCGTTGCGCAGGAGCAGCCCTGGTCGCTCTGCCAGGATTTCTGGCGGCAAAGTCATCACCCAGCGGTGATGGGTGATGAAATGCCCCCTGGCGCGGATGTGCGTGAAGGCTTCGGGCGAGGCGAGCAGATCGGCCGCTTCCGTCCACAGTGCGCCCTCTAGCGCGTTTTCGATAGCTTCAACGATCTCTCCACGCGCGTGCAGCCAGATGACGGACGCCCGCATGATGGCGTTGCGCTGCGCCGGGGGAAGCTGTTGCTGCAAAAAAGCGCGGATCAGATCGTGGTAGCGGTAGAGATCGTGCTGATGATCGTGATAAAGGAAGAGATTACGCGCAAGTAAGCTCTGGGTGGCAGCGTTGGCATCGCTTTCTGGCAGCAGATGAGCGGCCAGCTCATGGGTGAAGGTCAGAGGAAGCGCCGTTACCTGCATAAACCGCTGCAACTCAGGCGACAATCCGGTCAATACCCGCTCAGCCAGGTAGGCGAACAACTGCTTCTCGGCGATGGGCTGTGGATCGGCGACATCTTCCAGATTCTTCAGCAATCCCAGCCCCAACGGCCATCCTTCGAGCCGGCGCTGCCAGCCGTCCCACGCTTGTAGACGTTGCCCCAGCCAGGTGTGCGCTTCGTCGTCGTTGAAGGCCAGATCCTCCATGCGCAGATGATTGATTTTGGCATAGAGGGCCAGATCTGTGGCAGGGAACAAAGGTTGACGCCCGGCCAATACCCATCGGGGTTGCGGGCGGCGCATCTGAGTTTGTAACCAGTCAATGGCAGCATCAGCAACCAGCAGATGATGGACATCGTCGAGCAAGAGCGTGTTTTCCGCCTGGAGCAGCGGTTCCAATCGTTGACGCAGGCTGGCCGGGTCGCCGTCGGCGGCGGTGAGCGGAATCAGGTAGGTATACGGACGCTCTGTCTCCAAACTCTGTAACAGCATAGTCTTGCCGTACCCGGCCGGGGCGGTGACGAAAAGATGGCCCTCACTCAATGCTGCGTTAACTTGATCCAACAACCGGGGGCGGCGAATCAGGGTGGACAAGAGCAGATTCCCTCACAAGTACGACGTTGTTCATTCGTTGTCAACATCCTCATTATATCGTCAGACTATGGATTATCAGGCATATATTGTACGAATTCGGCAAGGCAGCGACGGGCAGCCGCATGGTATTGTCACCAATCCGCGGACGGGCGAGCGGTGGCCGTTTCACACCGCCGCCGAACTGCTGGATTTATTGCAGGGGCGGCCCGCCTCACCCCCTCCCGATTTTATCTCAAAGGAGAACCAAAATGACAACTGAACGATGCCAACGGAAAGCGTACCGTACATTCCTTCTCTTTTGCCTGGCGCTGGCGGCGCTGTTGATTGGGCTGATCCGGCCCGGGTCGACGCACGCCGCCTTTACAGATCCCGGCTTCGACCCTGCGCCGAACAACTTTGTTCTTGCTCTCCTTGTCCAGCCGGACGGCAAAATCTTGGTGGGCGGCGGGTTTGGCAACCTGA
The DNA here is from genome assembly GCA_019637695.1 of Caldilineaceae bacterium. Taxonomy (GTDB): domain Bacteria; phylum Chloroflexota; class Anaerolineae; order Caldilineales; family Caldilineaceae; genus RI-153. The sequence goes on along the minus strand of JAHBVG010000046.1, from coordinate 36,649 downwards.
GCGGGTCGTCCGCCCAGCAGCGAATCGGCCGTCTCAACCCAGATGGCAGCCTCGATAGCGCCTTTACCCCGGCTCCCGTCGGTGTTGTGCATACCATCGCTCTGCAAAATGACGGGAAGATCGTTGTGGGTGGGACGCCCTATCTTCCCACTTCCTGGTCGGTGGTGCGGTTGAACGCCGACGGGAGCCTGGACGCCAGCTTCGCTCCCCCTGTTATCAGGCATAATGGCTTACTCAGCGCAGTTGACGCTGTCGCCGTTCAATCTGACGGCAAAGTCCTGATTGGCGGTCTTTTTACCGAAGTGGCCGGGCAGCCGCGCCAAAATATCGCCCGGTTGAACGCGGATGGCAGCCTGGATGCCAGCTTTAATCCGGGGGCCAACAGAAGGGTGCGCGCCCTGGCGGTGCAGGCCGATGACAAAATCCTGGTCGGTGGTCCCTTCACCGAGTTGGCTGGGCAGCCACAGAATTACCTGGGGCGGTTGAACACCGATGGCAGTCTGGAGGTCGGTTACCCCGTCACGCCTGGTATCATTACCGCCGATGTGTATACAATGGTCGTGCAGCCGGACGGCAAGACGCTCGTCGGCGGCAATTTTGGCGGCCATCTGCGCCGCTTCCACGCCGATGGTAGCACCGATTTTAGCTTTGTCGGTGTGGCCGATGGCGTCGTATACGACATCGCCCTGCAAGCAGACGGCCGTATTGTGGTGGGCGGCGAATTTAACCGGATCAACAATCAACGCCGTATGTATATCGCCCGGCTGACAGCCAATGGCGCCAGGGATGGGACTTTCAACCCCGGAACCAATCATGCAGTTTTCGCAGTGGCCGCGCAGGCGGATGGGCAGGTGTTGGCGGGGGGCATGTTCACCCAAATGGGCGGGGTGGCGCGCCGCTTTCTGGGCCGCGCCCACCCCGCCGCGCCGTCGTTTCTGCCGGACCCTGATTTTAACCCGACTGTCAATAATGCGATCAACAGTCTGGCGCTGCAAGCGGACGGGAAGATTGTCCTGGGTGGCGTGTTTACGGAAATTAATGGGCAGCCGCGCAGCCGCGTCGCCCGTCTCAATGCCGACGGCAGCCTGGACCCCGACTTTATGCCTGGCGAGGGTAATTTCACCGTCAATACTGTGGCGGTGCAGGCCGATGGCAAAATCCTGGTCGGCGGCAGCTTCACAATGCTCGGCGGCGCGGCGCGATCTTCACTGGGGCGGCTCAACGCAGACGGCAGTCTAGACGATAGTTTCAATCCAGGGATGATGAACGGCGCGGCGCCGGGTCAGGTTCACGCCATGGCAGTTCAGACAGACGGCAAGATTCTGGTGGGCGGCCAATTTAACAGTCTGGGCGGGCAACCCCGTTTCAATATCGGCCGGTTGAACAGTGACGGCAGCGTGGACGCCGATTTCAACCCTGGCGCGGACAGCACCGTGAATGCGCTGCAGGTGCAGCCGGATGGCAAAATCCTGGTGGGCGGCGCGTTCCTTACCCTGAGCGGAGAGTCGCGGCCCTATTTTGGCCGGCTACACCCCGATGGCGCGCTCGACAGCGTCTTCACCCCGACCCTCAACAACCGGGTTCAGGCCATCACCCTGCAACCAGACGGCAAGATTCTGATCGGCGGCACATTCGGCTGTCCGGGATACAGCTCGAACATTGTCCTTCGGCTCGAAGTCGACGGCGCGCCGGACGAGACGTTCTTTCACTGCGCAGGCAACAGGAATCACTGGTTCGACGGCGCGATTCGGGCGTTGGTGTTGCAGCCAGACGGCAGAATTCTGGTTGGCGGCCTCTTTTTGCGGATGAACGACCAGCCCTATGAGACGCTGGGGCGGTTGAACGGGGATGGCGTCCCGGACAGCACTTTTAACCCGACGACCAACGGCTCGGTCCATGCCCTGGCGCTGCTGGTGGACGAGAGCATCCTGGTAGCGGGGACGTTTGGCGAAATCGGTGGTCGGCCACAACCATTCGCGGCGCGCCTGGTGGATCTATTGGCAGGGTTTAGCGAAAAGGTCTATTTGCCGATGACCCTGCGCTAGAGCAGGGCTGCAAGCGAATGCGGATCGGAGAGCTACAAAAACTTTGCCGAGGTGAGCGGCGCGGCGGTCGAGCGCGTCGATCTCCGATCATTCGTCGCTCGATTTTGTCCTTCAGGACTTACACAGTTGAAGCAGACCTGCCAGGTTTCAGAAAACCTGGCAGGTCTCCGAACTGCGTAAGTCCTATCCGTCTATCTGAATGCGCAAGGCCATGTAGGGCTTGCCGGGCAGATCGATCATCTGCTTGCCCTCAAAGGTCCCCAGCGGGGTGATGGTCATCTCCCAGGTGTCGATGAGATCGACGGTATAGCGGCCACTGTCGGGCAGGGCGTCGATCCACGTTTTGGGCTGGTGTGGGCCAAAGTAGATGAGCCGGTAGCCGCCGTTGCTGCTGCCGGAGATGCGGCTCCAGATCCACAGTCCATCCATGGGGGTGAGGCCGCCAGGGGGCGCGTCCTCGATGATACGGCGCAGGAAAGCGATGCGCGGCGCGCTTTCCCCGTGCAACACCCCGCCCTTCGACCACCAGAGAATATCCTCGGGGTGGAGGTAGGTCTCGCCGTGACCGGCGTACGCGCCATCGGCAAAGGTGATCCAGAAGCGGTTGACAAGCTCCTGCGCCGAGATGTTGCCCCAGGTGTGCGGGATATTCCCCTCGTATTCGGGTTCATCGTTGACCACCGGCTTTTGGTACTGCTGCCGCCATTCGCGCGACCGACGTACATCCCATTTTTGCACCGAAGCGTGAGTCACCCACGGTTTGGTGTAGTCGTAATCGAGATGGGCCTGGTGGATCGAGCGCAGGTGATAAGGATCGCGCTCGACCACAGTTTGGAAGAGTTCGTCCCACAGTTCCAGCGGAATGGTCTTGAGCATGAAATCATACTCATTGGCCATGGACCACCAGACGTTGCGGAAGGGGGAGAGTCGCGCCAGCAGATAGCGCAGGTAGCGGCGGTTTTCGTCCGGCGTCATCGTGGCATAGCCCCAACAGTCATAGGGATGGAAGATGATGATATCGGCCTCGATGCCCAACCGTTGCAGATCGAGGACGCGCCGCTCCAGATGGCGGAAGGCTTCGGGATTGGGTCGGCTGAAATCGCGTCCACCGTCCGCGCCTTCGAGGAAGGGGTGGTGGGGTGGCTCATTGCGGTTATAGGGGTAATGCTTGGGGAAGACGCACATGCGCATCTTGTTGAAAGGCGCAGTTTTGAGTGTCTCCAACGTCTGCTCTTGAAGCTCCTCGGTTTGGTGGATCCAGGCGTAGCAGGTGGTCCCTACTGAGATGTGGGGCGTGCCATCGGCATAGGCAAAGTGGAAGGTGTTGTGGACGCGCACCGGCCCATGATTGCCCGCCGATGGCGCAACACAGGTGAAACTGCCCGTGTGGCCGTCCAATTCTGCGCGGTTGCTGCGCGTGGTGTAGCGCCATTCGCCCTGCACATCGGGCATTAGCCGCACCCGATAGATCCCATCGCCGTCGTAGAAGCCGTCCGGCTCGACAGTTCGATCCCCGCATTGGAAACGGGCGGAAAGCTCAACATCAAGGTAGGGGTTTCCCTCGCTGGGGCCGTTGAGGGAAATTTCGAAGATCCCCCATTGTTCGATAGCCTGTGCATTGGTTGTCATGGATGGTTTCCTTTGGAATTGCGGATTGCGTAGGGGTTTGCGTGGGGCGGCAGCAGATGCGGACGCTGCGACCGCCGCTTTATTGGCGAGCGATCATTCCGCCCCACGCAAACCCCTACCGCGCGCCACGTCGGATGAACTGGGCGAGCTTGGCGAAAAGGTCCTCGTGGATGAAACGCGTGTTCACGTTATCGTAGACGCGAATGGGGCGATACTGCCCTGTGTGGATATAGTGCATCTGCTGGTCGAACGTCGGCGCTGGCCGCCACGTCCACTGGCCGCACTCAGGATCCATAATGATGCCGATGCAGGGGGAATCGCCCAAAGAGCGATATTCCATCTCAGGACGCGTCCTGGCGTTATGCTCCAGAAGCTGCTCGACCAGGTACTTGCCGATCTCGCCCTGCGGGTAAATTTTCTCAATCAACTCGGCGTAGGAGACACTCATCGTGCGGTAAGTGCTTCTGGGGATCTGCCACAGTTCGAGTTTCGACTTCATCACCACATTGGCCGCGTGAATGTCGTTGGAGAGGTTGTATTCTCGGCCACCGTTCGGCCAGGGTCCTCCGCCGATCCAGAGGGCGCGGATGTTGCGGTCTGCGATCTTTGGTTCAAGGAGCAGGGCTGAGGCCATATCGGTGAGCGGCCCGTAAAAGGCGATGTTAAGCGGTCTATCATCGTCCGCCAGGGCTTCCTCAATGATCAACTGGGCGCCAGGTGAGTCGATGGGCGTCGATTCGTCCGGCATGGCATGGGTGGCGCCGGCTTCGACCCGGACCTCTTCCTCCAGGCCCATGAGGCCCAAGAGCAGTATGGTCTCGTCGTAGCTATCCTGCATACTCGTAGCCGACTTGGCCGTTCCAAAGTGGGCGGGGATGATGCCGTGAAGATCGAAAGACGGCGTCAGGATGGCGTGTACGATGGCGTATTGGTCGTCAGCCTCGTTTTTGGCGTCTGTGTTGACAATCACACGCTGCTTGACCTGGGGCGGGAAGGTTACATCGAAAACCGTAAAGCTGCTCACTGGGTAAACTCCTATCGTTAATTGTGTAGGGAGATGCACAATGAAGCGATTTCAGGCGAAGTGACAGTAGACGTCGCGGCCATCTTCCTTGCGGACGGCCGGCGGGCGTTGATGGACGCAGATCTCCTGCGCCAGCGGGCAGCGGTTGCGGAATTTGCAGCCCTCGAAGCGGTACTCTTTGGTCTCGATGTCGGACATGGCGAACTGGGTACGATTCCATTTGCGCCGCACCTCTGGGATCGATTCGAGCAGCAATTGGGTGTATGGGTGCTGCGGATCGGTGAGTACGCCACGGGCCGCGCCGAACTCCACAATCGTTCCCCGGTACATGACGGCGATGTAGTCGCTGATGTAATAGGCCGTCGCCAGATCATGGGTGATGTAGAGGAAGCTGGTCTTGTACTGCTGTTTGAGTTCGAGGAAGAGATTGATAATGTTCATACGCAGCGAAGCGTCGATCATGCTCACAGGCTCGTCGGCGATGATGATCTGTGGGCGGGGGATCAACGCTCGCGCAATCGAGACGCGCTGAAGTTCGCCGCCGGAAAACTGGTTCGGATACTTTCCGCGTACATCGACATACTTCAAGCCCACGGACCCCAGGGCGCTTTCCATTGCGCTGACAGCGTCGCTTGCGCGAAGATTGTTGACCCGCTGCGCCGTCGTCTGCAAATAGGAATCCACAGTGCGGTAGCTGCTAAACGCCTCGAACGGGTTTTGGAAGATGGGCTGTACCGCGCTCAGAAACTCACGCTTCTCCTGCCTTGCGCCATTGCCTGCCACCACGCGGTCATAGACCACAGCGCTGCCGTGCGTTGGCTCCACCAAGCGCAAGATCACCTTGGCGAGAGTGGTTTTGCCGCTGCCCGATTCACCCACCAGGCTGATGATCACCGGCTCGTCGCTTTGGACGTTGAGGTTGACTTCGTCCAGCGCGTTGATGGTGATGCGGCGCATGAGGCTGCCCAGTTTGTAGACTTTGTGCAAATTCTCCGTTTTCAGGATTGTTTTCATGGGGTTCGTTTCCGCTACAGATTCTGTTCAGCGTAATGGCAGGCGGCGAAGTGACCTGGTTTGTATTCGATCAGCGCAGGCTCCATGGATCGGCAGAGATCGGTCGCCAACGGGCAACGCGGGGCGAAGCGGCAGCCGCGCAGATCCTCCCACAGGCTGGGTGGGCGACCGGCTACCCCCTGGCGCTGGTGTGCATCCCCGACCGTGGGCAGCGATTCGATCAACAATTTAGTATAAGGATGCAGCGGCTCGTCGAAAACTGACCCTGAATCCCCATACTCGACAGCTTTGGCCGCGTACATGATCATCATCTTATGGGTGATCTGGTAGTGAACGCCCATGTCGTGTGAGACGAAGAAGATCGTATTCTGCATCTGCTCCTGGAGTTCCATCAGCAGGAGCAGAATCCCCTTTTGCACCACCACATCGAGGGCGGTCGTCGGCTCGTCGGCGAGGATGATGTCCGGCTGGAAGAAGGTCGCCATCGCCACCATAATGCGCTGGCGCATGCCGCCGGAGAGCTGATGTGGGTAAGCGTCGATGGCTTCAGACGGCAGATCCAATTGGCGGATGTAGGAGCGAACCTCTTCCAGCACCTGCTTCTTATCCTGTGAAGGGTCGAGGAAATCCACAAATTGGTTGCGGATGCGGATCACCGGGTTGAGCGAACTCATGGAACTCTGCGGAATATAGGAGATGCGCCGGAACCAATAGTCGCGAATATTTTGGGTGGTGATCTCCTGCCCTTTGGCGTCTTTGATGCCGTAATCAATGTGCCCTGCCGAGAGCGAAAGCGGATAGGTGATATCCCCGTAGAGGATTTTGAGCAGCGTGGTTTTGCCACAGCCCGATTCGCCGGCAATGCCCAGGATCGTCCCCGCCGGGATCTCCAGCGCGACGCCTTCGACAGCGTTCACCTGTCCGCGGACGGTGGTATAGGTAGCGACAATGTTGTTGAGCTTGATCATGAATGTCCTCGCCTGGCTGCGAACATCTCGTTATATCCCGTGGAGGTCAGGAAAAGGCCCAGGAAGAGCAAGACCGAGGCAACGACCGGCGCTACAATCCAGGTGTATTGGCCGATAAACATGGCGTTGTAGTTGAGCGCCCAGAAGATGATCGATCCCAGCGTGGGCACTTCCACTTTAGAGAGGCCGATGACCGCCAGCGCCGCTTCGGTGTTGATGGCAAAGAGGATGGTGTTGATAAAACCGACAACCATATAGGCGTAGACATACGGAAAGACCTCTTTGAGGATGATCTCCATTGTACTCGCCCCAGAGAAGCGCGCCATGTTGATAAATTCTCGCTCGCGGATCGAAAGGGCCATGGATCGCACTGTGCGCGCGCCCCAGGCCCAGCCAAAGATCACGAGGAGCAGCCCCACCACCCAGAAAGAGGTGCGTCCACGAACCAGCGCACCCAGCACAATCAGAATTGGAAAGACTGGAATCGTGATAAACGAATCAGTGATCAGCATCACCCCGCGCTCGAACCAGCCGCCGATGTAGCCAGCGCTCAACCCCACCAACGTGGCGATGACGGTGACACAGCTACTCACCGCCACGCCCAGCATGAGCGAGTTGCGGATCGAAAAAACCAGGAACCAGAAAATGTCCTGCCCTTGCGAATTGGTTCCCAGCAGGTGCTTCCAGCTTGGCGCAAGGTTCTTAAAGTAGGTCCCCTGCTGCGAAGGGTTGACATCGGTGAAAAAGGGCAGCGTGAAGCTCCCAATCGTAAAGATCGCCAGGATGACGATCCCCAGTTTGAGACGGAAGTTGAGTTGCAGCCGTCGACGATCATCGCTGCCTTGGCGTGCAACAGCAACCGTGCGATTGCGCCTGAGAGGAAGGTTCAGTTTCATGGCGATCACCTGTAGCGAATGCGCGGATCAAAGAGCGGATAGATCAGATCGATGACCAGCGCCGCCGTAGCCACAGCGATAATGGTCATGGTGATGGTTCCATAGAGCATGTTGTAATCACCATTGCCCACGGCGGAGCGCATCAGCAACCCCAACCCTGGATACGAAAAGAGGATCTCCGTCAGCAGCGCGCCGTTGAAAAGGGTTCCCATAGAGAGGGCCAGCGCCGTCACCTGGGGCAGCAGCGCATTGCGAAAGACGTAGCTCGTCATGATCTTGCGCGGGGGGACGCCCTTCAGCCGGGCGAATTTCACATAAGGTTCCTCTTTGGTGGAAAAGGCCAGCGACTTCATGCTCAAGATGTTCCAGCCGAAGCCCGCCGTGATCAACGTCAGCGCCGGCAAGAAGGAGTTGTAGGCGATCATCCTCGCCTTTTCTAGCGTCATCGGGCCGGGGCGGATCGTCGTCGAGAGCGGGAAGATGGGGAAGATATACGCCAACACAAGGATAAAAACCAGCGCCAAAATATAATAGGGGATCGGGTAAAGCACCACGCCCACTACTTCCAACACTGTCGCCGTCCGGTTGTTGTGGAAAAATCCGGCAAGCAGACCGATGGTGTTTCCCAAAGTCCACGCAATGAGCGTCGTCATCACCAACAGGCCCAATGTCCACGGCAACGCCAGCAGGATGAATTCAGAGACCGGCCGCGGGAAGGACGAAAAGGATGGGCCAAAGTCAAAGGTCAAAAAGACCCGCTTGAGGTAGCCAACATATTGGGAGAAGAGGCTCCCCTCCAATCCATACAATTCGGAGAGCGACGCCCGCAGTTGCGCCATTTCGGCCTCGCCCAACGTCTGCCCGGCCTGATTTTGCAACTGGGCAATATAGTTCTCGATGGGATCGCTGGGCATAAAACGCGGCAAAAAGAAGGTGACGGTGATCCCGATGAAGAGGACAAGGAAGTAAACCATCAACCTGGTCGTAATATATTGTATCAAACCCATAGCTGACTCCACTCAAGGGAATAGAGATTGGGAGATTAAGCGATTGAGAGATTAGGAGATTGAATGCCTGCACAATCTCCTAATCTCCTAATCCCCCAATCTCTTGATCACTGAATCTCTTCCATCGTCGATCCGAAGAGGAAAACCTTACTTCGCACCCGTCGGTTCGATATTGACAACCATCTCCTTGGCCGAACTCCACCATGAATACGGGACAGCGTAGTAGTTGTCCTGTTTGGGGAAGTTAGTCCAGTAATGATCGTTGGTGGGGATGGTGGTCGGAATGTTCATGATGCTGATGTAGGCCATGTCCTTGACAAATTCCTGCAAGATGGTGCGGCCATTCTCGCGGAACTTCGGATCGCTCTGATCCATGGCCCGGCTCTCCGCCAGCACCTCGAACGCCGTCTCATTGTCCCAGCGCCACATGTTGCCCACGATCAGATCCGAGGAATTCGGCTCCTTCAAGTTCTCAGGGCGAATGCTGTGCCAGGAGTTAAGATAGTTTGGCGTGAAGATGCAGTTGGTCCAGTTGAGCATACTTGTGAGCAGGGCATTGGTGTTCTGCACGTTGCCGAACTCAGCGTTGTCCACCTGGCGGGCGTTGACCTGGATGCCAGCCTTGCGCCAGCTATCGGCAATCGAGAAGCCCACGCGCTGCATGACCTTGTTCCAGTCGCCGGGGATGACCAGTTCCAGTTCCCACGCCGAGCCGTCGGGCAGGGTGTAGACGCCGCTGGCGTTCTTGGTGATACCCACCGAGTTGAGCAGTTTCTCCGCCTCAGCCGGATCGTACTTCCACCAACCGATACCGAAGGCTTCCGAAATGGCTTCCTCACCCTCAGGCAGTTGATCAGCGGAAATACCCATCTCTGTCAGTTTGGCGACCAGATCCGTGCCGAAGTTCGGGTCAAACGGCTTGTAACCATCGGCCAGGGTCAACTCGTTCAAGAATGGGATCAACGGCTCAAAGTAGATGGGGCGCAGAATCTGCGTGTCCACCATAGGCAGCGGAGAGACCTTGAACTCGCCGCTCAGCGCATTGATACCAATATCTTTGACATCCAATGAAAGAGCCAACGCCCAGCGTACTTCAGCCTGATCCAGCGGCGCCTTGAGTTGGTTCATCAACACGCCATAGCCGCAGGCGTCATCCATATTGTGGTAGGGCATCTTGGCCGAGAAGGTCTTCACCTCATTGTTGCGCTGCTGCGCGGCCTTGATACTGTCCGGGCTCATGAAGGTATCGACATCGTATTGATTCTGCACAAAGGCCAGCACACGGGTCTCTTCGGGACCGAAATCCTTGTAGAGGACATACTTGGGTTTCGGCTCGCCCATCCAACCCCAGGACGAGCGTTCCCAATCCTCGCGGCGTTCCCATAGCTGCCAGAACCCATTGGGGTCGTACTCTTTCACAACATACGGCCCAAGCGTCACGGGATAGGTGTTGCGGAAGGCGCTGACATCGGCTTCCTTCTCGAAGATATGTTTGGGCACAGGGATGAACGGCGAAGCCCAGGTGTAGACGCCCATCACTGTGTGGAAATCATAGGCCGGATTCACCGTCTCAACCTCAAAGGTGTATTTGTCAATCGCTTCGTAGCTCTTGACATAGTTGACGATGCGGTTGACATTGCCGTTCGTCAGCTTGTCCTTATCGCGGAAATAGGTGTCCAACGTGTAGATGATGTCATCGGTGGTGAACTCAACGCCGTCGCTCCAGTAGATCCCCTCTTTGAGGGTGACGCGAAACTTTGTGTGTTCGTCGTTGAGGACTTCAGGCATGGCCGCCGCTAATTCAGGATAGGACTCGCCAGTGCCGGTATCGGTCTCCCACAGGAAGCCCCACCCCAGTTCACGGAAGCCGCGCCAGACGGCATATTGCATCAGCGGGTTCATGGCGTCGGGGTTGGCAGCCTTGCGGTCAAAGGTCTGGAAGACCAGCGTCTCGTGGCGAGGGGTTCCTACATCGGTCATGGTGACGCCCTGATCAGCGGTGGTCGCGCCTGTGGCGGCGCTCCCTCCCTGAGGATCAGCTACCTCTGCCGGCGTCTGGCAGGCAGCGAAGAAGACAACAGCAAGCGCTAATACAAAAACCCGTATCAAGTAGACGAGTTTTAACATAAACGTTTCTTACCCTCCTATGGTGTCAGAAATTCAGCAACGATCACAAACCAAAACAGATCCTTACAAAAGGAACCTTGATCCGAGGGCTATCACCTCCTTTACAGGCATCAAATATTGGGGGATGCATTGAAAAAAATAGATTGCCATGTAAGTGGAGCAACCTATCCTCATCCCTGAGCAGATTTTGGTTTGTTTGGTGCGTTTTGGAGCTGCAGAACCTTAGCATAACCCAGGTAGCGGCAAAGGGAGGGGTGTACCTGGCTGCTATGCTAATCCAACTCTATTATTACCAGCGATGATGCTCTTATGCAGCGTCGGAGGAAAGGTCTGCATAAAAATTCTGCTAGAAATAACTATTCAGATAATATGCTAGATTGTGCTAATTGTCAAGATCTATATTCTGTTCTTATTAACAGAAGATTAGAGCGTGATCCACGAAATCAGAAGAAGGTTTGACTTCGTGGATCACGCTCTAATCGTTCAGATTACCTTCGCCTGCACAGCGATATAGGGTTTGCTGGACAGATCCACCATGAACTGGCCGCTGAATGTACCCTCCACCGGAGTGATGGTCATCTCCCAGGCGTCGATGATGTCGAGCTTGTACTGTTTGCCCTCGGGCAGGGTGATGCCAAAGCGCCCCGGTTGCGCCGATCCCCAGTAGTATAGATAGTATTCCTCACCCTGGCTGGCCCCTTCGCGCCACCGCGGGTTCAAGTGGATCAGCGGTGTAAGCCCGCTGGTGACGTTCTCTTCGAGCAATTTGCGCAGGAAGGCGATGCGCGCCGGGCTTTCCCCATGCAGCACGCCCCCCTTCGACCACCAGAGGATATCCTCTGGGTGGAGGTAGGTCTCGCCGTGGCCCACATAGCCGCCGCCCACGGTCCCCAGCCAGAAGCGGTTGACCATCTCCTGGGCGGTGATGTTACCCCACATATTTTCGATGTTGCCCTCGTACTTGCATTCGTCAATGACAACCGGCTTGCGATATGTCGTTCGCCACTCAGGAACCCGCGCCAGATCCGAATGTTGAATGCTCTGATGCGTCACCCAGGGCTTGCCATGATCGTAGAAACCGCGGCAGTTGTGGTTTCCGCGCAGATGCTGGTAGGGATCGCTCTCCTGCACAATGCGGAAGAAGCGGTCCCAATCGGCTTCGTTCTTCTCCTTCATCAGATCGAACTCGTTGGCCATAGACCACCAGACGTTGCGATAGGCGGCCAGGCGAGCGACGACGTAGCGCAAGTAGAGATCATCCGCTTCGGCAGGCATGGTGGCGAATCCCCATCGATCATAGGGATGGAAGAGGATCAGGTCCGCCTCGATGCCCATATCGCGCAGTTCACCGACAAGGTTCTCAAAATGGCGGAAGAATTCCGGGTTGAAGCAGCTGAAATCCCAGTTGCCGTCAGCGCCACGTTCATAGGCATAGTAGATCGGTTCGTTCTTGTTGAAGGTGTAATCCTTGGGGAAGACGCACATGCGCATTTTGTTGAAGGGCGCGCTCTTGAGTGTCTCCAACGTCTGCGCTTCCATCTCATCGCCCTGATGCGCCCAGGCGTAGCATGTGGTCCCCACCGAGATGTGCGGCGTGCCGTCGGCATAGGCAAAGTGGAAGATGTTGACCACGCGCACCGGCCCGTGGTTCCCCGCCGATGGGGCAACACAGGTGAAACTGCCCGTGTGGCCGTCCAACTCGGCGCGGTTGCTGCGCGTGGTATAACTCCATTCGCCCTGTACATCGGGCATCAGCCGCACTCGATAGACGCCATCGCCATCGTAGAAACCATCCGGCTCGACGATCCGATTTTTATACTTAAACTGCGCGCTGAAAGTCACATCGACGAACGGGTTCCCGTCCGCCGGACCGTTCAATGCCACTTCGTAGATTCCCCATTGTTCGACTTGAGCCATTAGTTCTCTCCTAAAAGTTGATTTTGAATGAAGTGATTGGGGATTAGTGACTGGTGATTGGGAGCAGAGATCCTGCGGACAATCCCAGTCACCGATCCCCAGTCCCCAGTCCCCAGTCCCTATTCTCCATACCACCCCCATCGCCTCTTCCAATCGCTCAGATAGGCCACGCGCCATTTGTTGATGGTGGCGTGGCAGACTTCGGCGGGGGCGTCGAGATCGACAAAGTAATTGCGATGTTGATCCGGCAGCGGACGGCGAAACTGGCCGCCCCAACTCTCGCCTGTGGGATCGTCCACATTGCCGACGCCGCCGACAACCGGCGAAAGTAAATAGAGGAAGGTCGGCGTGTCCCCCTCTTTGAGAATGTCCTGGCCGGAGCCGGGGTGACGGCCCATGGGCATGGCGTCGCCCAGGATCTGCTCAAACTTGCCGTCGCGGTTGGTGCCGCGCCCGCGGATGGTCTCTTCCACAAAACGGACAGCGCCCCACTCTCCCGATTGGTCGCCGCCCAGGTAGTAGCCGCGAAAGGTGTCATGTTGGAAGCGGGGCAGAATGCCGTTCTCGATCCACCAGAGGTTGGGGAACTGCTCCTGCATGAAGCGGAAGACGAAATCTCGGCTCGCCGGATCGGCGGTGGTATTGGACGATCCAATGTAGTAGATGCGGATGCGCCCCGCAATCGAAGGGTCGTCGTGCAGCGCCTGCGCGATGTCGGTCAGCGATCCCCAGGCCAGTACCCAGAGCGGGCGATCCTGGCCCAGCGGGTCGTCGGCATTGGCCCGCGCGATGATCCAATCGGACCCGGCGGTGGCTTTCCCGGCAGAGGGTGCGCCAGTTTCGAGTGCGCCCTGCCGTGTGGTTGCCAATACGTCCTCCTCGGCCATCAACTCAGGGTGGTTGCGGCGCAGATAGGGCAGATCGGTGCGTTCGATCCACTCGCGGATCTTCTCCACGCGGTTCACACTCCCCGGCCCCGGCGAAGAGACGATCCCTTCGATCTTGAGAATGTCCGAGTAATGCAGCAAGTGGATCAACGATTGAATATCGTCCGGGTCCCCGCCCAAATCGGTGCTGACGAGGACGCGGTAGGTTTGAGAGGGCATGAGCATGTCCTTGTGAAACGTGATACATAATGCGTGATTCGTAATTCGTGTTGTGTTGGATATTGGGTATTGGATATTGGGACTGTATCTCCCCAATCCCCAATCCCCAGTCACTAATTTCCAATCCCTAATCACTGATGATGATAGATCTCCCATCCCATATAGGTATCAAAGGCTTCGGCGAGGATGGCGCCGGTCTCGCCCAGGGTCATGGCGACGTGATGTTCGAAGCCGTTTTTGCAGACGTGGTGCATGAGCTTCTGCAAACCGGGGACCTCGACCACGGCGCGGCTGCCGAAAGTGTCGAGCGGATCATCGGTGAAGCGGCCATCGCCCATATAGGCGCGGATCACACCATTGCGGTCGTCGGTGCTGATACGGGCGTAGCTCATCGGCCCGGCGGGGACGCGGCCGGCCACGGTTCCCCACGTATTTTCCACACCCAGCGTCGTCCCCAGGATGGGCGCATTCGACATCTCGAAATCCGGGAAGAAGGTCTTGGCCCAATTGCCGCAGTGGAAGAGAACACATTTGTCGGGATCGTTGCGATAGTTGTTGTTCCAATCCACCAGCGCGCTGGGCTGCCCCGACGCCAGTTGCAAGGCGTACATGACGGCGACGCCGGCAATGTCCACCTCGCAGGCGCTGGGCATGAACTTGTCGCTCATCATGCTCATCAGCGTGCAGGCGTTGACGCCGTAGTTCCGCTGCAACGAGGACCAGCACTGGATGGCCGTGGCGTCAATATCGTTGGCGGTCATCCACTCGTCGAGGACCGCGCCCAGTTTCGCCATCTTGAGTACGCGCGGAGGGGGGACGCCGCGGGTGGGCACGTAGCCGTGGATCGTCGCCAGCCGCTCCGCCACCCGTGGATCTTCGTCGGCGAGGCCGTCCGCCTGGCCCAGCACCTCGGAGAGATCGATGGTCGAGACGGTGATCCCATAGGCCTGGAGCAATTTTTCGCTGTAGCGCACGGTGTTGAAGGCGTTGGGCCGCGCCCCCACCGCGCCCAGCCGCACATTCTTCAGCCCGCGCACCACCCGGCAGACCCCCACGAACTTAGCCAGATCGGCCTTGAAGCTCTCGTCCGCGGGGAAGACCGTATGTTGCGCGGTCAGCGTGTAGGCGTAGCCATATTGGTAGAGGTTGTTGCAGACTGAGATCTTGCCGCAGAAGGCGTCGCGCCGCCGCTCGACGTTGAACTGATCCAGGCTGTCGGGGTAAGCCTGCACCAGGATCGGCACGTTCAGCCCCGACAATTTGATGGTGTCGGCGACGCCCTTCTCATCGCCAAAGTTGGGCAACACCACGAGGATGCCGTCGATCTGGTCGCGGTGTGCTTTGAAGAGATCAGCGCAGCGCTTGGCGTCGTTCCACGTCTCCACCGCGCCCAGTTTCGTGGCGGTCTCCTCCAAAATTACCGGCGTGATCCCTGCCTCCTCCAGCACGCGCAGGATATCGCGCCGCCCCTCGCTCACCAATTGATCGGGGAAAAAGTCCCGATTGCCGATGATCACGCCCAGGGTGACAGATAGTTTCATGGTTGTGTAGCTCCTTTGTCAGGTATTGGATATTGGATATTAGGTATTGGCGGTGCATGACCCAATACCTAATATCCAATCCCTACTTTCCCTGCTCCACCAGCCAGCGAGCGGTGAAGCAATCGGTGATGAGAACGTTGATCCATTCGCCTTCCAGCGCGCCGCGGATGGCCGCCCATTTGCGCCGACCGCCGGCGATGCCCACACAGCGTTGGGCCTTGCGCAGTTGGTCAAAGGACATGCTGATCACGCGCTCGTCCAGCGGGGTGATGACCGGCGCGCCGCGGCTGTCGAAAAAGCGCAGGCAGATATCGCCCACGGCGCCGTCGTCGTGCAAACTTTCGATCTCCCCCTGCGAGAAGACGTTGCCGCTGCTCGCCAATAGTTTGGAGGGCGTCAGCGCGCCGATGCCCACCAGGGCGACGTCAATACTGTCGAAGAGGGCGACGGTTTCGCGCACAAAGGGATCGTCCAACATGATCGAGCGTGCGCCGTTTGATCCTACGACGCCGGGCGCGGGTAAAAATTTAGCCTGGCTGCCCACAAGATTGGCCAACCGCGTCGTCAAATGGTTGGCGTGGACCTCCGCCGCCGGGCTACCCATGCCGCCGAGGATCTGCACCACCTGCGATTCCAACGGTTGAGTGAGCGGATTCATCGAATCGACCGTTGCCAGCAGGGTTTCGCTCCACGAGGAGATGCCGATGACCTCGCCCGGTTTGAGCGTCGTTTCCAAATAAAAGGCAGTGGCGATGCCCAAATTGCGCTGTATTTCCTGTTCGTCGTCTTCATGTTCGCCATCGACGACGACCACATCCTTGAGATCGTAGAGGGTCTGCAGCGCCGCCTCTAGCTCCGAGTAGATCCCCGACGGGGGGATAATGCGGATGCGCACGATCCCTTCGTCGTAGGCGCGCTTGAGCAGCCGCGAGACCGTCGCCTGCGAAATATCCAGCCGGGCGGCAATCTCCGACTGGCGGCGGTTTTCCTCGTAGTAGAGGCGTGCGATCTTGGTCATCAGCCGGAGTTCGTCAATACGGGCCATGGTGGGAATTCGGGATTGGTGATTGGTGGTTTGGGATTGGGGACTGGGGACTGGGGACTGGGGACTGGGGAATCGACAACCCTAATCCCCAGTCCCCAGTCCCTTCTTCAAAGACTACTGCTTAGGCGCGAAACGCTCATAGTTCGCTGCGTTTTCGGGAGTGATCAACACCATGTCGATGGATTGCTTTTCGGGTTTGCCAGTGCTACCCGTCTTAATGTATTCATCCGCCTGGACGGCTGCCTGGATAGCCATTTCCGCCACGGGTTGGAGCGCCGTGGCTTTCAGTTCACCCGCCAGGATCGATTGAATCGCGTCGTCGCTGCCGTCGAAGCCGACCACGATTACGTCGGCGCGGCCTGCGGCCAACAGCGCCGCCTGCGCGCCCAGCGCCATGGTATCGTTGCCAGCGATGACGCCCTTGATGTCAGGGTTGGCCTGGAGGATATTCTCCATCACGCCGAAGGCTTCGTCCTGGCTCCAGTTAGCGGTCTGCTGGGCCACCATCTCCATGTCGGGCATCTCATCCAGCACGTCGTGGTAGCCCTGAGAACGGATATGGGCGTTGGTGTCGGTGTCGCGCCCGGTCAGTTCGGCGTACTTGCCTTCTTCACCCATTAGCTCGGCAAAGTACTCAGCCAGGATCGTCGCACCCTGATAGTTGTTGGAGACGATCTGAGAGACAGCCACACCTTCCTGGGTGATCTCGCGGTCAACCAGGAAACTGGGGATGCCAGCATCCTTGGCGCGCTGTACGGCGGCTACGCTGGCATCCGCCCCGGCGTTGTCGAGGATGATGGCTGCGGCCTGGCGAGCGATGCAGCTCTCGAAGAGTTCAAGCTGCTTGTTGGCGTCGTCGTCGTGGACGAGTCGCAGCGTCTCGTAGCCCAACTCTTCTGCCTTGGCTGCGGCAATATCCTGCATCGCCCCGAAGAAGGGATTCTCCACGGGCGGCACGATGACGCAGATCAGGTTGGAGGCTGCTACTGGCGCTGCTTCCTGGGCGGCGGGTTGCGTCGGCGCGGCGGCTGGCGGCGCGGCGGGCGCGGCGGGTTGGGCCGGCGCGGCGGGCGCAGCACAGGCAGCCAAAAGCGCCAAGATCAAGACTGCGATCAAAATTCTCGTTACTTTCATGACAAGCTCCTTTGTTGACTGTGTGAATGTTGAACGGTATGGAAATGAATGATGAATAATGAATGGGTACACGCTACCAATCTTTATTCTTCATTCTTCAACGCTTAAGCCTCAGCCAATAGTTGTTGCTTCTGCAAAGCGACGCGTTCCTGCATCCGAGCCTGGATCTGATCGATGATGACTGCCAACACAATCACCGAGCCGGTGATCACCTGCTGCCAGAAGGATGAGATCCCCACCATTACCATGCCGGCGTTGAGCGCGCCGATGACAAACGCGCCGATGATCGTGCCGCCGATGGTCCCGCGGCCACCCATCAACGAGGTGCCGCCCAACACCACCACGGCGATGGCGTTCAACTCGAAGAATTGCCCGGTAGCCGGATGGGCGGCGACCAATCGAGAGGCGATGATCAAGCCGACCATGGCGGCGCAGAAACCGGAGATCATATACACGATCACCTTGATGCGCTTCACGCGAACACCCGAAAGCTGGGCGGCGCGTTCATTGCCGCCGATAGCGTAGACCTGCCGCCCGAAGGGTGTTTTGGCGGCGACAAAGGCCGCGATCAGCGCAAACGCGAACATGATCCAAACCGTGTAGGGGATAGCGAGAAAGGTCAGCCCTCTGGTCAGGAAAAAATTGGGCATCGCTTCCGCTACGCGCCCCATCCAGCTATCCACAACACTTTGGGGGAGAAAAGCGCCGGTCCCCAAAACGGGGAAGCCCTGATTTCCAAATTCCTCGCGGCCCACCAGGTTAGGATAGGTGAGGCCGTTGGAGCGGAGCAGGGCCAACCCGCGGGCAATGTAGAGCATCCCCAGCGTAGCGATGAAGGGGGGGACGCTGAATCGAGTGATGACCAGCCCGTTGATCGCCCCCATCAGCGCGCCCACGGTCAGCGTGATCAGGATCACCATCCACACGTTGAAGTAGACGATGACGCCGAACATGGGCAGGATCAACCCCTCGTTGATCAACCCGCCGGCGATCATGGCCGCCAGCCCAGCCACGGACCCCACCGAGAGATCGATCCCCGCCGTGAGGATGACAAAGGTCATGCCGATGCCCAGGATGGCGTTGATCGCCACCTGTCGGGCCACGATCAGAATGTTGCTGGGCGTCAAGAATGCCTCTGACAGAAACGAGAAGACCGACACCACCAGGATCAGGGCAATGAAGGCCCGTGCCCGCAAGAGGATCTGCTGCACGTCCGCTGTAGTGAATGGTCTATTTTTACGACTGGCGAATGTGCCGGCCTGGTTCATTTTGGACCTCTGGTTTCTTGATGGTGTGTCCTACAGCCGTCGCCGCCACCAGGGCTGCTTCGGTGGCGGTCTCGCGGGTAAATTCGCCGGTAATGCGTCCTTTGGACATGACCAAAATCCGGTCGGACATGCCCAATATTTCTTTGAGATCCGACGAGTTGAAGATGATGCCCAATCCCTGCGCTGCCAGCCGGTTCATGATCTCGAACATCTCGGCTTTGGCGCCCACATCAATGCCGCGGGTCGGGTCATCCATCAACAGCACTTTGGGCTCGGTGAGCAGCCCTTTGGCGACGATCACCTTTTGCTGGTTTCCCCCGCTCAAGGATGTGATGATCTGAGCGGGATCGGCCACTTTGAGCGATAGCTCTTTGACCATAGCTTTGACATTATCTTCCTCTTTATTGCGCGAGAGAAAGAACGCTGTCACATATTTTTTCAGGCTGGCGAGCAGCATGTTGTCGGCCACCGACATGGTCTGCACCAGCCCGGATCGCTGACGATCTTCGGGGATCAAAACCAGGCCAAGATCAATGCGATCCGTCACCGCGCTCTTTTTGATCTCCTGCCCTTCCAGCCAACAGCGACCGCTGGTCTCCGGGCGTAGTCCGCTCAACGTTTCCAGCAGTTCCGAGCGCCCACAGCCCATCAAGCCGTAGATCCCCAGGATTTCGCCCCGTTTGAGCGAGAACGAAACATGGTCCAATGTATAGCCGCCGCCCAGCCGGGGCAGGGTCATCTCTTCGACGCGCAGGATTTCGTCGCCAACCTCCTGACCGCGGCGCTGCATTTGGGCCGCCTTTCTGCCCACCATCTGCTCGACAATCCAATCCACGTCGATCTCGGCGATCCGCATTTCCGCGCGCAGATGACCATCGCGCAGCACGGTGACGTAATCGCCGATCTGCATGATCTCGTTGAGCCGATGAGAGATGTAGACAATGCTCACCCCCTGCGCCTTGAGATCGTCGATGACGCCGAATAAGATTTCCACTTCGGCGTTGCTCAGGGCAGATGTCGGCTCATCCATAATGAGGATGCGCTTCTCCTGGGCCAACGCTTTGGCAATTTCCACAATTTGCTGCTGACCAATGCGCAGATCGCCCACAAGATCGTCGGGGAGGATCGGTTGCTGCAAGCGTTCGAGCAATCGCCGCGTCTGCTCTCTCTGCGCCGCCTGATCGATCACGAGACCGTTTTTCTTGATCTCGCGGGCCATGAAGATGTTCTCGGTGACGCTGAGATTGGCAAAGAGATTCAACTCCTGGTGGATAATACCGATCCCATGCCGTTCTGCATCGGCGATGGAGCGGATCTGAATTTCCTCGCCATCGAGCAATAACTGGCCTTCGCTCGCCTGTTCGATCCCGGCGATGATCTTCATCAGCGTTGATTTGCCCGCGCCGTTTTCGCCCACCAGCACATTGACTTTTCCCTGATAGACATTGAAATCCACTTTGTCCAGCGCAACCGTGCCAGGGTAGACCTTGCTGATCTGCCGGGCCTGCAAGATGATCTCGTCATGCCTGTCGTCCTCTTGGGGAAGGGCGACCCCAGCGATTGTCGCGAACATACACCTAACCTCACTATCGTTAACGAATAGAGATTGGGGGATTGGGCGATTAAGGATGGAGAGATGTTGACCCTCCCTCTGGGAATCTCCCAATCGCCTAATCTCTGAATCTCACCAGAACGAGATCAATTGAAAGACCTTGAGCCTAGCCCCCCACCTCAAGTTGAACCGGCGTCACGATGATTTCGCTGACATCGATATCACCGGGAGCGTTAAAGGTGCGGATGGTAAACGCGCCGTAAAAGAAGACGCTCTTCCCGGCCAGGTTTTCGCGGTCGAGCCCGGCGAGAACGTCCTGAGCGACCCGCTGGTTCAACTGCCGGGCCACCTGTCCGAACTCAGTCTGCTCGCGGAAATCGCCAAAGCGAATAAACCCAACCGCATCGCGCACCGAGGACTCGTCGCTGGGGATGCGCGGGCCAATCAGGATCGTCACCTTGATCGGGCCGTCATACCCCTCTAGGGCGACTTCAATGGTCCCCCGGCTTGCTTCTGTATTGGCGGAGGTGATGACGCCTCTGCCTTTGATCATGAAGACATGGGCCTGCCCCTCGGTGGTGAGTCCAAATTGGGAGGCTACCTGTTGCAAATTCTCTTTGGTCGTCAGTCGGCCTGAATCAAGATCGATGGACATCAAGACTGTGGATAGCTCGACGCTCCGCTCCAAAATCGTCGAGACGATGTCGGGCCATCTGGCTTCCACAAAGGAGGCCGCGTCAAATGCCCCGCCTTGCGCGATCCGCGTGGCTTCGGGGATGGGCACAACTTTGGCAACCGAGCAAGCGGAAAGCGCAAAGATCAGCATTGAACTCAATAACAATACAATGGGACGGATACGTGCTGAGACGGCCATAAAGAGAGCCTTTGGGGTAAGGAAGATGAGTAATGAGTAAGCAGACAGTACACCACCTACTCATCACTCATTACTCATTTAGATTTCGTGGATCGCCCGTGCGACCGCGATCTGCCATCCCGCGTAGAGATCGCGGCGTTCCGCTTCACCCATTTGCGGATTGAAGCGGCTGCTCGGTCGCGGCAGGGCGGCGATCTCGGTTTCGGACGCCCAAAAACCAACGGCAAGACCGGCTAAGTAGGCCGCGCCCAGGGCCGCCACATCGTGGGAAATACGGCGCACCACGGGCCGACCGATCATGTCGGCCTGGAATTGCATGAGCATGTCGTTGCGGCTGGCCCCGCCGTCGGCCAGCAACCGCTGCAAAGGAACCCCGGCCTCAACGTCCATCACGTCGAAGACGTCGCGCACCTGATAGGCGATGGATTCAATCGTGGCGCGGGCCAGGTGCGCCGGTCCGCTGCCGCGGGTCAGCCCGGTGACGGTTCCCCGCGCGGCTTCGTTCCAATGCGGCGCGCCCAGGCCGACGAACGCAGGCACGAGATAGACGCCGCCAGTGCTTTCGGTTTGCCGGGCCAACGCAGCCACCGCTTCGGCGGAGTCGATCCCCAGCATCTGCGCCGCCCATTGCACAGCCGCGCCCGTCACCGAAATGTTGCCCTCCAGCGCGTAGGTCACATCCTCGCGCGCCCAGGCAATCGTTGTGGAAAGCCCTCGCTCCGAGAAAACCGGCGCGGGGATGGGCGTCATCAGCGAACTTCCCGTACCGTAGGTCGCCTTGACCGTCCCTGCTTCAAAGCCGGCGTGGCCGAAGAGCGCAGCGTGGGAATCGCCAATCAACGCTCCAATCGGGATGCCAACGGGCAGATGCCCGTGGGCGACTGTCCGCCCGAAGATGCCGCTCGATGGACAGGGCGTGGGCAGCGTCGCCGCCGGCACGCCGAAGAGCGTCAGTAGTTCTTCATCCCAGCCGAGATTGTAGAGATTGAAAAGTTGGGTGCGCGAGGCGTTGCTGAAATCACAGCGGTGGACAGCGCCGCCGGTGAGGTTCCACAGAATCCAGCTATCCACGGTGCCGATACAGATCTCGCCCCTTTCGGCCCGTGTCTGCGCGCCGGGGATGTTATCGAGCAGCCAGCGCATCTTGCTGGCCGAAAAGAGCGGATCGATTGTCAATCCGGTGCGGCGACGCAGCCAGGGTTCCACTCCCTGCGCGGATAGCTCGTGGCAGAAGGGCGTGCTGCGCCGACACTGCCAGATCACAGCCGGTCCCAGCGGCTGGCCGGTGGAGCGATCCCACAGGAGGACGGTCTCGCGCTGGTTGGTGATGCCGACAGCGACGATTTCTACATCGACCTGCGACAGGCATTCGTCCACCGCCTCAACCAGCGTGGACCAGAGCGCGTGGGCGTCCTGCTCCACCCAGCCCGGCTGCGGATAGTCCACCCCCAGCGGGCGGGACGCGCTGGCGACGACGCTGCCCTCCCTATCCACGAGCAGCGCTTTGGAGTTGGTCGTTCCTTGATCCAGGGCCAGAATGCAAGGACGGTTCATGCTGTTTCTTTGACTCCTGTGAGTTCGAGCGCGGCGGCGCAGATGCCTTCGGGCGTCATGCCAAAATGTTCAAAGAGCCATTCGGTGGGACCTGTGGGCGCAAAGACGCCGGGGACGCCGACCATGCGCATGGGCACAGGGTGGGTGGTGACGACGACTTCGGCCACCGCGCCGCCCAGCCCGCCGTAGATCGTATGCTCCTCGGCGGTGACGATGGCGCCGGTCTCCACGGCAGCGGCGAGGATCGCTTCCCGATCCAGCGGGCGCACCGTCGCCATGTTGAGGACGCGCGCCTCGATCCCCTGTGCGGCCAGCAGATCAGCGGCTGCCAAGGCGCGGGGGACGAGCGTGCCAGCGGCGATCAGGGTGATGTCGCGCCCTTCGCGCAATTTGGCGGCGCGGCCAATCTGGAATTGGTAATCGTCATCGTGGACAATCGGCACGCCCATACGGCTGACGCGCACAAAGACCGGGCCGTGCATTTCGGCGGCGGCGCGCACGGCCTGCGCCGTCTCAATAGGGTCG
Organism: Caldilineaceae bacterium; assembly: GCA_019637695.1. GTDB lineage: Bacteria > Chloroflexota > Anaerolineae > Caldilineales > Caldilineaceae > RI-153. Next base: position 13,423 of record JAHBVG010000046.1, on the reverse strand, counting down.
GCGGGGACGATGACCGTCATATTGGCGATAGCGCGGGTCCAGGCCAGATCCTCGATGGAGTGGTGGGTGGCGCCCAGCGCGCCGTAGGCCATGCCGCTGCTCATACCGCAGAGTTTGACGTTGGCGTTGGAATAGGCGAGATCTGCCTTGATCTGCTCCAGGGCGCGGGCAGTGAGGAAACATGAGGCTGCGCAGACAAAGGGCAGCCGTCCGCCATTGGCAAGACCGGCGGCGACGCCTACCAGATTCTGCTCGGCGATGCCCACGTTGACCAGCCGGTCAGGGAATTTTTTGGCAAATCCCGTCAAGTTGCTGGAACCGACCGAATCGTTGCAGACAGCGATCACGCGCGGATCGTGGACGGCCAGATCCTCCAATGTGGCGGCAAAGGCTTTGCGGCAGTCGTGCAGATCGCCTAAGGGTTGATCACTCATGGGGGACTCCGTTCAGCTCGGCAACGGCGGCGGTCAATTCGGCGGCGGTGGGGACCCGGTGATGCCAGCCCGGATGATCCTCGATGAAAGAGACGCCCTTGCCCTTGTGGGTGTGGGCAATGACCACATTGGGCTTCCCCGCGGCAAAGGGCAAACTACGGAAGAGGTCGATCAAGGCGGCGAAATCGTGACCGTCCACCTCGCGCACCGCCCAGCCAAAGGCTTCCCACTTGGCGGCCAGCGGATCGAGGCCCATGGTCTGCTCCGTCCAATCGCCCTGTTGCAGCCGGTTGCGGTCCACGATCAGGGTCAGGTTGTCCAACCCGAAATGACCGGCGGCCATGGCCGCTTCCCAATTGCTGCCCTCCTGAAGTTCGCCATCGCCGGTCACCACAAAGGTGCGCCAGGATGTGTTCGTCTGTTTGGCCGCCAGCGCCATGCCCACCGCAATCGGCAATCCATGTCCCAGCGGACCGGTGCTGGCCTCGACGCCGGGCAGTTTGGTGTTGGCCGGGTGCCCGTTGAGCCGGGACATCGGCTGAATGTACGTTTCCAACTCGGCGACGGGGAAGAAGCCGCGCTCGGCCAATACATGATAGAGCGCGCCGGAGCAGTGTCCTTTGCTGAGGACAAAGCGGTCGCGGTCGGGCGCTTTCGGGTTGTTAGGGTCGATGCGCAGGATGGCAAAGTAGAGGGTGAGCAGCAGATCGACCACAGAAAGGTCGCCGCCAATATGGCCTAGCCCAACACGGTGGATCAAGGCCAGGTCGTGTCGCCGGATCTGATCGGCCAGTATTTGTAATTGCCTGGGATCGTCAAGCACCGAAGGATCTCCTCTGGGGGAAGGTGTGAATCAATATTCACATATGCTATTTTATGCACAGCATAGCGAAAAATAGCCCAGATGTCAATCCCCAATTGAAAATGGGTATTGGGTATTGGATATTGAGTAACCCAATACCCAATACCCAATACCATCTTTCAAAGCCGGTATGTCCGCTTCGCCAGATCGTACGCCAGCGCGTGGACCATCTGTCGGGCGTCGTCCTCGTCGACGATGGCGCGCACGACAAGCCCGGCAACCCAATCACAGGCGGCGCGCCGCCAGAGATCATGCCGCGCCGGGATCGATGGATAGGCGCGCGTGTCGTCGTTGAAGCCAGCGGTGTTGTAGATCCCCGCCGTTTCCATCACCAGATCGAAGAAGCGGCGGATGCCGTTGAGGCTGTCGAAGAACCACCACGGCGGACCGAGGACCAGACTGGGGTAGACGCCGGCCAGCGGCGCCAATTCGCGACCATAGGTTGTCTCGTCCAAATTGAAGAGGACCAGCGTCAGGTTGGGATCTGTGCCGTAGCGATCCAACAGGGGTTTGAGGTTGCGCGTGAACTCGCTGCTGATAGGAATGTCCGCGCCCATGTCGCGCCCGTGGCGGGCAAAGATCGACGGGCTGTGGTTGCGGAACGACCCCACGTGCATCTGCATCACCAGTCCATCCTCGCTGCTCATGCGCGCCATCTCCGTGAGCATGTGACCGGTGAAGCGTTGGGCGTCCTCGGCGCTCGCCTCTCCCTTGAGCGCGCGCACAAAGATGCGATCCGCTTCGTCCGCGCCCAGGATTTCGGTGTACGCGGTCAGAGCTGCATGATCGGTGGCCGTAGCGCCCATCTCTTTGAAGAAGGCGCGTCGCCCCTCCAACGCCTGAATGTAGGATCGATAATCGCGCACGTCCACGCCCGAAACTTCGCTCAACGTGTCGATATTCTGCCGCCAGCCCGCCATGTCGAGGTTCACCACAGCGTCGGGGCGGAAGGTGGGGCGGATAACGCCTCCCCAGCCGGATTCGCGAATCGCTTTGTGATGGGCGAGGGTGTCGGTGGCGGCGTCGGTGGTGCAGAGAACCTCAATGTTGAAATCCTCGTACATGCGGCGCGGGTTGAACTGAGGAGAGCGCAGCTTCTCATCGATCTGATCGTAGATGGCCTGGGCATTCTCACCGGTCAGCTTTTCGTGGATGCCGAAGACGTAATAGAGTTCGTCCTGCAGCCAGACGCCGGTGGGCGTGCCCCAAAAGAGATGGATGTAATCGGCGAAGATCTGCCAGATCTTGCGGTGATCCGTTTCGGTCTCGCCGCCATCGCTGCGCGGGATGCCCAGATCCGTCAACCCTATGCCCTGGGAATAGAGCATACGGAAGATGTAATGATCAGGGATGAGCAGCAGCTCGGTGGGCGATCCAAAGGTGTAGTTTGGGTCGGCAAAGAGCCGTGGATCGACGTGGCCGTGTGGGCAGATCAGCGGCAGATCGGCGATGGTGGCGTAGAGAGCCTCGGCAACCCTGCGCTGAGCGGGTTCCGGTGAGAAGTAGCGCGCCGCGGGCCGTTCGAGTGGGGTCATGATTCAGTCTCCTGTGGAGTAGATGGCATGCATGGATCTTTGATGATTCCATCGTTGATCCTAATGCGGAATCGCCATCCCGTCAATCGCAGGGGGAGTTCATTGCAGGGGATACGGAAAAGGGATCACAGATTTCACAGATAAACACAGATGGGATTAGGCGATTGGGGGATTAAGCGATTGAGGAAAGCGAAGATCGCTGGAATCCTGAAAATCCGCGTCCAAATCACTCTGCGTCCTCTGCGTTAAACTTCTGCTTACCAATCGCCGGCGTATTGGGTGGAGTATGGCTCTAACTTCAGCGTGGTGTAGGCCCAGTGGAGTTCTACCAGTTGGCGCATGTGGAGGATGTCGTGGGCAACCCAGGACGCGAAGAGATCCCCGGCCCGGATCTCGCCGAAGGGCGCCGAATAGATCGCATCCCAATCAGGATCGGAAAGGGCGCGCAGCCAGGCCAGCGATTCCTGGCGGCGGTTGAGAAAATTCTGGGTCGATTCAGCCAGATCGCGTTCGTTGTAGCGTCGCTCGGTCACCCATCCCTGTGGATCGATATTGGGCCAGCTTTCCCCGCGGCGTCGCAAGGCATAATCGACCCGCACAGGGAAATCGTGCCTCTCCTCGTCGTAGAGATGATTGATCACCTCCAGCATCGACCACTCTTCTGGGCCCGGTCTCCAACGCGCCTGCTCGTTGCTGATCCCCGCTACCAGCGCCCGAATGCGTTCGGCATTCTGGGCTAGAACGTTGGCAAAGTAGTTCAGATCCATAGGGGTTCCTCTTTGCAGATGAGAGATTCAACGATTGGGCAACTAGGGTTGCGTCAAGCATAAATTGAGGGGTACGGGCGCTGCTTGCTGCGCCCGTACCAATTCATGGCTGACACGACACTAGGAAACAATCTTAACGCCTGGGTTGCTTTCTTCCAAACCCTCAGCATCCGGGCTGGCCTGCAATTGAGGTTGATCGCGTTTGAGATCGTCCTGTACAGTGCCGCGCCAGAGAGGCACGCCGCTGCGGTAGCCTGCCCTACCCATGGCGTGCGCCGAAACCGGCGTGGTGAGGAAGAGAAAGATGACCACGACAATGGCCCGTCCACTGACCCCCCAATCGGCGAAGAAGAAGGCGACGGCCAGAAAGATCGCGCCCGCGCCCAGCGTCGCGGATTGGGTCAACGCCGCCATCCGCAAGAAGAGATCGGGCATACGCACCATCCCCACGCCGGAGACAAAGACAAGAAAGGCCCCCAGGAAAATTAGCGCCAAACTCACCCATTCGCTCAAGTCAGATACTCCTTTCCACATAGCTGGCAAAGGCTACCGTGCCCAGGAAGCCAATCAACGCCATGATCATGGCTACATCGACCAGGGCTGATTGCTGTACATAGACCGCATAGACGGCGATGATGCCGATCCCGGCCATGATCATCAATTCCAGCGCGATCACACGGTCGGGCAGGCTAGGACCGCGAATGAGGCGTACAAAGCCCAGGGCGGCGCCGGCAAAGAGCAGGGGCAGCGCTCCCCAGAGTAACAAAGCAGAAAAGAGTGTCATCGAAAGACCTCCTGAATAGCTCGCTGTACATTTCCTTTCACCTCACGGCGGAACTGTTCAGCATCGATCAGGTTGAAGGTGTGAACGTACAGGGTTGATTGATCGGGCGCTACGTCGACGCTCAGCGTGCCGGGGGTCAGCGTCAAGAATGTTGCCAGCACCACCAACTCCGGCTCGGAGAGTTCTTCGACCGGGATGGCGATAATCGCCGGTTGGAGTTGCAACCGTGGGCGCAGGATCGCGATGGCAATGCGCACATTGGCCACCAACACTTCCCAGATGAAAAAGATCGCCAGCAAGAACATGCGGTATCCGCGCCTCGCGATGTTGGTCTGCTGTGTCACGGCAATGGCGATCAGCGCCACCACAACCCCCAACACAACATTCGGCAGCGTTAACTTCGCCGTCAACATGAGCCAGACGATAAGCAATAAGAGGAAAATTCGAACCATGTGTATCTCCTTTGTCGGGAGCAGGGGACTGGTGACTGGTGATAGGTGACTGGGAGGAGAGAAAATCTCTCCCCAGTCACCTATCACCAGTCACCAGTCCCTAATCCCCGATCACCAGCGCATCCGGCCCCAACACGGCTTCAACGTACTGGGTTGAATCCAGCAATTGTTCGGCGGCGACCTGCGAGACTTCGATCAGCGGCTCGACGATCAGGCCCATCCCCATGCTGAGGAGGGCGAGCAGCGCGATGGGAATCATCAATGCCAACCGCGTGGAACCGGTCATCGGCGCTTCAAAAACAGGGGTGGCGGGCGTCTCCTTCCAAAATGCCTCGGCCCAAATCTTGGTCATCGAGAAGAGGGTCAACAGGCTTACGCCCAGGGCAATCGCCACAATCAAATATTGCTCCACCTCCAGCCCGGCGCGGATGAGCATTAGTTTGGCCCAAAATCCCGAAAAAGGCGGCAATCCGGCCAGCGATAAAGCCGAAATCAAGAAGAGGCCCGCCAGCGCAGGGTAGCCCCGGTAAAAGCCACCCAATTTCAGCAGTTGTTCCGTGCCGCGCAGCCGTTCGATCACCCCACTGATGAGGAAGAGATTGGTCTTTGCCAAAATATTGTGGACGAGGAAGAAGAGTACGCCCGCCATCGCCAGCGGCGTCAGCAGCGCCAACCCCATCACCATATAGCCGATCTGGCTGACAATGTGGAACGAGAGCAGTCGCCGCATCCCGTTCTGCGCCACTGCGCCCAACACACCCACCGTCATCGTGAAACCGGCAATCACCAGCAGCACAATGCTCACCGTCTCCATCGTCCCTGCGAAGATGAGGGTGAAGATCCGCACCAGCGCGTAGACGCCCACCTTGGTCAACAGCCCAGCGAAGAGCGCCGAGATCACCACCGGTCCTGTATGATAGGAGGCAGGTAGCCAGAAGAAGAGCGGAAAAATGGCGGATTTGATCCCAAACGCCACCAAAAAGAGCATGGCAAGGGCCAGCAGCAACCCCCCAGGCAGGGCAGCCCCATCAAAGTGAATGGCGAGATCGGCCAGATTCAGCGAACCCGCTACGCCGTAAATGATCCCCGTTGCCCCCAAGAAAAGCATGGATGCCAACAGGCTCATGGTTACATATTTGAGCGCGCCCTCTAATTGCGCCGCCGTGCCGCCCAGGGCAATCAAGACAAAAGAGGAGATCAGCATCACTTCAAACCAGACATAGAGATTGAAGAGATCTCCGGTAAGGAAGGCGCCGCTCACCCCTGTCAACAAAAGATGGACCAGGGCATGGAAGCCGTAGCGTTCGCGATCCGGGTCAATGCTGCCCAGGCTATAGATGGAGATGGTCAGCCCCATAACGCCGACGATCACCACCATCACCGCGCTGGTGACATCGGCGACCAGGGTGATGCCGAATGGCGCCGGCCAGCTTCCCAGTTGGGTGGCGCTGATCCCATGGTGCCAGATCTGGGCAAAGAGGAGAATCCCGGCAAATAGCAGGGCGCTGGCGCCGATCACGCTGGCGATCCGTTGGATCTGTGGGCGCGTCCATAAGGCCAGGGCTATCACTGCCGTCGTCAATGGGATGAGAATGGGCAGCACAAGCAATAGATCCATCACGAGGTCTCCGTTGAGTGGATGGCATCGAGATCATCAGTCCGCACTGATTGATAGACCCGGTTGAAGAGGACAATGGCAAAGGCTTGTACGCCAAAACCGATCACAATCGCCGTTAAGATCAGCGCCTGTGGCAGCGGATCGGCGAAGGGCGGCGTCAGCACCAACTCCTCAGGGGAGATCAGCGGTGGGTCTCCGCGCACCACCCTCCCCACTGAAAAGATGAGCAAATTGGTGGCGTGACCCAACAAAATCAACCCGATAATCAGCTTGACGATACTCCGCCGCATCATCAAATAAAAACCCGAGGAGTAAAGCCCCCCAATGACAATGGCTAATAGAATTTCCATAATAGATGCTCCTTGTGATGAGCAGCGAGAGGTGATTGGGGACTGGTGATTGGTGATTGGGGCAGAGTTGCGTGTTATATGGTTCGTGTGCAATTGTCATCTGCTACTTGCAAACCTGCCACCACCTTTGTCCTTTGCCCTCTTCTCTGCTACCTACTACCTACTACCTGCTACCTGCTACTTGCTACCTGCTCCTGCTTCCTCCTCATCCATCAACGCCAAAAGGATCGTGATGGTGACGCCGATCACGGCCAGGTAGATGCCGATATCGAAGATAAAGGGGGTGCCGATCTTGCCGATGAGGGGGATAGGCGTATCATCCCAAACGCCGGTGAGAAAGATCCCTCTCGTGAACAGCCCCACGAGACCGCTCGCCAGCGCCACGGCCAACCCCCAGACAATAAAGTTGCGCGGATGGGTAAAGAGCATGCGGCGGGTCGCCTCTTCGCCGAAAGCAATGGCATAGAAGGCAAAAGCAATCGCGGCCACCAATCCACCGGAGAAGCCGCCGCCCGGTTCATTATGGCCGCGCATCAAAAGGAAGAGCGAAAAGAGCATCAACACCGGCAACAAATAGCGAGTCGCTGTACTCAAGAGAATTGACATAATTACCCCTCCCACTCCTCATCGCCAGTATCACCATCGATCTTTTTGTTCACAAGACGGAGTTTCATCAACGCGTAGACGCCCGTCGCCGCCACCGCCAACACCACCACTTCACCCAACGTATCCATACTGCGGAAGTCCACAAGGATCACGTTGACGACGTTGCGTCCTTGGGCCAGTGTCAGACTGTTTTGGGCGAAATAGGTGGTCAGCGTCGCCGGATGGGGCAGATCCACCGTGGAGATGACCACCAACGCCATCAACACGCCACCGATCAGCGCGACAATCCCATCTTGAATCTGCTCACCTCGGCTGGTCAGACTGGCAAAACGCGGTAACCGGTAGAGTACCAACACAAAGAGCAGCACTGTCAACGTCTCCACGGCAAATAGAGTCATAGCCAGATCGGGCGCGCCGAGCAAGACAAAGAAGATCGATATGCCATAGCCGACCACACCCAGCGCCAACACTGCCGCCAACCGAGAACCGGCACGCACTGCTATACTCGCCGCAACCAGAATGATAACCGCCACAGCCAACTCGTGGAGTCGTACATCAACAAGACGCCCAATCTGCGGTGAGATGCCGCCCAGGATCATCGCGCCCGCCACCAGCAGCACCGCCGCCATCAATATTACACGGACATATTGGCGCAACCGCCCATTTTGCAACCGGCGCGTTAACCCTGTCGCGCCCGTTTTCAATCCATTGATCCCTACCTTGTATCCTCGCGCTGGCGCTGCTTCGATCCATTCGGTCGCGTTCGCCAGTGGTTGACCAATCGAGCCGCGGAAGCGGTAGATCACAGCGCCGAGGGCAACGGTTAGAATGCTGAGTACGAGCATCGTGTTAAACCCATGCCAAAGGTAGAGGCTCACTGGGGTCGGTTCGCCCGCCACCGCCGAGACCGCTGGTCCTACAAAGAACGCGCCGACAGGCGTCAACAGCAGACCGGAGACGAGGCCGCCAAAGGCCAGCAGCGCTGGCCCCAGGATCATAAAGAAGCCTCCTTCGTGGGCGTGATCGGCCAGCGTCGAGCCCCGTCCCCAGAAAGGGCGCACGGCGACCAACCCCGCTACCACCACATTGAAGACGTTGGCGATCACGGCGACGATGGTCAGCCCTGTCGCCCAGGAAGGCGCAAAGAGCGTAGCTTCATAGATCAATTCCTTGCCCACAAATCCGAAGAACGGGGGCAACCCGGCCATCGAGAGCGCGGCCAGCGCCGCCGCCGCCGCTGTCCACGGCATGGCGCGGGATAATCCGCCCAACAGCGTCACATCGCGGCTGCCAGTGGCATGATCCACCGACCCGGCGACGAGGAAGAGCGCTCCTTTGTAGAGCGAATGGACGATCAGAAAGACGAGCGCCGCTTTTAAGGCGATCTGTGTGCCGATGCCAATCAAGAAGATCAGCGCGCCCAATGCGCTCACCGTAGAATAGGCCAGGATGCGTTTGAGATCGCGCTGCTGCCAGGCCAGAAACGCGCCCACCACCATCGTCGCCCCGCCGAAGCCGAGCAAGAGGAGCGTCCACAGCGCCGTACCACCCAACGTTGGGTTCAAGCGCGCCAGCAAATAGACGCCCGCCTTTACCATTGTCGCCGAGTGTAGATAAGCGCTCACCGGCGTAGGCGCAGCCATCGCCCCTGGCAACCAAAAGTGGAATGGCACCTGCGCCGACTTGGTAAAAGCCCCCACCAACACCAACAACAAAACAGGCACATAAAACGGATGGCCGCGCAGCAGATCCCCGCTGGTCAACACATCGGCGAACTCATAACTGCCGATAGCGCCCCCCATTAAGATCAACCCCGCCAATAGGACCAATCCCCCGCCGCCGGTGATCAACAGCGCTTGCAACGCAGCATCGCGGGCATATTCCACTTTGTGTTTGTAGCCAATCAGCAGGTAAGACGAGATGCTGGTCAGCTCCCAGAAGACGAAGAGGGTGAGTACGTTGCCCGCCGTCACCAGCCCCAGCATCGCCAGCATAAAGAGCGTCACCCAGATGTAGAAGGGGAGTAGCCCTTCATCGCCAGCCAGATAGCGCCCGGCGTAAAGATAGATCAACGTGCCGATGCCCGCCACCAACAGCGCCATAATCAGGGCCAATCCATCAATGTAAAATGAGAAGGATACGCCCAGGCTTGGCACCCATTCCCAACTCAGCGTATGGACCTGACCAGCGGCAACGTCAGGGATCAAACCCACGAAAAAGAGGGTGAGCGCGAGGGGCAGTAACGCGGCCCACCAACCTATACCTATCTGTTCAGCGCGCTCACTTGTCGTCGTTATACTTTGTTCTTCTGGAACTGGCTTGGAATCTGCCGTTATGTCCCGGCGCATGAAAAACACCTCACTGGGGAAACGGGTTTCTTGCAATAAAAAACCGACACGCAACTCGACCATCCACAAGGAGCCGGTCAACATGCCGGTCTGTGTGCCTACTCAGCCTCTTCGATTCAGGAGAGAATGCCAGAGCTGCATTGTCACATCCACCGAATTTATAAAATTTCCGCAGAATTATATGTCAAAATTGAAAATTGTCAATTTTGCCGGCAGTTTGATTTGGGTGTGTTCAAAATGAGTTAGCTGTCTGGGTAGGGGTTTGGGTGGACGGCTCACAAAAATCGTCTGCTAAGCCATTGCTCGTCTGCCGTCCACCCAAACCCCTACGAATCTACGCGATCTACAGTCTACATGTAGCCAACAGACTAACCAGTAAGGAACCTTCCCCGTTCTTGTCCGTTGCCCCAAATCCAATACAAGAGTGCATTTCAGTTTGGGGGCGCTCTGGTCGGGTCCGTGACCGGCGCAGAGCATCCTCGCCCCTGATTTGAACTACACCCCGATGCAAAAGGTAATTGTCAATTCCAAAATGATGATCTACTATTAGCCTGTTTGCCGTCATTCACCTGCCAGAGAGAGCCTATGCAACTTCTTGAACACACCCTGAACCGTTTCAACGGCATCGTCATTGATCCCCAGGCTTTATTGCGCGACCCTGCTGATTTTGGGGAACATCTCCAATGGTCGGTGGCGCAATGGCAGACCGAAGGGCGCTTTTTGATCTGGTTGGAGATCCCGCTAGAGCGTGCAGTCTTGATCCCTGCGGCTGTTGCGGCTGGCTTTGTATTTCATCACAGCCAGCCCCATTACACAATGATGGTTCATCAGTTACAGCCGAATGCGTTGATCCCCGGCTATGCCACCCATTACATTGGGATCGGTGGCGTAGTCCTCAACGAAGCGAGGGAACTGCTGGTTGTCTCCGAAGTTCACCGCAGCAGCGCACGTCCGTATTACAAATTGCCCGGCGGCGCGCTCCATGCTGGCGAACATCTGGCCGAAGCTGTGGTCCGCGAAGTCTTCGAAGAGACCGGTGTGCGCGCCCGCTTCGAGTCTTTGGTCTCCCTGCGCCATTGGCACGGTTATCGACATGGCCGATCTGACATCTACTTTGTGGCGCGTCTTGCCGCCCTCAGCCGCGAGATCTGCAAACAGGACGATGAAATTGACGACTGTCTGTGGATGCCAGTAGAGGACTATTTGACAAGCGATTTGGTGGGCACGTTCAACCGTGAGATCGTGCGCGCCGCCCTGGAAGCGCCGCGCCTTGTGCCATCCTGGATCGACGGCTACGATGACGCCAGCAATCGCGAGTTCTTCTTCCCACCGGAACTTGCCCGCAACCACCCTCCGATCCCGATGAATGGGCAAAACGGGCAGATTCAGTAACCATTGTGACTACTGATAGATCCATTCTTAAAATAGACGGAAATTTGTGTACGCTCCTTGCCTCGATTCCCCCAAGTTCCTGTGGCTGTAAGGAGGGATAACCGTACTTTTCTTTGGAACTTTGCTTCCTTCCTATCCACTATGCCTATGCTAGGATCGAACTGTGCCCAATACGAACACCTTCCAGCCAGAATTGATTCTTGATTTACCCTATATTAGTGCAGCGCTACCCGGTATCGGCGGTCAATTACGGTCATCCCCAGACCATTTTATCGTCGAAGAGTTGCCGCTCTATGAACCCATCGGAGAAGGACAGCATCTTTACGTAAACCTGACGAAGGAAACGCTGACAACACGCGATGTTCAGCGCCAACTGGCACTGCTGTTTAAGGTGGCCAATGCGGAAGTCGGTTTTGCGGGTATGAAGGATAAGTACGCGCGTACGACCCAGACCTTCAGCATCAATGTAGGTCATATCGATGATCAATTTGTAGCGGACGCCTTTGAGCGCATCCAAACCAACCTGCCCGTGCAAGTGCATTGGACAAAGCTGCACCGGAACAAGCTCAAAGCCGGTCATCTCCTGGGCAATCGTTTCACCATTGTCATTTCGGATCTGCGAATCCCTGCAGGTGAAGCGCTCGCTCAGGCGCAGGCTGTGGTTGATTGCATCAAGGCGCGTGGATTGCCTAACTATTATGGTCCACAGCGGCTAGGCCAACAGGGATCAAATGTCAGCCGTGGGTTGGGGGTGATCACGGGCAACCTTGATGTTCGCGATCGCTGGCTGCGCGATCTGCTTAAGGCCAGTGTACAAAGTTATCTTTGCAACCGCTACCTGGCCCGCCGCGTTGAGGATGGTCTCTTCGATCAATTGCTGGTGGGGGATGTGGCGAAGAAATACGACACGGGCGGACTTTTTGCGGTTGAAGATCTTGACGCCGAACAACCGCGCTACGAACGCAAGGAAATCAGCTTTACGGCGCCCATTTATGGGCCAAAAATGTGGATCACTGACGGCCCGGCGGGCGAATACGAAGCCGCGATCCTGGCGGATCATGGGTTAACGCTGGAGCAGATGGGCAAGGCGCGGTTGACCGGCACCCGCCGCCTGGGACGGTTGCTTTTCCCAGATCTAGAGATTCGCACGGGTGAACGAGGGCTTGAGCTTTCGTTCTCGCTATCCAAGGGCGCTTTTGCCACCACCGTCCTGCGCGAAGTAATGAAGATCGACGACAACGCGCTGGCTACGTTGCCCGTCGATGACAGTGATTAATTCTTTGAGGATTTACTTTTAACTCAAAAAACCGAGGATTCAACTGGTTATATGCAAAACAGGCCGAAAGGCGGTTATCGCCGCCATGCTCGAGAACAATGGATCTCTGCTATGGAAATGCCCTTATTCCCCCTTGGTCTGGTCCTCTTTCCAGGGATGATGTTGCCGTTACATATTTTTGAGCCTCGTTACCGAGAGATGATCAACCGCTGCATCGATGAAGAACTGCCCTTTGGCATCGTCCTGATCAAGGAGGGTCGCGAGGTTGGCAGCCCGGCAGAACCCCATGCGATTGGGACAGCCGCCCGTATCACCCATGTGGAACGCAAGCCTGATGGCCGTATGGATATCATTGTCGTCGGCACCCGACGCTTCCGTATCGAAAACCTGAAGCACGACCATTCCTACCTGACTGCTGAGGTTAGCCATTACCCGGTGATCAATGGGGATACCCAGTTGGCTGTCGAACAAGCACAGAAGGTGCGGCCCAAAATCATCCGTTATGTGGATCTCATGACCCGCGCAACGGGTGTTGAGCTGAAACTGGATCAACTGCCTGAAGATCCCACAAGCCTGGCCTTCCTCACAGCTATCGCGCTACAGGTCAACCCTCAGGACAAACAGAAACTCCTGGGCCTGGCCGGCATCCCTGAAATTTTGGACATGGGCAATTATCTCCTGAATCGTGAGTTGCAACTGTTGCAGCACATGCTCGACACGCAATCTGTGGTCGAATCACTCACGAGCGGACCAACGGGCCATCTCTTTGCGAATTAAGGATTGGTGATTTGGGATTGGAGACTGGAGATTAGGAAGTCATCTTCCCTTGTCTGTGGAGTGAATTTCAGTTTGGGGGCGCTCTGGTTGGGTCCGTGACCCGACCGCCGCCGGTCACGGACCCAACCAGAGCATTCTCGCCCCCGATTTGAACTACACCCTTGTCTGTGCGAAAATTTGCAGCAGTTGTACTGATCAACGACATGGTGGAATCTGTAGGTG
>JAHBVG010000045.1 GCA_019637695.1 Caldilineaceae bacterium | reverse complement strand
GCTGAAAATCATCTCCGCTGTTCTTGCCCTTATAATTCAGACCTTTTTCACTGAGATGAATGAAGGGATTACCTGTTTGGCGAACAGACCACAAAGCATACTCTTCAAGCCATTGACTGCGAAACCAGTCCTGGCAATTTGTGAGCCGTGCATTGGCCTTGCTCGGAAGTAGTTTTGCCGCCACCATATCGGCTGTTGCGCTGTCAACACCACACAACTGGTTCAAGGCGGCGGTTACTCCTTCTAGACCCGGATTCTGAGAGGGAGTAGGCAGAACTTTGTGCTGTTCTCTGTACACCCATTTCTTCCAAGCTTCATTGCCCCCTGATGTGCTATTCAAGTGGCTTATTTCCTGGCATAACTCCAGCAACCCAGGCGTTTCTTCTGGTTTAGCCCAATTTGTATTTTGCGTAACTCGCTGGTAATCATGCAAGCCAGCCAGTGCATCAGGCGTAACCTGTAGTTTTCGTCGCAGTTTTTCATCCTTAATCAAAAAGAATGATTTGCTACTTTCTGTGCCATACCCATCAATACGCAGGGCAAGCTGGCGCGGGTCGAGATAGGAAAACATAGGGCGAAGCTGCGTATTGGCGAATGCTTTCTCCAGCGCACGATAAACGTGAACTGACATGGATTTTGTGCCGCCAGTGTAGTGGAGACCAATGCGGCCTTTTATCTGACATATTATCTTCTTTAAGCAATTTTCTATGCGTATGTTGTCAGAACTTGGAATTGGTTCTAAGTGAATCGTCCAGGTCTCGTTCTTCTGGCGTAAAAACTGCTCAAGATTCTCAGCCGTTTTCTTGGTACTCGGTTCGCCATCAGCGCCATCAGAATGGAGAAGCCAGATGGTAGCAGTGGGCGCGGTTAATAACTGCCCCGCCACCGCGTTCGGCAGCGGATTGCCGCCCACCAGCAAGAGAAGATGATCTACCTGATAGTTGGAGATGTCCATTGGCGTTTACCTCGTTGCTTGAGAAGCATGATTACGAAAAGGGAGAAACTCTCGTTCAACCCCTGATTCAACAGAAGAGAGGAGAGCATTCAAAGTAAACGTAGCCGTTATGGCGAGAAAGTTGGTAAAGGTGTTGAGGCACTAGCGCGCTGGGGAGTGGAGGGTGAGATCGATGATGGCGCACTGTCCACAATCGTCGGCAGAATTAATTGTCGAAATTATAAAGCGCTCTGCAGGGAAATGGCAAATGAGATTCTCCATCTCTGCGCCGCGTTCATCTCAACAAATCCATGAAATCTCACTGAAAAATGTGGACTTTCTCGACAAGATATGAACAGATATTGAAGCGTGAACCCACATACAGGGAATTGGCATGAAACAAGCCTTGATTTGGGGCGGCGACGGTGACATCGGACAAACTTTGGCCGGTCAGCTACTCGATGCAGGTTGGCGGGTAGCGGTGACGATCCACAACGACGCCGAGACCGACCACCGATTGGCGGCAGCGGTTCAGGCCGACGTGGCCGATGATTATTCGATCAGGCAGGCTGTCCTCGCGCTGAACGGGGAGATCGATACTGTGGATCTGTGGGTTTACGCCGTTGGCGATATTGCCTTCACCAAGGTAGCGGATCTGTCGCCGACTGATTGGTCGCGCATCCTCAACGCCAATCTCAACGGCGCTTATTTAGCGCTGCATCATAGCCTGCCCCTGTTGGCGGTGGATGCCCATCTCATTTTCATTGGCGCGCTAACAGAGCAGTTGCAGTTGCCACGCCTGGCCGCTTATGTGTCCGCCAAGGCTGGGCTGGAAGCCTTGGTCGCAGTGTTGGCGAAGGAAGAGCGCAAGCGCAAAGTAACACTGATACGCCCCGGTGCCGTGGATACGAAATTCTGGCAACGTGGGCCAGCCACCCTGCCCAAGGCTCATCTTAAGCCTGGCGACGTAGCCAACAGTATCTTTACGATTTATCATGAAGGACGGACAGGTCAAATTGATTTACTGCCCAAACAGGGCTGACTTTGAATTCGAATAAAGCCTTGCGGTCACATAAAGGAGTTTCCTCATGAAGAGCATCCCTATTAAATCTCGCAAAAACACGCAGCTTGTCTCTATTGGAATAGCGGCGTTGGCACCGACCCTGGCTGCGGTGATCGGCGGTGCCGCCACCGGCAAAACCCTGGATGACTGGTATCTTTCGCTGGACAAGCCCAAGTGGAACCCGCCCAACTGGCTCTTCCCCGTGGCGTGGACCTTCCTCTTTACCATGATGGGGATTGCATCCTGGCTGGTCTGGCGGGAAGGACGCAGCGGCAATGAAAAGGACCTTTCCACCAGTTCAGAGGCCAAAACAGCGCTGAAGATCTATGGCATCCACCTTGTCTTTAACACGCTCTGGTCGATTATCTTCTTTGGGATGCGCAAGCTAGGGTGGGCATTTGTCGAGCTTTTGGTGCTGTGGCATCTGGTCGTTGCGACAATTGCCAGCTTTTATCGCATCAAGCCCGTAGCAGGGCTTATGTTAATTCCATATCTTCTGTGGACAACCTTTGCCGGCATTCTGAATTTCATGGTCTGGCGTATGAATCGCAAATAGACCTGGACAGGAGTGGTACACAGCCAAAATCCTGTACATTCCCTGCAAAACATATGGTTTTTCATCAATAAAACCTGGTCAAATGACCAGCCTGCGCTTTCGCTCTGAACGACAATTAGAAATTAACATAGTTACGATCAGGTAATGATTTCGGCTTCTGAAAATTCTCGACGCTCAACCTCTATCCATTCTGGGTGGTTGATGGGGAGCAAGTGGTGGCGTTTCAGGCTCCAGATGTAAAGGGCTACCCACAACTCACCAAAAGCAAGAGGCAGTACAAAATTCATCCAGTTGAACGATATGCCAGGCGAGTAGACAGGAAGGATAACCCAAAACATGCCAAGTAAGCGCATTCCTAGAATCAGCGAGGCAACGGTAACCAAACGGCGGACATCAGTCCTGAAGCCTGGGGTTAGGAGTAGCGCAAAGGGGATGCCAAAATAGATCGTGGAATACCACTTGGGGTTCAGCGAGATAATCCAATCCAGGCTGGCCAGGGTGGTTGTGACGAAAATCAGCAACAAGCCCACAATGCTGATCTGTTTGGCCCGCGCCAACATGGTGTCATCGCCCGTTTTATCATGGTTATAGGAGAAGCGGGTCACAAAGTAGACCAGTAGAATCCAGATGACAAAATAGAGGGCAGAACGAAGGATGAAGAAATCTAAGGTCAAAGAGGAAACTGAGAAGCAGCAGAATCTTTGGCTTAGGAAGCAGGGGATTGCCTCTTATGCACTGGCATCTACTATGCTCGCACCCAACACAGGTCAGCGTTTCAAATACAATGTGTAGACAAGATAATTCGAGCTAATGTTCACTGCAAATTTAACATTATATTTGTAATTTATCTAACAAAATCTGTGCCACCAAGTCTACAGCCTCCCCAGGCTTGTGGGTGACGTAGCATAGGACAGTCTTAACCCTGGTCAGGTGGCTAGGATAGTAAGCGGTTTTCCAGACGAGTTATGGACAATATATTGTGCAGGGCTATCATAAAATGGACAAGCATTTCAAAGTACAGGTATGTATCCACCGAATGTATCTTATTCTATATATCGAACTATTCAGCAAGAGCGGGGAGTGTGCTAAAGTAACCGCACCTTGAACCTATACTCCTCTGCTGCGCCTCGATGTTGCATACTAATTTTCGTCCAACAGTGGCCAGGAAGAACAGGCGCTCTTCAGCGCAACTCTTTCTGGCCTCGTTTTGTGGGTGACTCAACTGTATCTACCCGAGATGTCCAGGTTACAAGCATGTGATTCTCATGTACACACAGGATATATATGTCTAACGATCAACAACCAATATGGCCGGGTTATCCCTATCCACTAGGCGCTACCTGGGATGGGAAAGGGGTAAATTTTACGCTCTTTGCCGATAACGCCACTGGCGTTGAACTTTGTCTCTTTGCCGCGGACGCCCCTGCCCAAGAGATCGCCCGCTACCGCATGACCGAACGCACCCATCAGATCTGGCACATGTATCTGCCAGGGATCGGGCCGGGCCAGCTTTACGGCTATCGGGTCTACGGCCCCTATGACCCCGCAGCAGGTCATCGCTTCAACCCCACCAACCTCCTGCTCGATCCATATGCAAAAGCCATCGCTGGCACTGTCGATTGGGATGACGCGATCTTCGGCTACGAGATCGGCCACCCAGAGATGGATCTCTCGTACAACGAAATGGACAGCGCGCCCTTCCTGCCCAAAGCTGTTGTCATCGATAGCACGTTTGATTGGGAAGGAGATCGGCCGCCTCTGACGCCACTCCATCAAACGATCATCTACGAGATGCACGTCAAAGGCTTCACCATGCAGCACCCAGACGTGCCAGAGGAGTTACGCGGCACCTACGCCGGGCTGACCTGCCCACCTATCCTCGACTATTTGAAAAAGCTGGGCATCACCGCCGTAGAATTAATGCCTGTCCACCAATTCGTGGCCGACCGGCATCTGGTCGATATGGGATTGACCAACTATTGGGGCTATAACTCGATTGGTTTCTTTGCCCCCGATGCCCGCTATTCCAGTTCAGGGGTGAGGGGTGAGCAGGTGCGCGAGTTTAAAGAGATGGTAAAGGCTTTCCACAAAGCGGGGATCGAAGTGATCCTCGATGTGGTCTACAACCATACCGCTGAAGGCAATCACCTGGGGCCGACGCTCTGTTTCCGCGGCATCGACAACGCGTCTTACTACCGCTTGACTCACGATAATCCCCGCTATTACATGGATTACACCGGCACCGGCAACACGCTCAACATGATGCAGCCCAACGTGCTGCAATTGATCATGGATAGCCTGCGCTATTGGATCCTTGAGATGCATGTGGATGGCTTCCGCTTCGATCTGGCGGCGGCGCTGGCGCGTGAACTGCACGAAGTGGATCGCCTCGGCGCCTTCTTCGACATCATCCATCAGGACCCTGTGATCTCGCAGGTCAAGTTGATCGCGGAACCGTGGGATCTGGGCGAAGGCGGCTACCTTGTCGGGCGATTCCCGCCGGGCTGGGCCGAGTGGAACGGACGCTATCGCGATGTGGTGCGCGACTACTGGCGCGGCGAGGAGAGCGGATTGGCCGAATTCGCCTTTCGCTTCACCGGCAGCTCGGATCTTTACCAATCCGATGGGCGACGCCCGACCGCCAGCATCAACTTCATCACAGCCCACGATGGCTTCACGCTCAACGATCTGGTGAGCTACAACGAAAAGCATAACGAGGCCAACTTCGATTCCGGCGGCGGTGAGGATCACAATCGATCTTGGAATTGCGGCGTGGAAGGCCCCACCGACGATCCCGAAGTCAACCAATTGCGCGCCCAGCAGAAACGCAACTTCCTGACCACGCTGCTTCTCTCTCAAGGAGTCCCCATGTTGCTGGCCGGCGACGAACACGGGCGTACCCAACAGGGGAACAACAATACCTACTGCCAGGACAACGAACTCGCATGGCACGATTGGGAAAACATCGACGAAGATCTGCTCGAATTCACCCGATTTATGATCCAATTTAGAAAGAACCATCCCGTCTTCCGCCAGCGCGGCTGGTTTCAAGGCATGTCGATCCGCGGCAGCGAAGTCCATGATATCGGCTGGTTCACCCCCGACGGCGAAGAGATGACCGACGAGCATTGGAACGCGGGTTTCGCCAAATCGCTGGCCGTCTTCCTCAACGGGATGGCATTGCGCTATCCCGACTACAAAGGGGATCGGGTCACCGATGATACCTTCTTCGTACTTTTTAACGCGCACCACGAGCAGATCGACTTTGAACTTCCCCCAGCGGAATGGAGCGACCGCTGGGAAAAGGTGCTGGACACAAGCAACGCCCAGCTAGAGGAGCAAGGCGAGTTCTTCGACCCCGATCAGGTGATCCCAGTAGCGGCGCGTTCGACTATGGTGTTGCGCCATGTCAACTAATCTAACCGCAACCTATCGATTACAGATCCATGCTGACTTCACGCTGGACGATGCCGCTCAACTCGTCGATTATCTGGCGGATCTGGGGATCAGCCATGTCTACACCTCGCCGTTGCTACAGGCGGTAGCGGGCAGCAATCACGGCTACGATGTTGTGGATCCGACACGGGTGAATGTAGAGATCGGCGGCCATGATGCATTGGAACGGTTAACGGCGGCGCTGAAAGCTGCGGACATGGGCCACATTCTCGACATCGTGCCCAATCACATGGCTATCACCGGCGCGGACAACCCCTGGTGGTGGGATGTGTTGGAAAATGGACCATCGAGCCGCTACGCCGCCTTCTTCGATGTGGAGTGGAACCCATCCGAGGCGCGCCAGGAGAATCAGGTGCTGGTGCCGGTCCTCGGCGATCATTATGGCCGCGTATTGGAGAACGGTGAGATTCAGCTTGATTTCGATGGCGAACACTTTGTGGTGCGCTATTACGAAAACATCTACCCGGTGGATCCACGCTCGCTGCGTACAGTGCTTTCCGCTGCCGCCGATCATGGGCCATCCAACGAACTGGCCTTCCTGGCCGACGCCTATGGCTGGCTGCCCCAACCCACCGCCACGGATCGCCACAGCGCCCAACGTCGCTATCGCGATCAAGCGGTGCTGGGGAATCTGCTGCGCCAACTCGCCGTTGAACAACCTTCGGTACGCGCGGCCATCAGCCGCGCCGTTGACGCGCTCAACGCCGATTTCGACGCGCTCGACGCCTTCTTGAGCGAACAGAATTATCGGCTCAGTTTCTGGCGCATCACCCAAGGGGAACTGGGCTATCGCCGCTTCTTCGACATCAACACCCTCATCGGCTTGCGCATGGAAGATGAGATGGTCTACGCTGAGACGCACCACCTGATCCTCAACTGGCTGGCCGAAGGACGGCTCGACGGGCTGCGCATCGATCATCCCGATGGATTGCACGACCCGGCGCGCTACTTTCAACAACTGCACGAAGCCGATCCCCAGGCATGGGTCGTCATCGAGAAGATTTTGGAGCCAGGCGAGGATCTACCATCCGATTGGCCCGTGGCCGGTACCACCGGCTATGACTTCCTCAACCGGGTGAATGGCCTCTTTGTGGACGCTGACGCCGAACAGACGATCAGTGAGATCTATACCCGTTTTACCGGCGAAAGCACCGACTATGCCGAGGTTGTGCGCCAAAAGAAATTCCAGGTCATGCGCGAGGTATTGGGCAGCGATGTCGCCCGTCTCGTCAGCCTTTTTGAAGTGGTCTGTGAGCGTCATCGCCGCCATCGCGATTACACCCGCAACCAACTACGCGAAGCTGTTCTTGAGGTGGCGGCCAATCTTCACGTCTACCGCACCTACGTCCACCCCGACCGCGAGGAAGTCTCAGAGCGGGATATTCAATATGTGGATAAGGCCATCGAAGCGGCCAAAGAACATCGGCCCGATCTCAGCCCCGATCTCTTCGACTTTTTCCGTGACTTGCTGCTGCTACGGGTACGTGGCCCCATGGCGACCGAGCTTGTCATGCGCTTTCAGCAATTCACCGGGCCGGTGATGGCCAAGGGGGTCGAGGATACGACCTTTTACAACTACAACCGCTTTGTTTCGCTCAACGAAGTGGGCGGCAATCCCGGTCACTTTGGCGTCTCGGTCGAGGAGTTCCACGCCGAGACGGTCAAAATGGACAAAGCCTGGCCGCTCGCCATGTTGGCTACATCCACCCACGACACCAAACGCAGCGAAGATGTGCGCGCCCGCCTCAATGTGCTTTCGGAGATCCCCGAACGCTGGGCCGCGGCGGTGGAGCGCTGGGCCGGGCAGAACGCCGCCTATAAACGCGACGGCTTTCCCGACCGCAACGCCGACTATCTGCTCTATCAAAATATGGTCGGCGCGTGGCCCATCGACGAGGATCGCATGGTGGGTTACATGGAAAAGGCGACCCGCGAGGCCAAAGTCTACACCAGTTGGACCAATCCGAACCCGGATTACGAGGAAGCGATGGCCGATTTCATCCGCGCCATCTACGCCGATGAGACCTTCATGGCCGACGTAGCCGCTTTTGTGAATGAAATCAAAGAAGCGGGCTGGATCAACTCGCTGGCGCAGACGTTGATCAAACTCACAGCGCCGGGCATCCCCGATATCTACCAGGGGACCGAACTCTGGGATTTCTCACTGGTCGATCCCGACAACCGCCGCCCTGTTGATTACGCTCAACGGCGTGATTTTTTTAGCCTGGGGCTGCGTAATTCTAGCCTGGGGATTAATCCCCAGGCTAGAATTACGCCCGAAATCATTTGGTCTCGCGCCGAGGAAGGATTGCCCAAACTCTGGGTCATCCGCCAGACGTTGGGGTTGCGCCGCCAGCATCCGCACCTCTTTAGTGTGGAAAGCGCGTATCGTCCCCTGCCGGTGGAGGGAGCGCCCAGCGCCGTCGCCTATGCCCGCGGGGATGGTCTCATCGTCGTCGTCCCCCGGCTCACCCTCCGCCACGGACGCAACGGCGACGGCGCCAGCATCGAGATCCCTAGCGGTGAGTGGCGCAATCCCTTCACCGATGAATCCCATCCCGGTGGTCGCGTGCAACTCGCAGATCTGCTCGCGCGCTTCCCCGTCTGCTTGTTGGGAAAAATTTAACGCAGAGAGGCAGAGGTGCAGAGAGGGAGAGAAGAAGAGAAGAAGAGAGGGAGCGAAGAAGAGAGGGGGGAGGACGTATCTGCTCAGTTCCCAGTCCACTTTAGGCGCTAAGGGAAGCGTTGTACGAACAAGTGCCGGGGACTTGACGCCGGACGTGACGTCAGGCGTGGATACCCCGCCTCATTGCGACGAAAAGTCCCCGGCACTTTCGCAGGCCCTTACGTTAGCACTTATGCCCCGATCCCTTTTCGATAAGGAGCAACCATGACAACCTTTCGTGTTTGGGCGCCCAAGCCCCAAAACGTGGAAATTGAATTGAATGGCCGTCGCCGTCTACCAATGAATGCAGCGGACGACGGCTGGTGGCAGATCGACGTGGACGAAGCGGGCATCCGCACCGACTACGCCTATATTGTGGATGGCAGTCAGCCCTTGCCCGATCCCCGTTCACCGTGGCAGCCGCACGGCGTCCACGGCGCGTCGCGGGTTGTCGATCATGAAGCGTTCCGCTGGGACGATGATGGCTGGCAGTCCGGTCCGCTGGCGTCGGCCATTATCTACGAGCTGCATGTGGGAACATTTACCCCCGAAGGGACTTTCGACGCCGCCATCGAAAAACTCGATCATCTCGTTGAGTTGGGCGTCACCCATGTGGAACTGATGCCGGTGGCCGCCTTTCCCGGCTCGCGCGGTTGGGGCTACGACGGGGTTGCGCTCTCCGCTCCTCATCATCCCTACGGCGGACCGGACGGGTTGAAGGCATTGGTCAACAGTTGCCACAGGCGCGGACTCGCCGTGATCCTCGACGTGGTCTACAACCATCTCGGCCCGGATGGCAATTATCTGGCCATGTTCGGTCCCTATTTCACCGAGCATCACAAGACCAGTTGGGGCGACGCCGTCAATCTGGATGGGGCGGGCAGCGATGAGGTGCGCCGCTTTTTCATCGACAACGCGCGGATGTGGCTGCGCGATTATCACATCGACGCGCTGCGCATCGACGCCGTCCACGCCTTGATCGACGATTCGGCGGTTCACTTTTTAGAGCAGTTGGGGGCAGAGGTGAAGGCGTTGCAGGGCGCGCTGGGCCGTCATCTGGCCTTGATTGCCGAGAGCGATCTCAACGATCCGCGCGTTGTCCGCTCACTGGAGATGGGCGGCTACGGCATGGACGCGCAGTGGAGCGATGACTTCCACCACGCGCTGCACGTCGCCCTCACCGGCGAACAGGAGGGCTACTACGCCGACTTCAATGGGCTGGCCGATCTGGCGGCGGCGCTGCAACGGGCCTTTGTCTACAATGGGCGTTACTCGCCCTTCCGCCAGCGCCGTCACGGGCGACCGGCCACCGGGTTGCCCGGCTACAAATTCCTCGGCTACATCCAAAACCACGACCAGATCGGCAACCGCGCCCAAGGGGATCGCATCAGCCATCTCGTCAGCCCAGAATTGGCGAAGATCGGCGCGGCCATCGTGCTCACTGCGCCCTTCATCCCCATGCTCTTCCAGGGTGAGGAGTGGGGCGCGTCGTCGCCCTTTCAATATTTCACCAATTTCGACAACACCGAGTTGGGGAAGGCGGTGAGCGAGGGTCGGCGGGGTGAGTTTGCCGCCTTCGGTTGGGAGCCGGACGAGGTGCCCGATCCGCAATCGGCGGAGACTTTCCAGCGCTCGAAGCTGAACTGGTCCGAACTCAAGGAAGAATCGCACGCCAGCCTCTGCGACTGGCATCGCCAACTGATCCGCCTGCGCCGCCAGATCCCCGCGTTGGGGACAGGTCCGCTCGACAGCGTCGCCGTCCGCTACGACGAGTCCGCCCGCTGGATTGTCGTCGACCGCGGCGCTGCCGTCGTCGTCTGCAACCTGGGCGCAGACGCGCAGACCATCCCCTCACCCAAGCACGGAGAGATCAGTCTGGCTTCTCAAGAAGGCGTCACCCTCAGCGAAGACGGCATCCACATGCCCGGCGAATCCGCGGCAATCGTTAAGATTGAAGAGTAAAGATTGGTGTTGATGGAAGGTCTAGCGACTCCAATACCATTCCATCGCCTGCGATAGTTCATCGGCGGGACCGATCTGTGCAGGGATCAAACGTCGAGTTTCACCGGGCAGACCAGCACGCAAGCCCGTAGCATCTCGACCCGAACGGTCCAAACTTTCTACTCAGCGCGGGGATGTTCCGCATCGAACACCCTTTACAACATGTCATCCAGCGACCAATGGTTCTGCCAGCGCTGGTCGATCTCCTCGCGCACGAGTTGATAGCGGATGTCGGTGGAGAGGCGTAACCGGTTTTCGCTGCTCTCGTTGAGCGTCGCAGCGTGGATCATGTACGCGCTGTGGACCATCATGTCCCCGGCTTCGTAGTCGGCGACCAGCCAGCGAGTGCCCATGCGCGCCGCTAGATTGGGCAGATCCTTGCTCAGCCAGCCGCCCTGCGTCATGTTCTTGTTGTAGGCGCTAATGCGCTCTTCGGGGGAAAGTTCGGCATTCTTGCGGCGGAATTCTTCTTCCGTCTCACGTCCCCAACGGTCGGAGCCTTCCAGATAGACCAGCCCGCCCATCTCCACGGGGATGTCGCCGATGGGAATCCAACTGGTGCAGACGCTGTCTGTGCCGCCGCGCAGATAGGTGAGGTCATAGTGCGCGCCGGTGCAGTTGGGATCATAAGGCCGAGTGTAACGTACGATCTTGCGCTTGTGCAGGTAAACTGGCCCGCCCAGGAACGCCTCGTAGAACTGCCAGATCGGCGGCGCAAAACAGAACGATTCATACGACGCCCAGCGCACCGCCTCCATCAGAATCTTGCGCGCGGTCTCCTTGTCCTCGTACCCGCTGTAAATTCCATCCACCGCATCGCTGCCGGGGGCCAGCAATCCCGCCTCCTCAAAAGCGGCAAAGAAGCGATGACGAAAGGCCAGCACCTCATTCCGATCCAGAACCTGTTTGAGCCAGAGATAGCCCTGTGCCCGGTATTGTTCGCGCAGATCATTCATGGGCAGGCTGGGATCGGTCGGTTGTAGTTTGCCCAGCATCTGTGGGGGGAGGGTGAATCCATTGCTAATGAGTGGGCGATCCAGCGTCTCTGTGTTCATGGTCTGCTCCTATTCGTCTATCTTTGCGGAACGCATTACCTTCGCAGCCAGCGGTCAAGCCAATCGAAGGCAACGGTTCCATGCCAGACATGACCGCCATCGAAAACGTCGATCTCAAATCGATCCTCGACGCCGAGCAACGAATATGCCCGGCGTGTGATCTCACACTGTTCTATCACATTGTCGATGCCTCGTGGCCCGTTGAGTGGATCCTGGCGGGCTGCTTCTATCAACAACGGGCGCGGCGCAATCAACGCAGCCACATCGCCCATATCCGCACTCTCCCACATGTGCGGTATATAGTTGCAGTCACAGTTGCCCGACAGGTGAAGCAGTGAATCTTCGACGCCATAGAAGTATCCGCTAATGACAGCACACGCTACCCGTTCATCCAGCGCAGCCAACCACAACGTCTGCAAACCGCCGCCGGACAGCCCGATACAGCAAATGCGTTCTCCTTGTGTCTCCGGGCGTGTCGCCACGTAATCGAGCAGAACCAGCAGATCCCACGTCCACATTCCGGCGACGGTCATACCTAGAGGCAGGCCCATGTGGGCAAGCTGGCGGCATGACGAGTCTAGCAGGGACTCCGGTGACGCGGTCAACGATTCTCGACGTTCACCAAAGCCGCGCGCGTCAGGGCAGAAGACGACGTAGCCTCGCTGCACGGCCTGGACGCCGTAGTCATAGTTATGCTGGCGGATGGTTTCTGCAACGGCTGGCGTTGCCCTGACCCCCGCCGGCGCCAGCTTGCCGCCGCTGCCATGTCCGTGCGGTGCAAGGACCGCCGGCGCCGTCCCTTGCAACTGTTCGGGGATGAGGACATACAGCGGCATGATCACCCCGGGTTCGGTTTCAATTTCCACCCGTTCGCGCACATATCCTTGGCAGGAAACCGCCTCAGTAACTCGGCTGTTCATGGCGGTGGGCAGGAATCGTTGCAACCCTAGCAGTCCTCGAATCCGCGCGCGTAGCTCTTGCTGCCAGCGCTGCCACTGCTCTAAATCGGTAGACTGAAAGCGTAGGGCGCGGCCGTCAGCACGCAGGCGATGACGAAGATAGGTTTCGCTCTGAAAGAGTTGGGGCATGGGTTAACATCCTCAAGGGTGAATGAAGTAGGATCCGTGGAAACCTGGGCGCTGGCCCTGTCTAGCCTAACGTCCGCCGTAGTAGATGAGCCTGCCCGAAATGCGGAAAAGCACCAGCGTAAAGACAACGATGATCAAAAATAGAATCCACGCCTGCGCCGAGGCATAGCCCATCTTAAAGAATTGGAATGCTGTCTGCCACAGGTAGATTGACATCATAAGGGTAGCGTCTGCCGGTCCCCCTGTGCCGCCCGTCATCACATGTACTTCGGTGAAAAACTGAAAGGCGCCGATCAGGCCAGTAATCACGTTGAAGAGGATCACAGGGCTGATCATGGGCAGTGTCACGTACCAAATGCGCTGCTGCGTATTGGCGCCGTCCAGTTCGGATGCCTCCATAAGCTCGCGCGGAACGCTTTGCAGCGCCGCCAGGTAGATCACGATGGCGCCGCCAAGTCCCCACAGGCTCATAAGAATGAGGGCAGGTTTGGCCCATTCCGGGCTCCCCAGCCAACCAGGACCGCGGATGCCGACCAGTTCCAGCACAAAATTGACAATGCCGTTGCGTGGATTGAACATCCATAGCCAGACAATCGCGGTGGCGACCACAGGGGTGATGCTGGGCAGGAAGAAAATGGTGCGAAAGGTAGAAAGGCCGCGCACCCGCATGTTGAGCAGCAGCGCCAACAGAATGCCGACCACTGTGCCCAGCGGCACGGCAAAGAAAGCATAGTAGGCGCTGTTGTAGAGGGACGTCAAAAAGCGCGAATCATCCATTAGGTTGATAAAGTTGTCCAACCCAATCCAGCGCGGGGATTGTAGAACAGGAAAGAATGTAAAGCTGTAGTAAAGGGATGCGAAGAATGGGTAGAGCCTAAAGAGTATAAACCCAATGATCCAGGGAGAAATAAAAAGCAAGCCGGTGAGCAACGCCTTTCGTTCACTCCGGGTGAGCTTCCGTAAGGATTTGGCGGCGATCATGTCAATCTCCTATCCCTTTAAACCGGTCAATGCAATTCCTTCAATGAACGTGCGCTGTGCAAAGAAAAAGAGAATGATAATGGGCAGTACACTCATACAGGTCGCCGCCATAATCCAGGCAAAATTCGAGAAACCAT
Organism: Caldilineaceae bacterium; assembly: GCA_019637695.1. Lineage (GTDB taxonomy): Bacteria > Chloroflexota > Anaerolineae > Caldilineales > Caldilineaceae > RI-153. The sequence continues at coordinate 34,452 of JAHBVG010000045.1, read as the reverse complement.
AGCTCGATTGCATGTTGGCAATCCCCAATGAGATGGGATAGCGCGCCTTGTTGCTAAGATAAATCAGGGGGCCAAAGTAGTCATTCCAACTTCCAATAAACTGAAAGAGCGCCACCACGGCCAGCGCAGGGAGGGCCAGAGGCAGCGTAATTTGAGAGAAGATACGCAGCTCCGATGCGCCGTCCACCCGTGCGGCATCAGACAGTTCTTCTGGGAGCGTCATAAAGAATTGACGAAGCAGGAAGATGAAGAACGGGTTACCCAAGAACTGAGGAACAACCAACGGTAAGTACGTGTTGATCCAACCCAGATTGCGAAAAATAAGGTAGAGGGGGATAAAGGTGACGAACCCTGGCAAGATGAGCGTTGCCAGGACAACGCCAAATACATAGTCGCGCCCAATCCAACGAACACGGGCAAATCCGTAGGCAACCAGTGAGTTGGAAAGTACAGCGCCAATCACCGACGGAACGGCAATGATCAAGGTGTTGATAACGTACTGCCCCAAGGCAGCCTGTTGGAAAGCCAAAAGGTAGTTATCCCACCGGATCGGATCAGGAATCCAAATGGGAGGATAAACAGAAAGCTCCTGCGGACTCTTGAGAGATGTGGAGATCATCCATACCCAAGGCAGGATGAAGAATGCAGAACACAACAGCAGTATTCCATACTTTGCTAGGCTTACCATCTGGCGCAGCAGACGTATCTGAGCGGATGAAGATTGCTGGGGAGAGGCTATCTGCCCGGGGTTACTCTGTGAAGTGATCGACACACTTGCTTCCTTTCCAGGAGTAGGTCTATGCGCCAATAACAGGGAGGGGATGGGGGCAGACAACAGCCTCAACCATCGTCACCGCTCCCCCATCCCCTCAGCCTGTTATCCTCGATTCTGCTCGTTCCAAGTGTCTAATTCTTTTTGCGCTTCAGCCGTCACAAAATCCAGCGCTTCCTGCGTACCTTTCTGGCCAAGTCGCACCTTCTCCCACTCAGCATTCATCAACGACTGATAGGAGTTGCTGGTTGGAATCTTCGGCGGGTAGAGGTAGTAATCCGAATCATAGAGGTCGCTCAGGAAGATTTCTTCGTAGCCGGGACATTCATCCATGACTTCGGTCTGGAATGTCGGCCATTCTGTCATCTCCTGCGAGACGGGGCCATTAACACAAAGCCAGGTTGTGAACAAAGAGGTATAGACATCGCGATTGCCAGTCGCGCCGGTCATGGTGCTGATGATCTCCCAGGTGGCAGAGGGTTCTGGCGCTCCTCTTGGGATGATCCAGCCGTCGCCGTAGGTGTGCATTCCCTTTTCCGTCTGCCCAGCCGGCCCGGGGAAAGGCCATACAGTATACCGGAACCCTTCCGGCATAAAGTTGCGCATGGTGTTGTACTGCCACGGCCCCGTCACGGTGGTCGCACGTAGCCCAGAAAGGAAGGGATCCTGCCCGGCAGAGCGCTCACCGCGCCCTTGCAGTGACGCATAAAAATCCTGTAGCTTTTGTGGACCGATTCGTTGCCACCGACTGGCAATCCAATCAAGGGCGCGTACATTGTTGGGATGGTTGGCGGTGATGGTCGTGCCATCCTCGCTGACAAATTGCCCCAAAAAGCGCCCCATGATCATGGCCGTCCAGGTAAAATCGCCGCCCAGCACGTCGATGTTGTCATTGTTATCCCAGATCGTCAGTTGATCCCAAACCGCTTCGAGTTCTTCCAGCGTAGCAGGGGGACTTTCTGGATCGACGCCCTGTTGTTCTGCAATATCGACGTTGACAAAGACGCCCAAACACTGATTCCACATACTGGCATAGACAAATCTGCCATCATAGACGCCAAGCTCCCAGAGCGCCGGCTCCATCCAATCTTTGAGGCTTGCCACCTGGTCGGGATTACCAATTTCATCCAAGGCCAGCACCGCATCCTGTGCAGCCAACTGATAGGCAACGCTCGCGCCAAAGACAATGGCGCCGGCCGGTGGATCGCCAGCCGCAATCGCTGCCAGCAGCCTTTGGGTCATCGCTTCCGGCACCACCACATGTCTAGCAACCACCCGATCTTGAGATTGGTTGTACCCGTCTAGAATCTTTTCAATGTTGGTGGCGGCATCTTCTGTCCACCCTGTCCATACATCAATTTCCACCGCTTGAGCGGCAGGGGCACTAACCTCCTCACCCTGGGGTGAAGATGCAGGAACAACAGGCGCACAGCCTGCCAGCGCAGCGACCCCAGCGACCCCAGCGCTCAACCGTAGAAATGTCCGCCGAGAAATAGCCTTCTTCCTCAATTCCTCTTGCATGTTACGTATCTCCTTTTGTTGTCTAGCTCTGAGCTACAAGTGGGAAATCTACAGTGTATCAACTCAACCTTGTGGATTGTGCTGCTCAAGTTGGTATCGTGATAGGATTGTGCGATGAACTTTGTCTGAATCAGATGACATAGGGTATTGGCATTGTAGCACTCGGAGTATTCACACTTTAGCATGATGTAACATGGTAGTCAAACGATTTTTCTGAGTAGGGTCCACTTCAGAGATTAGGGATTGGTGACTGGGGCAGAACTCAGTCACCAATCCCTAATCACCAATCACCCCTTCAACCACCGATCAAACCACTCAAACGCCTCGGCCTGCATCTCTCGATCAAATTTGTGGGGACCCGGATAGAAGCTGCCGCGGTAGCGGTCGGCGGCGTCGGCTTTGGCGAAGATTTCTTGCAGGATGCTGTCGGCGCGCTGCATTTCGGGCAGGGTGAAGAGTTGATCCTCGTTGTCGTTTTGCACCAACGTGGGCAAGGGTGCGCGCAGCCCCAAAATTTCGGGGTAATCGAGTTCGGCGGGCAGCAGCGGAACATAACACATCCAGGTGTGCGTGTGCGATTTATGAAGCAGGTAGTCGCGCCAGGTGGTCATCATGCCCACGCTCACGGCGCAGCGGATGCGCTCATCCATGCCTCCGAGGAAGACGGTGCGCAGCCCGCCGCCCGAAAGACCAGCGCAGCCGATGCGATCCGCGTCCACATCCGCGCGGGCGCAGAGGACGTCGACGGCGACGCGATCCTCGGCCAAAAAGACGCCCGGCCACGTCGTCCCCGCGCAGAAGAGCGATTTCGCCAGGATCGATTCATGGTTGGCGGCCCAGCGGTTGTACGATTCGATCCCCGCCACATCCGATGGATCGGGATCGGTCACGCCGTAACGGATGACGTCGGATACGTCGGCCAACTGCACACGGCGGCTGGCAAAGGCAAAAGCATCGTGGACGAGGACGGCGTATCCGCGCTTCGCCAATTCGTTGGCCCAAGCCCGCCCGCCGTAATAGCGCTCGTGGTGGTTCGCCATGATCGGGTGCAGTTCACCCGTGCGCGTGATCTTCTCCTTGCCGAAGAACTTCTGCCCACCGTGGCAATGCAGACCGACCACGCCCGGTAACTTTCCCGTTGCGCCCGCCGGTTTGAGGAAGACCGCCTCGGTCGGCTCGCCGTAGGGCAACTGCCAGGATAGCTCCTCGACGTGCAGATCATCGTAGACATACTGCTTGTGGACGGTCACCGCGGGCGCGCTCAACGTCGGCGCGGCCAGCCGATCCCAGACGCCTTGACGGGCGACCCTGCGCCAGCTATCCACATCGCTCCATTCGGGGCGGCGGAACGAGAGCGTCCCCGGCGCGTCCTCTACCAGCGACGCGGCCCAGGGACCATACGCGCCGATCATGTTTGGTTGCATAACGGTATCCTTTGTATTGAAAGTTGGGTGGATGGTTGCAAGTTGCAGGTTTGCAGGTGGCAGGTGGCAAGTGGGCTTGTCACGCCCCCAATCCCCAGTCACCATTCCTCTACAGAATCCTCAACTCGATGCGCACACCGCGCAGATCCATCTCGTAGACGAGATCGGCGATGGGCGGATGGCTGACATACCAATGGACGCCATGGCCGGCGGCGCGGCCAATTGGTTGCAGTACAACCTCGGCCAGGAAGCTGTCCACAGGCTGGGCGGTGTAGATGCCCACGGCGGTAACGCCGTCCCAATCTGCGCCGAGGCCGGTGAGCCGCCCCTGCATCACGCCCATCACCGTGGACGCTTTCTCGCGCAGGGCGTCGGGGGAGCTTTCGCCAGGCCGCACCACCGCTGCGGGCGAGAGATCGGCCTGATCGCGCAGATCTCCGGCCCCGGCGACGACAAAAGTCGTAGCAGAGGTCTCGGCGGGGACGGTGTACGAAAAGGCGTAGAGCGACGGCGTCTCTGGCGCGGCGACGGCGGGCGCAACATTGGTGCGGGCAACTGGATTGCGTCCGTCAATGATCAGATCCCAGCGGGTGAGGATCTCCTGATAGCTGGCGTTGAATTCACTAAAACCGTCAAAACTTAACGCGTGGGGCAGGCGCAGTTCCACCGCACAGAGCGCCGCGCGCGGACGATCCAATGCGGCGAGATAGTCTTCGATCAAGTCGAAGCCCGCCCCATAGGGGATCGGTCGTTGCAGTGTCGCCCGCACAATCTCAAAGCCTGGCATGGCGATCACCCCTGCCGAATAGGGTGCAATGCCGGTGAGAAAACGATAATTGCCGTGGGGGTTGTCGATGAGAATCATGGGGTTCTCCAAATGGAATGACGCGTAGTGCGTAGATGATTGTCACCTGCCCCGTGCAAACCTGCAAACTTGCAAACCTGCTGGACGCCTTGCCCCCAGTCACCTGTCACCTATCACCTATCCCTATTCTCCACAAACGCCCGCACCCGCGCTGCATCCGTGGTCTTCCGTTCATACTCGGGCAGGCGCAGTTCGCCGCCCATCGAGACGCGCCCGTTGCGGTGGATCATAGGGCTGCTCACCGGGGAGCGGGCGCTGACGTGGATCTCCTTGACGCCAACAGCGAGGATCTTGGGGAGGTGGTGTTCGCGGATGCCGCCGCCGGGCATGATGATGATGCGATCCCCGGCGCGGCGGACTAATTCACTGATCAAATCCAATCCTTCGAGGACGGAGGCTTCCTGGCCGGAGGTGAGCAGCCGATCCACGCCGAGATCGATCAAAGTTTCCAACGCTGCGATGGGATCGCGGCAGACGTCAAAGGCGCGGTGAAAGGTAACGCTGAGTGGACGGGCCAGGTCGATCAGCACGCGGGTGCGATCGATGTCGATGGAGCCGTCGGGGGTGAGCAGGCCGATGACAACACCGTTGGCGCCCAACCGTCTGGCCTCCTCAATGTCGCGGCGCATGACCTCAAATTCGATCTCACTGTAACAAAAATCCCCACCGCGCGGACGAATGATGACGTTGAGATCGATCTGCAAATGATGGCGGGTCAGGGCGATGGTCCCTGCGCTTGGGGTGGTCCCCCCTTCAAAGAGATTGTCGCAGAGCTCGACGCGCGCCGCGCCGCCGTCTTGGGCGGTGATGGCCCCTTCCACCGAATCGACGCAGACTTCCACCCAATGCCCACGCCTTTGCTCGAGATTCCTATACAATCAAAGCACCTTTGTGTCCAGTTATTTCCACTTTGCCGGATGTTATATGTGCAAATCTTTGTGTCTGATTCAGAATTGCGACAGTTATTTTCAGCTCCGTTCAAAACATTGACATGGATCACATCCCCTTCGCGTGCGTTGTCAGCACCTCCGCGCCCTCCTCGGTGATCAGCAGCGCGTCTTCAAGACGAACGCCCCAACGGCCGGGGACATACGTGCCTGGCTCCAAGAGGATGACCATGCCTGCTTGCAAGGGCACTTCGTTGTAAGGGACAATGCGCGGCTCTTCGTGGCCGGTGACGCCGACGCCGTGGCCGGTGTGGTGCGGATAGACAGGATAGCCCCGCTCCTCGATGAAGCCGCGCACCTGGCGGTCGATCTCGTTCGCCAGGACGCCTGGGCGCGCCAGCGAAATGGCAAAGGCCAGCGCCTCCTCGATCATCCTGTGGGCGCGCGCCTGTTCCTCGCCCGGCTTGCTGGCGTAATAGGTGGCGCAGCTATCCGACCAATAGCCATGTTGGAGCGTACTCAGATCGACGATCAACGAATCGGTCTCGCCGATGACGAGATCGCCGGGCCAGCCGCCGATGTTGTTCTCTCGATAGCCCACCACACAATCGTTGCCCAGAGGCATCCGCCCGCCCACATGGCGCTGGATGGCGCTGTGAATCTCCGCCCACACGTCGATCTCGCGCATCCCGGTCAGCGAGAGGCTGCGAACAACGCCATGCCCCAGGTCACTGAGCGCGAAATTATCGCGCAGTTTGGCGATCTCCTCCGCCGTCTTCACCATACGCAACGGGACCAGCCAATCGTCAATGGGTTGCCACGCTGCGCCCCTCTCGACGATCCCGGCGAGAGTCTCGCGCAGATAGACGGTGAAAGATCGCTCCTCGACGCCAATGGGTCCGCTGCCAGGGCGCGCACCAATCACCTCTTTCAACAACGCCGCCAGATTGGGTCCCCCCGTAATCGGCTTTTGGATCGTATATCCTTCGTAGGTGCGCAAGCTACAATCGGGCTGCTGTCCGAAACTTTCCACGCTGCCAGCGTGGCCGTCGAGTACGATCAGCGTAAAATGGCCGTCCACATACCAGAGCAACGGCGGACCGCCGAGGAAAAAGTTCGTCCCCAATTGAACCGGCGGGTTGAATCCGGTCAGCCATTTGATCGAGTTGAGATCGGCAAAGATCGCTCGCCGGATGCCGGCGCGTTCCAGCCGTTGGCGTGTGCGCTGGCGCTGTTCTGCGTGCATAGATTCGCTCCTTGGGGTGAGGATTTGTGCAGAGTTTGATGGGAACCAGAGTTGTGATGGGTGAACGTGATGAAATACATCATACCAGTGGGCATTGCCAGAAGACAAACATCCTCGAATTGCTGTGGAACGATAGGGGACGATTGTGTTATACTCTGCACGAATGAGCATTTCGACCAACACCAGAGGATGACATATCCGCGGGGATGCAACAACCACACGATAAACTCTTCCGCGCTGTCTTTTCTGATACGAGGGAAGCCGAGAGCTTTCTACGCGCTCATCTGCCCGCCCCACTGGTGCAGCGATTAGATTGGTCCACGCTGGAATTGGTAGAAACCAGCTTTGTGGATGAGGCATTACGCGAGAGCGAATCGGATCTGCTTTACACAATACAAGCGCGGGCGACAGGCGAGTCACTATTCCTCTAACTGCTGTTTGAACATCAATCCAGCCCCGATCAGTGGATGCGCTTTCGGCTGCTCAAGTACATGTGCCGCATCTGGGACGAGTCGTTCAAAGAGCAGCCTGAACAGTTACAGTTGCGCTTGATCGTTCCTTTGGTATTCTATCAGGGCAAGAGCAGTTGGCGTTACTCCACAGAGTTTGCCGATCTCTTTGGTGAAGATGGGCGAGACCATGTATTCATTCCTCGTTTTGCCCACCTGTTGATCGACCAATCGGGGCTATCTCCAGAGCAGATCCAGGGTGGGTTGAAGGCTCAGGTCGCCCAGTTATTGATGATGGCTGCCTATCATGAGCCGGTACGAGCACTTTTGGATCAGGCGGCAAAGCTCCTGGCCCAAGTCGCCAAAACCGGCGGCATCGATTACGTCAGCATTTTTGTTGTCTATCTAGTGGCAACCCAGGAGCGACGCATTGTGCAAGAGTTTGCAGAGACTGTGAGGCGTTATGAAACCAATGTGGGAGGCGCCATGTTAACCTACGCCGAGGAATTACGGCAAGAAGGCAGACAAGAAGGCGAACAGAAGGGCAGACAAGAAGGCAGGCAAGAAGGTCTGCTGATCGGCGAAATCAAAGGCAAGATTGAAACAATCGAGAATCTGTTGGCAGTAGACGTGGATTGGAAGACGATCACCATTGCCACGGGGATCGACCCAGCGCGCTTTCAGGAACTCAAAGCGCAATTGCAGACAGTGGCGACCGACACTCCCCCACTCGCACCGCAGCTAAACGAGAGCAATACCAGCTCGGACACTCAGTAGACATCCTCGCTCGTCCAGATTCGCCGATTGCGTCGCCGGATTCTATGCCAGCGTCAATATACCGAATCGCGCCGGCTTGTGAAAATCCGCCGGGTCGGTGAGGGTGGGGGACCAACAACTAAACTCAACGGGCTGTTGGCTCTTCCCCAGCCGCGGGCGCTCGATACGGTAAAAATTGGCCCGCCACACGGCGGGTCTTTGATTGGTTGGGGCAATCGCCCTCCACGGCAAGACCATGAGCGCGGACCAACTTCCCCGGCCCGTGCGCTCGGCCCGCCAGCGGATGCCGTCAGCGTCCCAGCTTGTGTCCACGATCATACCGGCGCGGCCGCCGCCAGGGTTGTGGACTTTGGCATCAAAGAGCACGCCGTTGGGGCTGATCTCGAACTCGTAATAATCGGTCGGTGTTTCTTCACCGGCGGCGATGAAGAGTTCCACCACCTCCTCATCGTAGATCGGATCATCGCGGCGGTGGAAGGTCCCCCAGCTATCGTCGTCCTCGCAGTCGAAGCGCGCATAAAAAGTCTCGCCATCGTGACAGATGCGGGTCGTCGTCTGCTGGATTGCCGGTCCACTGCCATCCGCCAAAATCAACGGCGGCAACGCGGGCAGCGATACCCAATCCCATGCGGCGATATTCGAGACTGCCCACGCCTGCGGCTTGACCGGAACTGTAAAACGGGGCAAACTGGTTTGGAGCATTGGATTAATCCCCAGATAAGGTAATTGGTGATTGGTGACTGGGCCGGATCTGTGTTCTGCCCCAGTCACCAATCACCAGTCACCCTTCACCCAACCAAAAGAAGGATATTTGCATGACAGTGCAACTGGCCGAATTGACGCGCGAGCAGATCGCGGAAATGGCACTGAATGGCGTGGCGGTGCTGCCCACGGCTTCCATCGAGCAACATGGACCCCACCTGCCGGTGATCACCGATACGACGCTGTGCGGCACGGTGGCGGATCTGGCGGCGCAACAGGCCGCCCAGGAGATCCCCATTGTGGTGGCGCCGGTGTTGTGGACGGGCAACTCGCACCACCATTTCCCCTTTGCCGGGGTACTCTCGCTGCCCGGTCCCAACTACATCACCACCGTCATAGACGTCTGCGAAGGATTGGTCAAGAGCGGTTTCCGCAAGCTGATCCTCCTCAACGGTCACGGCGGCAACACTGACTCCAACCGCGTCGTCGCCCTGGACATGGCGAACCGGCTCGGCCATCCTGTGCGCATTGCCGCCGCCGCCTATTGGGATGTGGCCCGCTCTGCCCTGGTGGAGGAAGCTGGCTTCGACGGCAAGCTGATCCCCGGCCACGCCGGTCACTTCGAGACCGCGATGATGATGGCGATCCGCCCAGATCTGGTCAACCGGGACGGATTGGCGCGCACCCAATCGGTCCCTGCGGACCAGGGCCTCTTCAGTGACTTTGCCGGGGCCGTCGTGCAGACCCACGGCGCCTGGCAGGCCAGCGTCGGCTACACCGACACCCCCGCCGCCGCTACCCCCGAAGAAGGCCAACGCCTTCTCAACATCACCGTGCGCCGCGTGGCAGAGTTCTTTGTGGCGTTTTACAAAAGCTAGGGATAGGTGACTGGTGATAGGTGACTGGGTAGAACCTCTGCACCCAGTCACCTATCACCAGTCACCTATCACCTTCCTACCCCTCACCACTCAAAATTCGGCGGTGCCAGATTGACCGAATCCTGCAATTGGATGCTGAGACCGCCGTCCACCACCAGAGCGTGACCGGTGATGAAACTGGCTTCGTCTGAGACGAGAAAATTGATGGCTTTGGCGATCTCCTCCGGTTGGCCGGGTCGCCCCAGCGGATAGATGTGACGGGCCCAGCGCAACCGCTCCTCGGTGATGCGCTCCGGGTGCGAGAGAATCCAGCCGGGGCAGACGGCGTTGACGCGGATGCCCAACGGGCCGCCATCAATCGCCATCTGCCGGGTCAAGTTGATCACCGCGGCCTTGGCCGTCTCGTAGACCGCGTTGTTGGGCCAGGCCGCAAAACTATGCACCGATCCCATGTTGACAATGGCCCCGCCCCGTTCCTTCATGACGGGGATGGCATACTTGCCCGCCAAAAAGATAGCCTTGACCATGATCGCCATGTAATGATCCCAATCTTCCTCGCTAAGATCGACCACCGATCCTCGTTTAGTGGCATAGGCATTGTTGACGAGGATATCGAGCCGCCCGTAGCGTTCCTCTGTCGATTCGATCATGGCGCGGATATCGGCGTGGATGCTCACATCGGTGTGGATATAGTGTGCCTGTCCGCCCGCCCCTTCGATCTCGGCGACGACGTCCGCGCCCAACTCATCTTGAATGTCGGCGACGACGACAGTGGCGCCCTCCTGGGCAAGGCGCAACGCCGTGGCGCGGCCAATGCCGTGGGCCGCGCCGGTGATAATCGCAACTTTGTCGGTCAGCGCCATTTACGCCTTCACCTCAAAGATGATCTCGATCTCACAGGCCCAGCCGGCGGGGATGGTCATACCCACAGCGCTGCGGGCGTGGCGGCCAGCCTCGCCGAAGAGTTCGATGAGCAGGTCACTGCAACCGTGGATCACGGCGGGGGTGTTGTCAAAGTCCGGGGCTACATTGACCATCCCCAGCACCTTGACCACCTGCACCACGTTGTCCAGGCTGCCGATGAGGGTCTTGGTGGCGCGCAGGCAGTTGAGCGTACAGAGTTTGGCGGCTTCGTAGCCCTCTTCCACGGTAACATCGCGGCCGACCTTGCCCTTGATCTGTTGGTCTCCCCAGTTGGAGACAGAGCCAGAGGTATAGACCAGATTGCCTGTGCGCTTGGCCAGCATCAGCCGTCCGGCGTTCAGTTCGACCGGTTCCAGGGTGTAGCCGAGTTCTTTCAGTTTTGCTTCGTAGGACATGGGGTGAATCCTTTCGGAGTGAGTAATGAGTAAAACGTGTTGCGTGTTTAGATGTTGGGTATTGGATAGTAACCATACAGCCATATACCGTAGGGGCACGGGTGGGGGCGGGCTCAAACATTAGGTTTATGTCCAACATACTTCCCGCCTCCACCCGTGCCCTTACCTGACCTGTATAGTTCTTGGATATTAGTCTACGTTCATTCGAGGTCTGCCGTCTGCCGTCTGTCGTCACATTCTCGCCTCAGCCCTCGCGCACGAGGATCGGCGCCTTGCTCGCCCGTTCGCGCAGATCGGCGAATTCGGGGCTGCCGTCGTCGTCGATGAGTTCGGTGTTGACACCCCGTTCATAGAGCGGTCCATTGGCGGTGCGGAAGTAGTTCCACATAAACGAGCCGCCGCTGAACGAGTTGTCGGGGAAGTAGACAGTGACGCCGTTGGCGCGGCTGTATTTGATCAACCGCCTGGGCAAGGAAAGATCCGCCTGTTCGATGCGGTATTTCTCCAGCGCGGCTTCGTCGATCTCAATGCCGAGACCCGGCGCATCGGGGACCTGGGCAAAGCCGCCGATCACGTCGATGCGTTTGTCGAGCAGGTTATGTTCGTAGAGTTCGTGGCAGTTGATCCCCGGCCACTGGGCATGGGAGAGGACCGCGCCCAGGTGAAGGGCGAGCGTCGTCGTCAGCCCGGTGCCCACCATCTGCAAAAAGAAGGGCATGTTAGCCGTGGCCGAGGAGATCCCCGCCCGCATGGTTGCGGAGACGCCGCCCGCCACCACGAAGCCGTCGCAATAGCCGCTGGTGATGGCCGTGCCGCCAGGGATCGATCCATAGTGGTGGGCGATGGGCGTGCGCACCTTCTCGCGCAGCAGCCGGTTGCCCGCTACATCGTGGGCGTGGATCGGCCCTTCCCACAGCGCGATCTTGGGGAAGTCGTTCTCCAACTCGCGCAGCACCGGCACGGCGGTGGAAACGTCGAGCAGGAAATCGTTCCAATCGCAGTCAATGTGGAACCAATCCGGCGTGGCCTCGCTGATCCGTTTCACCGTCTCGTAGACATCGAACCAGGGCCGCGTCTTGATTTTGATCGACGTATAGCCCAGATCCACGGCCACCCGCGCCTCGCGTTCGTAGGCCGCCGGCGACATATCGTGATCCCAAAACGAGAGCGGACACCAATCGCGCACTTTGCTCCCCAACAGACGGTAGATCGGCACACCCGCCAGCTTGCCCGCCACGTCAAAGAGCGCCATCTGCAAGCCCGCGCCCAACGTGTCATCCCACATCAACTCGAAGGGGTTCTGGCCGATGACGCGGTCGGTGTCAGCCACCCGCTTCCATGTATAGTTTTGGATCGTCTCGCCGTAACCGACCACGCCGGCGTCGGTGGTGATGCGGATCACCTCGGTCTCGGCCCAGGTGTGGATATTGGCCCGTTCCATTTCCCGGCGGACGCGATCCACCATAGGGACCCAACACAAGATCCGTTCCACCTCGGTAATTTTGGCGACAGCACTGGACATAAAGATTTCCTCTTTGCAATGGCTGGTTGGATGGTTGAAGATTAGACATTGTTGGTAACAAGACCTGCCAGGTTTTCTGCAACCTGGCAGGTCTCCAGAGAATCGCTATTACCGAAAGGTCTATTGGAAGAAAAAACCGGTTTACCGCTTCCCGCGATGCTATCACAGATGGGGGATGAGGGCAAAGGTGTGAAGTATTGCCGACCGTTCAATCGAGATCGTCTATCTTCCTTGACATAGTACCAATTCATGGTACTATAAAAACTATGAAGCGCCAGCACCAGAAACATTGGAATTGATATTTGCGGGGCCGATAAGTGGCAGCATCCAGTGGGCTGACATTGAAGCGCATTTCCGCGAACTCGACGCAGAGTTGAGCGAACGAGAAGGCTCACGCATAGGTGTGCGGTTATTTGGCGAGAGACGGGTCTTTCATAAACCTCACCCTTCAGCGGATAACAGACAAAGGCGCAGTGGAGAGCATTCGCAAGTGGTTGCAGAACAACGGGGTGGAACCATGATGAACATGATGGAGATCAACGGTTACAGAGCCGTCATCCAGTATGATCCCGAAATCGAGATGTTTCGGGGCGAGTTTGTTGATCTGAATGGCGGGGCGGATTTCTACGCCAAAGATATCAACGGATTGCGCAGAGAGGGTGAGATTTCGTTGAAGGTCTTCCTGGACATGTGCCGCGAAGACGGCGTAGAGCCGCGCAAAGCCTACTCAGGCCGCTTCAACTTGCGCGTATCACCGCAGTTGCATGAAGAAGCCTCGGTAAGAGCCGCGGCAAAAGGCAAGAGTTTGAATCAGTGGGTGGCGGATGTGATCGATGAAGCCATCCGTATGCATTCGTGAGTGATGGTTCAATTTTTCTCGGAGAAACCATGAAAACCACCGTCTACATTGCCACTAGCCTCGACGGCTTCATTGCCCGCGAAAACGGGGACCTCGATTGGCTGCCCGGAATTGAGGACGCCGAAACCGGCGAAGACTATGGCTACAAAGCGTTTATGGATTCTGTGGACGTCCTCGTGATGGGGCGCAATACCTACGAAATCGTCAGTAGTTTCGATCCATGGCCCTATGGCGACAAGCGCGTGATCGTCCTCAGCCGCACGTTGACGCAGATCCCTGAGAAAGCGCCCAAGACGGTGGAACTGCGCTCCAGCTCGCCGGTCGAGTTGGTCAACGAGTTGCGAGAAGCGGGGGTGGGACACGCCTACATCGATGGCGGGAAGGTGATTCAAAGCTTCCTCAACGCCGGCTTGATTCAAGAGATGATCATCACCCGCATCCCCGTCCTGATTGGCAGCGGCATTCCGCTGTTTGGCCCGCTCGCTCAGGATGTGGCATTGCAGCACGTGGAAACACTGTCCTATGCGAATGGTCTTGTACAGAGCAAGTACCGTGTGCTTGCCTGACCACAATAAGACCTGCCAGGTTTTCTGAAACCTGTCAGGTCTCCAAAGAACGGTGATTGCCAATATTGGGCAGACGCTCAAACAAGGAGAAACCAATGCAGACCCAAGACCCATCCACGTTGCAAGTTATCTACGAAAACTGGCACGGCTATCAGGAAAAACTGCGCGACGCCATTGCCCCACTGACTGAGGATCAGCTTATCCTGCAACCAGCCCCGCACATGTGGCCGCTGCGACAACTCGTTCAGCACATTATTTCCGTCCGCGCCGGCTGGTTCAGCGGAACCCTCCAGGATGAAGATGCCGCTATGACCGAGTACATGGAGTGGGGACAGCGGGATTCACCGACCCGCACCGCCGCCGAAATGGCGCTCGGTCTCGACAAGACCTGGGCCTTCATCGAATCCCGCTTGCAGCGGTGGACGCCTGAAGATTGCGCTCAGACCTTCCGCGATGAGTGGAACGGGCAGGTCTTTTACCTCTCGCGCAGTTGGGTGATCTACCATGTGCTCGAACACGATCTGCATCACGGCGGCGAGATCTCGCTCATCTTGGGCATGAACGGCCTGCGCGCGCTCGATCTATGACAAAACAACGCTGGTCGCTGTTCTTTCCTGCGTGATGTATTGTCAACGATGACAAGAACACGATTTACCGAACGCAGAGGAAAACTCGAAGAGATGGATCGATCCTTGGATCTCCAGTTCTGGCAAGCGCAAACCCCCGCCGCGAGAGCCGCCGCGGCTTGGGAACTCGCTCTCCATGCGATGAAGGTTGAGGGGCAGAAGTTAGAGCAATCCGGTCCCAACACAAATTCGGTAGTCAAGGCGGCGGTCATCCAGGCTTGACTGAATGACATAGCATAGTCGGGTGTATCAAGATGACGATTCAGAGTACGGAATGGATCGGACGTGTCAGTTGAGGGGCTGCTCTTGTTGAAGCTTTATGCCTTACCATCCCTGTACAGACAGGGGAACTCGCCAGAGTCGGCCTTTGTGAAAACGACATTGCCACCCTATTGCACTACTATCAGCCTGATGTCGCCCCATTGCTGACCGAACTCTCCGCTTATGTCAGCGACAGCGATCTGGCTAAGCTTCAAGCGGTCGTTGCAGACATTCAAAATCGGATCAAACGGTTGCGCAGTGAGCAATAGCGTAAAGCCGTTACATGTGGATTCGTGAACCCTAAACCGACAAACAAGTTCTATGTCACCTAAATCATCACGCGGCGCGAGCAATCAGCAAGTAGGACGTGCAGGGGAATATTTTGTCGTCGCGGAGTTGAACAAACGCGGCGCGTTCGCCGTTCCCTTTGCCGGCAACATGCCTAAGATCGACATCATCGCCTGCAACCGTGATGAAAGTCGCTCAGTCTACATTCAGGTGAAAACCAAGCGTGGCGGCAGATCGTGGCATTCGAGCATTGTAGGCAGTCAGTCCATGTCGCCCAAGCCGGATGAAACGAATTTCTGGGTCTTTGTGGATTTGGGCAGTTTCCATGAACATCCTCGCTTTTGGATCACGCCGGATTGGTGGATCAAGGACGATATTTACAGAACCCACCAAGCCTATTTGGAAAGACATGGCGGGCGCAGGGCAAACAACCCCGATTCCACACACCATGCGATTGATGAAAAACGCTTGAGTGCATGGCAAGGCCGATGGGAGATTCTTGGCATTTTTGAATAACATCTGCAAAGGCCCCGGTCAGTTAGCCAGTACAATAGAAGCAGGTGGATAGGATGCGACGGATTCTGTTGACTGGTATCTCTGGCGTTGGCAAGTCAACCGTGACAGAAGAATTGGCTCGGCGCGGCTACAACGCTGTTGACGCGGATAGTGATGTCTACTCAGCATGGGTCGCGGTTCCGGACGAGTTGGCCGCGGCGGGAACGCCCGTCACCGCGGACCGGGATTGGGTCTGGTGCGAAGATCGTATGGCCGAACCCCTGTCCACCACACAAGAGGCCGTTTTATTTGTAAGCGGATGCGCAGCCAATATGGGCAAGTTCCTGCGCCAATTTGACCAGATTATCCTCCTGAGCGCGCCCGCCCCTGTAATCGCCGAACGATTGCGCACGAGAACGAACAATCCCTACGGTAAAGATCCCATAGAAATTGAGCGTGTATTGGCCCTCAAGGAGAGCGTCGAACCACGACTGCGCGATGTGGCGAACCACGAGATCGATACCACGGCATCGCTTGAGCAGGTGATGAGCAGTCTGCTTCACCTGGTTCAAGCCCCCTGAACACAACTTGATTCCTCAGCACGTTTGTGCTAATCTTCATTGCCTACACGCCGACAACTAGCCCAGGAGGAACGACAATGACGCATCCCCTTGTCCACCAATTGCGCTTCACACGCAGCGAGTTTCAGCGCGCGCTGATCGGTCTTACTGATGCGGAGGCGCGCCAGCGCTTCCTCCCCATGAACTCTATCAGTTGGAACATTGGACATCTGGCCTGGCAGGAGCAGCGCTATTTTCTCACCTTCGCCCAGGACACAGTACTCTTTCCCGAACTCAATCAACGCTTCGCCTATGGCGCGCCGGCCTGCACACCTCCCCTTGATGAGATGCTGGCGACCTGGCAGGAAGTGACAGAGCGCGCCGATGAATGGCTTGAGCAGGTGACCACCGCGCGATTGCTCGATCCCTACACCCATCCTGCGGGATGGAGGACCAACTTTGGCAATCTCTTGCAGCGGGTGATCTACCATTACTGGTATCATACCGGTGAAAATCTGGCGATTCGTCAGCAGCTCGGCCACACGGATCTGCCAGAATTTGTCGGCAATCTGGATGAAGAAGCTCCCTACCAGCAAGCGTAGCGACAATGAACATGACGATGGAATTCAGCGGCGAGATCTTGTTCTGGCGGGGACCGGCCCCCTGGTACTTCGTCACCGTGCCGGCGGAAGAGAGCCGCGATCTGAAAGCGATCTCAGGAATGGTGACATACGGGTGGGGAGTGATTCCCGTCTCTGTTCGGTTGGGCAAAAGCGTGTGGACGACTTCCCTCTTCCCCAAGGATGGCCGCTATCTTGTGCCCATCAAAGCCAGCGTCCGCCAAGCAGAAAGGGTCGAAGAAGGCGACCAGGTGACGATACGGCTCGAAATTGGTTAATTATCGTATTACAAAAACCAAACAAATCGATGAGGAGTTGTGATGACCATCATTGATCGTGAGATGTTATGGCGTCAGTTTGGCGCAGCCATTGATACGCTAGAAGAGGCTCTGCGCAACTGCCCGGATGAGCTTTGGGAAACGAGACTATGGAAGGACCAGCCAGACCAATGGGTGGCAGCCGGTTTTTCCACCTTCTGGTATTTGGGCTATCATACGCTCTTCTGGCTGGATCTCTACCTGACCGGGGCAGAAGAGGGCTTTGCGCCGCCAGCCTCCTTCGACCTGGTTGAGATGGAAGAAGGCGAAACCCTACCGCGCACCTATACACGGCCAGAGTTGCTCGGCTATCTGGACATTTGCCGCCGCAGGTGCCAGGAGACGATTCGCACGCTATCCATGGAAGATGCCTACCGGTTGTGCAGCTTCCCGTGGGGGGAAGTGCCCTTTGCGGAGCTTCAGCTTTATAATCTGCGACATGTACAGGAGCATGGGGCGCAGTTGAACATGTTCCTGGGACAGCAGACGGGGAAATCCGCGGCATGGATCGCCCAGGTCCAGTAGGCTTTGAGGCGACATACCAAAAAGTCGGGCCGAGGATCGGCTCGACTTTTCTGCTATAATCGCAGAAGAATTTTCGACACAACCTAGGCCCAGGACGAAGATTTCAGCAATACACAAGCATAGTTAGCAAGACTTTACAGCAGGAAGAGTTAATGCACATTATTACCCGCAAGCGTCTCAACGAGTTTGCTGAGCAACATCCCAATGCAAGAGCAGGGCTTGAGTATTGGTACGGACTCATGAAGCAGCATACCTTTCACTCTTTTGCGGAATTGCGAGCTATCTTTCCCAGTGCTGATCGAGTCGGGAAGCTCACAGTATTCAACATCGGCGGGAACAAAGCCCGCTTGATAGCAGCGACTCATTATAATAGACAGAAAATCTACATCCGGGCGATACTGACGCACCCAGAATATGATAGAGGCGCATGGAAGGAGTAATACACGATGACTGAAGAAGTAGCAACCATTGAGCGCATCTGGCCAGAGTTAGCGCCGGTTGTATCTGTACCTCATAGCGAGGCAGAGTATCAACGGTTAGTCGAAGTGCTAGATACCTTGATCGATCGCGTTGGTGAAGATGAGGATCATCCTTTAGCCTCTCTCATGGAGGTGATTGGGGTATTAATTGAAAAGTATGAGGACGAATACGTTCCAGAACTGTCTGAGATGTAGAGTAAAGCCTATCATCATTGAGCAGGGTATAAGGCCGATTCCAGAAAATTCTAGCCCACGAAGCCAAATAAAGAAACACGAAGGGTAGCCCTAAATGGAGAGGAAGGACAACCCCATGACATTCAGAGATAGTGTTGTGACCTACGAAGCCTTCGGCGCGGTCGGCGACGGCGTCACCGACGACCTGCCCGCCATCTGTCAGGCTCACGCCTACGCCAACGAACACCGTCTGCCCGTGAAGACAAGCCCAGGCGCGATCTATCACCTGGGTCGCCAGCCGCTCACCGCCGTCATCACCACCGATGTGGATTGGAACACCTCGCGCTTCACCATCGACGACACGGAGATCAACACCGACGCCAACGATCACAAAGCGCCGCTCTTTGAAGTGCGATCCACATTGGCGCCGGTAACGGTGCAGATCGACCATCTGACCCGCGATCAAAAGCAGGTGGACGCCCGCCCTCCGGTCGATTGTCATCTGCTGGTGGAAAATGACCAGAAGCGGCTCTATATCCGCCGCGGACTGAACCAGAACAACGGCGTCCCCCAGCACGATTCCTTCATCCTGCGCACGGATGGCTCCATTGAGGGCGACATCGACTGGGACTACGACGCCATCACCCGCATTGAGGCCCGGCCCATCGACGAGACGACGCTGCGCATCCGCGGCGGCATCTTCACCACTTTCGCCAATCGCATGGTGCAGCCGGTTGGCTACAACTATTGGGCCAGGAACATTGTCATCACCCGCTCCAACACCGAGATCGACGGGCTAACGCACTACGTGGTGGGGGAGACCGCCGTCGGCCACCCATACCGGGGATTCCTCAGCGCCGAACAGTGCGCCAACATCACCCTGCGCAACTGCTTCGCCACCCCGCACAAGATCTATTCCACCATCGGCGCGGCAGGGCTGCCCGTCAACATGGGATCGTATGACATCCACGCCAACGATGTGGTCAACTTTCAGATGTTCAACTGCCGCATGAACCACATCTGCGACCGCACGCACTGGGGCGTCATCGCCACGAATTTCTGCAAGAACATTGTGCTGGAGGAATGCACCCTCTCGCGCATGGACACGCACATGGGCGTCTCCGGCGTTTACACGGTTCGCCGCTGCGAGTTGGGCCACATGGGGCTGAACGCCATCGGTCGCGGCCTGCTGACGGTAGAAGATTCCACGCTCTACGGCAACGCCTTCATCAGCCTGCGCAGCGACTACGGCAGCACCTGGGAAGGCGATCTCATCATCCGCAATTGCCGTTGGGTGCCGGCGTGCGGTGAAAAACACTGGCCCACCCTATTCAACATCCGCAACGACGGTATGCACGATTTCGGCTATCCCTGCACCATGCCGCGGGCGATCACGATTGACGGCCTCTCCGTTGATGATTCCAACCATCCCGACGATTACACTGGCCTCTACCTCTTCACCGATCCCGATGTGATGAACCCGGGCGATCCGTTGGTTGCGCTGACGGCAGAGCGCCCCTTCCCCTACCAGAGATCTCAAACGGTGACAATTCGGGGGCTGTCCACGGCCAGCGGCAAAGCGCCGCAGGTATCGCCCAATGCGGCGCTCCACCATGAGATGTCCATCGTCTTTGAATGATCCACATCGTGAGGAAAGGATACGCCACGCCATGAACGCCAATGCCTTTCGCCATTTCTTCGGCTATCACTTCGCCGAAAACCGCAACCTCTGGGATAGCTACATCGAAGGGCTAACCGATGAACAGTTCAGCCAGTCGGTAAACTACGCGCACGGATCGGTGCGGAATCAGATCGTACATCTCATCAGCGTGGACGACACCTGGTTCAGCGGGTTGCGCGGGGTTGAACTGCCGGAGCCGCTCAACCCCGCCGACTTCCCGGATCGGGAGGGCATCCGCGCCCATTGGGACAGAGTTGAACAGACCATGCGCGACTATCTGACCAGCTTACGCGATGGGATGCTCTCGGAGCAACCGCTGGAGGACGATGACAAAGGACTTATCCTGTGGCAGGTGTTGCTGCATGTGGTAAACCACGGTACGGATCACCGTGCCCAGATTCTCCGCTTGCTCAACGATCTGGGCGTCAAGACAGTCTCTCAAGATTACATCTTCTATGTCTACGACAATTTGACGGAGACAGAATTCTGAGAGACAACCCGCTTACCATTGAGCAAATACTCGTCCTCCTGAACGCAGGGCCGGTACATATTGCCGCATTGACCGCTGAACTGTCGCCGGTACAGTTGCGCACGTCGCTCGGCCCTGGTGAATGGTCGGCGAACGAGGTGCTGGCCCATCTACGTTCCTGCGCCGATGTCTGGGGTGACTCTATCGCCGCCATCCTTGCTCAGGATCATCCCGCGTTGCGCGCAATCAGTCCCAGGACGTGGATGCGGAAAACCGACTATCTCGAACGGGAGTTCCGACCCTCGTTGGAAGCTTTCGCTGTGCAGCGCGCCGCACTTGTCGCCGTTTTACAGCCGTTGACACCTGCAGATTGGTCTCGCTTGGCGACAGTCAAAGCCGCGGGCAGGACCCTCGAACGAAGTTTGCTATTTTATGTGCAATCGCTTGTCACGCATGAACAACCACACATCAAACAGATTGGACGCGTCGCTGAGGGATTGCACGCCAAATGGAGAAAAGAAAAGAAATGACAGATCATCACCCACAAGGCTATCTTGCCCTCCCCGCCACCGGCAACGGCGCGGGCGTACTCGTCCTCCATGCCTGGTGGGGACTGAACAACACGATCAAGGCATTCTGCAACCGATTGGCGGAGGTCGGATTCGTGGTCTTCGCCCCTGATCTCTACCACGGCAAAACCGCCGAGACCATCGCCGATGCGGAAGCGCTGGGCAGCGCGCTCGACGAAAATCATCTTCAAGCTAAAGAGGAGATCAGGCAGGCTGTCGCCTTCCTCCGCCAACGGACCGATCAACCAGAGCGAGGTCTGGCCGTGATTGGTTTCTCGCTGGGCGCTTACTATGCGCTCGATCTGGCGACTGCCGATCCCGAACAGATCCGCGCCGTTGTCGTCTTTTACGGGACGGGCGTCTTCGAACATGGTGATTCGGGTGCAACCTACCTCGGCCACTTCGCCGAGGACGATCCCTATGAGCCGCGTGAAAACGTCGACGCCCTCGAAGCTTCGCTCAAGCAGGCTGGTCGCCCGGCGACGATCTACCGCTACCCCGGCGCAGGACATTGGTTCTTCGAGCCGGATCGCGCCGACGCCTACAATTCCGACGCCGCAGCCCTGGCGTGGGAGCGCACGTTGAGCTTCCTACTAGAATATAGTAAACTAGGATAATAGGATTTGAGTTGAGGTGAGCGCCATGGCAGGCAGCGGTGTACGATGGACGATAGTAGATCGAGACGGCCATGAGATTTATCTCACGCAGGAACGCTGGGAGCATATCCTTGAGCCAACCAACCATCCAGAGATGGAAGACTTTGAAGAAGAACTCAAGCAAACCATCCAACAGAGTCGGCGCAAACAAGATCCGCTCAATTCGCAGAAGTATACCTACACAAAGGCGTTCAGGAAGTTGGTGCTAGATAACACCCATATTATTGCTGTTGTTTTGTTTCGCTTTCGTGAGCGTGGAAACCAGCCGCCAATGGCGAACAATTACATTGTGACAGCATATCAGAAGGAAATCAGCTGACGATATGACAACATCAACCTTGAAGTATGATGAACCCAGTGACACACTTTACATTTCATTTGCGCCGGGCGAGAAGGCGACGGGGATCGAATTGAATGAAAATTTGTTGTTGCGGGTCAATAAGGCCGAGCGCCGGGCCGTGGGGTTAACTATCTTCAATTACTCCATTCTGGCACAACCGACTGAAGCTGGCTTGCGCAGCCTGCCACTGACAGGGTTGAGTGGATTGTCTGAAGAAGTGCGCGAACTTGCCCTGGAAATTCTGCTGCGCTCACCGCTCAAAGAAGTGCTGGCTGTGTCCGTATACACACCTTCCATGACAGAACGCATTCCCATTGCTTCGGTCACCGTAGATACACGAGAGGCTGCCTGACTCTATCAGATTTATAGAGATTATCGGCAATAAGACCTGCCAGGTTGCAGAAAACCTGGCAAGTCTCCTGAGAACACCTATTGCCGATAAGGTTCTATGTAAACCGACGTCCTTCACGGATAAGATCAACGATGTCGTCGGCAGTCATGCCAAGATCCACGCCTGGAACATCTAACGGCGAGCGCGAGTCCAAAAGCCGGGAGACGACAAAAACGCTTCCATCCCGGCGTCGAATTCGCACAGCCCCTTCGATCTGCGCCAGATCAAGAAGGTCCGCCAGACGCTGGCGCGCTTCTGAATATGTGTATTCCTTCATCCTTCAACCTCCATGAGCGTAACCCCGGCCTGAATTGCCGTCTGGCGTAAGCCCCTGTTCTTCTTGCTCATCACACACCCACCACAATCCAAGCCAACGTCTTGAGGCGATGCATGTCTAGCCACCTGGTTGGTGTTTTCATGACTCCACCAGCGTATCATATAGAGGTGACGTAATCGGGCAAATCCTCTGTACCCTCACCATTTATGTAGGGGAATCTGTGCCTGGTGGTCGATTGAAACCTTAACAACCTATCCCCTCAAAGGAGGAACGCAGATGAGACTCCGATCCACGTTGACTGTGTTCTTGGTTGTGTTTGCCCTGCTCTTCAACGGCTGTGCTGCGCCTGCACTTCCCCTTGAAGAGTGGATTGCGCGCGTGTCCGCTGCACAGATGGCTGAGCGTGAAGCCAGCGCTGCGAAATCTGTGCCCGATTCAGCCCTCCTCTTTAGCGCCATACTAGCTAGAGATAGCAGCAAATTTCAACAACTTCTAGATGCAGGCACCGATCCGAATGCACGAAATCCTGCCGGCTTGACAGTTCTCATGTTTACAATCTATGCCGAGGACATTGTTTCCCTACAGGCATTACTGGCGGCCGGCGCTAATGTCAATGCGCCAAGTCCTGATGGCGTCACTGCGCTAATGGTTGCCACTTACTTCGAGAATTTGGAAGCGATGCAGGCACTGCTGGAAGCCGACGCAGACGTGAACGCCCAGGACAATACCGGCGCTACATCCTTAATGCTTGCAGTTGACATGGAGTTCTCTGAGGGCGTACAAGCATTACTTGCCGCCAATGTGGATACCAACGCTCAGACTCCTGACGGCTTAACGGCGCTGATGATTGCGGCTTACCGTGGAAACCCAGCCATAGTACAGGCCTTGCTGGCAGGCGGAGCCGACGTCAACGCCCAGGATAAGTTTGGCAACAGCGCTTTGACCTATGGTATCACGAATTCAGACGTCTCTTACCTCCTGTTCGAAGCTGGTGCAGGGCAGAAAGAAGCCGACGCTGACGTCGTCACCAATTTGCTGAGCGATCCAACTGTGATCGAACTCGATCTAAGTTCAAAACAACTACGTGAGGTGCCTGTCGAGATCTATGGGATGACGAATCTGAAGATTCTGCGGTTGAACAATAATCTACTGACCGAGGTTGCCGTTGAACTCTTTCAGTTGCAGAGCCTTGAAGTACTCGACCTTTCACAGAATCGACTGACCAGGGTTCCGGCGGAAATTGGCCAGCTAAAAAACCTTCAAGAGTTGGATCTGTGGTTCAATTATCTTACTGAACTTCCACCCGAAATTTGGCAACTGCACCAATTGACCAGACTATCGCTTGGCAAAAACGAGATCGTGGCGCTCCCGCCCGAAATCGGCCAGTTGATCAACTTGAAAGAGTTGCATATCAACGATAACGGACTGACCAGCCTTCCAGAGGAAATCGGTCAGTTGATCGACTTGAAAGAGTTGTATGTCAACAATAACGGGCTAACCAGCCTTCCAGAGGGGATCGGTCAGTTGGTCAACTTGACGGAGCTAGATATCGGCGGCAATGCGCTTACCGAATTCCCACCTGCCGTCTCTCAACTCAAGAATTTGGTATCCCTTGATCTTGGAGGATTCTTTGACTCCAACAGCAACCAGATCCGCAAACTTCCACCCGAAATCGGCGCATTGCAGAATTTGGAATCGCTACGGGCTTCCGGCATTGGACTTGCTGAGATACCACCAGAGATCGGCCAACTGCAACATTTGGACCACCTCTATCTAGACAACAATCTGCTCGTTGAACTGCCGGCGGAAATCGGCCAGTTGCGACGGATCATCCGTCTCGGTCTTGGTAGCAACCAACTCACTGCGATTCCATCTGAGATCGGAAATCTTGACAGCTTAGACCACCTCTACCTGGAGGACAACCTGATTGGTGAGCTTCCAGCCAGCATTGGGGGGCTGCGCAGTCTAAGAATCCTGCGCGCCTATGAGAACACGCTCGTTGAGCTTCCACCAGAGATCGGGCAACTGAGCAATCTCGCCAGTATTGATTTGCGCTCCAATCGGCTCGTCGGTATCCCATCTGAGATCGGCCAGTTGAATGCCTTGCAAGAGTTCTGGCTGGAGGATAACCATATCATAACCCTGCCTGCCGAACTGGGAACCCTGTCGAGTCTGACCACACTCGACCTATCCAGTAACTGGCTCACCCAGCTACCGCCCGAAATTGGAGATTTGGTCGCGCTCCAAACACTCGATCTACTCGACAACCGGCTAACCAGTCTGCCCGCCCAGATCGGTGGTCTAAAAAGCCTTCAGGAACTCCATCTCTCAGTGAACCAGATTCAAAGTCTGCCATCCCAGATAGGAGAATTGCAGAGCCTGACCTTCCTGGATCTGTGTGGGAACGACATCGCTGAACTGCCGGTTGAACTTGCGCAACTACCCACTTTGGAGAGAGTGCGGCTGCACAAGGACTCAAGCGCCTCTGTTCCAGCGGGATTGCAGAAGAAGGTACAACGGCAATCGGAATGCCCAATAAGAGGTAAACTGGATTGGGCACGCGCCGGTGACGATGCCCGTCAGCAGGGAAGGTACGAAGTCGCGGTATACTACTACACCGCCGTACTCGAACAAGAACCTGACAACAGCCACATACTCAACAACCTGGCATGGACGCTTGCCTATCATCTTGAACGGGATCTCGACCAGGCGCTCGCATATATACTACGCTGCATCGAACTTGATCCCGATACCTATGCCTACGATACGCTTGGCATGGTCTACTACCGTCTGAAACAGTATCCTGAGGCGATAGAAGCGTATACCGAGGCATTGCGTTTAGATCCAAAACAGATCGATAGCTACATTCGGCGGGCCGATGTTTATGTGGCAATGGACGATATTGAGGGCGCGGTTGAAGATCTGCAAACCTTCCTGGCAAGCGATCCATCTGTTGAAGATAGGGAAGCAGTCGAGACCATGATTGAGAAGTTGCTTGCCCAATGAACAGCGCCAATCCGCTGAATCGAGAACAGCGCTAAAGCCGCCAGGTCTTGCGCCAGCCCCGTGTATATGAGACCGTCCGTTGCCCCATACGATCAACAGGTGAACGGACGGTCAATCTATTATCACTGCCTGCGATTCTTTCTGTCACTTCAAATGCTTCGCATCCCCGCATCCTCGCCTCTGCGCCGCTTCGTGGTATAATCCCGCTGTCTTTCCAACCACACAACGATCCGAGATGACATGGCCCGCATTCTCTACGATCCGGCAGCGCAGCGGGCGCTCTGCCGGGGATTCAACCAGTTGGCAGATACAATTCAGGTAGCCCTCGGCCCGCGCGGACGCCGCGTGGCCATGGATCGCGACAACCGCCGCCGCCCGCCCGAACTGCTCGACGACGGCGCACAGATTGCCCGTCGCTTTTTGGGGCTGCCCAACCCCTTCGAGAACATGGGCGCGTTTTTGGCCCGCCACATTGCCTGGCAGGTCGAGGAAGCCGTGGGCGACGGTACCACCACCGCCGTGATCATCGCCCGCCACCTGCTCAACGAAGCCAACCGCTATGCGGCTGCCGGGCACAATGTCATGGCGCTGCGCCGCGGATTGGAAAAAGGCAGCGTCGCAGCGCTGGCGGCCCTGCAAGGGATGGCGCGCCCGCTCGAAGATCCGCGACAGATCCGCGCCCTGGCCGCCACCATCACCGGCAGCGACGAGTTGGGCCGGCTGATCGAGGAGATCTTCGATACCGTGGGACCGCACGGCGCAGTGGAGATCCGCAACAACTACGCCCGCGTCCACGACCGCCGCTACATCCGTGGCGTGCTGTGGAACAACGGCTGGATCTCGTCCTATTTTTGTACCGAAGGCGGCAAGGCTGTCCTCCACGATCCCTATCTGCTCTTCACCGACCATCAACTGACAGGCGGCGCAGATCTGGCTCCCATCTTGGGGCAGGTGCGCCAGGCCGGAGAGGGCAAGCGCGGATTGGTGGTCATCGCGCCCGTGGTCGAAGGGGACGCGCTCAACGTCCTCGTCACCAACAAGAGCCGGGGGGCGCTGCCCACACTCGCCATCAAAGCGCCGGGGCTGGGATCGGAAAAGGCCGAAATCCTCTTCGATCTGGCTGCG
This sequence comes from Caldilineaceae bacterium, assembly GCA_019637695.1. GTDB lineage: Bacteria > Chloroflexota > Anaerolineae > Caldilineales > Caldilineaceae > RI-153. Next base: position 7,806 of record JAHBVG010000045.1, on the reverse strand, counting down.
CTCTGCGGCGGGCGTGTCCTCTTGAAGGTGACGGGCGACAGCCTGACCAAAGCCACCCTCGCCGATCTGGGGCAGGCCGACGAGGTGCAGGCCATCCGCTCTAGTTTCACCGTCATCGGCGGCAAAGGACGCCCGGCGGCGGTGCGCGAACGGGCGGATCTGCTGCGCAAACAGATCCCCACGGCAGCGTATGGTCGCGACCGCGACCGGCTGATCGAGCGATCCGGCAAGTTGATGGCGGGGGTGGCGCTGCTCCACATTGGCGGCGCCTCGGATGTGGAGCGCGATTATCTCAAAGAACGGGCCACCGAAGCGGTGAGCGTGGTGCGGCGCGGGCTGATCGATGGCGTCGTTCCCGGCGGCGGCGCGGCCTTTCTCGCCTGCGCGCGGGCATTGAACGATCTCCACCTGCCCGACGAAGAAGCGCCGGCGCTGAATCTGCTGCGCGGCGCATTGGAAGCGCCCGCCCGCGCCATCATCGCCAACGCCGGCATCGAACCCAGCCCCATCCTGGCGCGGCTACGCGAGCAACCCGGCTGCGGCTATGACGTACAATGCGAGCGCTACATCGACCTCGCCACCTCGCCCATTGTTGATCCGGTCAGCGTGCTACACAGCGCCCTGGAGATCGCCGTAAGCGGCGCGATCATGGGCATCACCACCGAGGTCCTCGTCCACAGACCGCGCAGCAATCGGGATGAGGATGTGTCGTTTAAGCCGTAAAAAGTAATGAGTAATGAGTAAGAATTTGTCGACAATCTTGGTTCCATATTTGGATTCTTCTTCCATCACGAGACCTTACTCATTACTCATTACTCATTACTCATTACTCACTCTCCAAGTGACTCCATGACCACAAATCAAACTCTTTTTTCCCCCTGGCTCCCCACCGGCGCGTGGATGGGCGGCACGGTGACGGCGGCGCTCTGGGCTGGGGATGTACTCTTGGCGGCGGCACGGGCGGGGATTTTCCGCTCGGAGGATGGCGGGCAAAGCTGGCGGCGCAGCGGCGCGGGGATGGCCGATCCTTCGGTGGTGGAGCTTGCCGCGACGGTCGGGGATAGCCCCATCCTCTTTGCCAGCACGGAAAGCGGGCGGCTCTACCGTTCCACCGACGGCGGTTTGCATTGGCAAGAGGTGGAAGGATGGGCCGGGCTGGGCGTCGCCACCGTCCTCGCCCTCTCTCCTCACTACGCGCAGGACCACACAATCTTCGCCGCCACCGTGGATGGGCCTTTCCGTTCGCAGGATGACGGCGCGACCTGGGAGAGCGCCACCTTTGGCCTTGTAGATGTAGAGGTGCTGACGATGGCAATCGATCCCCGTTTTGCGGAGAACGAAACGCTCTGGCTCGGCACGGCGGGCGGCGGTCTCTATCGGTCACGCAACGGTGGACGCTCCTGGCGCGACGCCGGGAGCGGTCTGCCCGACACGGCCATGCAGGCGCTGCTCGCCCTCCCTCACGGTAACGGGACGAACCTCTATTTGGGGACGGAATCTGATGGCCTCTTCCACTCGCACGACGGCGGCGGAAGCTGGTACTCGCTGCTGCCGGAGATCGGCGTCAACGCGTTGGCGGCGCTGCCCGACGGCTCTCGGCTGATCGCCGCCACCGACGACGGGATTCTCTTTTCAGAGGATAGCGGCCTCTCGTGGCAGCCTGCCGAAGATGGCGACTCCATTGTCCTGGCCCTGGCGGTGAACGCTTATGGGCAGATTCTCGCTGCAACCTGGCAAGAAGGGATCTCTCTTTCAACCGATGGCGGACAACGCTGGCAGCAGCTCGGCGGGGGATCGCTGGCTGTCCACGCGCCGCCGTTGGCTGTCCTCACCCCGGCGGGCGAAATCTTCGCCGCTGATATTGATGGAGGCTGGAGCTACTCGACCGATGAAGGCACAAGCTGGCAGCCGGTGGATGTGGCAATTGACGCACCCATCAGCGTACTGAACGTCGGCGGGAGCGACGCTGATTTTGTCCTCATGGCGGGCAGCGGACATACCCTCCTGCGCCGTCGCGCGAACCATGATTGGGAGTCGCTGGATCTGCCCCTAGCGATTGCACAACTGGCGATCTCGCCTGCCGGCACGCTCTATATTGCCAGTGAAGATGGCGCGCTGCACCGCTCCAACGATGACGGCGCAAGCTGGCAATTCCTCTCCATACCGTGGGGCAGGGGTAGAGTGCTGGGTATCCATGCGTCAGAGGGCACAGATCACTTCCTCTATGCGCTAAGCGCACAAGGCCGCGACGGTAAATTCAGCGTAGATGTCTGGCGTTCGGACGATAACGGCGATGGCTGGCTCGATCTGGCTGGCTTTGAGGTGGATGCGCCGTCTATCCCCATGCTGGCGCTGGATGACGCCGAACGTTCGCTCTTTCTGGCAACACAGAACCGGCTGATCCGCATCTTCATTGGCGCGGACGGCGAACTGGCGGTGGAGCAAGACTTTCTGGAGGCGAATGTGCGGATCACTGCGCTGGCCGCGCACGCCGGAAATGTCTACGCGGCCAGCAACCGCGGCGTCTGGGGGCGAACCGTGGACGGCACAATCCATCTCCTGGGCCGCGGCCTTGAGGATCAGATCGTCGTCGCCGTCCTGCCTGGGAACGATGCGATCTATGCGGTTACATTGGGTGGCGAGCTGTGGAAAAATAAGGGACTGGGGACTGGGGATTAGGTATTGGGTATTGGGTATTGGGTATTGGGTGACTTCGTCAATATCCAATACCCAATATCCAATACCCTTTCTTTATTAACGGGCAATCGTCAAACTTCGCACAGCTACGTTGCTGCGGATGTAGTAGGCGTTGACCCAGCCGGTGACGCCATTGGCGCGGATCTGAATCCAGGTGCCGTTAGCGTTGCGGTAGCCGGTCAACTCGACAGTCTGGTTGCGGCTGATGGTGGTCACCCTCCCATAGTTCACGCCAGGTCCTCGCCGCACATTCAGGTGCTGAGCATTGATCAACGTGCCAGTGTAGGGCTTGACAACAACATGACCGCCATCGGGTCGAGGGGTGGGCGTAGGCGTAGGCTGGGGCGTTACCACCGCTGCCGGCCCCCAAGAAGCGACGTTATCGCGGAATGGGAAGAAGAGGAACTCGGGCTGGCCGTTGTCTGTATCGCCCAGTGTGCGCAGAATGCTTCCCTGGGTGCGCAGCTCGATGCGATAGGGCTGGCCGCGCTCGCCGTAGGCAGGCTCCACCGGCAAACCGTCGATCTTAATGCGACCGCTGGCGTCAATTGGGCCTGTGCCGCCGGGGTTCATGTACTGCCATTCCCCATTGGGCATCCGACGGTAGACACGAACCCATGTGCCCGGTTCGGCATGGGTGACAAGGTTGCCGATCAGTCGCGGGGTTTCCTTGCGCTCCCAGCTCAGGCGAACGGCAGCTTCACCAGTCTGCTCAAAATATTCCAGGCGTACGGTGTGAGAGCCTGCACCCAGGTGGATGTTGCCGCGCCGGGTGACATAGGCGGTTTCACGCCAGTCGTCGATGAGGAGGGTCCCGTTCACAAAGAGACGGACGCCATCATCGGCGCTAACCGTGAACTCGTAGTTGCCTTCTGCAAGTTGGAGTGTTTGCGTCCAGCGTGCAGAGAAATTATCAACCGGGATCTGAGGATCGGGCGAGCCAGCGCCCCAGTTGAAGTCGATATTCGCATCGGTGCGCACAACTGCCGGCGCACCAGACAGATGACGATTGGAGAAGTACTCAGCGTACCATCCGCCCTGCGCATGGGTCGCTGTTGGCAACGTTACAGCCACCAGCAGCGCCATTAGCGCGACCAAAAAACCATGACGAAATTTATGAAGCAAATTCACCTTGACCTCCATCGCAAGGGTGCGAAATAAATAAAATGAACGATACACAGATAAGACGATCCTGCATCAAACAAAGTTCATTTTCTGACAAAGAGATTTCGCGCGCCTCTGACCAAAGTCTGATTTGCGACCAGCAAAAGTCGGATTGTCGTCTGGGCAGGGGTTTGGGTAGACGGCTCACAAAATCGTCTGTGTAGGCCGTTGCTCGTCTACCGTCCACCCAAACCCTTACGAATCATCAACCCATTCTGAATACACCCAACTACGTAGATAGGTGTAGCGGAAATGGGACAGCGCTACCGCCTGGCGTGCAACCATTTGGGGGCGATCATATGCCAAGCCTGGTATAGATATGCTTCTAATTCTTCATTGTTGATTGCGGATAACTCGATCCCCACCCAACCGCGGACGCCCACATAGGGCGGTTTGAAAAATTTCTCCGGCTCAGATTCGATCAACACAGATTGCATTCCCGCTGGCGCGGGTAGCCAGACCGCCACGCGGCCATCGTTATGATGGTTGTTGGCAAACATGGCGTACATCCGCTTGCCCACAAAGAAGGCAGGCTCGCCGTGGGAGAGTTTTTCGTACGTTTCCGGCAGATCGGTGCAGATCCGGCGTACACGTTGGATTTGGTCTTCGTTCATCAACATTTTCCTCTACCGTGTATTTTGAACATCTGTATCCCAGTGCGACGGTTGGCGGACGATGCCGCCGCTATCGATGGTCTCATCCACGTAGGTTCCATAGCAGGCTGTCGATGTGAGAAGCGTGGTATCCAAACGATTGAGATAATCCCCAATGTGGGCAATGGCCTGATCAAGCGCTTGGGATGCTTTGCCATTGCGCGCGTTGATCAGCCACTTTCCTTTGAGTTGAGGCTGATTGCGCTGGATCGGTCGATTGACGCGCATCCGCGGCATGAGCGCCAGATCGATCACAGAAAAGAAGATATATTGCTGGCATAGGCTGTCCCGCACCAATAGCCCACTTTGCGGCGCGTAGGCCAGGCACTTGCGCACCGTCAAATCGTCAAGGATGACGAGATCTGGCTCGGGGGCAAAACTGGGCCAATTCTTCAAATTATATCTTTGACGCTTCTCTTTGACATCGAGACGAAAGAGCGGTAGTCCATTCTTATCAAGGATCGTGAAGTCCAGCTTTTCATACGAAGAGGAATGATCCGCAAACCCGATGCCCTTTTGCGCAAAGTACTCTTTGATCTCTTGTTCCGCAGAATGTTCAAAGGGCATAGTCACCCCCAAAGGGATGAGCAATGAGCAAGAGCGATCTCATCTTACTCATTACTCATTACACATTACACCGCCACCCGCTCCCCCACGATCTCCGCCAGTCGGTTTTGGACGATCTGCCGCTCGGCGTTGTTGAGGACCCACGGATTGACATAGATGCCGTCCTTGCCGGCCAGGGCGACTTCGATCTGGTGTTCGCCGTTGCGCAGGGCGTCCACGATCTCGTTGCGGGTGAGGCCGATGGTCCCCGCGTCGAAGATAACGTGGACGCGCGGCAACGGTTGGCCGGCCTCGTTGGGGAAGGAGCGTTGCGCCCGCACACCGGGGATCGAGTTCCACGCCGCGCACCATTCGGCCACGGTCTGCTCGTCGGCCAGGGCCTGGGCTTTGTGATCGAGTTTCAAATAGCGCTCGACCGCGGCCAGACAGCCAGCCAGCTCCTCTTTGCCCACCTTCATGGGGCGACCAATGCTGTGATTGGGGCTGCCGTTCATGCGCACAGCTTCGATCAGATCCCTACGGCCCAGGACCAACCCCGACGACTGCGGGCCGCGCAGTTCTTTGCCGCCGCTAAAGACGGCCAGCGCTGCGCCCATCTGCGTGAATCGCCACAGATTTTCCATCGGCGGAAGCTGCGCCGCCGCGTCCACCACCACGGGGACATCGTAGCGGTTGGCGATCTCGATCACCGTCTCCAGCGGCAGATCGCCGTGGCCGCTCATGCCGCCCTGAAACCAGAAGATGGCGGCGGTGCGCTCGTTGATCGCCGCCTCCAATTCCCACGGATAGGCGCCACCGACGCCGATCTCCACCAGTTTGACGCCCACCTGGCGCACGGCGTGATCATAGCCGTTACGATGCATCCGGTGGACGATCACTTCGCTCTTCAGCCCGGTGAGGTTGGGCAGTTGGGCAATTGCCGCCGGGTTTGTGCCGGTAATGCAGGCCGCCGTGGACAACACCAATCCCGCCGCCGCGCCGCAACTGACGTAGGCGGCCTCGTTGCGGGTCAACTCGGCGATGCGTTGGCCCACCCGCCGCTGCATCTCATGGAGATCCACATAGGCGCGTGACGCGTCCACCATTGCTTCTACTACCTCCGGCGGCATGACAGATCCACCCAGCTTGGTCAACGTCGCCGAGGCATTGATGATCGGGCGCAGGCCCAGTTTTTGCAGAACAGACATAGATACCTCCCATTGGGCACGAAAAACCCCTGTCGTGGTGACAGGGGATTGGGGACTGGGGACGAGGGACTGGGTAGAGAATCGCCAATCGCTTAATCGCCTAATCTCTATAAACTCAAGATCAGAGATTGGAGATTAGAGATTGTGTATACAATCCCCAGTCCCCGATCCCCAGTCCCCAATCTCTTATCTTTTACGGACGATCCAGATTCAACACTTCGTTGACTCGCTGCACGACCACCGGGGCATGTTCGTCCCAGGTGACGTCGCCTTCCCAGATCAGGTCGATCTCGTTGAGGAAGACGGTGTTAGCTTCGGAGAAGCGCGTGTTCTTGGGCATGGGGAAGGGTTCAATGCCGGCGGTGAGAACCCCGTCCATCACCCGGTAGATGGGATTGACAGCGTTGACATCGTCGTTGAGCCAGACCGCCTTGTGCGCGTTGGGCGGGATGCGCCCGTCCACCACCATCATCACGCCCGCCTCAATAGACGAGAAGTGTTTGAGCAGTTCGTAGGCCTGTTCTGGATTGGCCGACTTGGCGTCAATCATATGCTGGTTGCCAGAGTAGCAAGTGCCCCGGCGACCGTCGTTGCCAATCGGCAGCGGCACGGCGTCCACCTCGAAGCGGTTGTCGATCTGGGTGATGAAAGCGGCCACCTGGCCCACATTGCTGGCTTGAGTAGCGGTCATACCGGCAATGAAGATATTGGCCGACGATTCTTCAATGTAATCGGCCTTGCGCGGGGCGACTTTATCGTTGAGCAGACCCACGTACCATGCGGCTACTTCACCGTGTAAAGGTTGATCGTAGAGCAATGCGGTTCCATCTTCGTTCATCACCCAGCCATCGCGGCTGCCCGGATCGCCGAACGAGCGCGAGATGTTGCTGTAGTAATGGAAGGAATTCATGCCCTCGAAACCGAGGCCGAAGATGCCGTTATCGGGATCGGCGGCTGCGCGCACCAGATCGTCCCAATCCTGGAAGGTCCATCCGGCTTCGGGCAGGGGCAATCCTTTCTCTTCGAGCATGGTCTTGTTGAAGTTAAGGGCAATATTGCCGCCGGGGTGGACGACGCCGGGGATGCTGAAGTTCTTGCCGTCGAGCATGTTACCGGCCAGCACGCTGGGGTAGATATCGTCCAGATCGGGCAGTGGATCGGCGGCGAAGAAATCATCCAGTTCCATATAAATGCCGCGCAGGAAGTTGATGAAGAGCCAGCGGTGATGGCCGTAGAGCAGATCGGGATTGGTGTTGGAGATGAAACCGGTTTGGGTCTTGGTTTCGATCTCGTTATAGATGACTTCTTCGATCTCGACGGTGACGCCGGATTCATCTTGGTAGCGCTGGCTCATGGCAATGGGCATTGTGGACTGGCCGCCGGGCGCCACCTGTACGCGCAACACAACATCGGTGGCGGCTGGTGCGGATCCAGCGCCTGTGGCATCGGGCGCGGCGGCAGGCGCCGGTGCTGGCGTCGCACAGGCCATCAGCAATTGGGTACTGGCAATGCCCACACTGGCAACGCCAATCCCCTTT
>JAHBVG010000044.1 GCA_019637695.1 Caldilineaceae bacterium | reverse complement strand
TTCTCTTCCTAAAACTCTCTCGTCTGGCTCTACCAGACAAGTTTCTCTTCTCTTGACTTGGTTACCTTACCACTCTTCAGTTGTTAATGTGCCGCACAGTTTCTTCCCTGTACAGCCTTAATACTGGCTGACGGCAAGAAGACTATCTTACCACGCAAATTCGACGCTGTCAATTTTGGAACTCAGTGTTACCCATTAAGATCCATAAGAATATCGACAAGCATGCAATTTCCACAAAGCAATCCAGCACAATCTTTCTTTAGCACTCTATTTGGAGTGATAAAGACGAATGAGCTGGAACCCAACAGATAAGTTGTTAATTGCTTGGGAAACCATCGATACAGCGTAATGGTTCCCTAATAATATCAGGGCGTTATCCCAATGTCAAATTGGGAAAGTTTGGAATTTTCTGCAAAACTTTGGACGCTTTCTACCGCCTAAGCTATCACCAACAAGGATGCGTTTTGTTCGACTCGCTGACCAGAGGACACATCCACTTTGCGGACGACCCCTGCGCGTAATGCTCGAATTTCATTCTCCATTTTCATAGCTTCCAGAATGATGAGAGGTTGATCTTCGGATATTTCATCCCCTTCACGGACGAGGACCTTGACCACCATCCCCGGAATTGGCGCTTTGACAACGAGATCACCCTTCGGCAATTCCGGACCGCGTCGCCCCTCGTTCAGACGGCGGGTACGCTCATCTTCGACGCGGACGTGATACTGTTCGCCGCGCAGGGTGACTGAATAGTTTTGACGCTGTTCTTCAATCAGAACTTCATAACTTCTCCCGTTAATGAGCAGGCTATAGAGTTCAGGAACGCCGCTGCGGCTGAAATCAATATCCATCAGTTCGCCATTGATTCGAATCTGCCCGCCATCAATTTCAACTTCGTATTCTTGGCTGTCAATTAACGCGAAATATTTCACCAGCGACCTCCTGTGGATTGGATGCGCCCGGCTTGTTTCCACAGATTACGTTGCGATACCCCATTGTTGTCGCCAATATGGACAGCACGCCGCCCTGCTTCATGGGCAATCAGAGCGGCAGCGACGGCTGCAATTTGAGCATTCTCATTGGATGCACGTTCACTGGCGCTCAGCCGTCGCCTGCTGATGAACCCTGTATCGAAGGTTCCCCAAATGAATTCGGTGCTGTCCATAATCTCCTGGTGGAAGGGGATCGAGGTTTTGATGCCGCCAATGCGATATTCGTTGAGCGCCCGGCGCATACGCAGAATGGCTTCGGCGCGGGTTTCACCCCAAACTATCAACTTGGCTACCATTGGGTCATAAAAAAGACTGACTTCATAGCCGCGATAAAGTGCGCTCTCCACCCGAACCCCAGGACCGGTCGGTTCCTTTAGATAAGTGACAGTGCCGCCATTAGGCATAAAGTTATTGAACGGATCTTCTGCGGTTATACGGCATTCAATGGACCATCCCTTGGCGACGATGTCGTCTTGCCGATACCGCATACGGCGGCCCGATGCAATTGCAATCTGCTCTTTGACAATATCCACACCGGTGACCATCTCGGTCACCGGATGCTCAACCTGGAGACGGGTGTTCATCTCCAGAAAATAGAACTTGTTATCTTTGTTGTCATACATGAACTCGATGGTCCCTGCATTGACATAGTTGACTGAGGCCGCCGCGGCAATGGCGATTTTGCCCAGTTCAGCGCGCATTTTGTCGTCGATTGCGACGCTGGGAGATTCTTCAATGAGTTTCTGATGGCGGCGTTGAATGCTGCACTCGCGTTCACCTAGATGAATGGTGTTGCCGTGGCTATCGGCAAGGATCTGTACTTCGATGTGACGCCCTGAGGTGATGTACTTTTCGAGGTAGACTTCTTCGTTGCCGAAGGCGTTGCCAGCTTCGCGCCGGGCAGCGGAGAGTGCGCTGGTGAATTCCCCCGGTTCATGGACAACGCGCATACCTTTACCGCCGCCGCCGGCGGTTGCTTTGATCACCAACGGGAAGCCGATGCGCAGTGCAGCGCCTTTGAGATCCTCATCGCGCAGCCCTTTATGAGTGCCAGGGACGAGTGGAACGCCGTTCTTGGCTACGGTCTCACGTGCTGTCTGTTTGTCGCCCATTTTGGCGATAGCATCCGGGCTGGGACCAATAAAGGTGACGCCAGCATCTATACAGGCGGCGGCGAATTCCGCATTTTCGGCCAGGAATCCGTACCCAGGATGGATGGCGTCGACGTTGGCTTTGCGCGCTACGTCGATGATCTTATCGATGCGCAGATAGCTCTCGCGGCTGGCGGCAGGGCCGATTGGGTAGGCTTCGTTGGCATAGCGGACATGCAGCGCTGTGCGATCCGGTTCGGAGAAGACAGCAACCGTCGAGATCCCCCGTTCCTCACAGGCGCGCAGGACCCGCACGGCAATTTCACCTCGATTGGCGACTAAAACTTTCTTAAACATGATCGATAGACCTCTATCTTTAGATTCCCTGCCGGTGGAGTCGAGCGGTGATGTAGATGCGATCATGGCGGAAGGGGGTGGATGGCAGTTCAACGCTTTCGTGCCATTGACCAAAGTTGGGATCGCCAGGACGCAGCACCAACCGGCGGAAGCGCCAGAGCGTTACATTGACATTGCGCCCCACGCCGATCTCAAAATTTTCCTCGAACAAACCCTGCACACTGGCGACACCGGCAATGTAGCGGGTTTCCCAGGTGCCATAGGGCAACTGCCCATCCTCGCCTGGCGCGCAGGTTATCCTCAAAAAGACGTTGCCACAATCCACCGAAAGATAAGCCAACTGTTCGCGCCCATACTCGATCTCAGCGTCGTCGATGCGCCCTGAGAAGGCATAGAGGGCCGGACCAATCTTGTGGAAGTTCTTGGACAACGGCTCGGGTTGGACATCGAACCAGGATGCAGCGCCAGGATCGGGCAGCAGGATGCCGCCATCCAAAGTCAGCGAAAAAGCCTGTCCTTGTTGTAGCGGTTGATAGTCCAGCAGCGCAAATTGTTCAGCGGAAAGTTCGAATTCGATTTCTGGTAATGTCATAGCGAAGACTGGTGACTGGTGACTCGTGACTGGTGACTGGTGATCGGGGATCAGGTGGACTTTCTGAAATCGCTTAATCGCTCAATCTCGTCAACGATAGAGATCAGCGATTGGAGATTGTCAAAACGATCCCCAATCCCTTTTCACCAGTCACCAGTCCCTAATTAAAGCGGAATATTGCCGTGCTTTTTGGGCGGTAGTTTGTCGCGCTTGTTTTGGAGCATCTCCAACGCGTTGATCAAGCGCGGTCGCGTTTCGTGCGGCTCGATCACGTTGTCGATGAAGCCTTTGGCCGCGGCTACATAAGGATTGGCAAACCGTTCTCGGTAATCGTTGACAAGTTCGGCTTTGCGCGCTGCTGGATCAGCGGCGTTGGCGATCTCGCGGCGGAAGATGACGTTGACCGCGCCTTCTGGCCCCATCACGGCGATTTCGGCGCTGGGCCAGGCCAGGACAAGATCCGCGCCAAGGTGGCGCGGGTTCATCACACAATAAGCGCCGCCATAGGCTTTGCGCACGATTACTGTCAGTTTGGGAACCGTCGCCTCGGAAAATGCGTAGAGCAATTTTGCGCCGTGGCGGATGATCCCACCGTGCTCCTGATGGAGACCGGGCATGAAGCCGGGGACATCCTCTAACACGATCAGGGGAATGTTGAAGGCGTCGCAAAAGCGGACAAAGCGCGCCGCCTTCTGGCTGGCATCCACATCGAGGACGCCAGCCAAGACGGCTGGCTGCTGCGCCACGATCCCGACGGAACGCCCGCCTAGCCGTGAGAAGCCAACAATCACATTCTGCGCCCACTGCTCGTGGACCTCTAGAAATTGCCCATCATCCACAATGGAACGGATGATCATTTTCATGTCATAGGGTTTGTTGGGGTTGTCGGGCACAATGGTATCTAATTCTTCATCCTGGCGCAGAGGATCGTCGGTGGAAGCAACCAGCGGCGGATCTTCCATGTTGTTGCCCGGCAAAAAGGACATCAACTGCTGGGCGATGAATAGCGCGTCCTCTTCGTTGTCGGCGGCAAAGTGGGCGACGCCTGACTTGCTGGCATGGACAAACGCACCGCCTAGATCCTCGAAAGTCACATCTTCGTGGGTGACTGTCTTCACCACATCGGGGCCGGTGACGAACATGTGGCTGGTGTTTTTCACCATGATCACAAAGTCGGTGATGGCCGGGCTATAGACAGCGCCGCCAGCGCACGGCCCCATGATCAGGCTGATCTGCGGCACCACGCCCGAAGCCATCACATTGCGGTAGAAGATCTCCGCGTAGCCCGCCAGGCTGAGGACGCCTTCCTGAATGCGTGCGCCGCCAGAGTCGTTGATGCCCAGGATCGGCGCGCCGTTCTTCATCGCCATGTCCATGATCTTGCAGATCTTCTCGGCGTGTGTCCAACTGACGCTGCCCCCGAAAACAGTAAAATCCTGCGAATAGACGTAAACAAGCCGCCCATCCACTGTCCCAAACCCGGTGACAACGCCATCCCCCAGGTATTTCTGCGTATCCAGGCCAAAGTCGTTGCAGTTATGGGTTACGAAAATGTCGAGTTCGCGAAAACTACCCTTATCCAGCATGAGTTCCAGTCGCTCGCGCGCAGTCATCTTGCCTTTTTGGTGCTGGGCCTGTATGCGTTCTTCACCACCGCCTTGTCTGGCTGCTGTCTTGTTATCGCGCAATTCCAAAATACGCGGATCTGTATGATTGCTCAAGAGAGTCACCCCCAACGCATCTGCTGATACTGGTTTAATACGAATTGAAGAGGTTTTAGAAGTAAGACCAGATCACCATTCCCACACTCAGCAACACCAGCAAGATCGGCTGATGAATGACATAGATCAGGAGTGAGCGACGGCCCAGAAATTGCAGCAGGTTGATCGGAAAAAAGGACGAGTAATCGGGCAGAGAGAACTGCCGTTCACCGTTGGTATAAAGCATGTTGCCGATGAATATCCCAATCAAAACTACCGAGAACCAGTGTACCAATGGGAAATAATCCAAATAATAGTAATTGGCTGGCTCGAACCCTAGCCAGACGAAAGCGAACGTATCCACTGGCGTTCCTTGAATGCTGTATAAAACATCCATTACCCCTAACGGCACCTTGCCAACAATAGGAACGCCGCTACTCAACGCTTTGATGGCGTAACTGGCCGCGAAGAAGATGGCGGCAAAGAGCAGGTTCAGCCAGCGAAAACGCAGGAATGGATAGGCAATGATGATCGAAGTACCGATGAAATGCAAGACGCCGAAATCGATCCGCCCCTGGAAGCCAGGCGCAAAGGCGCTGGCCAGGGCGATGATGATGGTGATGATCATGCCGATCCCCAGGATCTTCAACCCGCGTTGGAAGAATTTCCAATAGAGTCCATCCAGCCCGCCCTCCTGTTGACGAGCGCGGTTATAGCTGATCACCAACGAGATGCCCACCAATAGGATGAATGAGGTGGCGGTGAACCGTTGAAAATAGAACCAAAACCCCTGATGCAAGACTACATTGATGTTCATAAAGGCTCGGAGATCCCACATTAAGTGAAAGATCACCATCATGGAAATGGCAATTCCGCGCCAGGCGTCTACTTCCCAAATGCGACGGCTGGTCGAGAGAGCTTTCGGCTCGACGACGGGTGATTTCTGTTTGGTCCCCACGGCGATACGCGACATGAATTGTCCTTTAGCAAAACAAGTATATGGGAAGCTGCCTGAGTTAGTACATACCGTACTGCGTGTTGCGTGTCGTTTCGTGATATAGTCGGGATGAACAGGTTTAGAATCCAGCCCACTGCTCAAACGAGCAGCATCAGCGTAGCCGCAACAATACCCATGACCAGACAGAAGCCAATAAAAGTCAACAATAGAAAAGTGAGCGCACAACTAAAGCCGATGTTCATGCCAATGGTGCGGCGGTCGTGCAGGGATGATAGAAATGCAGCCGTACCACTCACTGCGCCGACCACGCTTAAGGTGGCAATGGCAGCGCTCCATGGCGTACTCAAAGCGAGTATCGCATAGGCCAGATAGAACCCTAGCACGCCTGATCCTAGACCCACAAAAAGACTAATGAAGATGATGGGAAGTGTTGGCGTCGGCGTGGACAGATCTATGCCAGGGAAGTTACTCGGCAGACGCCGGGATGCCTGGTTCAGCGCCCGTAATAGGGGGTACACAGACCGATTATGGCTCAAAATAGATGCTCATTGGTTTGACAAAAAGCACCGCCAGAAGCATAGAACCCTCTGTTCGGCTCCCGACGGTTGCCCTGGCAAGGCTAATTTTCTCCCACAAATTGCGCAAGTTGAAGACAATTCTACACGATCGACCCTGAGATCACAAGCAAATTTGTCTTTGGTGAAGGAGCGTAGGAATTCGCGCCATGAACGATCCCCATCCTCTCTTCCATCCGCTCCGCGTGGAATGGGTACAGCAGGCATTGCAGGCGTCGCCCATCGGACACAAGATCATCTATCATCCTCAGGTCACCAGCACGATGCCCATCGCCCACGGATGGGTGCAGCAAGCCTCGACGTCGGCTGATAGCGCGGGTGTGATTATCGTCGCCGAAGAGCAGACCGCTGGCCGTGGACGGTTACAACGCCGCTGGGAAGCGCCGCCAGGACGCGCCCTGCTGACGAGCATCATCGTGACGCCACCGTTGCTGCCAGTTGAACCGGCCCAACTTTCCATGATCGCCGGTCTGGCCGCGTTGGAAACCCTGCGCGCTGCCGTCCCTGTGTTGGCGCGCCACCTCTGGTTAAAGTGGCCCAACGATCTGTTGGTTGTCGGGGATGGCGTAGCGGGCAAATTAGGAGGGATCTTAATTGAAAGCAAATTCGGGGCCGGAGCTATCGACCACGCCGTGATTGGCATCGGCGTCAACGTGAATCAACGCGCCGGAGAGATGCCCCCACAGCCAGCAAACGGCATCGGTCCGGCGAGCCTTTACACATTGCTCGGACACGAAGTCCTGCGCGAGGATCTGCTGATCGGCCTTTGTCATCGCCTGAGTTACTGGCTGGAGCCGTCTATCCGACCCAGCCCAGAAGAGATCCACCGTTGCTGGCAGGCGGCTTTGATCAACCTGGGCCATACCGTCATCGTGCGCAGCGCGAGCGATTCTACAAGCGCATGGACAATCGAAGGCCGCGCCGTGGATACAACGCTCACAGGCAGTCTGATCATCGAACAGGTGGGCGGCGTCCGCCAGGTTGTAGAAGTAGGCGACGCCGAATTCCAGTGGAACCGCGGTTAATTATTGTTCAATCGTTTAGCGCCCATGTATAATCTGCGCATGGCCTGTCTGCAAGCGGCAGGAATCCAAACAGGTACGTCACTCTTCTGAGTGAGGAATTATGCAGCGTTTGATTGTGAAGTGCGAAACCCTTCGTCACTGGTTATTACTGGGTTGTCTGATCGCCACCCTTGCCACAGGTCTTCTCATCAACGGGACGGCTACCGCATGGGATCAGTTGCGCCAGGAATCGCCGCTTTCCCCTTTGCCAGAAGCGCCAGCCTCTGCGGAAGGTTCGGGACTGCCGGTAATTGTGCCAAATGAGCCAATCCAGGAACGCGACATTGCCCCCGTCCCGGCGGGGATGCCAGCCGCCTTGTCCCTTCCGTTGGGAGAGCCTTTGCGGGCGCAGACGAGTCTTGTTTTGGTAGGGCTGGTCTTGGCTGGGCTGATAGGTGTCGTCGCGCTGATTGTCATTCGGCAGCGGCGGCCGTAACGAGATAGATGCATGGCAGAGACCTTTCCCAGCGACCGCAGAGATTACAGAGGAAAAGAGCGCAAGCCATTTCGGCATCTTGCCCTTTTTGTGATTCTCCTTTGTACAAGCGGGTTATTGTGGGGCTGGCTATCAGCCGGGTGGGTCCACTCGCAGCCTTCCCAACAGATCTCTCCGATGGAGACCAATACGCCTGATCCCTTTGCATTCCCTACGGAGACATCCGATCCTTTTGCGTTTCCAACCGATACGCCTGATCCATTCGCATTCCCTACGGATACACCCGATCCTTTTGTGTTTCCAACCGACACGCCTGATCTGTTCGTATTTCCAACCGATACACCCGATCCTTTCGCGAATGAGGAAGAGCCGTATGGCGAGGAAGGTGAATCGCTGATCAACCTTCCGCCGGTGGATCGTCCAATTGCGGCAGCACCAGCGTCCTCGCCTGACGCGCTCGGCGTGATTGGAGGGGTGATCTCTAGTATGGCCAACGTGGCGGCGTGGCTCTGGTTCCTCTGCGGATCGTTGATCTTTTTCGTTGTCGCTGGCATCGTCGGCGGGCTACTCTTTTCCCAACGCGAGAGGCATCGCTACGATCTTTATCAAGTCGAGCCGGAGGAAAATCCGCTCATAGAAGTTGTCGAGCCGCCGCAGCCAAAAAAACGCGAGGATGATATATGGCCGTCTTCGCTGCCGTAAGAGTCGTTCCCTCCAGAATGCCCTGGGATGATCGACCCCATTTTCTGAATTGCCCATGAAGCTTTTGAGAGAGACAACGTATAAAGTGAATCCCCCAATGGTGAGGGACGAACCTGATCTCCTGACTCTTGACGGCAGAGAGCCACAACCCGCTCATCACCCTATAGCGCTGCGTCCTCAATGGGGAATGGTGTTATTGCTCTTGTTTGCCTTCGCCTGGCGCATGAACGGCCTGACCGAGCAGAGTTTCTGGCGCGATGAAGTCGATGTGATCTTCCTCTCGGTGCGTCCGCTGCAAGAAACGTTTCGCATGTTCACCTCACCGGCCCAGAATGGTCCGCTTTACTACCTGCTGATACGGCCCTGGTTCTCGCTGGTGGGCAGCAGCGAATTTGCACTTCGCTACACATCGGTCCTCTTTGGGACGGTGGCGGTGGCGCTGCTCTGGCAAGTAGGGCGGCGTCTGCTCCCCGGTAGCAAGCACCTCAGCCTGGATAATGGCGCGCTGCTGGCAGCCATCTTCCTGGCGGTGAATCCTTACCAGCTTTGGTACAGCCAGGAAGGGAAGATGTACTCGCTGGTGATGGTCCTGACTTTGCTTTCCACGTGGAGTTGGTTGGAGGCAATGCGCAAAGGCGGCAGTGGACGTTGGTTGCGCTATCTATTGATAACCACAATTTCGATTTACACCCATTTACTGACGGCGCTGATCTTGCCGCTTCATTTTGTCTGGTTTTTGCTGGCCTGGCCGCTCAATCGCCAACGCTGGCAAGGATACGCCTTCACGCTGTCCGGTTTTGTCTTACCTTACTTGCCGCTGGTCTGGTGGCAATGGCATTATTTAACCACGCTGGACTATCAGACCGGTTACGCCTTTACCCGCTTTGAGGAAGTGCTGCGCGTGCTGCTGCTTGGCCATAGCCGTGGCGCGTTTGTCCCCACAGATACAGTCTGGCTGATGCCGATCTTCTTTGTGGGGCTGGCGGGGTTGCTGGTCGGCGCGCTGGAGATGCGCAAAGCGCCCCGCTCAGAAGAGAAGAGAGATCGCGATCTATTACTGCCTGTGCGCGGCGAATTACGCCTGATGATGATCGTCGCCTGGCTTGTATTGCCTGTCCTTCTCATCCACGGCATCAGCCTGATCAAGCCGATCTTCGTGGATCGTTATGTGATCTGGATTGGCTCAGCCTTGATGTTGATCCTGGCTCTGGGGATCGGCGTGGTGCGTCACAGCGGCGGACATTGGGCCACACTGCTGGCGTTGATCCTGATTGGCTATATTGGCGGCCTCTGGCTATGGACCGGCTGGCAGCAGACTTATACGCCCAATAAGACGCAATTGCGCCAGGCGGTGACCTATGTAGCTGAACGCCGCCAGCCTGACGATCTGCTCATCTTGCAGATTCCGCACACGCACTTTGCCTATCGTTACTATACCAGCGACTTCGGCGCCGATCCCTTTGCAGATAGCGAGTCAAGGCTCTCTCCCTGGTTCGAAGGATTGTGGACCAACAATGGCTTGCCCGACGATGCGGCTTACGCCCAGGTGAGTGAGATCATGGCCCAGCGGACGGATGGCTATGAACAAGCCTGGGTGCTGCTGGCCGAAGCCGGTTCTTGGGATCCTCGACGGTTGATGGATCGCTGGCTGGATACAAATGGCGAATTGGTAGAGAGGACCCACTTCCACGGGGTTGAGGCGCGCCATTATCGACTGAAATGATTGGGGACAGGTGACTGGGGAT
The DNA here is from genome assembly GCA_019637695.1 of Caldilineaceae bacterium. Taxonomy (GTDB): domain Bacteria; phylum Chloroflexota; class Anaerolineae; order Caldilineales; family Caldilineaceae; genus RI-153. The sequence goes on along the minus strand of JAHBVG010000044.1, from coordinate 40,297 downwards.
AGGTGACTGGGAACCAGACGCCCAATATCTAATATCCAATATCGAATACCCAATCACCTACATACGAAAGGGCTTCACCATGTACCGCAGACCCTCCGGCTATGGCTGGAATGCATTAACTCAGAATCAAAAGATCGGCGTGATCCTCGTGGCGGCGTTCATCCTTTTGGGCATGGCGTTGGTGGGTGGTAGCCCCTTGGGACGATTGGGCAACCCTAGTTGGATCCTGGCGGCGGCGGCCATTGTCTTTATTGCCTTTCCCATCCACGAGATGGCGCATGCTGCCACAGCCGTTGCCCTGGGCGATCCCACGCCGCGTACACAGGGACGATTTACCTTTAACCCGCTGGCCCACATTGATCCCATGGGCGCGATCTTCATCTTTCTGACTGGCTTCGGCTGGGCGAAACCTGTCTCGTGGAATCCTCGCAACATCAATATTGACGTGCGGCTGGGATCGATCCTCGTTTCGCTGGCCGGACCAATGAGTAATTTGTTGCTGGCTGCGCTGCTCATTCTATCTTTGCGCGTCCTCCCAAGCCTTAGCGGCGTTTTGCCCAGCTTCTTTGTAAGCTTTTACATTGACTTTGTCCAATCGTTTATTTTCATCAACGTCTTGCTTTTCGTTTTTAACCTTTTGCCGATTCCACCGCTGGATGGCTCCCACATTCTCTTTGCCCTGCTGCCAGGCAATTTTTATGATCTACAAGTGATGTTAAGCCGATATGGGTTTTTGTTGCTCATTCTGGTGATCTTCATGGCACCGGGGGTGATTGTTGGGCCAGTGCGCCAGATTACGGAGACGCTCTTTAATATCCTTTTGTAGGGGATCGGGAACTGAGGATCGGGAAACTTTGCCGATCCCCAGTCCCCAGTCCCTGATCCCCAAACGCAATTTGATCCTCCGACAATTTTTCGATATCATCCCCTTCATTATGAGTATGAATATCCATGTTCAAACGCGTTCGTCTCGCCCTTCAACCGGCAAACACCGGAGAACAGATCTATCTGTGATCTCTCCCAAGCCCTGGCTGCCGCTCCGCATCTTCTACCGTCTACGCCAATTTGTGCGCGGGATCACGGCCCACGTCAGTGCTGATGAAATGTTGGTCGTGGCACAGGTATTGCCCAAAGCAGCCCTCACTCGCTTCTGCCACATGCCATTGGATGCGCAACGGCATAGTCTCAATGTCCTCTACATGCTTCAGCGCGAGGACCTGTCCGATCCTGACCTGGCGGCGGCGGCGTTATTGCACGATGTGGGAAAAAGCGCCGCGGGGCAGATCGGTGTTCAACTCTCGCCCTGGCTGAAAGGACCGCTCGTCCTGCTTGATGCGTTGCTGCCCCAATGGATCGCTGGGCTTGCACAAAACGATCCCGCACAGGGATGGCGTTATCTGCTGCATGTCCACCTGGCCCACCCCAGCATTGGCGCTCAATGGGCTGCCGAAGCCGACTGTAGCGAACTCACCTGCTGGCTGATCGAGCACCATCAGGATACGTTGAGTGGCTCGCCGCAGACGTACAACGAGGAATTGTTGACTCTGCTCCAATGGGCGGATAGTAGGAATTAGGGATTGGGGACTGGTGACTAAGGATTAGGATCGGATCTGCCCAATCCCCAATCCCTAGTCACCAATCCCCTTCTTCACAGAGGAGATCTTCATGGCAAAGTCCCGGATTACCATTATCGGCCTTGGCCTGACGGGCGCGAGCATGGGCGCTGCGTTGCAACGGGAGCCGCTTGGTTTTGAAATTGTCGGCCACGACCGCGAACCGGAACTGGCCGCGGCAGCCAAAAGAATGGGCGCAGTCCAGCGTACCGAGTGGAACCTTCACAATGCCTGCGACAATGCCAGCCTGGTGATCGCCGCCATCCCGCTGGACGAAATGCCCGAATTGCTCGAACAGATCCACGAGGATCTGCACGAAGGCGCGGTGATCCTTTGTATCAGCGATGTGATGCAACCCATGTTAGATCTTGCCCAGCGCGTGCTGCCTCCTCACATCCACTTTGTTGTCGGTCACCCTATCTATACTGGTCTGGGATCCCTATTAGATCCACGCCCGGATCTCTTTGATGGCATCCAATTCTGCATTGGCACGGAGGTAGATACAGAGTCAGGCGCGCTCGAATTGATCAACAATTTGGTCAGCCGGATCGGGGCAACGCCTCTCTATGTCGATGCGGCGGAACATGATGGCATTATCGCGTTGGTCGAGCATCTGCCCCGATTGATGGGCGCTGCCCTGATGTACACGAGCAGCGCGACCCCAAGCTGGCGCGACAGTAAAAAGTTGGCGGGCAGACAATTTGCCCAGGCCACCGATATTGGTCCAAATGGCAAGGAACTGGCGCGCGCCTTCTTTTCCAACCGCGAAAACATCCTGCGCAGCCTGGGCCAGGTGGAAGATCTGCTGCAAAGTTGGCGACAGATCCTCTCGGCCGAGGATGAAGAAGGGCTTGGCAAGCTCCTCACGACAGCCGCTGAGGAGCGCGTCCGCTGGGAACGGCAGGCACAGTTGAAAGATTGGGATCGCGTGGTGACGTTCGAGAAAGAGGATCAGCCCGGCATGCTCAGGCAGATGTTCTTCGGCGGGCTGCTGGGGAATCGCAATCAAAAACGCACGGACAAATAGTCCGTGCGTTTCAAGAACCAAATCTGAAACAGTTGCTAATCCGCCTCCAGTACAGCATCCACGCTGATCGTGAATTCTTCGAGTAGAACTGAAGTCGCTATTTCGCCTCGGCCAAAGACGCCATGTTCGATGTAGTTATTCCCATCCAACTGTAACACAATGATGGTCGCCGTTTCTGGGTCTACGATCCAATATTCGGGGATACCAGCCTGGGCGTACTCAGATCGCTTGATCACCAGATCTCGTTCCCGATCCTCGGCGCCGCCGCTGACAATTTCCACGACCAGATCGGCGCCGTCCCAGTAACGATTTCCTCGGTAGTGATGATGATCCGGCAAGACATACATCAAATCTGGCTCTCGATATTTGCGATTCCACAGACGTAACCTCAGCGCCGCAAAACGCACAATTCCGCCGTATTTGCCGACATAAGTTTGTAGCGCTAAAAATAAAAAAGCAAGGATCGCTTGATGCTTGTCGGTAGGCACAGGCAACACCTCCACAAAGCCGTCGTCGTACTCGACGAGGCGGTTGGTCTCCAGCGACAGGTACTCTTGTTCGTGCCATTGCCCCTGATTCGGATAGAGTTCGGCGATTTCCCAGACGGGTTCGGCGGGTAAAGGATAGCGCTTGGCCATACGTGGCTCCTCTGTGTCCTAAATCTTCTCAAAATGGGCTACGTCCACCACAAAGATAGCTGCGCCGCCCATCTGTTTTTCCACCGGCGTGGGGATGTGCATCTCGCCCGGTTCCATGACTGGCGGCAGCGGCGTCACATATTGGATGCGGCTGGTACAGCTTTCACGTGCAATGGCGAGGACTTCCTCAACGTCGCTGTCATCCACACCACAGAAGATGGTGGCGCTGCCCAGGTGCATGTACCCCCCAGCAGAAGCGGTGACCGTGGCCGAAAAACCGGCGCGGCTCAGGCGATCCAACAAGTTGCGGCTGTCATCGTGGTTGACAATGGCGATCACCAATTTCATAGCTGTTCCTCTACTCTCTTGCCCAAACGTCTTTTGACTTCAGCCAAAATTTGCGCGTGGACCCTCATCACGTCTTGGGTGGTATCAATGACGAGCCAGCGCTTGGGATCAGCGGCGGCGAGTTGCAAATAACCAGCGCGGACAGCCTGGTGGAAGGCCAATTGTTTGGCGTCGAGCCGGTTCCATTCAGGGGTGTCCGCATTGCGTTTGCGGCGCAGACCGTCCTCTGGCACAACATCCAAATAGATGGTCAGGTGCGGCGTCAATCCAGCCGTAGCATAATGGATCAACATGCCTAGCTCGTCTAGATTCTGACCGTGCCCGTATCCTTGATAGGCGAGCGTACTGTCAGCGTATCGATCACAGAGGACGATCTGCCCGGCGTCCAATGCAGGGCGGATCACCTGATCTACAATCTGCGCACGGGCGGCATTGAAGAGCAAAGTCTCTGCCCGCGCCGATATCTCCGTATGATCCACGTCGAGCAGCAGATTGCGAATGGCATTGCCAATGCGCGTGCCGCCCGGTTCTCGCGTTGCCAACACAGACCATCCCTTGTCGATCAGTGCTTCACTCAACAGCCCTACTTGCGTCGTCTTGCCGCTACCTTCGGGCCCTTCAAAGGTAATAAAAAGAGTCACGATGATTCTCATCTCCGGGGATGATTGACAGCGAAAGGTGGATCTTAAAGATTGCCTCGGATGCGCATTTAACATTGATTTGGGCATTATAGCATTAGCGAGGAAGAATCTCCCATCCGCACCAAAGGAAAGGGCGCGTCTCAAATTTGGGGTGAGAATACTTCTCGCCGGTCCGTGACCGGCGGCGGCCGGGTCACGGACCCGACCTGAGCGCCCCGCATCTGGGACGTACCCAAAGGAAACGCCCAACGCGAGATCGCGCTGGGCGTTAGAACTTTGAGCAATAGGAACGGCTACTGGCTAAAGATGCGTACCCGTCGATGGGGTTCGCGCCCGTAGCTGTGGCTGATCAAGTTGGCGGCGCGGGCCAATTGATGCTGCTGGCTGCGGATGGCTGCGGCTTGCGGGCTTAACTCCACTGATTCCTCTCCACGCAGCAGTCGTTGGATGGCATCCTGGGTTTCGCGCATGGCAGCGTCGAAGGCGTCCTCAGAATTTTCGCTGGAAAGTTGGAAGACATCCAACAAACACTGCTCCATTTGGGTCACCGTATTGCTGCGCAGCACATAGACCGGGGTGTTGCGTCGCTCGGCGTCGACAATCGGCTGTGGCTTCTGCCGGAAGTAATTCTTCAGGGTCATCACAATATCGGCGTCGCGCAGTTCGTTGACGATCTCCACGGGTACGTTCAAATTTTTGGCCGCCGAGCGCAGTCGATTCTGACCAATGCCATAGGGGAAGATGTTGACAGTGGCGCGCTGTGTTTTGCGCGCGGGTCTGGCTTCTGCCTCCGCCTCCACCGGCCCGGGGATGATATCCTGCCATTCGGCTGGCCCTTGTTGACGGCGACCATTGCGACGGCCTTCGCCGTAATTATCACGTCCGCCGCGGCCACTGCTGCGACCAGCGCGCCCCCCCATGCCGCCGTCGCCAGCCACGCGAGCCTGTTCATTGCGCGTGGCTGCGCTCATAACCTGCTTGCGTTGGACTTTTTGATTCTGATCGAGATAGCGAACTTCAGGGGTCAGCGTCCAGCCGCGCAGCAAGGAATCGACGGCTTCGGCCACATCGTGGTGGACGATCATATGTTGGCGATCCTGAATTTCGATCAACACTTCAAAGGTAGGCGGCGCCTTACGTTCCAGCACTGTTTTCTGGGTGCCGCGGCGGCGCGCCTCTTCATCCGAAAGGGTGACAGAATCAATACCGCCCACCAGATCCGACAACGTCGGGTTCATGAGCAGATTTTCCAGGCTGTTGCCGTGGGCAGTGCCGATCAACTGTACACCGCGTTCGGCAATTGTGCGTGCAGCGACAGCTTCTTGCTCGCGCCCAATCTCGTCGATGACAATCGCCTGGGGCATGTGATTTTCCACAGCTTCGATCATCACTTCGTGTTGAAGCATAGGGGTGGCGACCTGCATACGCCGCGAGCGGCCAATCGCTGGGTGTGGAATATCCCCATCGCCGGCGATTTCATTGCTAGTATCGACGATAACAACTCGCTTCTTTTCGCTCAACACACGAGCCGCTTCGCGCAACAATGTGGTCTTCCCAACACCAGGGCGGCCCAACAATAGGATGCTCTTGTCGCTCATGACGATATCTTCAATGATATCGATCACGCCGTAGACGGCGCGGCCCACGCGACAGGTAAGGCCGATGACATCCCCACGGCGGTTGCGCATGGCCGAGATGCGGTGAAGGGTGCGCTCAATGCCAGCCCGGTTATCCGCACCGAATGCGCCGATATTTTCAATCACCTGGTGTAAATCTTCATCGGCGATCTCGTCGGTACTCAGGTATTCTTCGCTATCGGTAAAGCGCGCTTCTGGCAGACGCCCCAGATCCATGACTATTTCAATCAGCTCTCCTGCGCGTCCAATTTCGCGCAAGGCGACCTGAATACGTTCAGGTAATACTTGCAGAAGCAGATCTAAATCATCGGTGATTTTCAGCGTCATCTTGCTTGTATCGAGATGGGCTTTCATATTCGGTTGTAGGTTGGGCAATCGATCGTGATCGATAGCCATTTGTCCCTCTTGTGGTTTTGCCATAATGGTTTTGTGTGCTCTATTACTCTTTGCTAGGGCGTCAATCAACGGATTGGTGCCGCAAGGTTAAATACGCTCACTTGTTTAAGATACGTCCGCCCTCAAGAAATTGTTCCGTTTCGTTGTCAATCGTCGCATATTGCACCGGTCTCGTCATCCAATAAAAAGAGTAGTTCTATTCATTATCTCAGGCTCACATTAGGATCACATGCTGATAACATTATATCTTTGTTAGTCTTTCGTCATAACAGATCCGAGAGCAGGTTGTATCTCGCCTACAGCCGCGGCAATACCGCCCTCTGTTTCATCACCGACAGCCTTGGGGATCACCAATGATCCCGGCACGACATCACGCACCGATTCTAAAGATGGTACGCGTACGGCGACCGGCCGATAGGCCCACTGCCAGATGTGACGCACCATACGCGCCCGATCCGTGAAAGGGGCAAACGCATAATCCGATAGAATGGACTCGATCCCCGATTGATATTCACGCACTGAAATATAGATAGGATGCGTGTTGCGATCTTGAAAAATTTCTGACAAAGCATGACGCAAGAGCAAGTGAATCGCCTCAGTATTTGGATTGTTGGTATCGGCCCACAACCGGATCCATGTGCCTAACCGGCCCCAGATCAGTTGCACAAAGCCATCCAGTCCATCACGCCCGTCTAAAACGAACTGGCTCCTGGGCAACCCTAAATCATCCACCAGGATGGGGGAGTTCAACGTGTCGGCGCTCTCTTTGGTATCGAACGCAACAATGCCCTCAGCCTGCTGCACAGAGATGGGCGTAATACGGCTGTAAAGACGGGTAAGGTTCCAATTGTCTTCAGAGCGTTGCACGCGGACCGGGCTGGACGAAAAGAGAGACCAGTTCTGTGGTAAAGCAGCCAGCCGCCAGATCGTCTCGCGGGTGTAGAGTTGAAACCCTGCCTGTTTGAACGTGTTGACGACAAGCGGCTGGTCGGGCAGATCGCTGTAAAGCCGGTTGATCTGCCGATCCACCAATTCTTGAACACTTTGGGAAAGCAATTTTTGCCAGATGGCGGGATGTCCTTGAGGGGCGTCAAGTGCAGGCGTCAGCAGGACAACATCGGCTTCGGGGCGTTCCGGGCGTACCTCAAGTTGAAGCAAACCGGCGCGGGCCAGCCCATTTTCTTCCTGACGCAGGACATAGGTCATACCAGGGCTACTTACCCACGGCAGAGCAGTGCGTAGAGCATCCCACATGCAGGATTGATGCTGTAACAGACTTTTTTCGATATGCAGTTGCGTAGCATATCGACTCAGTCGTTGTAATAGAATAATATCGCCAAGTGTAAAAGGGCGAATTGCCAAACGAACCACTCCTCACCGATTACCCAGGGAGGCACCGCTTGTCTTGACTGTGGTTGTAGAACCTTACTACAGCAACCGTCAATTGCAAGTGTTGCCGTACCCGCCCAGACTATCGGCTCTCTATTCTTGGCACAAATTCCATGATATTCCGATCAAAAGCTGACACATCCATTCTACTGAAAAGATGGATGACTGACAAGTAACCTGATTCACACTTATTTCCAATCCTACGATTTATAGGCAGCAATCGTACGGTGGAGGTTTGTTACATACCTTTGACCGAAATTCCCCTTTCTGCGCCGATCTTGGATTCGTCATTGTCGACTGCTTTTGCTACAATGGCGCATCAAGGAGATTAACGCATGAGAGACTCGATTCAATTGAATAGGGATGGTTACCCGTGCAGGTTGCAACGGATCGTCCTGGTGATTGGTGTAGTACTCTTGCTGATTATGACAACATCGCCCACCCTACGGGCCGAGGCGCGTTTAGCGCCGTTGCAGCAGCCGAGCAGTGATCTTTCACCTGAAGCGCGGCAAGCAGCGCTGTCGATCAACCGTCTGCGCATTGAGGCCGGTCTCCCTCCTCTGGCCGTCCATCCCCTCCTAAATCTGGCTGTCAATCGACATATCCATGACATGGTGACCACAGGTCACTATGGGCACAGCGGCAGCGACGGCAGCAATGTCCACCTGCGTATTACGCGCACAGGTTACGCCATCAACGGCTGGGCCGGTGAAAATTGGGTTGTCTCGGATACTGTGGAAAAGGGGATAGGCTGGTGGATGACTGATCCGCCTCATCGACAAAATGTCCTCAATCGCTCGTACAAGGAAATGGGGTTGGGCACCTATCCGCATCCTAAGGGATGGGGATTGATCCTGGTGGTGGATTTCACCACAGGCAGCCACAATCAGGAGGCTGGTATTGCCCTTGTGCCTGAGAACGCGACGGCGCCCATGCCACAAGTGATCGTGGCGGCCCCACCCGCCGTTCCGCAGAGTGGCGCGCGCTACACTGTGCAACAGGGCGATACACTCTATTCGATAGGGGTTCGCTATGGGTTGACCTGGCAGCAGATGGCCCGCGCCAATGGACTGGGCGAATTTTCGGTCTTGAAGGTAGGTAGCCAGATTGTCCTGCCCGGCGTGGATTCAGTGGAGCAACAGATAGCCAGGGCGCCTCTCACCCAATCAGCCGCTGTAGTGGAAACGGCTACGGTTAACGTTGACGAGATCTTCTACACGGCCGTCGAAGGCGATACGATCTACGGCATCGCCCTGCGCCACGGCGTAAACTGGGAAACGCTGGCTACATATAATAATTTCAACGAGAATTCTATCCTTTCCATCGGCGCTCAGGTGAAGATCCCCACACCAGCGACAGGTGGCGCCGAGACAGAGAGAGCAGTTACGAATGGGGCTGAAACGTTGACCCAACAATCAAACCGCTTTCATATTGTACAAACAGGGGACACGCTCTGGAGTATTGCAGCCAGATATAGCGTGGATTGGCACACGCTGATGCGTGTTAACAATATGGGCGAAAACTCCCTCCTCGCCATTGGCCAGGAGATACGATTGCCCTAGACGTTGAAGCCATAATGCGTCGGCGCAGACGCAAATTCAGTAATTCACGATTTGCGCTCTAGCCGGGTGCGTGACCCGGCGGCAGGTCGGTCACGGACCGACGCAGAACATACGAAATCGTGAACTACTGGAATTGTGAGCCCGGGCAACCACACATCCTAATCCCCAGTCACCGAACCCAAATCACCTCCGCCAGGCAGGTTCAAGATCAACACAGGAACATTCTTTCCTTGCGCGCGAAATTGGAAGGATTCGTAAAGGCGCTGAGAGGTTTTGTTGCTCTCTTGTGTATTGAGTTGGATCTGATAGATCGCTTGTGAATGGGCATAGACGATGCTATCAACCAGTAGCTGTCGGCCAATCCCCTGTCCCTGTCTTGACGGATGGACAGCGATACGTACAATCTGGGCTTCGCTCCGAGTGAAGGGGTGGTCTGACTCTACATATACAGCAGTGGCCGTATATCCCACCAATTGCCCCTCGATTTCAGCCACTTGGACCCGCGCTGTAAAACATAGTTGGAGCAGATCCGCACGCCCCATATGCCAGAGCGGATCAAAGGTTTCGCTGTCCAAAAGTGCCAGCGGATCGAGATCGGCTTCCTGCACAGGACGTAACTGAGCCGGGCCGGGCAAGATGGGAAGTTCGCGTTGGGTGCGCACATAGAAACGGATCTGATCTACCTCTCGAAAGCCACTCTGCTGTAGCGCCGATCCGAGCCAACTGTGAGCGGGCAGGGCAAAAAGTTGCAGCGGTTGATCCTGTTGGGGAATTTCTTTTAACAAGGCATTGATCAGCCGGGGGAGTCGCGGCCCGCCGAAAAGCGTCTGCACCACAGCCGCCCCTCGCAAAGAAACACGGGTTGCGGCGCGGGCCGGCAGCGTCGCCGGTCGTGATTCGATTTGAAAGGCCAGGAATCCCCACAACTCGCCCCCTTTATCCTCACCGACCACCGTGATGGCGTTGTTCAGCAGGTTCGGCAAATCTTCCAGACCCGCGTTGAGGTAACTACGGCTGCTGCGCAACAGATGGCGGATTTTAGGAAGATCGGCGGCCTCTCCCAAACGGATAGACATGGGCGTGCGGTGTTACGCTAATACTTTTCGATTGCCGTAGACGCGCTCATAATACTGGCGGAATTCGCCGCTGCGGATCGGTTCCCACCACCAGCGGTTGTCGACGTACCAGCGCACCGTCGCACGGATCGCTTCCTCTGGCGTGTGGGATGGCTCCCAGCCCAGCGCCATGATCTTACGCACGTCCATACAATAGCGGCGGTCATGCCCCTGACGGTCTTCGACGTGTTGGATCAAGCTGCGCGGCTTGCCCAGTTCATCCAAGAGGATCTCCACCATCTCCAAATTGGTCATCTCCTGGCCGGTGCCGACATTATAAACCTCGCCAATCTCGCCCTTGTGGAGGATCAAGTCGATGCCCTCACAGTGATCGACTACATATTGGTAATCGCGCATCTGCTTGCCGTCCCCATAAACGGGCAGCCGCTGATCGTTGAGGGCGTTGGTGACAAAGAGCGGCACCACCTTTTCGGGGTATTGATACGGACCAATGTTGTTGGCCCCGCGGCTGATGGTGATGGGTAGCCCATAGGTGATGTGATACGCGTGGACAAAGTGATCGGCGCTGGCTTTGCTGGCCGAGTAAGGGCTGCGCGGATGCAATTTGTCGCCCTCCTCGCTGCGCTGATCCCCTTCAATGTGGCCGTAGACTTCATCGGTGCTGATCTGGTGATAGCGCAGATTTCCTAATTTGCGCGCCGCTTCGAGCAGGGTATAGGTGCCAAAAACATCCGTCTTGACAAAGGCATCCGGCTCAAGGATGCTGCGATCTACATGGGTTTCGGCGGCAAAATTGACAATGGTATCCACATCATGCTGCTGGATGGTAGCTTCCACCATCTGCGCATCACAGATATCCCCCTGCACAAAGGTGTATCGATCGGCGTAAACCGCAGCCACATCCTGCAAATTCTCCAGCCGCCCGGCATAGGTCAGCTTGTCAAAGACGATCACCCGGTAGTTGGGATGTTTCTCCAACAATAGGCGGACATAATTACAGCCAATGAAACCGGCGCCGCCGGTCACGAAGATGTTTTGCATTGAGGATTCTCCTTTTGTGTAGAAAGTGACTGGGGATTGGTGACTGAGGATTGGGAAAGATTGTCATCCCCTTGTCCCCAGTCACTTGTCACCAGTCACCCGCTTTACGCCACTGCTTGCTCCGCCACATGCGGCGTAACCGGCGCAGCCGCCCAGGTTGGCGATGCGCAGGTAGTGGAAAGGTCATGGAAAGGGTCAAGGTTGGTAGTTGTTCGAGCGGCAACAGCAGGATCTTGTCTAGCGCTTGGGCGGATCGACGGGGCCAATAATGTTGCCACTGCGCTCGCTCCTCGCTGCCGCCAGCCGTGGCTAGAAAGCCAATGTCTTCGCTCAGCGTCTCGCGCACAGAGCGGACAACAGCAAGCGTTCGCTGAAAATAGGCGATCATTTTGGGCTGTGTGATCTCAAAAAAATGGCGGGTGTAGGATGATCGCTTGTCTGTGCGTTGCTCGAAAGGATAGGCCGCCTGGTAAGCGGGGAAGAATTCATCGGACCAATATTGCTCCATGCGCTGAAAGGAGGGCAGCAACAGATCGGCGTAGAAAGTGATGTGGACCGTACTCACCCGTTCAGCCACATGTAGAAGCAGATCTACCTGTGTTGGGTAGAGATCGAAAAAGGCCGGAGCGTCGAAATGCTGCCATTCCCCGTAGGCGCTGGAGAGTCGTCGCAACTTGTCAGCCACATTGGCGATGGTGTGAGCGGCGCTGCTGCATTCTTTCTCCAGATCGCCGCCTTCCAACTGATAGAAGGGCACAAGCGGCTGGGCCAGCAAGCGGGAAGCGCTAGAGATAGGCAGATTCCCTTGATCGCTACGACGCACGGCGGCGGCAAATCCCGGCACCGAGCGAATTGTCTGCGTCTCCATACGATCCAACTTTTCTAGCCACCGTTGATCCGGGATGGATCAAAGCTCATCGTTCACCAGGCGGAGCAGGTATTGACCGTAACCGTTGCTCTTCATGCTGTGCGCCAGCCGTTCAAGTTGGGATCGATCAATGTATCCGCGGCGGAAAGCGATCTCTTCCGGGCAGGACATCATCATACCCTGGCGCTCTTGCAAAGCCTGCACAAAGTTGGCAGCCTGCAACAGGGATTCGTGCGTACCGGCGTCGAGCCAGGCAAAGCCGCGCCCCAGGATATCCACCCGCAGTTCGCCTCTAGCCAGATAGACCAGGTTGACGTCGGTGATCTCCAATTCGCCGCGGGCGGATGGCGTCAGGTTTTCGGCAATGCCCACCACCTGATTATCGTAAAAGTAGATCCCCGGCACGGCGTAATGGGATCGCGGCTGCTTGGGCTTTTCCTCGATGCTCAGGGCTTTGCCGGTTGCGTCAAATTCTACCACACCGTAGCGCTCTGGATCTCGGACCGGATAGGCGAAGATGCGCGCTCCTTGTTTCTGCTGTGCGCCGGCGATCAACTTTTCGGGCAAGCCGTGTCCATAAAAGATGTTATCGCCCAAAATCAGGCAGACAGGGCTATCACCGATAAACTCTTTGCCGAGGATGAAGGCTTCGGCGATGCCGCGCGGTTGTTGCTGCTCTTGATAGCTGAACTCGACCCCCCACTGGCGGCCATCCCCTAACAGCGCGCGGAAGTGCGGCAAGGCGTCCGGTGTGCTGATGACCAAAATTTCGCGGATGCCTGCCAACATCAACATCGACAGCGGATAGTAGATCATCGGCTTGTCGTAGACAGGCAGTATCTGCTTGCTAATGCCAATTGTCAATGGATAGAGTCGCGTCCCGTGTCCACCGGCGAGTAGAATCCCCTTCATAAATGGTACCTTCTTCGTCGCTAGTTCATTGGAATTTGAGATAGTTGATGAGTGAACGTGACTATGCGCCGTAACGTCCGCCCACAGCAGCGTCTTCTTCGGCATTGATGAGTAGAGCACCGACAATGCGCGCCCGTACTTTTTCCAGCACATCGCGCGCGCGTTTGGCCTGATCTCGTTTGGTGCGCCCAGCGTTGATCACCAGCAGCACGCCGTCCACTTTCCCGGCCCAGAGCGCGGCGTCGGTGACGGCCAATACGGGCGGCGCATCGCAGAGGACATAGTCGGCGTCGTTGCCCAATTCGGCCAGCAGTTCACCCAACCGGTTGGAACTGAGCAGCGCTACCGGGTTGGGCGGCAACGGACCCGATGTGAGGACACGCAACCCTGGCGTTGCGCTCTCTTGGAGCGATGGCGCGCCACCGTCCTTGAGCCAGTCGGTCAGGCCGCGGCTGTTGCCCAGGCTGAAGATCTCATGTTGCTGCGGGCGGCGCAGATCGCCATCCACGACGATTACCCGATCCCCGGCCTGGGCCATGACGACGGCTAGATTGGCCAGGGCGCGGCTTTTGTCCGTTTCGGGATCGGCGCAGGTGACAAGCAGCGACCGCAGGGATCGCTCCAACCCGGAAAATTCTATGTTGGTGCGTAGACTCTGGTACGCCTCGGCGGCAGGGCTACGTGGATCGGTGAGTGTGATCAAGGACATGGGATTGGCGATTAGTGATTGGGTGTTAGATATTGGGTATTAAGGTATTGGGTATTGCGTGATGCATGAAACGTGATATGTGATACGTGATTGATTGCCATCTGCATACTTGCAATCTGCGAACCTGCAACTTGCAACCTGCACACCTGATTTACGCCGTCTTGGGCTTCCCTACATAAGATGGCGGGGCAGGCGCGGCGGTTGCCGTCGGTTGTCCGCTCAGGGTGGGGATGGCGCCGAGGACCGGAATGGTCAGGGTGCGTTCCACAGATTCGGGTGTGCGCAGCAGATCGGCTTCCATCCACGTCAACAAGAGGACGACGGCGATGCCCAGCAGCAACCCCAGTACCATCCCCGCAATGGCGTTGAGCAACGGCTGCGGTTGGTAACGGGGCGCTTCAATCGCCCGGCTCACGATCTTGACTTCAATGCGGTTCTCTTTGTCCTGTTGGGCGTAGTAGGCCGTGCGCTCTTCCACAAATTCATCGGCCAACGCCAACGCCATCTGTTTGGCGACTTCGGCATCGCGCGAGCGCGCTTCGATCTTCACCACAAAGGTGCTGGAATCGGGCGAAACTGTGGTCATGCCCAGAAAATCGTAGGGATTCATGTCCAATTTGGCGCGATCGATGGCGCGTTGCGCCACTTCCGGTGTCCGAATGTTCATGGCGAAGTTGCGCATGAGATCCTTGGCCATGTTGCCCAATCCCCAATCCGGGCGGGCGGGGACAGTACTCACCTGCACTGTGGCGCGGTACATCTCCATCTGCAAACTGCTGACGCCAAACGCAGCCACACCCGCCAGGATCACAGCGGCTACAATGATCCAGCCGCGCCGGCGCAGGATGCGTAGATAATCTTGAATCGTCATCGGTAACTCCTTCAGAGGTAATGAGTAACGAGTAATGAGTAATTCTTTGTCGACAAGATTGGTTCCAAGACTTGGAACCAACACCGTTAACGAGACTTTACTCATTACTCATTACTCATTACAGTCATGTCGTCCTATTTCTTGGGGATGATGCCGATCACGGGCAATCCCACTGCTTCCAAATCCTGCGGTTGACGCACGGATGTATCGAGATATTCAACGGCGAAAAGCAGGATTATCCCAGCTACAAAGGCCAGGATCACGCGCAGTGGAAATTCCAAACGGCTGCGCAGATCGGGGCCAACCGCGCCGATGGCAGGTCCATCCAATAACGAGACCATCGCAGATTCGGTCCCCAATTGGGCGAAATAGGAAGCTGCATTTTCGGTCAACTCGGCCACAGTAGCCTCGGCAATGCTCATCAACTGCGCAGGATCGCCCCAATGGAACGACAGGGTGATGATCCGATGTTGTCGGCTGGTCGTGGCGCTGCCGCGGATCGACCCTGTAGGGATCTGGATGCCCTGTTCCGCCAGCCGCCGGTTCACAGCGCTGGTGAAAAGATCGCTGCGCACCACTTCGGTAAAATCGTCCACCAAATATTCACTGGTCAACCATGCATAGTAGCGTGGATCATACGCAGCCGCTTCGGGCAATGGCTGTGCGCCGATCAGCATCCGCAAGGACGCCGAATAGCTCGGCGGAAGCGCCTGCCAAGGGCGCAACTGCCAGAAACTCAGCAACGCCACCAGCCCGGTTAACACCACAGGGATCCACCAACGCCGCTTTAGGATTTGCCAGTAGTCGAGTAGTTCCATAACCCGCCGTGATGCGTAGTGGATATTAGATATTGGGTATTAGATATTCCGCTCGACGCATCTTTGGACCGTGTCATTCCGCATTTTGCAGCCGTATGACCTGTTCCACAAAAGCGCGTAACTTCTGGCGGAAGATGCGGCGGCTGAAGCGCTCGGCCTGGGATCGGCATGTGTGCGGATCATAGCGCTTGGGATCGAAGGCGGCTATAGCCTCTTGCAACGATTCCAAGGTCTGCGACGCAAAGAGTTCACCCGTCACCCCAGGGATCACCGTATCTAGCGCGCCGCCGCCAGCAAAAGCGATCACCGGACGACCGGCGCTCATGGCCTCAACCGGCGCAATGCCAAAATCCTCCAGGCCCGGAAAGAGAAACGCCTTGCATCCCCGCATCAGTTCCACCAATCGATCCCAGGATTGGCGGCCTAAAAAGGTGACATTGCCAGCCGCCTGCGCTTCGAGCATGGATCGGTCGCGTCCTTCGCCTACGATGATGAGCTTCTCGTGGGGCAGATCCGCAAAGGCGCGCACCGCCAGATCAATGCGCTTGTAGGGGATCAACCGGCTGACGATCAGATAGTAATCCCCAACCGGCGCAGATGGATCGGGCGTGAAGCGATCTGTATCCACCGGCGGATGAATGACAACACTCTTGCGACCGTAGATCGAGCGGATGCGGCTCTGCACCTCATTGCTGATGGCGATGAAGTGATCCACACGTTGCGCAGCGGACCAATCCCAGCGTCGCAACACAGAGAGAACAGGCTGCAACACCGCATTCACAACGCCGCCGATCTGCTCACGTTCCCGATATTGATCGTAGAGCCAGAGATAGCGGGTCGGCGTCAAACAATAGCAGATGTGGATCGCTCTGCGGTCGCCGCGGCGAGTGCGCACACCGTGGCAAAACCCGCTCTTGTTGCTCAACACCAGATCATAATCGCTCAGGTCGGTCTGACCAAAGGCCAGCGGATAGAGGGGCAAATAGGCTTGATGCCGAGTCGTCACCGCAGGCAGGTGTTGCATAAAACTTGTGCGGATCGGCCACTGCCGGTAGCTGTTGGGCATGAGATCCGGCGCATAGATACTTGTGTAAAGCGGCGCGCCGGGGAAGAGATCGATCAGTTCTTCCAACACGTTCTCGGCCCCGCCCATCTGATTCAGCCAGTCGTGGACCAGGGCGATCTTCATGATCGGTTATGCTCCGCCAGCAACCTCATCTCCTCGGCCACAAAATGGTCGATAATGGTGCGGTAGATTTCTTCCACAAGGTCAGGATTGAGTTCCACATCTTCGGCCCAACGTCGGCGATCCGCGATCACCTGCGCCTGCCGGGCTGGCGCGCGCACATCCCCTTCGTTGCGTTTGAAGCGCATAATCGCCTGGACGTAACGGCGACGCTCGCCCAGCAGTTCGACAATAGCATGATCCACGCGGTCAATTTCAGACCGAACTTCGTCGATTGATTGGCAGTCCGCAGGCGCTTTCATAGATCCTCACACGATGATATCGAATTGATCGATGCGGCATCCATTGTACCGTAGGAGTGGATGCGAACCAAATCATTGCGCATCAACAGGACGGCAACGAGGGCAAAACATGGCCGCGATACCGTATCAACCACCACGTATGACTTGCTGTTGAACGCATTTGTTTACGTCCAATTGGAGGGACTATGTACTCGTTTGACATGACATCCGAGCAGAAGATGCTCGTGGATACGGTACACCGGTATGCTGAAAAGGTGGTGCGCCCCATCTACCGTGAGGCCGAGGAAGCGAAATGTGTGCCGCAAAACGTTGTGCGCACAGGCTGGGAATTGGGATTGCTACCGGCCAGCATCGATGCCGAATATGGCGGCTTTGGTGAGTATTCGGCCCTGACCAGCGCCCTCTTTTTAGAAGAGCTGGGATGGGGCGATGTAGGGATCTCGCTCCATCTGCTCTCGCCCAATCTCTTTGCCCTGCCCGTCTCCCTCTTTGGGACGAAGGAACAACAGGCCACGTATCTGCCCCAGTTCTGCGATGAAGATTTCCCCAAAGCCACTGCCGCGCTGATCGAACCGGTCTATCAATTCGATCCGGCGGAACTTTCTACGGTTGCCGAAAAAGAGGGCAGCGAGTACACGATCAACGGCGTCAAGACCTTTGTGCCGCTGGCAAACGAGGCCGAACTCTTCCTCGTCTACGCGCAGGAACGGGGCCGCACCCAGGCTTTCATTGCGCCGTCTACTGCGCCGGGCATTGAGATCGGGGAGCGAGTGATGATGATGGGGGCGCGGGCGCTGGCGGTCTACACCGTCACCTTTAAGAATGTGCGCATCCCCGCCGAGAATCGGCTGGGCGGGCTGAAGGGTATCCGCCTCAACCGGCTGCTCACGGTGAGCCGTCTTTGTGCGGCGGCGCTGGCCGTTGGGCAGGCTCGCGCCGCCTACGAATACGCGCTCAAGTACGCCAAGGAACGCGAAGCCTTCGGCGAACCCATCGCCCATCGCCAGAGCATCGCCTTTATGCTGGCCGAAATGGCAATGGAGATCGAAGGGGTACGGCTGCAAGTTTGGGAAGCATCCTATCGCTTCGACAATCGCGAGGACGCCACCCGGCTGGCCGCGCTGGCTAAGATCGCCGCCGATAAGATGGTGCTGCACGTCACCGACAACGCCGTGCAGATCCTCGGCGGGCATGGCTACATCCGCGAACACCCGGTGGAACTCTGGCTGCGCAACGGCCGCGGTTTTGCCGCCTGGGATGGATTGGTGATGGCGTAAGAGCGGATATTGGATATTGGGTATTAGATATTGGCGTCGAGTACGCCAATACCCAATCCCTAATATCCAATGCCCAACATCTATACTTCAGGAGAGAAACAGATGCCCATTGAATTTCGTACACCCGAAGAGATTGAGAAACAACTGCGCCAGGTGGAGATCGTAGCCGCCAATGTCATGCGCCCAGAAAGTCGCGAGTTGGATGACAGCGAACACGCGCGGCCGGTCAACTTTGTCCACATGATGTGGCCGCAGATGAAAGAAATGGAACGCGCCAATTTGGAAGCGTCCTTGCGCCGCGCCCGCAGTGGGCAGAGCAATGGACACAACGGCAGCGGACAGAATGGCAGCAGCGAGAAGAAATCCGCTGAGAAGCGGCAAAGCATCGCCAATATGTCGCTCATCCACATGATCGAGATGCTGAGCTGGGGCGATGCTGGCGTCTATCTCTGCATCCCCGCCAGCGCGCTGGCCGGCGCCGCCATCCAGGCTGTAGGCACGCCAGAGCAGAAAGAACGTTTTCTGCGTCGCTTCACCGAGGGGGAACCCAAATGGGGCGCCATGGCGATGACCGAGCCACAGGCCGGTTCCGATACCAGCAACATTCAGACCACCGCCACCTTTGACGCCAAGACCAACGAGTGGATCCTCAACGGGCAGAAGATCTTCTGCACCAGCGGCAAACTCGCCTTTGAAGAATCGGACGGGCTGATCGTCGTCTGGGCCACTGTCGATAAGAACGCCGGGCGCGCCGGCATGAAGCCCTTTGTGGTGGAAGCGGGTACGCCAGGGCTGAAGATCATCAAAGTCGAGGAAAAGTTGGGTATCCGCGCCAGCGACACCGCCTCGTTCATCCTCGATAACTGCCGCATCCCAGCCGACAATGTGCTGGGCGATGTGGATATACAGCAAGGCAAGGGCGGCAAAGGCTTCAAAGGGGCCATGAAGACCTTTGACGCTACCCGTCCCATTGTCGCTGCCAGCGCCATTGGGATTGGCCGCGCCGCCTTTGAGTTCTGCCGCGATACGCTGGCCAAACAGGGCGTGCGCATGGATTACGAATCCCCGCGCTGGAAGCTCAGCGCAGCCCAGGCCGATTTACTGGAGATGGAAGTACAATTGCGCCAGGCCTGGCTGCTGACGCTCAAAGCCACCGCCCTGCTTGACGCTGGGGAGGAGAACAAACTGGCCGCGTCCATGTCCAAAGTCAAGGCGGGCAAAGCCGTCACCTGGATCACCCAAAAAGCGGTGGAACTGCTCGGTCCGCTGGGTTACACCACCCAAACTCTGGCCGAAAAGTGGATGCGCGACGCCAAGATCAACGACATCTACGAAGGAACCGGGCAGATCAACACGCTCATCGTCGCCCGCACCATCCTGGGGTATACGCGCAACGAGTTAAAGTGACAAGTAGGGACTGGGGATTGGTGACTGGGGATTGGGTAATAGAGATCTGAATTAGAGATTAGGAGATTGGGTGATTAAGCGATTGAGGGCTTGTGAACCATCATCCCGTTACCCCTCGCTCTCTCTGCCGTTCCGTGTTCCGCATTCATCATTCCGCATTCACACCGGAGGCCGGTCGGCGCTCCGGTGTTTTGTATCTCGAACCGGTTAGGGTAGACTGGAATGGAAGGGATTGGGGACTGGGGACTGGGAATAGTGTCAAGCTTCTGAAATCGCCTAATCTCGTTGACGGGCGATTGAGCGATTAAGCGATTGACTTATCTCAATCCGATCCCCGATCTCCAATCCCCAGTCCCCAATCACGATTAATTGGAGGCGCAGGTGAAACAGACGGTGGGCGCGGTATTGTGGGATCTAGATGGAACGATTGCGGATACCAGCGATCTCCATTTTGAGGCGTGGCAGGAGACATTGGCAGCCAGGCAATTGGCGTACAGCCGGGCTGATTTTGAGCGGGATTTTGGACGGTCCAACCCTGAGTTGCTGGCGGATCTGCTGCCAACGCTCGACCGCGAGGAACATGTCCTAATTGCCGATGACAAAGAGAGCGCTTACCGTCGCGCCATGATCGGCCGAGTGACCGTGCTGCCCGGTGTATTGGAATGGATGGCGGCATTTCGCAACGCCGGTATTCCCCAGATCGTATGTTCGTCGGGGCCGATGGGGAACATTGCTGGAACCATCGCTGAGTTGGGCATTGCCGACGCCTTCCTTGCCCTGGTTTCGGGGGTTCATGTGCCACGCGGCAAGCCCGCCCCTGATCTCTTTCTGCGCGGCGCGGCTGTGGCAGGCGTGCCGCCGGAACAATGTCTCGTGATTGAGGATAGTCTCCACGGCGTCGTGGCCGCCGCCCGCGCCGGGATGCGCTGTGTAGTCGTCGGCGCGCTTGCCCAACAACACCGGGAACTAACATCCCACTTTACTCATCCAGACCATCTACTCGATGTGATGGACCTCAGCCAGCGCCCCTGGCAGAGTGTAGTGAACTTATGGAAAAGAGGAGATCTCGTGAACCCATTGCATTCCATTGATTCAACAGCCGAGTTTAAGACGGAACAGGGAACCCGCATCCGCACCCGGCTGATCCAACCTGAAGATGCTGATCTTTTGATCAAACTTTTTCATCACCTTTCACCGGATACCAAACGTCGTCGCTTTAACATCGGGCTGCAAAATGTCGATGAAAAACGAATCCAGGAGACCGCGCAAGTATTGGCTGGGGTTGATAACCACACCACGGGCGGCGCCATCCTGGGTTTTGTCACCAACCCAGACGAGGAACTGATTACAGTGGCGCGTCTGGCCCGTCCTGAAAATCAACCAGATTCCTCTACTGCCGAGGTCGCCGTCGTCGTGCGCGACGATTATCAGGGCCAGGGCATCGGCACTGAAATGCTGAGACGTCTCATCACCCTAGCGCGACAGATGAAGATCAAAACTCTGACTGCGGGGGTTCAATCTGACAATACAGCGATTTTCAGGATTCTCAACAAGCTGAGCTTGCCTATAGAAATGCGCACAAGCCACGGGGAGACAGAGATCGAGATCAAGATTGAAGGGTGAAGAGTGAAGAGCGAAGAATGAGGACGGCGAGCAACTCGCCGTCCTCATTCTTTATTCTTCACTCAATCGTTTTAAGTCGTGTGACGCCATCCATACGCACGCCGGTAGCCATAATCGGTGCTGAAGCTGCCAAAGAGCTTTTTGCCCGCCATGCTGATCGGGTAACGACGCAAAGACCGCAACCCGCGCAGTGCAATCTGCGATGGGCTGTAGAGCTTGCGACAGAGCCAGTCATAGGCATCGCGTAGTTCATCCACAGTGAAATTCTTGGGTACGAAAGTCACGTGGGCTGTATCGTAATGGCTCCACGGCACGTCGAGCAGTCGATTTTCCGCTACACAAAGATCGTGGAAGGGTGTCTGCGGGTAAGGCGTGAGGACAGTACAACTGACGCCATCCAACTCACTGGTGCGGATAAAGTCCCACATGGCCTGGAAGGTCTCTTTGGTGTCATGGTCAAAGCCCATTACAAAGAGGCCCACCACGCCCATGCCCGTCTCGTGGATCTTCTTGATGGCTTCGGTGGTCTGCATAGCCACCCCTTTCGACTTGCCGCCCAGCGACGAGCGGTTGTCGGGGTTGACGCTCTCAAAGCCGACGAAATGTTTGTCAAGGTGAGCCGCCTTCCCCATCTCAAGCAGTTCGGGGAATTTGGCAATGCTCATCTCCGATTGGCAGGTCCACCCTTTGAGATCGAGCTTCATCAACGCATCAAATAGATCCGAACAATAATCGGGATCGGTGGAGAAGTTGAGGCCAAAGTTATCGTCGGTGAGGAAGAAACGCTTAATGCCGCGACGCTGGATCTCATCCACGACTTCATCGATAGGGCGCAACCGCATACGTCGCCCACTGACCCGGATAGCCGTACAGAAATCGCAGTTGCGCGGGCAACCGCGCGTGATCTCCATGTAGGGCGTCCAATAATTGCTGTTCTCATCCACCATCTGGATCACCCGATCCTTGATGGGCGCGATCCCAGCCAGGTTGGCCCATGATTCGTCGCGATAGACGGGTTTGAGACCCTTCACCCCTTCGGCGGCAAAGTCTTGGATGGCCTGCGGCCAGGTGTAGTAGCCTTCCCCCACAAAGACGCTGTGCGCAAAAGTTTGGGCATGCTCTGGCATCAATGTCGAGTGGACGCCACCCACAATCGCGCCCGCGCCCTGCGCCATCACTTTGCGTGCAATCTGCTCGGTGCGCTCAATGGTGAGGGTCATGCTGCTGATGCCGACCAGATCGCCTTCGCCTAGTGTGTCAAGCGGTAAGGGGCGCAGTTCCTCATCCCAAAGTTCAACAGGTATCTCATCGGGAACCATCGAGGCCAACCGCATGAGGGTATAGGGGGAGCCAGGCGCTTTGCCAAAAACTCGTCCATCGCGATGGGGTCTAATCAAAACGACACGTCGCATGTGATTCCTCCACTTGTATGCGTAACCTGCAATGGGTAAGACCAACGCCCCGCCAGGCTCTTCTGCTGTCACCGCACTTAGATCAAGATTGCGGCTTGCTTAGCAACAGCTTTCTATGCTAGCACAGAGTCAGGGTGAGGACAAATTTATACAAGAAAATTCATAAAAATAGGCTGACATTGGTTCCGCTAAAAGCGGGCCGTTACTTCAAACCAGATAATCGCGTAGAGTACGCCCACAGCCGCGCCCACAAAGACCTCGAAAGGGGTATGGCCGATCAGCTCTTTGAGTTCCTCTTCGCTCACAGGTTGGCCGCTGAAGAGTTCACGGAGGATCTGATTAAGCACTTTTGCTTGTTTGCCGGCAGCCTGACGGACGCCGGTCGCATCGTACATAACAATAAAGGCGAAGATCACAGAGAGGGCAAAGACATCGCTATAGAGACCCTGGCGATAGCCAATGGCAGAAGCTAAACTGGTAACCATCGCCGAATGGCTGCTGGGCATCCCACCAGCTCTGGTTAAGACACGCAGGTCAAAATCGCGACGCAGGATCCACTCGTAGAGAAACTTATAGAGTTGTACGCCCAGGGCGGCAGTCACCGGCACCCAAAGTACATCGTTTGACCAGAAATGCTCCATCACACCTCTACCTGGAATCGATCGAACGCTTAGTTAGATTCATCCGCGCGCCACCCATCAAAGGGAGCGGCGGCGCCATCTTGCCAGCGACGAACACGCAATTCGGCCTTTTCGAGTTTTTGGGCGCAATGGGCGGCCAAACGCGTGCCGAGTTCGTACATTTGCAACGAATCTTCCAGGGGGAGATCACCGCTTTCGAGCGCTACGAGCATCTCTTGCAACCGGGCGTACGCCTCTTCATAACTGAGATCTTCAATCGAGTCCACTGTCTGATTCACCATTGATTTGCTCTCGTCAACCATTGACGCTCCTCCTGAAGAATTGGCGCGTGGGGAATCTATCCTCGCGATTTTACGCACCTCAGTATAGCAGATGGGCGAATAAAGTGCGTAAATACCAGCAAGAGTCTATGTGATCTGCCTGCCTGAATTTACGCACAATCTCCCCTATGCTATGCTACGCCGATTTGGAGCATCCACCCGTAAGGAAGAAAGGCTACAATGTTGAATCTATCACAGTCTCAAGCGCCCAAGCCGGATGGATTGCCTACGCAGGCCGTCGTCATTTTGGAACCGGATCTCTTCTTTTCTGCCCGTATTGAGGATGTTGTTCGCGCCCGCAGCGGGACGCCGATTACGGTGGAGACGCCCGAGGCCTTTGTCGACGCAGTGGATCGCTATTTCCCGTGGCTGGCGCTGGTCGATCTCAACACGCCCGGCGACTGGGAAACGGCCATCCGCCGCTGCAAGATGCGTCCCCACACACGCGCCGTCCCCATCTACGCCTTTGGCAGCCATGTCGAAGTGGAGGTCCTCAAACGGGCGCGCCAGGCCGGCGCAGATCACGCCTGGGCGCGCAGCAAGATGATGGAGGATCTGGTCGATCTGGTGACGCGCTACCTCGATCCCCCTGTGCGTAGATTGGATGGCAGCGACGATCCCCTCAGCAAGTTGGCCGTGGACGGGCTTCTTGAATTCAACCGTCGGGAATACTTTGAGCAACACGAATATCTCGAACTGGCGTGGATGGAAGAAACCCGCCCGATCCGCGATCTCTACCAGGGGATCCTGCAAGTGGGCGTCGCCTTTTTGCAGATCGAGCGGGGTAACTGGCACGGCGCGCTCAAGATGTTCCGCCGCGGATTGCCCAAACTGCGCGATCTGCCTCCGGTCTGCCGGGGCGTGCAGGTGGGGAAGTTCCGAGAAACTGCCGAAGCCATCCACGCCGAGATCAGCCAGGCTGGTCCTGAGGGATTGGCGGCGTTTGATCAGAATCGTTTTCCCAAAATCGAGTTTGAGAATCCGTACAGTGCCGATACGCCAGCAGAGTTAGGGGTGTCGGTGGAGTAGAGGCAGAAGATTCCCGATCCCTAATTCCCAGTACCCGATCCCCAATCACGTGCTTCCTGCATGGCCAGCACTCTGCCCTGGGGCGTAAAGAGGAGGGTCGCCGCAGGAAATTTTTGGTTGCTCTGGAAGAAACCACGCGCAATCAACGGCTCCACAACGCTGTCACGCAGATCGATGACTTCCCCGTTCAGCGCGTGAAGGCGATAGATCTTCTGTCCATCCAAATAGCGGTGAGATTTCAACGTCCACCCGGAATGCACGAGGCGCAGGATCTCTTTCTGCTGCGCAGAGAGTGGACGGGGACAACGCAACCAGCCGAACATGTGATTCTCACCCCAACTCGTGGATGTGTTCTTGCAACTTGCGCTGGTTGATCTTCTCGAACTGGTCCGGCAGAATCTCCGCCATCTCCGCAGCCGAAAGGCGCATACTCAAAATTGACAGCGCGTCCTCAGGCGTCTCGCCGTAGGCCAACTTCTTCTTGCCGTTCTTCATCGAGAAGAGATACATAAAGTGTGGATTGGAAAAGCTGCTCACTGTCCCTACCTTTCATGCTATCTAGACTGGCGTTTAGCCATGCGATCCTGTTATTAAACGTCTCAACGCCATCCCCAGACGTCGAATTCCTTCCTCGATCTCTTCCGGCGTCTGGGTGGCAAAATTAAGGCGCAAGAATCCTTCGCCGTCCACAGGGTTTGGAAAGAACCGACTGCCTGGCGCATACTCCACACCTTCCTCGGCCGCAAGCGGGAGTAGAGCCAGCGAAGAGACCTTTTCGGGCAGACGCAGCCAAAGGAAGAGACCACCCTTGGGCGGGTTCACGTGTACATCGGACGGCAGGTAACGTCGGATGGCCGCCAGCATGGCATCTCTACGCTGGCGATAGATACGGCACGAACGGCGCAAGTGCGCCTGATAGCGCCCGATCGTCACATACTCGTCTAAAGTGCGCTGGATCAAGTTAGACGTCGCCAGATCGTTGACCCGCTTCGCTTCGACCAATCTACCAAAGATCGGCCCCTCTGCCACCAAAAAGCCGACGCGCAGCCCAGGCATCAACATCTTGGAAAAAGTACCCGTGTAGATCGCTCTCCCCCCCGGATCAAGCGCTTTGATGGCAGGTTGGGTGCGCCCATCATAGCGTAAATCGCCGGCGAAGTCATCTTCTAGAATTGGAACATTATAGCGATCAGCCAGTGCAATCAGTTGGCGTCTGCGTATCCCACTCAGGCAACTCCCGCTTGGGTTCTGAAAATTTGGGATGGTATAGAGCAGCCTGGGGTGGTGCTGTTGGAGCAGCATCTCCAACCCCTGGATCTGCAATCCGTTCTCATCCAGTGGAACTCCGATGATCTTCAGAGCGAGCGAGCGAAACAGATCCAGGGCGACATTGTAGGTAGGGCTTTCAACCAGAACAACATCGCCGGGCTTGAGGAGTACCTGACAGACCAACGCCAATGCCTGCTGCGAACCCGCCGTGATGAGGACCTGGTCAGGATGGGCCTGGATGCCCTGGCTCGCCAGCATATGGGTGATGGTTTCACGTAAGGGTCGGTATCCGCCATCGAAACCGCCGTAGACCAACGCAGCAATGCCATCGCGGTGAAGGACGGTCTTCAGGGCTTTGTAGAAATCGTGAACGGGAAAATGGCGCGGATCCCCTACCCCGGTGAAGGCAATCGGGTGAGGATGGCGCGGGCGCTGAGGAATCCGCTCTGACGACGTTTCCGGTGAGCTTTCAGCCCTTGCCTGCGCCTCTAATTGCCACAGCGGCCAGACAATCGCTGGCTCTCTATTCGAAGCTGGGAGCGGATTGGCTGGCGCTACATAAGCGCCGCTTCCTTCCACTGTGTAGATCAGACCATCACTTTCCAATTCAGCATACGCATTGTTGACCGTGATGCGGCTGACGCCTAGATCTTGGGCAAGCTGGCGGGTAGCGGGCAGGCGCGTCTCTGCCGCAAGCTTACCTGCGAGAATACTCTGGCGCAGATAACGTTCGATCTGCCGATAGAGGGGAACCGGGCTCTGTTGATCAAGTGGAATTCGCATTTCTCTTCCTTTATGGTTGGTATGCAAATTATACGCAATATCAACCAAAATCAATAATACCGTATTGGGAAGAAACAAAAATTGGTATTATCGATCTTCTCCCATTGTGGCACTATCATCATACCAGGACATTGTCTATAATGGCAGTGGAGTTAGAAACAAGAGAGCATTATGAGATAAAACTGTGACTACGTCTGCGGCGTTGAATCGGGCCGCCAGGGGAGGGAAAGATGACATCAGATCCATCATACATCCAGTTAGTTCGTATTGTGCATCAAGAGAGAATTGACGCGGCAATCAAAAGGAATCGCTACGGCGGATCGATTGTTGATATGCCAAGCCTGACGGCACGTCTTTTGTCAACCATCGGCGCTCTCTTGATTCTGGTTGGTCAGCGCTTGAAGGCCAGCTAACCAGAAAATATCCTCTGTAGGTCGGACTGTTCGTCCGGCCAGCGGTTTCGTTCTTCATTGTGCCTGAAAGGGCACGGCCACTAATTCAATAACTCACTCGTCGTTGCGCAGGTTAAATACTGGCAATGGATCATACGCACAGACCACGTGGATGAAAACGGCGCAACCATGCCGGTTGCGCCGTCCTCTTTTATTCTCGTGACACCTGCCACTTATGCCTTTACCAGCGCCTCGGCATATAGCCCTTGATAGCCACGGCGGCGCTCACTTTCGGGTAGACCGCTGTTCACCTCGGCATCGTACTTGCCCGCCAACAGCTCCCGGTAAAAGCTATAGTCCACCCCCTTCACCTTCTCGTCGTCGGGGAAGCGGTGGTAGTTGTCTTTGCTCATCATGCTCTTGCCCTCGGCGATCAGTTGGAAACCCAGCGCCGAGCCAGGATAAGGCGCATAGTACGAAATCGACGGGAAGACCCGTTTCATCCGCTTCAACATACGCATAGTCTTGAAAGCGTCCTCTTTGCTCTCGCCGGGGATGCCGAGCATGATGTTCGACCAGAATTTGGGCGGTTCCTTGCCTTCGGCCACCATCTCATCGCCGATGCGGTTGAGCAGATCAATGGCGAAGTAGTTGTCCTCTTCGGTGCATTCTTTGTTGAGCAGTTTCAAAATGCGGTCGCTGCCCGATTCAAAACCAATAGAGATGAGATTCCAATTGGTCTCGCGCACCAGGGCTTCAAAGAGATCAGGCCATTGGCGTACAGTATCGGCGCGTCCTGCCGCCCAGTAAGGCCAGACTTTGTTGGCGTGGCGCGGATATTTTTCCACCCACTCCTTCAGCCAGGACGGGTTTTGGAAGAACATAGAATCGTGGATCACCACCGAGCCGACGCCGTACTTTTTGTCGAGGAAGTTGAGTTCGTCGATCACCGCATCCACGGGTTTGCGGCCCATGTTGGGGATGTACGACGCCTCGTTGCAGAAGACACACTGCCACGGGCAGACGCGGCTGGTGATGATCGTCGCTACCGGCGGCGGACCCCATCCACATTCGGGTTCCAGCGGCCAGTTGAACTTACGGCGCAGCTTCCAATTGGCTGGCTTCGGCCAGAGTTCGCGGTCGATGGCCGGCCAGTCGGCCATCGACTTCGATCCGCGGCCTAGGAAGACGCGCGGGAACGAATCGGGATCGCGCACCAGATCGACGATCACCTCTTCGCCCGGTCCTTTGCAGATCTTGTCGAACTCGCGCACCTGTTCCATCTCGTCGGGGGCAACAGTGGCGTGCATACCGCCCGCCATCACCATCCCCTGCGGGTTGATCTCCTTGAAGATCTGCGCGGCCTTCAGCGCCACCGGATAGGTGTAACTGCGCACATTCATCAGCATCATTTTGTAACCGGGGAGTTGTTTCGCCAACTGCTCCCACGAAGTCACCGCCCGCGTCGAGAGGATGTCGGTCTCGATGCCGTTTTGGTGCAGGATGGTGCGCAACAGCCCCAATCCGTGGTCCTGCCACTGTTCGTGCGGACCGTTGGGATGGACCAGATCGCCCAGGTCCCCCAGGTCGAGCCAGACAATGTCTGATTTGCGCTTTTGGCTCCACGGCCAGGTAATGTTCATCTCGCAACTTCCTCCGTCATTTCTTCTCAAAGCAACCAGTGGGAGGTCAATGTTCCGCTTGACACTGGCAACTCAACCCTTCAGCACATCCAGCGACACCTTCGCCACTGTGGGCGGATGCAACAACATATTGGCATAGCTGGCATTTGCCATGGGGCAGGCGCACTCCTTACGTTTGATGCTGCCGCGCAGTTGTTCCATGGCCTGTCCCTGCCAGATGGGGACAAGATCGTAATCATGCTCGCGCAGATTGCCCACCGCCTCGGCGCGGATGCAGCAACTCCACAGATCGCCGTTGGGGGCGATGTGAGCGCTGGCCCAGCCTGCGTAGCAGGGGATCACCTGATCGCGCTCGTGCAGCACACGCTTGGCGAGTTGATAGTACTGCGCCCGAAACGCCTGGGTGAACTTGGCGATGCCGCGCGCCGGCACTTGTTTGGCCTGCTGGCTGAGAAAATCGGCGATCTCGTCGTAGTCGTCGGGCCGTGGGGTAATGCCCCAACCCATGGTGTCCAGTTCCACCCGTTCCTCGGCCACCTCGGTGATGTAGCTGTCCGGCTGCAGGAACTTAAGGCCGTCCTGAATCTCCTTGAAGCGATGCACGTTAAATCGGCTGATCACCGTATGGACGGTCAGCACCAGATTTTTGTGCCGCTTCTGCAATTCCTTGAGGTGCTTCCACGTCGCCATCGAGAGCGCCCAGTTGCCCTCTACGCCGCGGATGTCGTCGTGTTCGTCGCCGATGCCGTCCAGGCTGAGATTAATGCCGATGCTGCTCTTGGGACACTCCCGGCACATGCGCTCGACCATTGTCACCACGCGCTCGGTGAGCATCCCATTCGTGGGGATGGTAATCACTTCAGGGCGACAGTGACGATAGGCGCTGATCACCATCTCGTCCAGATCTTTGCGCAGGAAGGGTTCGCCGCCGGTGAAGGTGATGTAAAAAGGAGATGTCCCCAGTTTTTGGAAAGCTTTGTCCCACTCCTCCACCGTCATATCGTCGTTGGGCTTGCGCCAGACGTCACAGGTACGGCACTTGCTGTTGCAGCGAAAGCTGACGCTGACGACCACAGAGAAGGGTTTCACCTTCGGCCAGCCAAAGGCGCGAAAGGCCCAATAGAGGGGCAGTTTGGGAACGAGTCCGATCATGAAAGCCTCGCCGGATTGCCAGATTCCGATTGGTCTTCGTCAAGATGGTTGGCAGGATCATCAACGGTTAGCCCCTCAAGTTTGGCGGCGTTGATTACCTTTTGATCACCACTGACAAAAAGAAAATCAGGAGCAGCCGGTAGATTGTGTACAGAAAGCGCTGACGCAACTTGAATAGCGTCGTATGCCTTGAGCGGATACCGTAGTGCAAGCACGGATGCGAATTCCAGCATTTTCTGGTCAATGTCGCGGCTCAAGAATCGCTGTGTGTGCAGTTCACCATAAAACCGTTCGATCATTTCTTCGAAACGACGTTGACCAAGTTGTCCTTCTCGCCTTACGCGGGAGAGTGCAGAAGTCACCTCGACAATAGCGAGCATTGAGACAAAACAGACAGTGTCATCGGCGTCAATCAGGCTTCGTACCCAGGCCGATCCTTCTTCACTGTAGTAATACTTGACGACAACGTTGCTATCTAGAAACAGGCTGCGCATTTTCGTCCTACTGTCGTCCTTCGCTGACGGCGTCAGATGCAAGTGAGCCCGGATGCCATTCCTGATTCATTTCTTTGATCAGGTCTGCGCGATCTTGTTCGGAACGATTTAACCACGCCTGAGCATAGGGGTTATTCCATTTTTCGGGATCGATCACTATTCCAGATTCAATCAACCGTTGTACCAGTTCGTCCCTGGAAAGTACCGAGGCCGATTTCTCTACTGCTTTTTCAATGGCATCGACTACGACTTCATCTATGGGCAGACTGGTCTGGCAGAATTTTTCCCACAACGCTTCGGGGACCTCAATCTGGATGATTGTCATGTTACCACCTTGTCAGCTACCAAAACGGCCCGTCCAACACTTGCAGGCGGGCCGTTTTCATTCGATTTCAGCTTCTGGCCCCCACCGGGGATCGATTACGCCGTCACTTTCTGCTTCTGCGGCGAAGATCCAATGGCTTCGGTTTGATCTTTGCTGCCGATGAAGAAGCGTTTGATCTGGGCGAAGGTGTTGGGCAGATTTGTCCAGTTTTCCTTGAACATCATCTTCTCCCACACCCGTTCGGGGCGGTAGAGATAGAAGCGCCGGTAAGCTTCGCGCCACTTTTTGATCACCAACTCTGGATCGTACTGACCGTCGTGCATGGTAAAGCGCGACTTCTGCTCATGGATGGCGAAATCGGTCCAGTTCTCGGCGAAGACCTCGCCGCCTTCCATGATCTGATCGTACATCACCGTGCCGGGGAAGGGCGCTGCCAGCATGAAATTCGCTAAATTCGGGTCAAGCTCCAGCGCCAGTTGGATTGTCTTTTCCATCGTCTCTTCGGTGTCGCCAGGCATGCCGAAGATGAAAAACCCCATGGTCTGCAACCCCGCAGCCTTGGCCTGCTTGAAGGCTTCGCGCACCTGATCCAGCGTTTGCCCCTTGCGGATGACATTGCGCAGCATGTTCTCATCGCCGTTTTCCACGCCGAAGCCGACGCGCTTGCAGCCCGCCGCCTTCATTAACTGGAAGAGTTCCAGGTCGGTATGGTTGACCTTCATGCCATGCACCGTGACCCACGGCACATGGTTCAATCCTTCTTCGACCAGACGGCGGCAGAGTTCTTTGGCCCGCGGTAATTTGAGATTCCAAATATCATCGGTGACGCCGATTTCGGTGGCGCCCAGCCCGTTGACCAACCACTTCCACTCTTGCACCACGCTCTCCACCGAACGGGCGCGCCATGTATCGCCGGTGACGGGCTTGGAGCAGAACGTACACTTGTACGGGCAACCGCGGCTGGTCAGGATCGTAAAACTGCGCGCATGGCGATCAAGACCATCGGTGAGTGGCTGAAGATTGGTGTAGCGGTCGATCTTGAAGAGATCATGGGCCGGGAAGGGCAGCGCGTCCAGATCTGGGATCATGGGGCTTTCAGGGCTAGAGAGGATCTCCCCACCCCGTTTGAAGTTGATACCAGGGATCACGCCCGGTTCCTTGCCCGCTTCGAGCAGGTTTACCAACTCCAAAAAGCTGTACTCGGCCTCGCCCTTAAAAACGTAGTCCACGTAGGCATCGTGGGGCGCTTGCAGCGATTCCAGCGGCATAATCGTCAGATGCGGACCGCCCAAAACAGTGATCAATCCGCGCCGTTTGCAGAGTTCGACCATCTCCCATGCATCGCCGATCAAGGGGGTGGTGGCGGTGACGCCGATCATGTTATAGGGATACCCCTCTGCCTCGGCTAGGTCGAGATAATAGTCAATGCCCACATCCTCCACGGCGGCGTCGAAGATGATCACATCGTGGCCGCCCTCGCGCAGAACAGCCGCTAGATAGCCCAATCCCAGCGGAATATGCTTGCGGGCGCTCCAAACTTTCGCCTCTGGACTCGCTAAAATAATGCGCATGGATACCTCAATGTAAATGGTTGTATCACTCAAGTTAAGATATTGGGTACTGGTGACCAATATCTAATATCTAATACCCAATACCTCTTTTAAATCGCGCCCTCGGCTTCCATCTGCTTGCGCAACCCGGTCTTTTCTTTCTTGGGCAGGAAGGTATTGAAGGCAATGCGCATGTTGCGCGGAAGGTTGAACCAGAAATCTTTGGTCTTCAAACGGCGGATGATGGGTGAAGGGCGCAGGTAGAATTGGCGATACGCTTTGCGGTACATCTCTTCCACCAGTTCGGCTGTCATTTCGCCCATCTCGTAGCGCGCCTTTTGATCGAAGAAGACGTAATCCTCCCAATCGTTGATCAGGAAACGCCCCTGCCGCTTGACGATCTCGTAGACCTTGGTGCCAGGGTAAGGCGTCATCATCGAGAAATTGGCGATAATGGGATCGAGTTCGATGGCGAAGTCGATGGTGCGCTGCATGGTCTCGCGGGTCTCGCCGGGCAGGCCGATGATCATAAAGGCAATGGTCTCTAGATTGATCTCTTTGGCATTTTTGAAGGCCTGGCGGATGGTATCGTGATCGACCTTCTTGTCGATGGTCATCAAAATATCTTCATCGCCCGTCTCCACGCCAAAGGCCACGCGCTTCAACCCGGCGCTTTGGAGCAAGGTAAGTAATTCTTTGCTGGCAAGGTTGGCGCGGATGCCGTTGACGAAGATCCACGGCACATGGTTGAGCTTGTTCTCGATGAGCAGATGCGCCAACTCTTCTAATCGCTTGACGCGGATGTTGGCGCTGTCATCGAGAACGCCGATCTCCTGTGCGCCCATATCTTCGACAAGATGACGCCACTCGGCCAGGACATTTTCCGGGCTGCGACTGCGCCACTTGATGGGCATAATGCTCTGCGAACAGAAAGTACATCGGTATGGGCAGCCGCGGCTGGTCATAATACTGAAGCTGCGCGCGCCATCCACATGATCGGTGGCCGGTTGCAGATTGGTGTAGCGATCCATCTTGAAGAGATGGTAGGCAGGCCAGGGCAGGCTATCCAGGTTGGCGATGGGAGTGCGATCCGGGTTGTTGTGGATCTGTCCGTCGCTGGTCTTGTAGGTGATGCCCAGGCAGTTACGGAAGACCTCATTCTCTGCGTGCATGAACGCCTCAGTGGAATAGGACGGCTGATCCTTGAGATACGCTTCGAGCAGATCGCAGATCTCGATCCAGCCTTCCTCGCCTTCGCCGCGCACCACAATGTCCACATAGGGCTTCTCACAGCTCTCCTCAGGCAGCACGCTCACATGAGGACCGCCTAGCACGATCGGGCAATCGTGAACTTCTTTGATGGCTTTGGCCGTGCGCCATGCCTGCTTCACCTGCGGCGTATTGGCGGTGATGCCAACAATGTGAGGCCGGAATTCCTGGATGAATTCGCTGATCGGCTGCCGTTCGACATCCGCATCGAAGATCACAACCTCGTCCCCGCGGCGTTCGCTGACGGCAGCCAGATAAGCCAGGCCCAAATGAGCCGTTGTGCGGGTGTCGATCGGGAGACGGAAACGTGGGTTGATCAGAGCTACGCGCACGGCTATTCCTCCTCTGTATGGGAAATCTTTGCGATCCCCGGCGAATACTCACGACTTAGAGTCAACAATGAAGACGCTGCAAATGTTGCAACAGTGTATCATAACCAAATTTCATACCCAAATTATTATGATACTTTTTAGAATAATTATCAGTCCATTCTCCCACGGACAGCGTACAGAAGCAGAGAAAGGGATTGGTGACTGGTGACTGGTGATTGGGAAGAGCAATTCTGCCCCAGTCACCTATCACCTATCACAAGTCACCTTTAATATATCCCCACACTTGGATCGATCTCCCGCGCATAGGCGTCGATGCCGCCGGCCATGCTGAGAACGTTGGTCCATCCTTGCTGGCGCAGCCACGCCGTGACCTGTGCGCTGCGTACGCCATGATGGCAGAGGACGATGATTTCAGCGGCCTTGTCTTGGGCGGCGTCGGGCAGGGCGGATAGTTGCCGCGCGGCCAGATCGCTCAAGGGGACCAGATCAAATGTACCCGGCGGCAGCGTCGCTCCCTGCAACTCGTAAGGTTCGCGTACATCGAGCAATACAAACGATTCCTCTTGCGCCATCTTCTCCGCCACCTCGCGCACGGAAATCTCCGGCGCACCGTATGGGTTGGGCATGGGTGATCCTTCGTTGAAGAGGGGATTAGTGACTAGTGATTGGTGATTAGGGAGAGAGAAGAAAAGAATTGATTCTTCGCAATTCGCCTCATCAGCCCCAATCCCTAATCACCAGTCGCCTATCTCTACTTTCGATACAACGCCGAAATATCAAGATCCGTAATCGCGTTGACGCCGGTGATCTCGCTGAAGTTTTCTTTGAGCAAGCGTTGGATGCCCAATCGCATGGTCAACAGGCTGATGGGACAGTCAATACAGGCGCCCAGCATTTTGACGTGGGCGACGCCTTTTTCGTCCACATGCAGCACCTCCACATCGCCGCCGTCCCGATAAAGGGTGGGGCGGTAGCCATCCAAGACCTGTTGGATCCGCTCAAGTAAAGAAAGATTATTGCTCACGAAGTTTGTCCGATGATTCTGCGTGATGCGTGAAACGTGATGGATTACAACCTGCAACCTGCCCCTCTGTCATTCCGAGTTTGCGTCGTCCGCCGTCTGCGGTCAGTCGTCCGTTGTCCTCCCGCTGGGCAAAAGGAAGGCGAGGGGTCCTGGATTGGTCTCCCTCGCCTTTTCGATTTGTTGGGATTGAACTCTTTAGTGACCGCAGCTCTTGGGCATCTCTTCGCCGCTGTGGCTCTGCGCCGTGCGGAAGCTGCTGCCGCAGCCGCAGGAACTGACAGCGTTGGGGTTGTCAATGTGGAAGCCGCCACCCATCAGATTTTCGACATAATCGATATTGGCGCCGCCAACGTAGAACAGGCTAGTCGCATCGACCACCACACGCAAACCGCCTGGCTGATCATAAACTTCGTCAGATTCAGAAACGCTGTCGTCAAAGGTCATGCCGTACTGCATCCCGCCGCAACCGCCGCCCTTGACAAAGACGCGCAGCGCATGGCTTTCCTTCATGCCCTTTTGATCCATGATAGCGCCGAGCTTCTCAGCTGCGGAGGCCGTCAATGTCACACCTTCCATTACCATCGTCATAATGTTTCCTCTCCTTGGTTGAAATCGAACAGAAACGGTACAAAAACACTTTATCAGCAAACAGGTATTCCACAAAACAAAACTAGCCGCCAACTACTTACCCATGCTCTAGCCAGATCCGTGACCCGCCCAGAGTATGGGCTTAGCAGTTACATTACCCGTGAAGGGGACAATCAACCGCCGATCTGATTCATCGCTCGGTTCGCGGCGAAAAAGCCAGAGGCAAGCCCGTGTCCCCACGGTTTGTGAAAGGCTCCATCACGCATCAGCACACGCAATTCTTCAAAGGACGCGCCGGCGCGCAGCGGCGTCAACAGATCTACCTCATCCTCGCGCAGCAAACAGAGACGCAGCTTGCCATCGGCCGTCAAGCGCACCCGTCCACAGCCCTGGCAAAACGGTTCAGTCACGCTGCTGATGAAGCCAAGTGTCCCCTTCGCCCCCCGGATGCGGAACGGGCGGCTGGGATCGACGAAATCGTAGCTCGCCTCTTCCAACGGACCAAACTCAGCCTCAACCGTCGCCCGCATCTCCTGGAAGGAGACGACATTGGTCTGCTGAAAATCGCTCACCTCGCCAAAGGGCATCATCTCGATGAAGCGCACCTCCCAATCCCGATCCACGGTGAGGCGGGCCATCTCCACCAGATCCTCGCCGTCGTTGAAGTTGCGCGTCACCACGCTGTTGAGCTTGATCGGGCGCAGCCCCGCCGCTTCGGACGCTTCGATTCCCCGCCAGACATCCTCAATGTGTCCCCAGCGGGTGATGTTGTGGAACTTCTCGGCGTCGAGCGTATCCAGGCTGATGTTGACACGGGTCAGCCCGGCGTCGGCCAGCGGTTGCGCCAGCTTATCCAACAGGATGCCGTTGGTGGTCATCGCCAGATCATCCACGCCGGGGATGCATGCGATCTCGCGCACCAGATCCACCACGTTGGGACGGATGGTCGGTTCGCCGCCGGTCAACCGGATCTTGTTGACGCCCAGACTCGCGCCTACGCGCACCAACAGCAGCAATTCCTCATCGCTCATCAACTCGCGTCGCGGGCGAAACTTCATATCCTCGGGCATACAGTAGACACAACGCAGATTGCAGGCATCGGTCAGGCTGATGCGCATATAGTTGATGCGCCGTCCATAGCTGTCGTGCATCGGCTCAATGGTGTAGCCCGGCGCGCTGGCAATCTTGACACTGCCCAAATCCGTGCGGTATTGCTGCACTGGCACAAGATCAAGATCGGGATAGGCGGCTGTCTGTTGATGGAATGGCTCTGGATGACGCACGATGGTTGGCATCTCTATTGTCCGATCAATGGGATCTCGTGTAGGGCGAAGGCTTCCGTTTGAGCCGACTTTCCATGCGGGATGCGATAGGTGCAACAGCGTCCATCCTCAGCCAGGGAATCGACCCGGCAACAACTTTGACCTACTAATTCCTTCATCAACTCCAGATCCATACGGCAGAGTTCACGGTGTTCAGAGGATACGCTGGCGTATGGGCAGTTGAATGTGTGCAGTAGATAGCTCGCCGCCTCTGTTTCATCCTCAAGCAGCGTCTCCTTTTCCCAACGGGCCAGATAGCCCCGTTCGTTCAAAAATTCAGAGACGCGCACCAGCCGGCTTTCCACACAGGCGTTATCTATATCATCCTCAAAGAATTCCTGAGCCATCTCGCGGGCCAGCGCGCAAAAGGCGGCTTCCACTTGATCAGGGGCCAGCGCCTTCTTCATTTGCGCCAGCAGACCGGCGGTGAGCGGCGCAAAGTTATCGGGGAAGTAGTCGTCCGCTTCTTTGGTCAACGAATAAATCTGCTTGGGACGGCCAACATTGCCCTCGCGATGGACCTTGCTCACCTGAATCAGGTTATCGCCCTGCAAAATATCCAGATGATAGCGCACCGAAACCGGCGCCATATCCAGATGACGCGCCAGATCGCCGACGGTCGCGCTCTTACGCCGCTTCAAAATCTCTAAAATGCGTCTGCGAATCATCTGCACGGTGATCTGCTGCCTGTCTATTTCGGCATTGATGTGCCGTCTTCCCCGGTCAATTCCAAGTTTGAAGTATAACATAGGGGCGGTAGGGTGTCAATTATTCTAAAATTCATCATAATAATTGTGGTCGCTACCTTAAGGGGCCTCTACAAGAAAGCCCTCCCATCGGAATAGCAAGCCTCAAACCGAGGAGACGGCAGCGCATCGCCCCTGGTCAGTTGACCAGTATGTAAGGGAGGCGCGCAGGTGTAACATTTGAGACAAAGCAACCTGGGAATCTCATCGCCCTCCTCGTCTCCGATCCATGTTGATACGTTCACTAGAAAGGAGTTGTCTATGCGCGCACCGCCTGTTTTGTTGATTTTGCTCTGTTTGTTGCTATTCGCAGGTTGTAATCCTGCTGAGTTTCCATCTCATCTGCGCAGCTTTTGGGAGGGCGGAGAGCGCATCCCATTTGAAACCATTGCCCAAGAGGAGTGGGGAGGCGGTTACCCTAACACGGAACCACGATTGGTTCTGCTGACGACGGACGAGAGTGTCAACGAAATCGCTGACTTTGTGCCAACTGAGGATCTGCAAGAAGTGCAGCAGGTTGATTTCTCGACCTACGCGGTGATCGCTGTCTTTCGAGGTGTGCAACCTGGATCCAAGCAAGATGTAGTCGTCGACAGAATTCTTCTACAGGAAGAAGGTAAGATGACGGTGGTGGCGCTTTTCAGGAGACCGAGGGACGGCGAAACAGCAGCAACTGCGCATACTTCTCCATATTATCTTGTCAAGATTGCCAAAGATGATCGTATTTCTGCTCAAGTAGAACTTGAACTAGAAGTCAAAACAGGCCTTTACGAACCCACTGTAACACCCTGATTCATCGGAGTACAAGGAGTACCGCGATGAAGAATCAATATAGACTGATTCTGCCAACCTGATCATGTCTGTCCGCAATCACACGCAACTCGCCTGCGGTTGACAGATTGCGTTTATAATGCGATACAGCCCTCCTTCACATTGGTGTAGCTTCTGCTGAACTCGCTTTGTTGGAAACGAGGAGAGAGGATCGAACTATGTTCAATCGCCAAACACGTTTCTTACTCATCTGGATTGCGGCCAACACTTTGGCCTGGGCAGTGAGTTTCCTTGCGGCCTATCTGCTTGGACTAATGTTGTATTCATACTTGGCGACTACGATGCCAGGCACTAAGATGCTAACCTATGATCTTCCAAACCATTCCCATTCAGGTATTTTCACCTTTCTATCCTTCGCCCTAGCCGGAGGAGTCATTGGTACCGCGATGGGTACGGTACAATGGCTTGTTTTGCGCCCTTGGTATGCCATACGAGGTCAATGGATAGTTGCGATCTTGGGCGGATGGACCTGCGGAATCCTTGTGGGCTATGCGGGAATTTACTTGAGTGGCTTCTTGCGCGATGCAAGAATAAGCGCAGTCATCATGATGATGCTACTAGGCGGCGCCACCAGCAGTATCACTGGATGGTGGATTCTACGCCGGCATTCGTCTCAAACAAACTGGTGGACGGTTGCGAATACCTTCGGATGGGCAACGGGTGCTGTTATCGTCCATCAGTTCATTCCCCTCGGCGATATTTTCGTCATTTATTTCAGCGTTATTTCAGGCTTGGTCGGTGCCGTACTGACAGGGTTGGCGCTGACTCGACTGGCAGTATCCGCATCTGGTAACAACTAAATATCGCTACGGTTTTTTCTATACTGTTAAGCAACCCACGCTGATAGCAATCGCTCATGTAGGAGGCATCTTGTAACCATGTACAAACGGACACTACTCACTCTCTTTGCATTTAGCATAGTACTGATTGCGGCAAACTCTTACCTCTCATCTTCTTCAGCAGTTGCACAATTCTTTTCCCCTCTTCCAACACCATCAAACCCGAACGAGCCAATTCAGCCAACACCAACCCCGATCCTAACCGAAGAAGCGGAAGTAGCCCTACGCTACTTTTCAGAAACGTATAGTGTGCCACCTGAACAGGTACGCGTAGGCCAAGCAGCGGTGATTTCCTTGCCAGTGACAGGTCGAACAATTTGGCAAGCAAATGTCGAAGATTACGCAGGCAAGCAGAGTGTTATCGTTACCATCGATTTGGATAGTGGCAGTATTGTGGACGGCGAGGCTGTGAGACAGGCGGAACAAGAAGCGCACGTCAAGAAGTACGGTAAGCTGGAGCCAGAATTGCATGAGCATCTTCAAGCGGTGCAAGAGAGTGAATTGACGACGGTGACGATTTGGTTCAATGTAGACATTGAGAAGATTCGATCTGAGGTTATCGCTCGCTACCCTGATGCCAAGTTGTACGGATTCCAACCGAGTGATGAGACAGATAGCGCTCTCTATGAAAAGATCTATCAAGAGATGGTGGCAGCAGAACAACAGGCATATAAGGAACATGCGGCTGCAATTGTCTCAGAACTTCAGAAATCGGGTGCAGAAATCCTCTACGTCGATCAATTCGCGCCGGTCCTTGAGGCAAAACTGACAAAACAAATGATCCTGGATATCGCCGCCAACGATGCGGTGACCAATATCTATCTGAGTAGCGTACTGCAACCTCTCCTCGATACCACTGGCCCTACTGGGCGATTCCCGGTGGTCTGGCGTCGTGGCATTACAGGTTCAAACATCAAAGTTGCCGTGATTGAAGCGGAGGGCATCTACTTCGATCATGACTACCTGCCAAACGGCACCTACTGTTTCACCAATCA
>JAHBVG010000043.1 GCA_019637695.1 Caldilineaceae bacterium | reverse complement strand
AGAAGCAATTCACGATCCCAGTCCCCAGTCCCCAGTCCCCAATCAAAAAACCCCTCGCCTGACAATCAGGACGAGAGGTCTCGTGGTGCCACCTGAGTTTGCAGAGATGTGCGCTCTGCCTCATTGCGCCGATAACGGGGCGAGCCGCCCGGCCATTGCCTGCCGGAAACTCAAGAGGTGCTGATCACATCGTTTCCTATTGCCTCGCAGCGGACGGCAACTCTCTGAAAGGAAAGAGGCGTGATCCTGGCCTCTGTCGCGGTCTTTGGAATCAATCTCCAGCCCATGGAGAGCGATTCAATTTGAACGCCAACATAGCACAGCCGGGGGGTGATGTCAAACTGAAGGGAAATCGCTCAGCAGGTCAGTATGCGACGCATTGTCGCTGCCGTCGATGAGATTAGCCAGATCCAAGAGTTGCAGATCGCCAAAGGGATCAGATAGACGAAAGCAGGCATAGGTCGGTACATCAAGATGATCGGTCAGCCAATGCAGGAGAGCATCGGGCATGGCCTTCTCCACATCCAGACGTACGACCGGCCACGTCAACTCGCGCTGGCGCAACCGCCGTTGGACAGTTGCATCATCCGAATCGTGGGGCTGAGCGCCGCGCACGACTCGAAAGAGGAATGCGCCCTCCACCCCCAAACCTGGGAAGAGTTCAGGCAAGAAGAAGCGGACGATCTCTTCACTGAGAATGTAATTGCGCACGGGTCGTTCCCCAGCGGGCAATTCATCTTTGGCGGGCAGCGCGATAAAACGGGGCAGCAGCCGAGGCACTTTGATCCGTGCATAGATGGGCGCTTCCCAAGCGGCGCTCGGCGCTTCGGGCCGCAAAAGGACAATGAAATTGAGGCTGAAACTGCTAATAAACGGAAAGGGATGGCCCGGGTCCACAGCCTGGGGCGTTAACAAGGGATAGACGCGCATCTGGAAGAAGCGACGGAGCCACTCACGCGCCGGTGTTGAAAGTTGTTCTGGCGAGTAGAGACGGACAGCATATTGCTCGGTGAGGATTGGCAACAATTCGCTGTGCAACGCTGCCGCTGTCTGACGCAGCAACCCTTCCACATAGCTGGGTACTTGCGAAAGATAGCGGGCGTGTTCGGCATCCTGACGGTAACTGTGCCAGAGGGGGATCTGCTCGACGAAGAATTGATCCAGGCTGGTAGCCATCAGGCCGAGGATACGCAACCGTTCCAACGGGGATCGCTCCTGGTTGTGGCTTTCTTGCCAAAGATAGGCGACTTCCCACAGCGCTTTAGGCAGATCCTGAGCGGGGCGGAAGGAGCGCAGTCCATGCGCCAGCGATTGAGCGCGTTCCACAGCCAGCCTGCGCTCTGCCACAGGTTGAAAGCGGGAATTTGCCGAATGATCGGGGAGGGCATTGGAGCGGTTCATAGAACATTTGGGGGCGTGTTGCGTGCTGGTGAAACACGCAACACGTGTCTAAGGCTACGCGACTGCGCCTTCCGCCAGATCGATGGGCAGCAGGGCGGGCCGTTCACAGTGGCTGGTCAACGAAACGTGCTTTCCTTGATCCGAAGCAACGTGGATCGCCTCCATGATCTCCAGCACGTGGAAGGCCAGTTCACCGCTGGCCCGGTGCTGTCGATTATGGACGATGGCGTGGGCCATGTCTGCCAATCCTAACCCGCGCGATGCCTCCAGGTTAGGATACGTCGGGGCGATCTCAGCCCACTCGCTGTCAGTGGCGCGGCGCAACAGCGTCGACCCGCCGAAGGTGTTGGGATCGGGCAGACTGAGCGTCCCTTCGGTTCCGTAGATTTCGATGCGCGGCAGGGCTGACGCCTTTACATCAAAGGTAGTGATGATAGTGCCAACGGGGCCAGTTTCAAAGTCGAGCAGACCGACCACGTGCGTGGGGACATCCACATCGATCACCGTGCCCTGCAGCGGCTGGCTGAGGATCGTCCGTTGGGGCCAGGTGGTACGCGTAGCGCCGGTGACGCGGCGCACGCCGCCCAGCATCACCACCAGCGCGGTGAGATAGTAGGGTCCCATATCGAACATCGGTCCGCCGCCGGCTTTGTAATAGAACTCTGGGTTGGGATGCCAATGTTCATGGCCGCGGCTCATCATAAAGGCAGTGGCCGCCACTGGCGCGCCGATAACGCCATCGTCGATGAGTTTGCGCGCCGATTGCAGCCCGCCGCCGAGGAAGGTATCCGGCGCGCAACCGATGCGCAACCTTTTTTCGTCCGCCACGGCGAGCAGATGGCGGCCATGTTCCACAGTGAGCGCAAGCGGTTTTTCTACATAGACCGATTTGCCGGCCTCCAGCGCAGCCAAGCAGATCTCATAGTGCGCGCCGGGGATGGTCAAGTTCAGCACAATATCAATGTCGGGATCGGCCAGCAGTTCGTCCACCCCCAACACGCGGGGGATCTTCCACTGGGCGGCGGCAGCCTCAGCAGCTTCCCGGCGCAGA
This sequence comes from Caldilineaceae bacterium, assembly GCA_019637695.1. Lineage (GTDB taxonomy): Bacteria > Chloroflexota > Anaerolineae > Caldilineales > Caldilineaceae > RI-153. Next base: position 50,391 of record JAHBVG010000043.1, on the reverse strand, counting down.
TCAGCGCAGGCCACAATCTCAATATCCGGCAAGCGCCGCGCCACGGTGAAATACTGCTTGCTAATATTGCCACAGCCGATCATGCCGATTCTTGCAGGTAGGGTTTTCACAGGTTGGTCTTTCTTTTTTTGGGATAAGTGACTGGTGATAGGTGACTGGGAGCAGATAGATCTGCCCAATCCCCAGTCACCTATCACCAATCCCTAATTCTATCGACTGGCCCAGATCAGCCCGCGACGGGTGATCTCGCGGGCTTCGGGGACGTTGAAATCCGAGGCAACATGGCCGAGCGAAGAGTAGAAGATCTTGCCCTGGCCCCAGCGCCGCTTCCAGACTACGGGCATGACGGTTCCTTCGATCCATGGGGCGTACTGGCCGCCGAAGGTCGTCGTGGCGAGGACCTCGTTGTTGGGATCAACGTGCATGTAATACTGCTCGCTGTGCATCTTGAAATCGCTCAGCCCGGCGGTGATGGGATCCTCGTGGTTGATGATGTTGACTTCGTAATCAATGATGTTGCCAGGATGGGCTACCCATTGGCCGCCCACCATGAACTGGTACTCGGTGTTGTTGCGGAAGGCGTCGGCCATGCCGCCATGCCAACCGGCAAAACCCGTCCCCGCTTTGATAGTTTCGAGCAATCCCTTTTCTTGTTCCTTGCTGATCTGGCTCATGGTGTAGACCTGCGAGATCAGATCATAGGAACGCATCTGGGCAGCGTCGGTGTAGATATCAAGGGTCGTGTGGATGTCCACAGCGAAGCCGGCTTTTTCGAGGATCGGGGCGAAAATGTCGACACATTGTTTGGGTTCGTGGCCTTCCCAGCCACCCCAAACCATCAAGGCTTTCTTGCTCATCGTTCGCGCTTTCTGTTTGTGATCTATGATTGAAGCGTGCTCAGCGTGAGGCAACCTATAGAGGACAGGCCAACCGCCCATCCTCTATAGGCCAGAGTTGAACACACTTTACGATTTGAGGGTTTCGACGAGGGCGATATAGGACTGCATAGCCTCCTCTTGCGAAAGGCCCTTGCGTTCGGCCCAGGCATCATATTTGGCGCGCCCTACCATATCGGTGAATCCAGGGCGTTTACCGCTAACATCGCCTGTGGTCGCCTGTTTGTAGAATGCATAGAGTTTGAGTAAATTTTCATTGCTGGGTCGCCTGGAGAGGGATTGCGCTTCCCGAGCAGCCGCTTCAAACCGAGCTTTGAGATCAGACATGCGGACTCCTTTCCACTGTGGAGAGTGACACCGGAGACTACTGTTCAGTATAGCACTGTCGGGGGGAAGAGACAATTTGGATTGGGGATCGGGGATTGGATAGATATCGTGGGCGCTTCGCCCTAAACTTGGGACGCACTCGATATCGTGGTCAACAGGCGCAAAAATTTCCTGAGTGATATACTACTACGCACTACGAATCACGGAACACTCAATACGGAACACGCCATGATCATCAACTTTGGTTCACTTAACATTGATCACGTCTACCGGGTCGATCATTTTGTGCGCCCTGGGGAAACGATTGCCAGCCGATCCTATCAGCAATTTGCTGGCGGCAAAGGATTCAACCAATCGATTGCGCTGGCGCGGGCTGGCGCACAGGTCCGCCACGCCGGCAAGATCGGAGCGGAGGGCGGCTGGCTCCTTGACGTGCTGCGCGAAGCGGGCGCCACTACCGAGGACGTGTCGCAAGTTGAGATCCCCACGGGCCATGCGCTGATTCAGGTGGACACAAGCGGCGAAAACGCCATTATCCTCTACGGCGGGGCCAACCAATCGATCAGCGCCGAGGATGTGGAACGGGTGTTGGCGCACGCCGCGCCGGGCGACTATCTGCTCCTGCAAAACGAGATCAATAACATGGATCGGATCCTGCGGCGCGGCGCGCAGCGGGGGATGCGCATTGTCTTCAACCCGGCGCCGATGACAGAGGCAGTCCTCGACTATCCGCTGGAGGGGGTGGCGATCTTCATCGTCAACGAAACCGAGGCCGAGGCGCTGACGGGCGCATCGACGCCGGATGCCATCGTTGGCGCCATGCGCCGTCGCTTCCCCAAAGCAGCGACGGTGTTGACCCTGGGCGCGGCAGGCGCGATCTACGCAGACAGCGCCGCGCAGATCCATGTACCCGCCGTAGAGATCCAGGCGGTGGACACCACCGCCGCCGGCGATACCTTCACTGGCTACTTCCTGGCTGCGCTGGCCGCAGATGAAAACGTTGAAGACGCCTTGCAGTTGGCAGCACGCGCCGCGGCCATCTGCGTCACACGTCCTGGCGCGGCGGATTCGATCCCCATGCGGGCAGAGGTGCTATCGTGAAGAAGACAGGAATTTTGAATGCTGAGATTGCCGCCGTAGTCGCCCGCCTCGGCCATATGGATACGCTCACCGTAGGCGATGCCGGACTGCCCATCCCCGCTGGTCCGCAACGCATCGATCTGGTGGTAAAACCGGGTCTGCCGGGCTTTTTGGATGTCGTGGAAGTCATCCTGAGCGAGATGGTAGTGGAAAAGGTAATCATCGCCGCCGAGATGGAACGCGTCAGCCCGGATCTGCGCCGTCAACTGCTCGATCGATTAGGCGACATCCCCATGGAGAGCGTCCCCCACGAAGTGTTCAAACAGAGTACCCAGTCCAGCCGCGCCATCATCCGTACCGGGGAATTCACCCCCTACGCCAACGTGATCCTCGTGGCAGGGGTAGCGTTTTAGTGATCGGGGATTGAGGATTGGGGACTGGGTTGACAATCTCCTAATCGCCTAATCTCCGGTCATGGGAGATTAGGCGATTAGGAGATTTCAGAAGCTCTACCCCAATCCCCGAGCCCCAATCCCCGATCACCATTCCCCCAATCTCTGGTTTGACCCACCCACTATTCTAGAGTAAAATTCAGGATCGGTACTCAAATGGTGGGTACAGTTGATTTGTCTTTCCTGAGTCCATTAGGATATTTCTGTGTTCGAAAGCCTATCCGATAAACTCCAAGCCGTCTTTGGTCAACTCGCCAGTCACGGCAAGCTCTCTGAGAGCGATGTGAATAACGCGCTGCGCGAGGTGCGTCTGGCGCTGCTCGAAGCGGACGTCAATTATAAAGTCGTCAAAGAGTTTGTAAACCGCATTAAGGAACGGGCGATTGGCGTGGAGGTGATGAACAGCCTCACACCAGCACAGCAGGTCGTCAAGATCGTCAACGAAGAATTGATCGAACTATTGGGCAAACCGGCCCCGTTGAACCTTTCGGGCCAGCCTTCGGTCATCATGTTGGTGGGTCTGCAAGGCGCAGGGAAGACAACAACCGCCGCCAAATTGGCGCTGCGGTTGCGCAAAGCGGGCCAACGTCCGCTGTTGGTGGCTGCCGACATCTACCGTCCTGCCGCTATCCGCCAGTTGGAAGTCTTGGGCCAGCAGATCGACATTCCCGTCCACAGTGAAGGGACGCAAGTGCCCGCGGCCACGATTGCGCGCAACGCGCTACGGCTGGCGCGTGAAAAAGCCTACACCGTGGTACTTCTTGACACCGCCGGCCGTCTCCAAATCAACGACGAGATGATGCAGGAACTGGAGCAGGTGCGGCTGGTGACCAAACCCACCGATGTGCTGCTGGTGGTGGATGCCATGACAGGTCAGGAAGCGGTGCAGGTTGCCGATGGCTTCAACAAGCGCGTGCCCATCAGCGGACTGGTGATGACCAAGATCGACGGCGACGCCCGCGGCGGCGCGGCCTTGAGCATCCGCGAAGTGACCGGCGTCCCTATTAAATTCCTGGCGACGAGTGAGAAGTTGGACGGGTTGGAACCTTTCCAGCCGGATCGGATGGCAAGTCGCATCCTCGGCATGGGGGACATCCTGACCCTGATCGAAAGGGCGCAGGAAAGTATCACCGAAGAAGACGCCGCGGCGATGGAGGCCAAGCTGGCCGAGGGGGATTTCGACTTTGAAGATTTCCTCGATCAACTACGGCAGATCAAAAAGCTGGGGTCGGTGACCGATCTGCTCAAGATGATCCCCGGCATGAACCAGATGGCTAAAGATGTCGATCCAATGGAAGCGACGAAAAATCTGAAGCGAGTCGAAGCCGTCATCAACAGCATGACGATCTACGAACGCCAGAACCCAGATATCCTCAACGGCAGCCGCCGCCGGCGCATTGCCCTGGGCAGCGGTACCACGGTTCAGGATGTCAACCAGTTGGTCAAGCAGTTCCGCGAAATGCGCAAGATGATGAAGCAAATGGGAATCATGGGCAAAGGCAAAAAAGGCAAACGCCGCAACGGTCGAGGCATGTTGGGCGGCAACTTTATGGACATGTTTAGCGGGATGCGTTAAACAGACCAGACCTAAATTTGACCCATTTTCACGTGTCTCGATTAAACTAATTCTGATATCGTTACCTATAGAAACATTATTTGATTCAAAAGGAGCAAGAGCGTAGTGGTTCGTATTCGCCTGCGCCGTATGGGCGCAAAAAAGAAACCGTTTTACCGTATTGTTGTTTCTGATCAGCGGAATGCACGCGATGGTCGCTTCATTGAGACCATTGGCACCTACAATCCCCTGACTGAGCCGCCCACCATTGAGTTGAAGGCAGACCGGGCCGCCCACTGGCTGAGCCACGGCGCCCAGGCCAGTGACGCCGTTGCGCAGTTGCTCAAACGGCAGGGAATCGTGGACAGCGCGGGTAAGGTTATTCGCCCGGCAGAAGAAGCTGCGCCGGAAGCTGTTGCGTAAAGAGAGCCTTACCGAAATTCGGGTCATGGCTGCTCAGCGAAGCGTGGCATGACAAAAAGCAACCCACCCCTTGTAGAAGGAGGGATCGATGGAAGATCTGGTTGAATTCATGGCCAAAGCGCTGGTGGAAAACCCAGACCAGGTTCGTGTTTCCAAACGGACACAGCGCGATCGGGTGATGATTCGCCTGGAAGTTTCGCCGGATGATGCCGGTCGGGTCATCGGCAAGGGTGGACGGGTGGCGAATGCCATGCGCAATGTTTTACGCGTCCCAGCGATGCGCGATGGCCGGCAGATTTCATTGAAGATCCAATAACGGCTGGCGCGTCTGTAGGATTTTTTCAACTGAGTGGTCGTAAAACAGCGGAGGGATCCAACCTTCCGCTGTTTTTTTGAAAGCGAGGAAGCATGACAGAGGCAGCAAACGATGGCGGTGAAGGCCGCCCAATCCGGCGGCGGCGTCCACGTGGAGGGCAGCCGAGCAGCCGCCAGCAACAGGCTTCCCAGGTGCCAGCAGGCCATCTGGCGGTGGGCGTCATCATCGGCGCGCATGGGATCCGCGGCGATGTCACCATTGAACCTTATACGGACTTCCCCGATCAGCGCTTTGCCGAAGGGGAAACGGTGCTGCTGGGTGAGGAGATGGAAGTCGCCAATATCATCACCTCGCGCCCGCACAAAGGACGCATCCTTGTGCGCTTTGATCATATTGCAGACCGGGATGAAGCCGAGGCTATGCGCGGAACCTGGATTTATATCCCAGAAGGTGAGGCCGCCGAGCTTGAGGAAGACACTTACTTCATCCACCAGATCATCGGACTCCGCGTTCACACAGACGAGGGGCAGGTGCTGGGCACAATCCAGGATGTACTCTTTACAGGCGCGAATGAAGTCTACGTTGTGAAACCCGCCGAAGGGGTGAACCGCGGGCGCGAAGTATTGATCCCTGCCATTGCCGAAATTGTCCAGCGTGTCGATCTAGAGGCAGGCGTACTCACCATTCACCTCATGCCCGGTCTCCTTGAAGCGGAGGAGTAAATCAAAGGTGGTTTGACAAATAGTAGACCATCTACTATTCTCCCCTCCAATCAGACTCTCTTTGTCCTTCCATTGCGATGCCTTCAGGTGATCTATGCCTGTGAATGAAAAAGCCTATTGGATCGCCTTCAACCGGGTTCCTGGCATTGGCCCAGCGCGGCTGACCGCATTGTTAGAAAGCTGTGGCACTGTCGAACAGGCATGGCGCGCGCCGATCCAGCAGTTGAAGGCATCGGGGCTGGATCGACGGACATTGGAGAATCTGCTCACCGTCCGGCGCACACTCGATCTAGAAGCCGAATGGCAACGGCTGATCGAATCTGGCGTCGCCATCCTCACCTGGGACGATGCTGATTATCCACACAATTTGCGCCAAACGCCGCACCCGCCGCCGGTCCTCTATGTGCGGGGGGAATTGCAGCCGGTAGATAGTTGCGCCGTGGCTGTTGTGGGGACACGTCGGGCGTCGGCGTATGGGCGTGAAGTGGCGCATACGTTGGCGTGTGAGCTGGCTCGCAACGGCGTCACTGTGGTCAGTGGATTGGCGCTGGGTGTGGATGCGATTGCGCACCAATCCGCTGCGGATGCGGGAGGGCGCACGCTTGCCGTCCTGGGCAGCGGGGTCGATCAGGTCTACCCGGCCAGCAATCGGTCTCTGGCCGAGGCAATTTTGCGCCACGGCGCCATTATCAGCGAGTATCCGCTGGGGACAAAGCCAGAGGCGAACAACTTTCCGCCGAGGAATCGCATTATCAGCGGCCTGAGCCTCTGTGTGGTGGTGGTCGAGGCTGGGGAACGAAGCGGCGCGCTGATCACGGCGAAATTTGCCGCTGAACAGGGCCGTGAAGTCTTTGCCGTCCCTGGTTCGATTCTGCACCCTGGCAGTTTGGGCTGTAACCAGTTGATCCAGAATGGCGCGATGCCGCTGCTCTCAGTGACGGACGTCCTCGACTTGCTCGATTTGGAGCGGGTGTCGGCCCAGAGCGAAATGCGCACTACCGTGGCCGCTGATCCTGGCGAGGCCAAAGTACTCAGCTACCTCTCAGCCGAACCCAAACATGTGGATGAAATCGTCCAGGAGTTGACGCTGGTCGCATCACAGGTCACCGGTCTGTTGACGATGATGGAGCTAAAAGGGCTTGTGCGTCAGGTAGGTCCAATGCGGTATGTGAGGGCGTAGCAGGAAGCAGGTAGCAGTTAGCAGTTAGGGCAGAAAGCAAAGGCAAAGTAACTATACAGCCATATACCGTAGGGGCACGGGTGGGGGCGAGCTCAAACATCAGGTTCATGGCGAGCATGCTTCCCGCCCCCACCCGTGCCCTTACCCGTCCCGTATAGTTACAAGGCAAAGGCAAAAGGCAAAAGTGGTGAGGAGTAGCGGGGTTGCAGGTGGCAAATTTGCAACTCGCAACTCGCATTGCGAATCACGTTTCTCATTTCAACTCATTACCCCCGAGGTACAATGATGTACGCAGCAATTTTAGCCGGTGGCGTGGGGACCCGTCTGTGGCCGCGCAGCCGCCGTTCTCTTCCGAAGCAGTTTGCCGATATTACCGGCAGCGGACAGACGATGATTCAGGCAACTGTATCAAGGATCGCCCATTTGGTGACGCCTGACCGCACCTTTATTCTGACAGGCGAACAGTATCGTTCTCTGGCTGCGCAGCAGATCCCAGCGCTCCCCGCGGCGAATATTCTAGTGGAACCCAGCGGGCGTAGTACGGCGCCGGCGATTGGGCTGGCCTGTATTCACCTGCGCAAGCGCGATCCCGACGCTGTCATCGCCATTCTCCATGCCGATCATGTTTTTGGCGATGAAGCTCACTATTGCACGATCTTACAGCAGGCCGAAATCGCCGCCCAGGCCGGATATCTGGCTATCCTCGGCGCTGAACCTGAGTTCCCACACACCGGTTATGGATACATTAAGCGCAGCCATTCAGCGCTGACCATCCCTGGGGATTGGCCTGTCTTCGGCGTCGAACGCTTTTTAGAAAAGCCGGATCTCGCCACAGCCCAGCGCTTTTTGAGCGAGGGCGGCTACTATTGGAACGTTGGCAACTTCATCAGTCGCGTCGATCTCTTGCTCGGCGAGTTTGAACGCCAGCTTCCTGAGCTTTACGCTGGCCTTCTGCGTATTGAAGCGGCGCTGGATACCGACCAGGCGACGCCGGTCTTGCAGGAGGTCTGGCCGACGCTGCCCAACATCTCCATCGATCATGGTATTATGGAAGGAGCGGGGCAGGTTGCCGTTGTTCCTCTGGATGCGGGCTGGAATGATGTGGGCAGTTGGGATACATTGGAGACGTTGCGTCCGGCGGATGAACAGGGGAATTGCCTGGTTCAGGGCGATTCCGTCTTCATCGCCAGCCGCGGGAACATCATCTCCGGCGGAAATCGGATCATCGCCCTGGTTGGCGTGGACAACCTGGTAGTCGTCGATACAGGGGATGCGCTGCTGATCGGTCACAAAGAACAGATCCAGCAAGTCAAGCAAGTGGTCGATGAGTTACAAAACCGCGATCGGCTTGATCTGTTGTAGGGGTTGGTGTTAAGCCTAATAAATCCATAAGCCATCAACTTCTGTCGAAGAAATTGAGCTTCCTATGGTAAAACGAATTCGGCGCACAATCTACGGTTACACACCTGAACAGCGGACTGAGTTGGGCCGTCTGGTGGCAATAGGATTGCTGGGGCTGCTACTTGGCCTTTTCATCGGTTGGGTGGTGTGGCCTGTGGAACGCAGTAACGCCATCCTCGACGATCTGCGTCCAGATCTGCGTGCGCACTACTTAGCCGCGCTGGCAGATTCGTATGTCGCCGCCGGCGGGCAGAACCCAGAAATCACGCTGGCGCGCATAGGCCAACTGCAAAATCCGGCAGCGGCGATTGCAGACGCCATCCGCTTCTATCAGGACAATCCGAGCGCGGCCAGCGCCGTCGCTGAGATCAACCTGCGTACATTGGCGGCGGCGTTGGGCGAGGAAGATGCGATTATCCAATCCTTGCAAGGGGGCGCCGCCCAGCCCGGCCAGGGGATCATCGCCGCTGAGCCGGAAGTCGGCTGGCTACCCTGGCTTATGGTAACCCTCACCGCGCTCCTCCTCGTGATTGGCGGTCTTTGGATTGCATACCAGTTTCTATTGCGTCGCCGTGAGGAAGAGGAACTCATCACGGATGGCGGGGTCGCCGCGGACGTCAGCGCAGATAACGATCCCTATATGGACACGCTTCATCAGGCCAGCGAAGCGGAGCGGTTGGCAAAATGGCGCACAATGATAGGGGACGACGCGCCGCCCGAACCGACCGCATCGCGCCCGGTCAAAGTAAACGTTACTGTCAAGCCGCCGCCGTTGAGCGAATCCACGCCCGTTGTTTTTGAGACCGAAGTCACGGTGGACGAGGATGATGTCACCTTCGAAGATCACATCATCGACCCCCACGCTGTCTACGACGATGATACTTATGACGATGCCGACGACGATTATGCTGACGACGAGGATACGGACGATGACGAGGAAGTTGAAGAGATCGAAGAATCCATCGATGATGGAGGGTTCGACACAGCAGAGCGCCCGCGCGTAGCGACCTACCCATCCCCGTTTGAAGAGACGCCCCGGTCCACCCCTGATCCACCGGCGCCAGAGGCAGCGCCTCCAAACACAGAACAAGATGAGGAGAAGCCCGCTGCGGCCATTCCGCCGCTGCCCGGCCCAGCGACAGAGCCATCGCAGCCGCGGAAGCCGTCAACAGCGGTAAGCAAGCCAACGCGTCCCCCTGCCAACGCAGAGAGCGGACGCAACAACCTTCAGGACAGGCTGACCACCTTCTGGAAGAAAGATCCGCCGGAACGCGATGATGCGCTCAACCGCTTCACCGCCCAATATCAATATGGGATCGCCGACTACGACGAAAGTTTCATCATTACGGCAAACAACGAATTGTTGGGGGCGTGCGGCATGGGCATCGATAAAGAACTCGATCCCAAAGCCGCCAGCAGTGACAAAGTCCAGGTGCTTGATGTCTGGTTCTACGACCGCATCCACCTGCATACCTACAATCAATTAATCGTCAGCCGTAGTATGAATTGGGACAATCTCACCGGCAAAGTTTTCAACAGCGGCACCGTCACCGGGGATCCACTGGTGGCCGCGCCGGGTGTAACCTTTAAGCTTCACGGCAAAGATCTCATCCTCGATTGCCGGATCGAATCTGTCGAATACCTCGAAGAGAACGATCTTCACGCCCCCTTCCGCAGCATCGTCATCTCAATGACAGTGCGGCAGAAGAAGGGATAGGGGATTGGGGCATAGGCGCTAAGTTAAGGGCCTGCGGAAGTGCCGGGGACTTCACACTGGACGTGACGTCAGGCGTGGATGCCTCGACTTGCTGCGGCGAAAAGTCCCCGGCACTTGCACGTTTACCCCTTAAGTTAGCGCCTGTGGGGGGATTGGGGACCGGGGATCGAGTAGACTTGATGATTCGTAAGGGTTTGGGTGGGCGGCAGACGAGCAATGGCTTACGCAGACGATTATTGTGAGCCATCCACCCAAATCCTTACCCAATACTCTGCCCGATCCCTAGTCCCCAGTCCCTTTTCTTACACCCGCTCCTCTGGGTCATAGAGCCGTTTGTACTCCTGAATCGCGTAACGATCCGTCATGCCGGCAATGTAATCGCAGACGGATCGGTGGAGATCGCCCCCGTTCTCGCGAATGCGTTTCTGGGTTTCGGGGGGAAGTTGCTCCGGGACCGAGACGTAGGCATCAAAGAGGGCGCGGATCGTACGTTCTGCTTTGGCAGCCATGCGCACCACCCGGTAATGGCGATAGAAATTCTCATAGAGGAACTTTTTGAACTCCGCATTTTCCGCAGCCAGTTCCTCCGAATATTGCACCACATTGCCGGGCAATCCACGCAGATCGGCCAGATCCTCGACCCCGTTTTTTTGTAGATTGGCGTCTGTGGCGGCAATCGTATCAGAAACTTCAAGACCTACCAGGCGGCGGATAAATCGATAGCGCATCATCGGCTCTGAAAGGTCCACGTGTCTATCCTCACCCAAGCTTTTCAGCACACGTTGGGCGATCTTTAATTGCGCCACCGCGCGAGGGTCAAGAATCCCGGCGCGCAGACCGTCGTCGGTGTCGCTGGTATTATATGCGATCTCATCGGCAAGATTGCTCAACTGACATTCCAATGTCCCACGCTCTTCAGGGGAATAGTCACGGGCGTCTACAATGTCGTAAGCGGTATCATGTTTCACCACGCCCTCGCGCACCTCATACGTGAGATTCAGGCCGGGGTGTTCCTCGTAGCGATGCTCAAGTTGGGTGATAATGCGATAGGTCTGCTTTTGGTGATCGTAGCCGCCGTGTGCGCGCATGAGATTATTGAGTGTTTCTTCCCCCGTATGGCCAAAGGGCGGATGGCCCAGATCATGGCCCAGGCAGATCGCTTCGGTCAGATCCTCATTACAGCCTAAAGAACGGGCCAGCGTCCGCCCGATTTGGGCAACTTCGACGCTGTGCGTCAGGCGGTTCCGGTAGTGATCCCCCTCTGAGTAGACAAAGACCTGTGTCTTGTACTCTAAACGGCGGAACGCGGTCGTGTGGATGATCCGATCGCGGTCGCGCTGATAGGCCGTTCGGTAGGGATGTTCATCTTCAGGGTAGACGCGGCCACGGCTGGCGCGGCTGCGCATGGCATAAGGGGCTAAAAAGGCATCCTCATGGCGTTCGTGATCTTCACGTGTAACTTGCATGTATGGCTTCTCCTTTAGACGAAACAGAATGTCATCAGGGCAACAACGCTTCCCTCCCCAGTATAGTAGAAAGCCGTCGTTTACGAAAGAGATCTTGCAACGTCGCCAAAACAAATGGGTGAGAGAATAGTATCTACCCAGAATTCGATCAGCATAAATTTATCAAAATTTATTGACAAGAGCGGAGCCATCAGATATACTCTACTTAACAGGATTGCGCAAGCGGTTGCACAAACATCCCCCTAAAAACTGCAACTGCTAGGATGAGCGGACTCTCACAAAAAGTGGGTCAACTGATATCACTGAGAAAATCGTCAGGTTGTGTCGACAATTCGAGATGTAGCAGCCAAAGCCAACGTACATCCCAGCACTGTCAGCCGCGTCTTTTCTGGCAACGCGCGGATCAGCGAACGCACGCGACGCCGTGTACTCGCCGCCGCCAAATCTTTGAACTTCCAGCCCAACGCCATTGCGCGTTCGCTCAGTGTGCGGCGCACACACACGATCGGTCTTGTCGTACCGCACGTTTATACAGGCTATTTTGAAGATAGCTTCTTTCCGCAGATTATGAGCGGGCTGCTTGATGTAACCTACGCCCACCACTACCGGTTGCTGGTCAGCGGCTGCGAAAGTTACGCCGATGAGATTGTGCAGACGTTGCAGATCCTGCGATCGCGACAGGCGGATGGCATTATTGTCACCAGCGGACGGTTGGATGTGAACACGGTTGGCGAACTGCGCGAACAAGGAACGCCGCTTGTGCTAATCGGACGCCCGCCCGATCAACATGGCGATGTCGGTTGGGTGGACGCGGATAATCAAGAAGATACACGCCGGATCATCGCCCGTTTGATCGAGTTGGGCCATCGACGGATTGCCTATGTTGGCGGCGATCCTGACACGCGGGTGGTCAAGGAGCGATTAGAAGGTTATCAACAGGCGATGACCGCCGCCGGTATTGCCGTCAATCCAGCCTGGGTGGATTATGGCTATTTTGCCGAAGACGGCGGCTACCAAGCGGTCGGGCGGACACAAACGGGTGACAACAGCCCCACAGCCTATTACGCCGCCAATGACCTGATGGCAATTGGCATCCTTCGGGCTTTGCGTGAACGGCAAATTGATGTACCCGGCGCAGTTTCAGTCGTGGGCACGAATGATTCACCTGAAGCCTCTCATTTGCGGCCTGCGCTCACGAGCCTGCGCGTCCCGTATAAACGAATTGCGGCGATAGCCGCACATATGTTGATCAACGCGATCAAGGAGGATAGTCTCCCAACCGGGCATCAGATCCTGTCGTCTCAACTGATCGAACGAGAGACTACAGCGCAGTGCCTTGCGTAGGAGAATGCAAAAAGAATTACTGACCGAACTACGTAAAATATGATTCGCTTACACTGATCGATAGACCGATCAGTTCGTAGAAATCCACAACCCCTCAACTCACAAATGCTTTAGCAAGGAGCTATTCTATGAAGCCACGAATTTGGTTGTTGCTCACAGTGATGATGGCCCTCGCCCTGGTTTTGGCTGCCTGCCCCGGTGGTGAACCAGCGCCAGCAGCCACAGCGACCCCTATCCCGGCGGCAGCGCCGGCAGAGCCGACAGCTACCCCAGAGCCGGTTGCAGAAGAACCCACAGCGACACCGGTAGCCGAAGAGGAAGAAGTCGCTGAAGAGCCAGCGGCTGAACCGGCTGAAGACGAGGTAACCGCAGGCACAGTCGTTGCTGCATGTCCGGCGGGCGCGCCCACGCTCTTGATCTGGGCCGACGATACCCGCGCCCCCATCCTGGCGCAGATCGGTCAGGAGTTTGAGGCGGAATTTGGCGTCTGTGTTGCTGTCACTGAAAAGGGTTTTGGCGACATTCGCGACGATCTCATGATCGCTGGCCCTGCTGGTGAAGGCCCCGATATCATTATCGGCGCCCACGACTGGCTCGGCCAATTAGTGGAAAATGGCATGGTAGCCGAGATCGAACTGGGCGCCGCCGCTGACCAATTCCTGGAAGCAAGCACGCAAGCCTTCGTCTACGATGGCGCGCTTTACGGTATGCCATACGCTACGGAAAATGTCGCCTTCGTCTACAACCCTGAGCTGGTCGAAACCGTCCCCACCACGTGGGATGAGGTTGCCGAACTGGCCGCGCAACTTGAGGCGGACGGCGTCGTGCAGCATGGTTATGTGATCCAGACCAACGATCCCTACCACTTCTTCCCGATTCAGACGGCGTTCGGCGGCTACGTCTTTGGCCTGACTGAAGAAGGCTACGATCCCACTGACGTCGGCATTGACAGTGAAGGTACGTTGGCTGCTGCCACCTGGTTGGATGGAATGGTGGAAGCCGGTCACATTCCGCAGAATGTGAACTACGACATTATGCACGCCCTCTTCGAGAATGGCGATACCGCCATGATCATCACTGGCCCGTGGGCGCTGCCGCGCATTCGCGAATCAGGCATCCCCTATGCTGTAGCGGCGATCCCTGGTCAGGCGCAGGATGCCCAACCCTTCTTGGGTGTGCAGGGCTTCATGATCAGCGCCTTTACAAGTGATGCACTGCTGGCCCAGACCTTCCTGCAAGAATATGTTGCCACAGCCGAGGCGATGCAGGCCATCTTCGATGCGGACCCACGCCCGTCGGCCTTTCTGCCGGTGCGCGAGGCCATTGAAGATGAGGACATTCAGGGCTTTGCCGCAGCCGGCGCCAACGGTCTGCCCATGCCGGCCATCCCGGCTATGTCCGCTGTCTGGTCCTCATGGGGCAATGCGATGGAAGCTGTAGTCCTCCAGACACAGGACCCCGAAGCTGCCTTCGCTGACGCGGCTACTCAGATCCGCACTGCTATCGAAGGACAGTAATGAACACACTCTCTCAGGGTGGGACGGGGAGCGCTACGGCGCTCCCCGCTTCACCAAAAGCCGCTTCCTTTGCTTCTTGGCTCTTTCGCCTGGCTGCCCTGATCGCGATTGATGCTGTTGCCATCTGGTTGATTTACCAGATGTTTCAGGACGGCTACTGGCAACTCGCTGTAACGCTTGGTTTTGTTACAGTGGTGCTAAACCTAATCTTTCTGCGCGAGGATCTCTATCCCCTGCGCTGGATCTCCCCGGGTCTGGCGCTGTTAATTGTGATGGTGATGTACCCTATCCTCTTCACCATTTACACGGCCTTCACCAATTATGGGGATGGTCACATGCTCTCCAAACCGCTGGTCATCGAGCAGTTGGAAGGGCAGCGCTTTTTGGCGGAAGGCGCACAACTCTTCGAGTACACCGCCTATCTCTCGCCCGATGGAACGAGCTACGCGCTCTATTTGATCGCTCCTGACCAGACAGAAGCGTATATTGCCTTCCCAGGTGAGATCACAGAAGCAGCGCCTGGGGAGCCGCCCGCCGAGATTGAGGGCTATACAGCCCTGTCGCGCGCGGATCTGTTGCGCGGGGGGCATACGTCGCGTCTGGTTGCATTCACCTTCGGCGATGAGGAGACATCCTTCCGGGTGAGCGACCGTCAATTGGGCAGGGCTGCCGAATACCAGCAACGCTATACCTACCTGCCCGAACAAGACGCCATGCTGGATAACGAGGTCGGCACTGTCTATCGAGCTGTGCGCGGGACCTTTACGGCTGAGGATGGCAGTCGCCTTCGCCCTGGCTTCCAGGTCTTTATCGGGCCGGATAATTTTGAGCGCCTTTTTACGAGCCGCGCCCTCTTCCAGCCCTTTATCTATGTCTTTTTGTGGACGATTGGCTTCGCCGTGCTTTCGGTCTTCACGACCTTTGCTTTGGGCCTCTTCCTGGCGATCATGTTTGATGTGCCAAATATGCCGCTGCAAAGACCGCTGCGCTCGCTCTTGTTGATCCCGTACGCGATTCCGGCGTTCATCAGCGTGCCGATTTGGGTTGGTTTGCTGAATCCCCAATTTGGCGTGGTCAGCGGCTTCATGCGTGAGTTGGGGATCATCATTCCCTGGTTTGCCCATCCACATTGGGCCAAGGTCGGCATTCTCTTTATCAACCTCTGGTTGGGCTTCCCGTATATGTTCCTGATCTGCACTGGCGCGTTGCAGGCGCTGCCTTCGGATATCTATGAAGCCGCCGATATCGACGGAGCCAGCCCCTGGCAGAAATTCCGCGGGATTACGCTACCCCTGCTGCTGATCACGGTTGGTCCTCTGTTGGTGGCTTCTTTCGCCTTCAATTTCAACAATTTTGTGATCATCGATCTCTACAACGAAGGTAGACCGCCAATGGCGGGCACAGCGTCACCGGTAGGCCATACGGATATCCTCGTGACCTATACATACCGGATTGCCTTTGCCAGTGCGCGCGGTGCGGATCTGGGCTACGCCGCTGCCATCACCGTCGTCATCTTTTTGATTTTGATGGTGATCACCTACTTCCAGTTCCGCTATACGCATATGCTGGAGGAGAGATCCGAAAATGTCTAGAACGATGTCCGTCACTGGTCGCAAGGTAGGATCGATTAAGCAACAGCAACGCATGGCGCTGCTGTTGCGAATATTTCTGGCGTTGATCGTGCTTTTCTATGCGATCTTCCCTGTAGTCTGGATCTTTTCGGCGTCGATCAACCCATCCAATTCGTTGGTCAACCAGCAGTTGATCCCAGAGAATGCAACCTTCGCCAACTATCGCGCCCTGGCCGCCAGCACGCTCTTCCCCTTCCGCACGTGGATGTGGAACTCGATCAAACTGGCAACGGTGGTTACTCTATTGGGCACACTCTTCACAGCTTTGGCCGCCTATGCCTTCTCTCGTTTCCGCTTCCGCGGCCGGCGCTCGTTGTTGCAGACGATCTTGCTGATCCAGGTCTTCCCCAACTTTTTGAACATGGTTGCGCTCTTTCTGATTTTGCAACAATTAGGGCGCTACATCCCCTGGCTCAGCCTGAACAGTCACGGGGGATTGATCCTCATTTACCTGGGCGGTATCCTGGGGGTGAACACCTGGCTGATGAAAGGTTTCTTCGACTCGATTCCACGCGATCTGGATGAAGCGGCGACCATCGACGGCGCTGGTCCCTGGCAGACTTTTTGGATGGTGATCATGCCGCTGGTGCGCCCGATCTTGGTGGTGGTGGGGTTGCTCATCTTCGTGGGGACCTATTCAGAATTTGTTCTGGCGCGGGTGATGCTCACCACCCAAGAGAATTACACCCTGGCCGTAGGTCTCAGCCTCTTCATCCGCGATCAGTACGCCAATCGCTGGGGAACCTTCGCCGCCGGCGCGCTGGTGGGCGCGCTGCCCGTGGTGATCATCTTCCTGGCGCTTCAACGCTATCTGGTCGGCGGCCTGACAGCAGGCTCGGTGAAAGGATAGCGGGAGCCGCAGCACTACATCTCAAAACGACAGCCCGGCGTTGATCCACCGGGCTGTTTGTTTTTTGCACCAAGGCCAGGGATCGCGTGTTTGAATGGGTAGGGGTTTGGGTGGACGGCTCATAAAAATTGTCTGCGTAAGCCATTGCTCGTCTGCCGTCCACCCAAACCCTTACGAATCATCAACCATGAATACACCCGCTTGAATTCGATCAACAATTTGGCGACAACACTCCAATGAACAAGAAACCATCCTCAACCATTATGCAAGATTTCGTCTTCGGCGGGATCGAAGCCGATCCCAGCCGGTTGCTGGAGACAGAGCAGAAGCGCTGGCGTGGCATCCGCCATCTCTACCAGGCCGCGCCGCTTGATCCTAAGCCCGGTGAACCCGTCACGGTGACCGTCACCGTCGGCCAGGACATTCACGTGGATCGAGTTACACTCTACGTGACCACCGATGGCAGCGATCCCAAGGGGGAGCATGGCACGAACAGGGGCTTCGCCATCGATCTGACGCGGACGTACTCTGGCAGCCGCTGATTCAGATTACGTCGAGATTCCGGCAGGGTGAGATCCCTTGGTTACGCAGAAGGGACACTCGTTCACTACCGGATCGAGGGATGGAGGAGAGAGATCGGGGACTGGGGAGTGGGGACAAGGCTACCCGATCCCCACTCCCCGATCCCCACTCCCCGATCCCCACACTTCTCGATTCGGAGCAGCGAGCAGAATCTGGATCGAACGCAAGAAGAGGCCACACTCTACGGCTATCATGTGGATCGCTACACGACGCCAACCTGGGCGCATGAGGCGATTATCTACCAGATTTTTGTGGATCGCTTTGCCCACGGACCGACTGGCGCTCCCGTGAAGGTGGGCTGGCTAGAGCCATCCGAAATGAATACGTTTATGGGCGGCGATCTTCAGGGGATCACCGCCCGGCTGGATACGATTGCCGACCTGGGCGTGACGGCGATCTGGCTCACGCCCATTTTCACGGCGGATGCCTACCATGCCTACGACACGCTCGACTACTATGAAGTTGATCCACGCTTCGGCAGCAAAGCGGATCTACGCCGACTGGTTGAAGAAGCCCACCGCCGTGGTATGCGTGTGATCCTCGATTTCGTCGCCAATCACACGTCCTCTGCGGCCACTATCTTTCGAGAGGCGCAAGCCAATCCCGATTCCCCCTATCGCCAGTGGTTCAATTTTGCCCCGATTTACACGCATGGCTATCGCTGCTTCTTTGACGTTGCGTCCATGCCGCAGTTCAATGTGGACAATCAGTCGGCGCGGCGCTTTTTGTGCGAAGCTGCCCAATATTGGCTGCGCGAATTCAACGTGGATGGCTACCGGCTCGACTATGCCGCTGGTCCTAGCCACAGCTTTTGGAGCGAATTCAGCGCCGCGTGTAAAGCAGTGAAGCCCGATGTGTGGCTCTTCGGCGAAGTGACGCGCATGGGGGATCTATTGCGCAGTTACGCAGGTCGTCTTGATGGTTGTCTGGATTTTGGCTTTACACGTACCGTGCGCCAGCTCTGCGCCGGGCTAGAGCCATCGATTCCACTCAGTCGCTTCGTCACCTATCTCGAACGCAGCAAACGCTTCTTCCCTGAGGACTTTACATTGCCCGCTTTTTTGGACAACCATGACATGAATCGCTTCCTCTGGGTGGCAGAGAACGAGAGCAGTCGGCTGCGGCTGGCGCTCGGCCTGCTGCTGGCCTTTGGCGGATCACCCATCCTCTATTACGGGACGGAAGTGGGGCTGAGCCAGCCCTATGGGAAAAGTCCACACCGGGAAGAGGCGCGCCATCCTATGCTGTGGGGCGAAGCTCAGGACCAGGATCTTCTTGCCTACACGAAGGAACTGATTGGATTACGCAAGTCCCATCCAGCGCTGATTTACGGTGAGATCAAGACGCACATTTTGGACGATAAACAAGGGATCTGGCTGGCCGAACGTACCCATGGCGAGGATACCGTTTGGATTGCGGTCAACGTGAGCGGACGCGAGTACTCTGTCACACTTCCACAAGGATCGTTTGTGAACCCGCTCCATGGCGATACGATCTGGGGCGAATGCCAGCTTCCACCGCAGAGCATACGATTCCTGACCAGCACAGCGCTTCACCGCTCCCGATCCTCAATATGATACAATGAGCGCAACAAATGGAGCGACTGGAGAGGGAATAATGGCTATCAATACCAAATTGGCTAAAGATATCGAACGAATTGTTTTAGAGCGGCTACCTGATATGCTCAAAGATTCTCCTCTTCTACAGGAACGGCTGCGCCAAGTACTCAACACACCCGCCGAGACGCTTACCTATGAAGAATTCCTGGATCGCTATGCAGATCTACACGCTGAATGGGAACAGGGGAAGGTGATTCTCATGAGTCCGGCCAGTGACAAACATCAGGACCTTGTTGGTTTTCTCAGTGCTATTTTGCGGATCTATGTGGAGAGCCGCCAATTGGGTTGGATGCGTACGGCTCCCTTTCAAATGAAGCTCCAAAACGGACGGGAGCCGGATATTCTGTTTGTCGCCAATGAACACCTTGATCGAGTAAAACCGACCCATGTGGATGGTGCTGCCGATCTGGTCATTGAAGTAATCTCGCCTGAAAGCATTGAGCGTGATCGAGGCCGCAAGTTTCTGGAGTTCGAAGAAGCTGCCATCCCAGAATACTGGCTGCTCGATCCGCTTCGAGAACAGGCGGAGTTCTACCATCTCACAGATGGACGGTACAAACTTATCCTTCCCCAAGAAGGCGTTTACTACTCGCAGATCTTACCCGGACTCTGGCTGGATGTCAGTTGGCTCTGGGAAGACCCACTTCCACCCGTCCTCGATGTTTTGCGCGCGTTAAAGTTGATTTAGCTACCCCTTGCGGTGCCCATAGAACTCGCCCCCATCGACGCGGATCACGTCGGCGGTGACGTAGTCGGCCTCAATGAGATATTTGACGGCGAAGGCCACATCCTCAGCGCTGCCCCACCGATCCAATAGGGTACGCCTGGCGACGCGATCCAACATGGCTCCATCGTAATCCGGCGGCGGCAGCACAGGACCGGGCGCGACGGCGTTGACGCGTACATGCGGCGCCAGTTCCAGCGCCATCTGATTGGTCATCGCCAGCAGTCCAGCTTTGGCGACGCTGTGCGCCATAAAGTTGGGCCAGGGATACCAGGCCGAGAGATCGACAATGTTAACGATCACGCCGGCCCGGCGCGCCAGCATTAAGGGCGCGAATTCATTGCTGACATAAAAGGCGCCATCGATGGTAACGCTGGTGACCCGCTGCCAGATCGTATAATCATCGGTTGGGAAGGGATGCTTGCCAAAGAGATCGGCGCTGTTGACGAGGATATCGACGCCGCCAAAGCGATCCTCAACCTGGCGTTTCATCTGCTGCACGTCCGCCAGCACGGAGACGTCGCATTGGATAGCCATTGCGTCCACGCCCAGAGATGTTGCTTCTTCCACTGTCTGGCGAGCCGCAGCATCCGACGAGTAATAGTTGATGACAACATTCGCCCCGTTCTGCGCCAGCATCATGCTGATGGCCTTGCCCACGCGATGGGCGCCCCCGGTCACGAGCGCTGTTTTACCGGCAATTTTCATCATTCCCCCTTTGGATCAAAAAGCGGCGGAAGTGAGAGCTTCCACCGCTTTTGAGGTTGTGTAAGATCAGTTCAGATGTCAGTCGCGCATACTCTCCAGCGTACGGCTGATGATCTCTTCTTGTAGCGAACGATTGCCCTTCTTGTTGCGTTTGTTGCCTTTTTTGCCGCCCTTCTTGACATTCAGCTCGATCCCCTCAGCTTCCATCGCCCGCTTAAAGGCAAGTTCCATGGGGGAAAGCACCTCAACGTCCGCGAAGGAATCGGCAGCGACCGGCTCTGCGGATTCAGGTTCCGCTTTGGCAGCAACAGGGGTTGGTTCGGGTTCTGGCTCCGGTTCATCGCGCAGGCCCTTGAGGCTCAGATCAATACGACGGCGACGACGATCCACGGAGATGATGCGGGCTTCCAACTTTTCGCCAACCTTGACTACGTCCTCTGGTTTGGCGACATAGCCATTACTCATCTCGCGGATGTGGAGCAGCGCATCGGTGCCGACGCCAATATCGACAAAGGCGCCATAGGGCATGATCTTGCTGACCGTGCCTTCGAGAATGTCGCCATCCTTTAGATCCTTGAGCGTCTTGGTGCCGGGGGCAATCAAAGTCAGGCTAATGCGGTTGCGTTTTCGATCCAGCTTTTTGATCCAGGCGGTGATCTGCTGCCCTTCCTTGAGTACATCGCCGACTTTGCCAATCCGGCCCACAGCCAATTCCGAAATATGGATCAGCCCATCGCGGCCAGCGCCAATATCGACGAAAGCGCCGAACTCGGTGGTGCGTTTCACAGTTCCGGTGACTTCTTGGCCCACGCTCAGGTAGACAACGTGTTTGCCGTCTGCGTCAGTGTAAGCCGCAGTTTCGGCGTCTTCGTCGTCACCGTCACTCTCAGCTTCAGCGGACGGAGCAACGGGAGCGGCTTCAGCGCTTACCTCATCAATGGCTGCAACAACCTCTGGCTGAGAAGATAGCGTAACTTCAGCCACGGCTTCTTCGGCGCTTTCGATTTGCGCCTCGGGTTGGGATACCTCTGCCTCAGCAGCAGGTTCCTTACCCACTTCTTCTTCAACGATACGGGTTTCCTCGGACATTGAACGACTCCTCTGCTTGCGACACTGTCCCTGCGCAGTGCCATCTTCTCATATAGAATTTAAATAATATCATTGACCAAGCGAAAGAGGTGAACCAGTGGAGACACCTTGCTTGATTGTGATCAATCCTAGCCCGGTACAAATACGGATCTGCCGCGGGCAACCTCTTCACTAAACATTAAAACGGATGTTTAAAATATCACCGTTCGCTACGACGTACTCTTTGCCTTCCAAACGCAGCTTGCCCTGTTTGCGCGCCTCGGCCATACTGCCCGCCGCCATCAATTCGGTGTAGTTGATCACCTCGGCGCGGATGAAGCCTTTACGCAGATCCGAATGGATGGCGCCGGCGGCTTCCGGCGCTGTCGCGCCCTCTTCAATGGTCCAGGCGCGTACCTCATCTTCGCCAACGGTGAAAAAGCTCTGCAAACCCAATAGATCATAACAGCGGCGGATGGCTCGATAAAGGCCCGGTTCCTCAATGCCGAAATCGGCAAGGAATTCAGCGGCCTCGGCTTCAGCCATTTGAGCAATTTCAGCTTCCAATCGACCGCGCAAAAAGAGCGTATTCTCGTCCAACAGGGCAGCGTAAGTCATCTCGCTGTCATCGTCCCCTGCATTGATGACGCGGAGCAGAGGTTTGAGCGAAAGCAGACCAAAGCCGCCGAGCATCTTCTGTTCTTCCTCGCTCAGGGCAACCGTTCGCAACGGCTGCTCTGTTTCGAGGACAGCCAGCAAGCGGCGTAAGAGACTCTCTTCGGTAGCCATGCGCTGACGATCTTGCGGCGTCCCCCGATTTTTTTGTGCGGCCATCCGTTCAAGCCGACTCTCAATTGTGGTCATATCGTTGAGTAAAAACTCTGTTTCCATGACCTCAAAATCGCGGCATGGATCGTTTTCATCCTCAGCGAGTACGGCGTCGTTTTCAAACGCACGCGCCACCAACATCAGGGCATCGTTGGCAGCAATGGCATTGGTCAGCGCGCCGCTGATGCCGCTACGGCCTGCGCCCTTGCTCAACCCGGCAATATCATTGTAGATCACCTGGGCGTATGTCGTCTTGCGAGGGTTAAACATGGCCTTCAATCGGTCAACACGGCTATCAGGAACGGTGACAACCGCCGTATGGACTTCGATCTGGCCGCTGGAAAAAGCTGCGGTCTCTGTGTTGCTGCGAGTCAGCGCGTTATAAATCGTAGTTTTGCCACTATTGGGCAAGCCAACAATCCCTATTTTCATCAATCTTCCCGGTCAGGTCTGTAATCTTGACTTGAGTGTAGCGTGATCATGGCAAAATCAGCGTCTCTGCTGTACAATGACAGTCTATTCTAACATAGAGACAAGTCTGAAGAGAAAATCACCCATCACTGGATGCAATCTAGATTTGGGTCTCCAATTGGACTCTTAGTGGATTTCCCTTTACACTAGGGGTCGGCGGTCGAGACGTTTAACGAGATAGCCTACCTTCACCCATATTCTGTTTCGACAGCGATCACAACTGCTCCTCGACTGCTGAATCCTCAAATAAGATAGCATCATGCCATTCAGTACACGATTGAATCTCTACAAAGCGAAGTTCTAAATACCGGCGCTCTTCCGCATTCCGTTCTGTTCGGGTAAAAATGGGAAGCGTCAGGCCAGAAGAAAGCCCTCAAAATGGAAGATCAGGTAGCCGTTTATATTGATTTCGAGAATATTGTGATCTCGGCTGAGGAAATCTATGGTCGCTGCGATATGGATAAACTCATGGAGATGGCCGCCAAATATGGACGCTGTGTGATCAAGCGCGCCTATGGAGATTGGACACGGTTCAGCCGCTATCGCCAGGAGTTGATCGAAAACGCCATCGACCTTACACAGCTCTTCCGCTACGGATCCTACAGCAAGAAAAATTCAGCGGATATTGTCATGGCTGTGGATGCGCTCGAAGCCGCGTTGACCCGGCCTGGGATCGCTACCTTTGTGTTGGTGACCGGCGATAGCGATTTCAGCGCGGTGGCGCGCAAACTACGCGAATATGGAAAACAGGTAATCGGAATCGGGCTACGGGATGCCACCAGCGATGTGTTGGTGCGTTCGTGCGACGAATTTATCATCTACGATACGCTTGTCGATGGCGAAGAGACGACCAGCACTTACGATATCGAACAGGCGCGCCAGCTTCTGATCACCGTGGTGCAACAACTAGGCTCACGCTCGAAAGAGAACGCTATTGCCATCAACGCCGTCCGCCATGAGATGACCCGGCTAGATCCTGAATTCGACGAAGTCAACTTAGGATTCCGCCAGTTTCGCCACTTCTTAGAAGCGCAAAAGGACCTTGTAACCGTCTACCCCAGCAGCACCGGATTCCAGGTGACGCTGCGCTCGACGCTGGTGGCGCGCAACGAGATCGATCATACGCTCCAGTACCGCACGGCGCTCAATACCTCTGGCTTCCGCCTGGTGGAACAGCACACCCGCCAGGAGATTTTGCAGAATCTCTACACGATGCTCATTAACGAGCCTGGCATCTACACATTGGCCGATGCAGTACTGCGTTTGAAGGAACAGTACGACGCCGAAAACATCTTGCGTTCTCGCGATGAAATCCAGGATGTAGCGCGGTTGCTCAAACTGGCAGCGGTACTCGATCCCCATCCCCAATCTTGGGAATTGGATATGCTTACCCTGCGCGCAGAATTGAAGATGCAGGAATTCGTGCGCCAATGTGAAAGCGTCTATTTGACGGTGCTGCTCCAAAAGAACCTCGATCTGCGCACGCCGCTCCTTTCCATGCTGCTCTATGGCAAAGCCGACCGCGAGGACGAAGTACGCGAATTGAAACAACTCGCTCAGGCCAATCAGCCGGAGAGTACCACGCCGCCGCTCGCCGTTGACAATGGCTACAAATGGCCGCGTCATCTTGCCGAAAACCCAGAGATCCAGCTCGTCCTCGTCGATCTTGCGAACTGGCAATTAGAAGAGCAAGCCAGTCTGGAAGAGGCAAATAAGTTGAACAACCAGGGGTTGCGCATTCGTACAGCGGACTTTGAACGGGCGCGCGTCTACTTCCTCAAGGCAGCCAAGATGATGTATGAATTGCTGCGCAGCCGCCAGCCTGGGGCAAGCCTGATGGATCTGGAGTGGTATCTGGCGAGTTATTGTGCGGCCACTGCTGGCGCCCACTTCTCGCGCCACAACTACCCGCAGGCATTCCTCTATTATTTGGCCTTCTTTGCGCTGGTCAAAGAGACCGAACCTGTGTGGGACAAAGTGCGCAAACTGGTGCCACCGATGCTTTCGTTCTACTTTACCATCGCGCCCAACGAACACAACGATCTGCTCAAAGTCTCGCCCGGACGCACCCATCCGGCGCGGCTGGCGGTGTTGCTGCATAACCACCGCAATCCCGAAGTGCGCCGCCGCTGGCTAGAGATGGTCCGAGAATTGGTGAAGATCAACCCGCCCCTGCTGCGAGGAATTATCCAACGGCTGGCCTTTTTGGAAGAGGAAGACAACCTTGCTGGGGCAAACACAACACGACGGACGCTCACCCGATTGATCAACAATGAACCTCTCCCGGATGACCCGATGACAGGCGCTGATGATGATGACAGGGCGGCTGATGACGACATCACCCATGAGGAATTGATGGCCGCCTGAGCGACATTACGGCGTGAGCGAACCATAATGAAAAGAGAAGCGTGAGGCGCATATGCCTCACGCTTCTCTTTCTAACCGCTGACAAAATGAATCGATGCTTACAGCAACGTATTCGCCAGCACTTCCAACCCGTCCATATCGTCAAGATCCAGCCATTGGATCATTAAGCGTTCTACACCGGCCTCATCGAGAATGTCCACCTGTTCAGCAATAGCGCCCGGCGTCCCCACCAGGATGCCACGCTCGCGCAGTCGCTCTTGATTCCGCCCTTCAAGCTTTTGCGCCAATTCTTCATCCGTCCGCCCCAGGACGATCCCGGTCATCAGCGAGCGACGAACGTCGGCGACATTGCGCCGCTCGGCTACCAACAGGCGATCCAATTGGGCGTTTAACTCGGCATAGCGTCGGGCCGAGACAAAGACGCCGTTCCATTCGTCGGCATATTTGGCGGCCAGAGGCAGTGTACGATTTTCGCCGTTGCCGCCTACCAAAATCGGCGGCCCACCCGGTCGCGCTGGGCGCGGCAGCAGAATGGCATCGTGAAGTTGAAAATAGTCACCAGCAAAATTCACAGGTTCATTGCTGTGCAGCAAGCGCGAAATTACCTCCAGCCCTTCTTCAAAACGTTGGAAGCGGGCCGGCACATCGAGCAGATCCCAGCCGTAGTTCTGATGTTCACGCTGCTGCCAACCTGCGCCGATCCCCAGGACGAGGCGACCTTCGGAGAGATCGTCGACAGCCGAAGCCATGCGTGCTGTCATTGTCGGGTGGCGAAAGGAGACAGGGGAAACGAGCGGGCCAAATTCAATACGCTTGGTATTGTCCGCCAGCCACGTCAGCGAGATCCATAACTCCAATGAATCCTGATCGGGTGGATCGCTGTTGGTATAATGATCCGAACGGGTAAGGGCAGCAAAGCCAAGATCCTCAACGGCGCGCACAATGCGCTTCCAACGCCGCCAGTTTAGCCCGTTCTGCCCTTCCAGATTGATGGCGATCTCAGGCATGAGTTTGCTCCTTCCTGCGCGTTGCGCCGCGGTTGTAGCGCACATAGGGACTCTGCGTCATTCCTGTACTCCTTAATGGAAAGAATTGACGAAACTCTTACGTTATCCTCAAGGCAACCCAGGTTCATGGGGATCAACGATAAAGCACAGCCAAAGCATCATACCTTAAAAGTTTTCATTACGCACAGTGGTTTTATCGTAAGGTTTGACCGTTGGACGCCCCCCGATTTTCACGTCTCAGGGCTTCGGGTGTAGTTCAAGTTGGGGACATATGAAGTGCCAGGGACTTTTTGTCTTTTTTTGAAGTCCCCGGCACTTTCGCCCCAAAGATGAACTACACCTCAGGGCTTCGGGTTGTTTGTCTGGTCCCCGCGGAACGTGTAAAATGAGGCATACACAGGGGCTTCACTCTTCACCGATGATTTGCTAAAGGATGCGTTATGGAAGCAGCACTGCTGGAATTGAAACGTCGATTGGTCGAGATCGATGATCTGAATGCCGCATCCGATCTACTTGCTTGGGGCACGTCGGCTGGCGTCCACGAGAGCCAATCGCGCCTGTGGGAGAATATTGTAGGGCGCAGCCGCGGGTTTTGGGAGCGTTTTTACCCGGATCTACAGGCGACCTTCCCCGATCAATTTGGCGACACGCCGCTTGATACCTTTTACCGCGCCATCAACAAAGTGAAGCCATCGCTGATCCGCACTGCCGCCGACGAGGTGACGTATAATCTGCACGTGATGATGCGCTTTCAATTTGAGCAGGATCTGTTGAACGGCAAACTCGCCATCCGCGATCTGCCTGAAGCCTGGCATGAGCGGATGCAGAACGATCTCGGTGTGACACCACCAGACGATAGCGACGGCGTCCTTCAGGATGTTCACTGGTTTAGCGGCTATATTGGCGGCAGTTTCCAGGGGTATACGTTAGGCAATATTATGTCCGGTCAGATCTACGAGGCCGTGCTGAAAGCCCATCCTGCCATCCCTGAACAGATCCGCGCCGGCGAATTTGGGACATTGCATGATTGGCTGCGCCAGCAAATCTACCATCACGGGAGCAAATTCACCGCCGCCGAAATCATCGAAAAGGCCAGCGGCCATCCGCTCTCCATTGAACCGTACATGGCCTATCTGCGCAGCAAATATGGCGAGATTTACGCCCTATAACGGACGTTTTCAACGTTACCCAGTCTAAAATAAGACCATGCCCACATCCACCCAGTCGATCCGCTATGAACTTCATCTGGCCCCTTTTCTGGACAGCCACAGTACGCGCGCGCCCGGCATCCACATAGTGGAGCCATCCGCGGATACGCCCCAGTCGCGGCGCGGAAATCTCTACGTGCTGGTGGAACTGATGGGGGATAGTCCAATCCGCAGCCAGGCGCTACGCCAGCTCCATTCAACCATCGAAGATATCTATTATTCGACTGCTGGCAGCGTCAGCGCGATTCTAGAAGAGGCTGTATCTGCGGCCCATGAGCAACTGCGCGAACTCAATCTGCGCAGCCCCGGCACCGATCTGCGCGCCGGCATCATCTGCGCGGCGTTGATCAACAATTATCTGATCATGGCGTCGGCGGGGCCATCACTGGCGATGATCGCCACCGGCAAACGGGTTGATCAATTTCCGCCAGGGCCACGCCATTACACGGGTCCACTGGGGGGGGAAACTGAACCGCAGATCACCTTCTATCGCCACCAAATCGCGAGTGGGGATGTTCTCTTTCTGGGCGAGAGCGATTGGATTTTGCTCACAACGGTAAAGACATTGGGCGGCGCCATTACAACCGCCACGCCCGAAAACCGGTTTGAGGTTGTCGATTATCTGCGCAAACAGATCAACGACGCCGAAATCCTCGGTCTCTTGTTGATCGTCGAGGATGCCACGCTTCCGAAGCCACGCCCGACGGAAACCAGAGGACTGCCTACAGCGCTAGGGGCAACACCGCCGGTGCGCACAATTCCGCCTGACGAGGATCTCGTCCCATCGGTGTGGGATGCGAACGACGCTGCCCCTGCTGCACCAGGGCGCGCCCCTAACGGAAATCGCCAAACACAAGTCGTCAAACGCAAGCCGGTTAACTATGTAGAAGTGATGGAAGCAGACGAGAACCCCGCGCCACGACGCAGAGGAGAACAGAGGCAGATAGGCGCTGGCATCGCCGGCGCGGTGGCGAGCGTGAGCGCGTGGACCCAGCAAACGGGCAAACAGATCAGCGCGTGGATGGCCAATATCTTGCCGGAACGCAACGCGCAAGCCCAGGAAGCACCGGATTGGGTCGGCGCCATCCCCGCACTCGATGAAGAGGACGAAGAGAGCGCTCCGCCCCGCGCCTTTACACCGCCCCAACGCACCCGCGGCGGGCGTACTCGACTCTTCATTCTGTTGGCGATCCTGATCCCGCTCTTAACCTTTGCCACCGTGGGAGCCGTCTATTTACAGCGCGGGGCTGCCAATCAGGCCGATGGCATGAAACTGGTCGATCTGGCGGAAGCGCAGTTGATCAAGGCGCAGCAGGCGCTGGGCGTTAACGACAAAAGTACAGCGCGCTCGGCCCTGAGTGAAGCCCAGCGCTATCTAAACGAAGCCGTCGCCCTGATCGGCGTCAATGAGCGCATCCGCTCGCTGACAGGGCGAATCGGGGCAGAGATGCAGAGCCTGCTTCAGGTGCGCGCGCTCTATTCGCTTGACTTTCCGCTCCACCAATTCCCGGCGGACGCGGATCCACATCGGGTCATCGTTTTCGATCAGGATGTTTACGTACTCGACACAGGCCGCCAGGTGGTGGAGTTTTTCCGCACCGATCCCACACGGACGGTAATTCAGGAAAATCATGGGACGATCCTGCGCGAAGGGGATGTGGTGGAAGGGATCACCGTTGGGCGGCTGACAGATATTGCGTGGCAGCCGCGCATCCCAGGCTTTGCCGATAAGGCCAGTCTGCTGATTTTGGATCGCAACAACAATATTTTCCGTTACAACAACGTGGATGAAGCTACCTATTTGCGCCTGGCAGGCGCCGATCAACTCAGGGGCCTGAGCCAGATCGAGAGCTACAGTGGGCGTCTCTACCTGGCCGACGAACAACAAAATCAGATCTGGCGTTATTCCCCCGCCGGGATCGGCTACGATCAGCCGCCCGATCCCTGGTTTGGGGCGCAGGTGCAGACCAATCTGGCGGGCGTGGTGGCAACGGCCATTGACGGCGACATCTGGATGCTAACCGAAGAAGGCATGGTCCTGCGCTATCGACAAGGAGGGCAACTTCCGTTTAGTCTCGATAACAGCGCTGGCCTGACTGGGCGGATGGTCGATTTGACGCTGGGCGCAGAGGCCGCCGACAAACTCTATTTGGCCGATGGTAGCCAGGATCGCATTCTCGTCTTCGATAAGAGTGGTAACTACATTGAACAGTTCCAGGCTGCGGAAAACAACGCGCTGCGCGGGTTGCGCGGTCTTTATTTAGACAACGTTACCGGCACCCTCTTTATCCTAACCCAATCGTCGCTCTATGCACACAGCCTGCCGCGTTAGGATTTAAGATGCCATCCTAGTACGAATTCGTCGGGTAGGGGCGCTGCTTGCTGCGCCCAGTCCACAGCAGGCGCAGCAAGCAGCGCCGGTACAGAATATGCGGCAAAATACGTTTGGCGAACTAGTCGTTTGCGACTTCAATTGGACCGTTATCATACACTTGCACCACAACGTGCCCCAGCCCAAAGCACCAGAGGAAAGTTCGAAGCCTCTTACCGGTCAAGTTGAGTTGGCTGTATTGCACAGAGTTGAAATCTCTATGCTATAATCCCAATCAATATGGCAGATAACTTTGTACCACGGCCTTCCCAAGTGCAAAAACGCGTAACAACGAATCCGCGTGCTGACGCCCGGAAACGTCTTTTATCGATCCTGCTTGGTCTGTTTTACACGGGCATCATCCTATCGATTGCCCTCCTGGCCGGGAGCTTCCTCTATGAAGCGGCCCGCAGCCATGCCATCCTCAGCAATCAGCTCCCGGATCTCGATCGAATTGCCCCGGCTGTGATCATCGCCGCGGCAGATCTGCCTGCTGAACCTCAGTTAGAGTCATCGGTCAGCGTTGAGATCGTCGAAGAGATTCGCCAAACGCTCCCCGAAAACATTGCGCAGGAACGGATCAACATCTTGCTATTGGGGACGGATGAACGGCCTGATGAATACGGACCTCCGCGCACCGACACGATGATGCTGGTTACCCTTGACTTGAGGCATAGGACAGCCGGGATGATCTCGCTGCCGCGCGATCTATGGGTGCCGATCCCCGGCTATGACATCACCACAAAGATCAATACTGCTTACGTGGTGGGCGAGCGACGCGGCTACCCTGGCGGCGGGCCGCAACTTGCCAAAGACACAGTTAGCAGTTTCATTGGGCGGCCGGTGGAATATTATGTGCGCGTCAATTTCAATGGCTTTGTGCGCGTCATCGATATGATCGGGGGCGTTGATGTCCACGTTGCCACCACGATTCACGACGATCTCTATCCAACAGAGGATTACGGGGTTGAACTCTTCCATCTTGACGCCGGCCCTCAGCATTTGGACGGTGCAACGGCGCTCAAGTATGTCCGTACCCGTCATGGGGACAGCGACTATGGCCGCGCCAATCGCCAACAGCAAGTGATTCAGGCGGTGTTGGAAAAAGTGTTGGCTGCCAATATGATCCCAACCCTGGTGTCGAAGGCGCCAGAACTTACCGCCACCATGCGCGATAGCTTTGGCACGGATATTCCGCTGCCGGTGATGATCAGCCTGGCTAACTACATTCGGCAGAACGATCTGCAAAATGTAGAACGGCTGGTCCTTGATAACCGTTACGGTCAGGAAGGGTACAGCGAGGATGGAGCGTGGATCCTCTTGCCCGACCGCAGCAGAGTTCGTTCGGCGCTGGCGCAATTCTTCGACGCTTCACGTGCGCTGCCCCAGGAGGCAGTCTCGCCCCTTGGCGTTATCTCCGCCATTGGTGCAGGCGCCGCCGATCTCACGCCGAACAACGCCCCTGTGGTGGATAACCGCTCAACCGCCCGGCTCGAAGTACTCAACGGCACCGATGCGCCGGGAGTGGCGGCGCGTATTCGTGATCTGCTTCAAGCCAGCGGCTGGCAAGTGATCACCATTGGCGACGCCGACCGCAGCGATTACCGGCGGACGCTCATCGTCAACTACAATGCGGACGAGTCGCTTGTAGAGCAAATCAACCTCGATCTAAAACTTCCGCCGGATCTGCCCACCATGAGCGGTCTGGTTATATCAGACAAAGTCGATATGCGGATTATTGTGGGGCAAGATTTCTTAAAAAATGTTCTCGGGGTGCCCATACCTTAAAGCATTTTTGCAGAGACATCCTTTTGGCATAGCCGTATTGTCCTATGTGGAAAGATACGGCAGGGGACGAAATGAGTAGTAGTTATTCGATCCCAGTCGAAAGGAAATCAAATGGGTAAATTAGCCACAAAACCTCACCTGGCTGCCTCGCTGAATATTATGGTTGCATCTCGACAGGTGAAGAAATCCGCACGAAATTTCAGCAACGAAGAGATTGTCGAGATTCTACTAGCAATGGCTGAAAATGACTCGGTTACAGAACGTGGACACAAACAGCACTGGCAGCAGGATCGTCGAGCAATCAATTAGCGTGCCCTTGCGCAATTCATTACGTTTCACCAGCCCCGGTTTGTCGAAACCGGGGCTTTTTGGATCTCACAGATCCCCATTTTACTCAGGAAAAATAGTAACTGATCCCCCCTTTCCGTGTTATATCAAACAGAGAATCAAACTGATATCCGCCCAATCCGCTTACCAAACGCAGATGATTTTCGCAGGTACAGCATCTCCCCAATAGGCTGCTTTTCTGCGGATTTGAAATCGCTTATCGAGGAGAACATGATGACACAGGAGTTTGAAACGCAATCCCCCGCTGACATCGACAACCCATACCACGAAGAGATAGATCATGTTGGTCCAGCTACGGCGCAGAACGGACACCAGGCTGAAGAAGACGCGCCGCTGACAGCAGACGAAAACCCTGTCTTTACATTGGACGGTCAGCTTCTGCGCCAAAGTTTTGAATCCGCCTTACACTGGCTCGAAGAACACGCTGCGATGATCAACTCGCTCAACGTCTTCCCCGTCCCCGATGGGGATACGGGCACCAACATGTTGATGACGCTGCGCAGCGCCATTAAACATGCTGCTTTACAGACCTCGCAAAGCGCGGCAGAGACGGCTCAACATCTGGCATTAGGCGCCATCAAAGGCGCACGCGGCAACTCCGGCGTGATCCTATCGCAGATCCTCAACGGGTTCGCCCGCGCAACCGAAGGCAAGAGCAGTTATACCACTGCGGATATGGCCGAGGCATTGCGCCGCGCCTCGGAAAGCGCCTACACAGCGGTCATGAAACCGGTGGAAGGGACCATCCTCACGGTGATACGGGCGATTGCCGAAGCCGCTGAAGAAGCCGCAGGCGAAACCAGCGATATCCGCGAGCAGCTAAACCGGACAACAGCCGCGGCGCGGCAGGCACTGGAACGTACACCGGATCTGTTGCCGATCCTTAAGGAAGCTGGCGTGGTGGACAGCGGCGGCCAGGGATTGGTGACGATCTTCGAGGGCATGAGCCGCTTTTTGCGCGGCGAAAGAGGAATCGCCCATCCAAGACTCGAAGGACCAGCCTCCGGCCCAGCCGCTGTAGTGGCCGAACATAAGATCCATTTAGAGAACCCGCCTGCCCCCCTGGCCGATGGCCGCTACGGTTACGACATCCAATTTCTGATCCGCGCGGAGGCGCTGGATGTTGAAGCCATCCGCGAAAAAATCAACAGCATGGGCGATTGCCCTCTGGTGATCGGCACGCCTGAACTTGTCAAAGTTCATGTCCACTCTCTTGACCCTGCTCCGGCGCTTGGCTATGGCGCGTCCTTAGGGATGCTCGACGATATCGTTGTCGAAAATATGGATCTTCAGTTCCAAAGCTTTGCCCAAAAACAGGAAGAAGCAGAGAGGGCTGCGTCCATCCCAAAAAATCTGACCACCGAAGCGCTGACCGGCGTTGGCATTATCGCCGTCGCCGCTGGCGAGGGATTGGCCGAACACTTCCGATCCCTGGGCGCGAGTGCGGTGGTAAAGGGTGGGCAGAGCATGAACCCCAGCACCGCGGACTTTCTTGAGGCTATCGAATCGGTAACGGCTGAAGCGGTGATCCTATTGCCCAACAACAAGAATGTGATCATGGCAGCGCAGCAGGCGCGCGATCTGGCCGACCGTCCTGTGTACGTGGTGCCCAGCCGCAGCGCGCCCCAAGGGTTCGCGGCGTTGATGGCCTTCGACTACAGCGAAGACGGCGAGGACAACGCCGAAAGCATGACCGAAGCCATGCATCAAGTGGTGACAATCGAAATCACCAGGGCGGTGCGCACTACCAATATCAACAACATTGCCGTCCAAGAGGGCGACTGTATCGGTCTGCTGGATGGTCAATTGATCAGCCGAGGGGACGACGACGCTTCTGTTATCCGGGATATTCTGGCGCGCATCGACCTGAGCAGCTACGAAATTGTATCGATCTTCTATGGCGACGTGTGCAGCGAAGCTCAAGCGGTTCAACTGGCAGCAAATCTAGAGGGCGTTTACCCAGACCTGACTTTTGAAGTTCATGCGGGCGACCAGCCCCATTACAGCTATATTCTTGCCATTGAGTAATACAGCATAGATAGAAAGAAGAGGGAAATGAGCAAAATCGCAATTATGACCGACAGCACTTGTGGGCTGCCGGCTCACATTATCAAAGAGGAAAATCTGATTGTCGTGCCCTGCCAGGTGCGGATCGGGGAGGATGTCTATAAAGAAGGGGTGGATCTGACAGCGCAGGAACTCTTCGACCGGCTCTATTCCAGTGTAGAGACGCCCACCACTTCGCTCCCCGCGGGGGAAGATTACGCCGCAGCTTTTGTGGAAGCCCAACGGCGCGGCGCGGATCAGATCCTGGGGCTTTTTGTGGGCAGCACCTTTAGCGGCACTTTCAACGGCGCTCGCCTCGCTGCACAGGATCAACCCCTGCCCGTGGAATTGGTGGATAGCGGCACCACGGCCATCGCCCTCGGCTTGCTGGTGCTTGAAGCGGCGCGCATGGTACGCACTGGGGCGGATCTACAACAGGCGGCTACAGATTTACGTGAGATGGCAACGCGTACCGAGCTTTATGCACTCCTCGACACGCTGGAATACATCCGCCGCGGAGGACGCATTGGCCGCGTCGGCGAGTTGATCGCCAATGTCCTCAATATCAAGCCGGTGCTACGGGTTGCGCGCAATTCGCTGGATGTGGTGGCGCGGGCGCGCAGCCGTAAGAAGGGCCTTGCCTGGTTGATGGATACAGCGCGCGAGGCGAGTCCGCTCATCTCGGCGGGAGTCATGCACATCAACGTCCCCGGTGAAGCGGAGGAGATGGCCCGTGAAGTTTCCCAACTCGTTGAGGGAAAGCCCAAGCTGCTAATCGAGCCGGTCACGGCGGCGGTGGCTGTCCATGCCGGTCCACATGCGATTGGGATGGGGTTTATCAAGTAACTACATTACTCGCGGCTCTCCTCCATCTCAATCAACGCCTGCCCGTTGGTCAACTCCGCCAGGTCGTTCTGAAAGCGCTCAATGTGAAAGACAGGCATTTGCAGGTGAAAGGTAACATCCACGGCGTATTCTTCGGCCAACACTTCGATTTCATAATCAGGGAGCATACGCTGGAATAAGCTCACATTGCTGTAGTCGATCAGCACCCACAGTTCGCATTTGGGTACTTTCTCCACCAATGGCAACGATTCCAGCGCATAGCTCACCCCGCCGCTGTACGCCTTAACCAATCCACCCTTGCCCAGCAGCGTACCGCCGAAATAGCGGGTGACCACGGCCACAATATCGCCGACGCCGCTGTGGAGCAGCACTGTCAACATAGGACGGCCGGCAGTGCCGTGGGGTTCGCCGTCATCGCTCATACCCACCTGCGCCGTCGATCCCGGTGGACCCACCACATAGGCCCAGCAATTGTGGCTGGCGTCGGCAAATTCCGCGCTGACCTCCGCAATGAAGGACCGTGCGTCCTCGACGGTGGGAGCATGGCCCACTGTGGTGATGAACCGGCTACGCAGGATCTCCTCTTCGACGCGATGACGCGCCGCTGGGATGGGATATCGTTTTTCCATAACTGCATCCCCCACAGGCGAGCGATTTCACAATTGATCCGAAGGCGCGACCACGGGCGACAACGGCGATTTGATCTGCTGGCGGAAGCGCCACCAGAGTACAGAGGCAGTGATCGGCGCGGTGACCAAAAAGGCAGCCCAGATCATCGCCAGCCCCCCACCCACGGTCTGCGTTAGGATGTAGCCTAACCCCACTGCTGTCCAGATCCCCAGGGTATTAACGCGCAAGGGGAAGTTTGTATTTCCCAAACCGCGCAACGCACCCGATTGCACAAAGAGTACGGCCCAGAAAGGCTGCGCCAACGCCACAACCCGCATACCAGCCGAACCAATGGCGATCACGGTTGGATCGCTCGTATAGAATTGGATCAGTTGCGGCGCGAAGATCACGATGACGATGCCCATGCCGCCCATCCAGATCACCGCCCAGAGCGTAGCGATCCGCGCCGCTGCGCTTCCTTCGTCGAGGCGGCGTGCGCCTAGACTCTGCCCAACCAGCGCGGTGGCGGCGACGGCAAAACCGAAACCGGGCAAAAAGGAGAGCGACAGCGCGTTGAAGGCGATGCGATGGGCAGCCAGCGTGAGCGTCCCCAGACCGGCGACGAGGACCGTCATTGTAAAGAACGCTGCGGAGATCAGCACCTGTTCTAAAGCCGCGGGGATGCCAATTGAGAGTACCGACCGGGCCACACCCAACTGCGGCAGCCACCCCGTCCATCCGCGGATAGAGACCCCACCCCGCCCCCGCCACATTATCAAAAAGAGCAGCACGGCAGCCAGCAGCCGTGAATAAAAAGTCGCCCAGGCGCTGCCCACCGCCCCCATTTCCGGGAAGCCCCACACGCCGAAGATGAGCGCATAGCTGAGAAAGACATTGACCA
Organism: Caldilineaceae bacterium; assembly: GCA_019637695.1. Lineage (GTDB taxonomy): Bacteria > Chloroflexota > Anaerolineae > Caldilineales > Caldilineaceae > RI-153. Next base: position 14,023 of record JAHBVG010000043.1, on the reverse strand, counting down.
CGTTCGCCAGCGCCGTCACCTGCATGGGGGTTTTGGAATCGCCCGCGCCGCGCAACGCGCCGCCGCCGATCAAGAGAAAGATCAGCACGACACTGGTCGCCATGGTCACTTGCAGGTATTCGGTGCCGATCCGCGCGACTTCTGGCTCCAGGCCGAAGACGCCGATCACCGACTCGGAAACGAAAAAGCCGATCAGAGCCAGAGGGATAGAGAAACATATGCTCCAGATCAAGGATTGGCGGGCCAACTGTGAAGCGCGCTGAAAGTTGCGCGCGCCCACAGTCTGCGCCACCAACACAGAACTGCCTACACTCAACGCGCTCAAGGCCGCAATCAAAAAGAACATTACCTGTTGGGCGCTGCCCACGCCGGCAATCGCCCCTGCGCCGAGACGGGCCACCAGCAGCGTATCCACAATACCCAACATGGTCTGCAAAAAGTTTTCGCTGATCACCGGCCAGGCCATACTAAAGACACGCCGTTGCATGGAAACAGGCTGATCGATCCTCGCCAGATCGCTGCCGGCGGCAACTTCTTCAACCGGGTCGGTTGATGTCAACTGCTTTTGTGCCATTTCTCATCCTCAGGGGTTTCAGCTTTGATGGCGAAAAGCCATAGGGATCACTTTAGCCTAAGTTGGGCCGCTTGGCAATTCAAAACCGATTTAGGCTGATCCCTGTCTAAAGGGATTTATGCTATAGTAGAATCTGATCCTGGGGAATGGAAGGAGACGCTATGATTCAGATTGATGGATCTCACGGTGAAGGTGGCGGGCAAGTGATCCGCACGGCGTTGGCGCTCTCCGCGTTGACCGGCCAATCGGTTCAAATCGATAATATCCGCGCCAACCGCCCGAATCCGGGGCTGGCAGCACAACATTTGGCCGGTCTGCTGGCAATGGCGCAGATTGTGGACGCGGACGTAACCGGCGCGTCCGTTGGATCACAATCGCTGACTTTTCGTCCGCAACGTCCTCCGCAGCCGGGGGACTATCGCTTTGATGTGGCGGAATTGGCAAAGCGAGGAAGCGCCGGGGCCGTCACCCTCCTCTTCCAAACCATTTGGCTGCCGCTGGCGCTGAGTCAGGGCCAGAGCGTTCTTCATTTGCACGGCGGCACCCATGTAGATTGGAGCCCGCCCTATCACTATATCGAGGCGGTCTATCTGCCCACAGTGGCGCGTATGGGGTTCTCTGCGCAGACAGCGCTGAACGCCTGGGGATTTTACCCGGTGGGGGGCGGCGCATTCGAGGCCACCATCACTGGACATCAACAGCCGTCGCCGCTGACATTGACCGAATGCGGGGATCTGCTACGCATCTGGGGATTGGCAGTTGCCGCTGAACTGCCCGCCCACATTGCGCAACGAATAACGAATCGCGCCAGCAATGTACTCAAGGCCGAAGGGCTGCCCGTGGAGATCACGCCGCAGCGGGTGAAGAGCGCCGGCCCGGGTGCGGGGATCTTTCTCATCGCCGAGTACGAAAACGCCGTGGCGGGCTTTTCGACCATTGGCGCCAAGGGCAAACCGTCGGATCAAGTGGCGGATGAGGCATGCCGTGAGTTGATCCGCCATCATCGACAGGGCGCGGCGGTTGATCCTCACCTGGCGGATCAACTGCTCTTGCCGCTGGCGTTGACGCCGGGCAGGTCGACTTTCCGCACCAGCGCCATCACCCAACATCTGCTCACCAACGCCCAGCTAATCCGCCGATTTCTGCCTGTGGAGATCACCATCAACGGCGCAGAAGGCGAGCCCGGCGAGGTATGGATTCTACGCCAATAATGAACTCGCAAACCACTTCAATGGCTACCAACTATCTGTCGTAGATCGGAAACCAATTTCCCCACCCCTACGATCACTGTGAAGAATTCCAAACGCCCCAGGATCATGCCGATAATCTGGGTGAGCATGACGCCTGCCGGGGCGTCTGCGGCAGTGACGCCGACCGAGAGACCAATCGTCCCGATAGAACTGGCGAACTCGAACAGACTCTCTTGCAGGGTGTAGCCATAAGCGGCAATGACTGCGCTGCCAACCAAGAAGGTAGCAATGTAGATAAAAACAAAGAGCGCAATCTGGCGGATACGCGCATCGCTAAGGAACTGGCGTGTCTCGCCGATCCAGATGTCGGGTTCGGTGATGATGTGCTTGGGCAGGAAAATACGCCGAATTTCCCAACGCAGCGCCCGGTAGAGGATGTAAATGCGAAACTGCTTGATGGCTCCCGCGGTTGAACCAGTGCCACCGCCAATCAGCATGAGGATGATCAAAACGAGCCAGCCAAAACTCGGCCAGGTGCGGTAATCGATGGTATTAAACCCAGTGGTGGACAGCGCCGTGATCGTCTCGAAGATAGCAACACGCACCCCCTTCTCCAGGGTTGGGTAAAGCCCAATGCTGACAAACAAGAAGATGCCCACCGCACAGATGGGGATGGCCAAGGCCATGAGATGGAGTTCACCGTTGCGCAGGGCGGCGCGCCAGTTTCCCCGCAATAAGGTGTAGGCAGTCAGGAAGTTGAGTGTACCCAGCAACATCAAGATGATGATCACGCCCTCGATCAAGGGACTATCCCAGTAGCCAATGGATTCAGGTCGGGTCGAAAAGCCTCCGGTCGATAGCGCTGTAAAAGCATGGTTGACAGCATCGAACCATGCCATCCCCACCAGGACAAGCGCGACGGTTCCTACAACAACATAACCACTATAGATAGAGAGTACCAATGCCGCCGAACGGCGCACGTGCGGCACCAGTTGTTCACGTCCCTCGGCCAGACCGATACCGGGACCGGTAGGACCTGTCAAGGCGCTTAAGGCGATAATGGCCAGCCCGGCCCCACCCGCCAGTTGGATCATACTCCGGTAGAATAGAAAGAGTCTGGGCGCTTCCAACACATTGACCACGGAAAGCCCGGTAGTCGTCCAGCCACTGGTCGATTCGAAGAATGCCTGCAACGGCGTCAAACCCATTCCCCAGATGAAAGGCACACTACCCATCACCAATGCCACCGCCCAGGCCAGGACAATGATCACAGCGCCCTCGTAGTAGGTCAAGGTGGGATTGACTGGCGCCAACCGCCACCAGGCAACAGCGCCGCCCAGGATCAGGAACAAGCCAGGGGTAAGGAAGATAGCCGCCAGAGGACGCTCCTCTGGGAAGAAAAAGAGCAGCAGCAAGGGCGTGAGTAGAATCAGGCCGATGATGGTGCAAAGCAATCCGGTGTAAGCCAGGATAGCCTGGTAGCGCTGGCGTAGATGGGTGGCATAACGGGTATTCGCAAGCATCAAACTGCCTCACCGATGAGCGCGCGCAGCAGTACTCCGTAGTTATCCGGCTGCGCCACCAGGATCAGGCGATCAGACCGCTGTAGCCGCGTGGTTCCTCGCGGCACAATGGTCGTCTCCTCCCGCACAATGCCCGCCACAAGCGCCCCTTCTGGGAGGTTTAGTGCCTGCAATGTCTTGTCGACGGCCGGCGCGTCGGCGCTCAGATGGACCTCGGTCACCATGATGCGTCCTTCGGCCACGGCGAAGAGATTGGTGATATCGTCGAAGCTTGTCTGTTCCTCGATCAAGGTGGCGATGATGCGGGTGGCAGAGACAGCAACAGTAATGCCTAGCTGGCGGAAGATTTCCTCATTTTCCGGGTCATTGACCAGGGCAATGGTGCGCGGTACTCCATACATGCGTTGGGCAAGCTGGCAGGCAACCAGATTATCCTCATCATGGGGGGTCAGCGCCAACAGCACATCCGCCTGTCGAGCGCCAGCGTCCTCCAAGAGCAGAGGATTGCTGCCGTCGCCGCGTAGGACAGGGGCGCGTACCTGCCGCGAGAGGGCGGTCGCTTCCTCGCCGTTGCGCACAATCAGCGCCACCTCATACCCCTTGCTAATAAAGTCGCGGGCCAGGAAGTAGGCCGTCTTGCCGCCACCGACCAGAATGCATTTCATGGTTGACCTCTGCCGCTCTGTGTAATGGCATCTTGAAACGCCTGGGCCGACAGCCGGGTGGGGCTGATAGTGGCGATGCCCAGTTGTTGGTAGACCACCTCATGGGATGGATCAAAGATGCGAGCGATGACAATCGGTACTTGAAAGACTGTTTTCGCCACCTGCGCCAGCATCAGATTGACGTTGTCACGGTTGGTTGCAGCCAGGAAACAGTCGGCCTGATTGCTTTTAGCCCTGCGCAGTACCTCGATCTCGGTAGCATCGCCGACAATGGTGAAACCGCTGAACTCGGCGCTTAACTCGGCAAACCTGCTTTCGTCGCGATCAATGACGACGACACTGTGCCCCTGCTTGCTTAGATCGTTGGCCAGGAGCGACCCTAGACGACCACACCCAGCGATGACGATATATAAATTCTTGCTCACGGCTCTCCTCATCCTTGCCTAGCCAAGGTCTAATTTGCTACTGCGACTACTGACCGGGCCGGACAAATTCATATTGTATCGCGCCGGTTCATAAGAAGGAGCAATGTCAAGAGCGATGCGATAGTTGGTCATAGCGGTGTGGCGATTGCCTTCCAGATCATGGATAGCCCCCAACAAGTTGAATGCTTCGGGACGCGCCGAGTCCTTGGCGATGGCCCTGCGCGCTTGCTCTTTCGCCGCCGCATAATGACGTTGGCCAATATTGCGGCGGGCCAGTGTCAGGTATAGTTCGTAGTTGGTCTGCTGCCGATCCCGATCCAGCACCTTCGCCACCAGGTCACGGATTTCTTGGGGGGCGAAGGGTTTTTGAATGAAGTCAACCGCCCCGATTTTCATCGCTTCGACTGCGGTATCCACAGAGCCGTGGGCGGTGATCACCACAACTTGGGTTTCGGGCCGTTGTTCCATCACCTGCCGCAACACCTGAATGCCGTCCATGCCAGGCATGCGCAGATCGAGCAGCATGAGGTCAAAGGGATTCCGCTGCAATTGGTTCAGCGCATCTTCACCGTTGACTGCCGTTTCAACCGCGTAGCCGGCCATTTCCAGCGTTTGGCCGAGGGTCAGGCGAATGTTCTTTTCATCATCCACTACAAGGATACGTCCACGTTGCTGTGTCATTGAAGTTCCTCCTTTGATAAAACTGTGTCTTTCACACTTTCGGGTGCGCCGCCTGCTACCGGAAGCGTGAAGGTGAAGGTACTGCCCTCCCCTGGCGTTGACTCCACCCAGATGGCGCCGCCGTGGGCGCTGACAATCTCTCGGCTGATGGCCAGACCCAGACCGCTGCCACCGGCGGCGCGTTGGCCCGCCACCTGCACAAACTTATCGAAGATTTTCGATTGGTATTCGAGAGGAATGCCTATCCCCGTGTCTGCCACAGAGAAAGCCACACGGCTGCCCATCCCATCCGCCGAGATTTGAATTTGCCCGCCGGGATCGGTGTAGCGCAAGGCATTCACAATCAGGTTGGTCAGCACCCAGGTGATCTTGGTAGGATCAGCGCGCACGGGCGGCAGATTGTCTGGGATACTGGCGAGCAGTTCCACCCCGTGCTGCACAGCCTGTTCGTGGAAAGGCTGCATCGCCTGCTGGATGAGCAGATCTGCTTCGACAACGCTGAAGTCCATTTCCATGCGACCAGACTCGATTTTAGAGAGGTCCAGCAGATCGTTGACCAACGTGCGCAGTCGCTTCACATCCTCGTCGGCGGCGGCGATTAACTCCTGCTCGCGCGACGTCAACTTGCCGGCGGCGCTTTCGCGCAACAGACCAATGCTCATGGCCATGCTTGTCAGCGGCGTGCGTAGTTCGTGTGAAGCTGTAGCCACGAATTCACTCTTTAGCCGGTCCAATTCCTTGAGTTTGGTAATGTTTTGTAACAGCAGCACCACGCCCAACCTTTGCCCATCCCCTGTCTTCACAGGGGTAATATCGAAGTGATAATACTCGGTCTGTTCGCCGTTCGTCACGACAAAGGTGGCGTCTTCATCGCTCAGTTGACGTGGACGTTCGGCCTTCAATGTCTCACGCACACATTCGTAGAGATGTGGGTTCTCAATGGCGTCGAAAAAGTGTTCACCCACACAGAGTGCGGGGTTGACGCTGAAAATGTGGGCGGCTTCCGGGTTGATCGCCACAATTTTCAGATCAGCGTCTACCACCACCACGCCATCGGTGATACTGCGGATGATAGCCTCGTTGCGCCGCTTCTCTGCCATTATCTGCCCTACATTGAGACGATGGAAGGTTTTGAGCTTGTAGCTCATTGTCATGATGCGCTGCGCCAGATACCCAAGCTCATCGTTGGCAGCCACTTCAAGTTGAACGTCATAATCGCCATCGGCAATGCGGTCTGCGGCAGCGGCCATCAGGCGTAGCGGACGCGCCAGAATATGGGAAAGCCAAAAGCTGAAGGCAAGCCCCAGCAGGATCGCCACAGCGCCCACCCCAACCGTGGACCAGATGGCCCGGACAGCAAGCTGCTCTGTGCGCTGCGATGCATTTACCATCGTCTCCTGGTTGAGTTCGCGCAAGGCGATACTGCGGTCGCGCACCTGTTGGAACCGGGGCAGGACGCTCTCATGGTAGTAGTCAAGCGCTTCGTCCGATCCGGCAATTTCCAGATCGCGCAGGTGAGCGAAATGGGCCAGGAATTCGCCATACCCCTTCTCAATCGCGGAAACTATCGCCGCTTCCCCTTCAATGGTGATGTTATCCTTGGCGCGGGCCAGCCATTGCAGAAACTCGATTTCGTTGCGTTGAAACTGCGCCAGCCCTTCGTCGCGATAGCCAAGCAACAGCAGGAGGTTAGCGCTGTCCTGCCGTTCCATGGTATCGATCATATTCTCGGCGGCCAGAATGCTGCGGTAATTCTCGCGCAGAATGGCATCGCTGGCGTTGCCGAGCTGGCTGAGGTTATAGATGGCCCACACCCAAACCACTACAACGAGGAACAGAGTCGTTCCAAAGCCGATCAGGATCTTTGTCCGTATATTCATGGAGAGCTTCTCCTTCTATCCTATCATTATAGAACCTGTGTAAACTTCTTTAGCAAACTCAAAGCTCCTCGCATTCGTATTCACCATGTTGAGCCAATCCCAATTCCTACCTTCTGCGCCCACTTGTCTTTTCTGAAAACCCATGTGATCATCGAGACAAGCTTCGATAAAAGCCTGTTGACACCCATAACCGCTCATCTACTGAAACCGAGATCCGACGATGCAAAAGAGCCTTAGCATTGCCTTCCAAACCGATAAACCGCTCACCGCTTACGGACCGCTGGCCGCGCAGGTCGAAGCGTATGGCTTCGACGGCGTGACCGTCTACAACGACATGCTCTATCAGCCCGCCTGGCTGCCACTATTGGAGATCGCCAGGGCAACAGAACGGGTACGGATTGGCCCCGCCGCGGTGAACCCGTTCACCTGTCACCCTGTCAACATGGCGGGCAACATTGCCCTGATCGACGAGGCCAGCCGCGGGCGTGCGTACCTGGGCATTGCCCGTGGAAGCTGGCTCGACTTTGTGGGCATCCAGCCAAAACGGGCGGTGACTGCGCTGTGCGAGAGTTTCGCTGCCGTGCGCCATCTGCTGGGTCAATCCAAAGATCCCCTGGCGGGGGAGATCTTTCCAGTGGCGGGCGGCGACGCGCTACGCTGGTCGATCTTACGGCCTGATGTCCCCTTTTTGCTGGGCACGTGGGGGGAGCAGACGCTGGCAGCCTGTCTGCCCTTTATCTCCGAGGTGAAGATCGGCGGATCGGCCAATCCGCGCGTGGCGCCGTGGATGCGCCGGTTGATCGGCAAACACGCCATTGCCGCCGGACGCGCCGCCAACGAGATCGGTATTGTCCTCGGCGCGGTGACGGTGGTGGATGAGGATGGCCGCGTCGCCCGCAAGCGCGCAGCGCGCGAAGTGGCGCTCTATCTGCCCGTGGTGGCGGAATTGGATCCTACATTAGAGGTTGAAGCAGATCGGCTGGAGAAGATTAAAGAAGCCGCCGCCCGCTACGACTACGAACGCGCCGCCGATCTAGTCTCCGATCCGCTGTTGGCGAAATTCGCCTTTGCTGGCACCCCCGAAGAAATCGCCGAGCAGACCATCGCCATCCTGCGCGCCGGCGCATCTCGTGTTGAATTCGGCACACCCCACGGCCTCACCACGGAAAACGGTCTGCGCCTGCTGGGGGAACGGGTGCTGCCGCTCGTCCGCCGCGGGGTGGAATGATAAGAATTCCGCTGCGCTTGGGCGCGGTGGATATCAATGAAGCGCGATTCAATTGGATGAAGGTGATGCACTACATCGGTCAACACAAAGCCCAGTCAGGATTTCTGACTGGGCTTTGTGAAGGAGACGTCTTTTTTGTCGCGGTCCACGGTTTTCTGCGGCGTCAATCCACTACCCGTTGGGACTGATGCGCGCCGTTCAAGTAGATCGGGGTGGCAACTTCTGCCCGCTTGCGGCGTACGTAGTCGGAGATGTGGTTCCCATAGCGTTCAACAAAGGGTTCAAGATAATCAGCGCCGCGCACCGTCCCCCGGCAAAGGACGCTGCCACAGTTGCACTCGAAATCTTTCATCACCTCGTTACAAAAGGTGGCGTAATCCACAGTGATCTGCTCGCCAGACCGGATCGGTCGCCGCGCCACCATGTCCAATCCTTGCAGCCAGGCGTTGGGATCGCACGAATGGTTGAGCGGCTTCCAGTCCTCCGGCTCGGAACTCCACATCACGTAGACTTCATCCGTGAGCGGATAGGCGTAGGCGGGGAACCAGCTTCGCTTGGGCTCGCCCCAATTCTCAAAGACATGGCTCTTGGTAACAAGCACATGCTCTTGCTCCTCAAAGGGGACGATCACCTCGCCCGGTTGGATGACGCGCGTGGCGTACATGCCGTAATGGCTATGGTGGTTGAGCGCAAGCTTCCACTTACGCTGGCGTTCCTCCTTGCGTTTGAGAGCGGCGCGCACAATTGCCCGCATAAATCCCTTGTGCCCCGCCGCGTCGTTAAGGAGACAGAGATCGGCGCTGCCCGCTTCATCCGGTGGATAGAACATGCCGCAGTTGGGGTTGATCTCCAGCAGGTAGAGATCGCCCGCCGCGTCCATGCGCACATCGGTGCGTCCGTAACCGGTGCCATTGAGACCGACAAAAAGACGCTGGGTCAACTCTTGCAGACGACGGGTAATGTCGACATCGGTCACCGGCACGCCCATCATATCGTGGCAGTTGACCCACTTCATGTCGAAGTGCTTGAAGGTCTCGCCCTCAGGGAAGCAGAACTCAATGGGCTGATAGGCGATGGGATTCATCGGATCATCCACATTCTCGGCGACGAGCGCAGTGAACTCCCGGCCTTCGATAAACTCCTCGATCAACGCTGCGCCAAAGGCGTCGATCATCTTGCGCGCCTGAAAACGCAACTCTTCAGGCGTAGTGACCCGCGACTCGCGCGTCATGCCGATGCTGCTGTAACTGCTGGCATGTTTGACGATCATGGGGTAGCGGAGGTTTCTGGCTGCCAGATCGATGTCTTCCTCGATTTGGGCGAAGACATAGGCCGGCGTCTTGATCCCCCAGTAGTGGCAGACCATCTTCATCTTCTCGCGCGATGGCTCATAGAAGTTGGAATCAGCGCCGGTGAAGGCAAGCCCCAACCGTTCCATCGCCTGCACAACTTCAATGCCAGGACGATCCTCGTCCCAAGCGCCGTCGCACACGTTGATGAAGACATCGAAATTCTGTTTGGCAAGCTCGATGATCTGCTTCACGGCAGTGGCTTTGTGAATCACGTGATGCTCGACCTCGGCCCCTTCTTCCAGGTAGGGCGCCGGGTCGCCGGGCAGATCAACATCCTTCAACGGAGAATTTGATTTGGCGTATGAGTCGTAAAGAATACAGTATCGCATTGATTAAGCCCTCCCATTGGAGATGTAGCCCTGCTGCGAAAGATCGAATGCGGAGGGCGCAAACGCAGCCATCTGCATTGACTCTGTCAACTCAGATGCGATCAACTCTCGGATGTGTTGATTGATGAAATAGTGGCGAAGCACATCAACGGATAGATACTTGGCGCCTGCAACCAGGCGGATGCACTGGGGCGCGCCACAGAGGCAAACGAAGGGTCGATCCATCTCCCATTCGGTGGACGGGTAAAAGAAGCTAAGATCTTCACCCACAACAATGTCACGAATGGCGCGTATCGTGAGGGAGGAAGTATCGATGATGGTATTCGGTTGGCAAGAGTGGTTCATATAGGCGATGATGCCCAGTTCTTCCAAATGCAGATCCTTGCCGATTTGAATGGTCTGATAGGTCGGCCTGTTCACGATCTGATATTGGTCGATTTTGTAGATTAAGTCTCCTTTTCTGTACGGTTGATCGGTAACAAGATGTGATCCACAAGCGCCGTGATAGGTTGTATACATCGAATGGATGCCTCTGTGCATGTCGCACACATAGGAAGAAAAAAGAAACCGAAAAGTTTCCCAATAGGAAAGCTGACTGCCGGAGCAGCCAGCTCTTGCCGCACGATTGATTCACATACGCGTATCATTCCATAAACGATCTTGCTTGTCAATATGCCCGCGCCAGTTTTATCAAATGGTCAATCCGACCGACGGATTGCACAGGATTGGGTGGTTGTGTATGAACTCGCCGCTGGCTTTAGAAAATCGTAAACTTCACGTTTGCAGTGTAGATCAAAACCGTCCCGAAGAAAAGATATCAGCGCGCGCGCGAAGTTATAGATTGCGATATATCTTGATAAAAAATTGCTAACCAGATTGTGAACTTTATACAATAGTTTGACGTTGATTGGTGACGAACACCACTATTCCCAAACCATCCCCTTTTGAAGGAGATAGATATGCGAAGATCCAAGCACTCATCCCATGGACATGACCCGATGCGTTGGCTGATTCTATCGTTGCTGCTGATGCTGCTGGCAGCCTGTGAGGGGATGCCAACGCCCACGATAAGTACCCCACCAACCGAAGTTGCAGATCCCACACCCGCAGTTGAAGAGATAGCCGATGCGGCCGATGCAGCCGATGTGGAAAGCCTGATGCAGAGCCTCGCCGAAACGCTTCCTCTGCGCAGCGAAGAGGGCGACGGTGGCTTTGACGGCGTCAATATCTTCCGCCTGGAAGTGCCTGCTGGCGCGCCTATGCTTTGGGTTGCACACACTCACGGCATCCGCCCATTCGATCCGCTGCTCGATCATTTTGTGGCGCTGTTCACTTATTCTGAGTCAGGGTGGAACGAGGTCACCCGCCTGGAATTGGATTGTCCCGATTATGTGGACGCGGCTGGGGTGGCCCAGGCGCCGATCAGCCCGGATATTGTCTGGCTGACGGTAGATGGCGGGGCCGGCGCGCACAGCGGCTGTTTTGCGCTGCTGCGCTGGGATGGCGGCGCGCTCGAACTGGCCGTGGAAAACTTCAATTCCAGCCCAGGCGCGGGTGAAGTGGCCGATCTAAATGGGGACGGCCAACTTGAGGTGATCCTCAACGGCACTGATCCATATATCTTCTGCTATGCCTGTGGCGTGCGTCTCTACGCCGCTCAGATCCTGCGCTGGACCGGCGACGAATTGGCAGCGGTACAGTTGACGCGGCTGCCCGATAGCGAAGACGCCACGTTGCGCGCGCTGAACAATAACGCTGTGGCGCTGGCAGAGGCCAGCCTCTACCCCGGCGCGCTGGCCTTGATCCGCGAGGCGCTGGCGCTGGCCCCCGACGATGAGCGCGTCTATTGGAATGCGCAGGATATCGAACTCTACACCGCCAACCGGCTCTACTATGCTGAAGAGGGCGCTTATCCCCTGCTCGGTTACGTCTTCTACGGTGATTACGCCGCTGCCGTGGAGGAGATGCGTGGGCTGACACCCGAAGATATCTTCAGCCTTGAATCGCCTTTGATTGTCGGCACTGTCGCAGAGATGTGGGTCGGTGAAGTGAGCCAATTTCTGATCATGTTTGCCGATGGGGCATTGGATGTTCAACCGGATCTGGCAGCAGCCCACTTCTTGCGCGGATGGGGACGATTCCTGGCCGATCCCAACGACCCGGCGGTGTTGATGGATGTAGATGCGGCGGTCCGTCTGGCGCCAGGCGACCCACTATTTGTGGAGAGCAAGGACTATCTTGAGAGAGCAGTCTCTGCGCCCACAGAACCGACACGCGGGCTTCCCCCGGTAAGCGGTGAAAGCGCTCAGCCGATCCGTTTTGCGCCGGGCGCCACTGCGGATCTGATCCGCGCCGATCTGGGCGTAGATCCTGAGCTTGCTTATTGGCTTGAAGTAGCGGGCGGGCAGACCGTCTACATTACGGCGCAGGGTGGCGTTGATGCGCAGATGGTTGATTCCTCAGGCAGAGCGCTCTCGGCGGTGCAGAACCTGGGCGCCTTTCGCTTTGAGATCCCCAGCACCGAAGTCTACACGCTAGTTCTAAGCGGCAATCGGCCCACGGATGTACTGGTCTACATTCCACCGCTGCGCAACCCGGCAGGCACGCCCCAACCCGCTGGCACAGAACGTGTTCGCTTTGCCGCAGGGACGACGAGCGCCAGACTTGAGCGCACAGTACAGGAGCGGCTGCCCCAGGGTTACTTGTTGGGGATCAGCGCCGGACAGCGACTCTTTGTGGACCTGACAGGGAACGCAGACTTCATTCTGCTCGATTCCCAAGCGCGGCTGCTCACCCCGATTGGCGTGGATGCAATGGGGCGCGCCGAGTATGTGATCCCCTATAATGGCGATTATACAGTGGTGGTTCAGGGCAGTGGAGAGATCGAATTGGGGGTGGAGATCCCGGCGCAGTAAAAGGAGAAAGGTGAAGCGTGAAACGAGATCTTCCACCGATCTCATTTCACGCTTCACCTTTCAACCTAGTAGTTCGCCAGACATATTTTGCCGGATATTCTGTACCGGCGCTGCTTGCTGCGCCTGCTGTGGACCGGGCGCAGCAAGCAGCGCCCCTACCCGATGAATTCGCTTTGGTGGACTACTAGATTATCGTCAGCTTCGGCGTTCTAGCCCACGCGGCGGCGTTTCCAGAGCAGACCGCCGGTCAGCACAGCGAAGAAGGCAACAAGGAAGGGCAGCCACGCGCCCGACTGGGTCGAAGCTCCACCGGTGACAGGCAGTGTTGCAGGCGCTTCGGCCATCGGTTCCTCTGTGGGCACAGGCGTTGCTTCGGCTACCGGTTCCTCGGTGGGAACAGCAGTGGCCTCTTCCATTGGCTCTTCGGTAGCGGCAGGCGTGGGAGCCGCCTCTTCCATCGCTTCCTCAGTGGGCACGGGCGTGGCCTGGGCGGCGGCTTCTTCCACAGCCTCCTCGGTGGGAACAGGTGTGGCTTCTTCCATCGCTTCCTCGGTGGGAACAGGCGTGGCTTCTTCCATCGCTTCCTCGGTGGCGGCGGGGGTAGCGATTGCTTCCTCTCTCATCTCCACCGCTTGGGCCACACCCTCAAACTTGACGACAGCGCCGGAACCGGGAGCGCCCACGCCGTTGATGACGACATAAAGGTTGCCCTCACTATCAATGCTGAGGCCAGTAGGGAAGGGGAGACCGGTGATGACCTCTTCGGAGCCATCCCCTTCGGCAATGCGTACGACTGCACCCGAATCAGGCACTGGGCCTTGATCGGTGAAGAGCCCAAATTGAACAGCGTAGAGATGACCATCGGGGCCGCGCTGTAGATCGGTGAGCATGGTCAGGCCCGTGGCGTAGTCGCTGATCTCTCCGTCAGCATCCACCATCACCACTTTGGCCGAGCCTGGCACAAAGGGCGCGCCGGTGAGATAGGAAACGTAGAAGGTGCCATCATCGTTCACCACCACCGCCGTGGGTACGGCATCGGTGAGCAGTTCGCCGCCGTGGTCAGGGCGGGGAAAGACACCGGGGATGGGCGCAAAGACGGCGACCAGCGAGACCTCGCCTGTGGCCGGATCGACCTGAAGCAGCGTGTTGGCGCCAGCATCGGCCACGTATAGCATCCCATCGGGACCTGCTGTCAGGCCATAGGGATGGGAATCGAATAGGGCCGGATCCGGATTTTCCGTGCGCTCAAAATCCCACAGAT
>JAHBVG010000042.1 GCA_019637695.1 Caldilineaceae bacterium | reverse complement strand
TCCGTCGGCAGCGGCGTCTCCACCAGTGAGGACACGGAAACCTCCCCGATCTGCACGCGGTCCGGTACCGAGCGCAGCTTAAACGACAAACCAACGATCAAGCCTATCACCAGGAGACCCACCAGTAGGGAGGGCACTCTGCTCAGTAAACGATTCATTACTTCTCCTCCTTAGCATGAACGAAACAAGTAGTCGGCAGGGAGCAACAGGTGCGTATGGATGTCCCGTTGACATAGACAACGCGCCAACAGGCTGTGTAGAAACAACGATACAACGGCATACGGAGTCTGGGAAGGGGCGATGAAGAGGGCGGCGATGAGATTACCAGGGTTGCTTTGTCTCAAATGCTACACCTGCGTCCTTTCATTAGATACTGGTCAACTGACCAGACCGCTCCAGGGCAGGGGAAAGAGGTACGATGCAAAGTGTCAAGGCGGCAGTTCCTTCGCGCCTGACACTTTGCGGTCCCTGATGTACTTACACTCCGCCAGGAGTGCGTTTTATTTCGGCGACGCCAGATGCATGGACAGGAAATTGTAGATCTCTTCTTCCATAAAGACGCGGTCAGCCAGGGAGCGGGGCAGGTGGCGCTCGTCGGGGAAGAGGAGGAGATCATAGGGTTTGCGCGCTGCAATCAAGCTGTTGATCAGCCGGGCCGTGTGGCGAAAGTGAACATTCTCATCGATCAACCCGTGGACGAGCATAAGCTTGCCCGTCATCCCTTCCACATGGGTGAGGACGCTCCCCGCAGCGTAGCCCGCCGGGTTGGATTGGGGCGTGCCCATATATCGCTCGGTATAATGGGTATCGTACCCTTCCCAATGGGTGACGGGCGCGCCGGCCACGGCCACTTTGAAGATCTGCGGGGCACACGCCAGACACATCAGCGACATGTAACCGCCGTAGCTCCAGCCGTAGATCCCCACCCGCTCTGGATCGGCCAATCCCTGGTCGATCAGCCAGCGCACGCCGGTGGCCTGATCCTCAACTTCGACGCTGCCCATGCGATGTTTGATGGCGCCTTCAAAGGCCAATCCGCGACGGGCGCTGCCCCGATTGTCAAGCGCAAAGACGAGGAAACCCTGCCGGCTCAGAGATTGGGCGCGCAAGCTGCTGGTGGGTCCCCAACTGTTGCTGATCATCTGTGGGCCAGGGCCGCCGTAGACGGAGATGAGGGTAGGGTAGGGGCCTGGGCCAAACTCAGCCGGAGGACGGAAGAGCAAGCCGTAGAGGGTGATCCCCTCTGGGGACGAGAGTGAGACCAGTTCGGGCGGTTGAAGATCGAACTGCGCCAGCCGCGGATCGGGTCGATCGAAGATGACGTCCAGGAGCGCGCCGTCATCCACCCGATGGAGCGTTACCGTGGGTGGGCGATCCAACGCGCTGACTGTATCCACAAAACGGCGGCAGCGGTGATCCATCACCACCGCGTGCATCCCTGCGGTGTGGGTCAGACGGCGCGGCTCGCCGCCACTCAGCGGGACGGCATAAAGGTGCGATTCCAGCGGTGTATCGAGGCTGGCGGTGAAGTAGACCGCTCCCCTTTCCTCGTCGACGCCGACCAGTGCATCCACCATCCAATCGCCGCCGGTCAGCGCGCGGATTATCTCTCCATTGCGGTTGTAGAGGTAGAGATGGCGGAAGCCCCTCCGTTCGGACGCCCAAACGAAATGGTCTTCCCAGGCGGGGGTGATCAGCGGCCAGAGAATATCGTGGAGGTTGATCCAGATGTCGCTCTGTTCACGCAGCAGGGGGGTACGCTGGCCGGTCTGTGGATCAAAGCATACCAGGTCAAGGATCGTCTGCTCGCGATTTTGGATCTGCGCCGTCAACGTTCCATCGGGCAGCCACTGCACCCGCGCCAGATAGATATCCTCATCGTCGCCGAGATCCATCCACATCGGCGCGCCGCCCTCTCTGGAGACGATCCCCAAACGCACACGGGCGTTGGCTTCCCCAGCGAAGGGATAGCGATGCTCCTCTTGGGCGTCGGGGCCGGTGCTTGCCTTGCCCTGATGCAAAATGCGGAAGTAAGGGATGGGAGTCTCGTCCACTTCGACAAAGGCCAGCCATTCACCGTCGGGCGACCACCAGAAGCCGTGGCTGCGATGCATCTCCTCTTGAGCGACGAATTCGGCCAGGCCGTGGGTGCGTCCTGTGCCGCGTGCGCCGTGGGTGATCTGCCGCGGCGCGCCTCCCTCGGCCGAGATCACGTAGAGTTCGTCGTCCTGCACATAAGCGATCCAGCGACCATCGGGCGAAAGCTGGGGATCAATGGCGGGCGCAGTTGAGGTGTCGAGTACCCGGCGCAGAGGAGCGTCCACCCCATCCTGAAGATAGAGACCATCGGGCAGAGGAATCAAGAGACGGTCAGCCTTTTTGGCCCAGGCGTAACGCGAGATCCCCTGGCCGAGTTCGCGTGCCCGCTCGCGGCGCAGTTTCTCTTCGAGAGAAAGATTCTCCTCGGTGACGCCAGCGCCCGATGCTTCGGCCATCAGCGCCGATTCCCCGGTCGCGGGATCGTAGCGGTAGAGTTGCAGTGTCAGATCCGCGTTGGGCGAGAAGAGGTAGGTGATCACACTGTCGTCGGGACTAAAGGCAATTGAGCTGGGTGCGATCCACCCTGGCAACGGGTAACGGGCCACTTCTTCAAAGGGGATGGCCGGTGCGCGCTGGTCTGACATAGATCCTCGTTTGTCGTTGATCGTTTTAGTAAGCGTTGTTGTCGCGGCCGACAATTGTCTGCACAATCGTGCGGATGATGATCTTGATGTCGAGCGCCAATGACCAATTTTCAATGTACCAGAGATCGTACTTGGTGCGCTCGACAATGGAGGTGTCGCCGCGCATGCCGTTGACCTGCGCCCAGCCTGTCATGCCGGCCTTTTCGCGGTGACGGTCCATGTAGCGGGGGATCTGTTGGCGGAACTGTTCCACGTAAACTGGACGCTCTGGCCGCGGCCCCACCAGGCTCATATCGCCCATGAGTACGTTGATCAATTGGGGAAGTTCGTCAATGTTAAAGCGGCGGATCAACGATCCTAACTTCGTGCGCCGCGGATCGTCCTCGGTGGTCCAGCCGGGGCCAGATTGCTCAGCGTCCTGACGCATGGAGCGAAATTTGAGCATACGGAATGGTTTAGCGTCCAATCCCATGCGCTCCTGCACATAAAAGACCGAGCCTGGGCTATCCAATTTGATCAAGAGTGCGATCAAAAGCAGGAAAGGGCTCAAGAGGATCAACCCAACAGCGCTGAAGAGAATGTCCATACTGCGTTTGAGCGTCAACCGCCAGCCTTGCAACGCCACATCGCGCATGGTGAGCAGCGGCAGCCCGCCCAATTCGCCGATGGTCACTTCGCTCGCCATAATTTGGAAGACATCAGGGAAGACGCGAATACCGACCTTTTCGCGCTCGCAGAGGCTGATGATCCCCACGATCTCTTGATGGCTGCTTTCGGGCAGGCCGATGATCACCTCGTCCACAGCATAGGCGTCGATGACGGCGGGGATGTCGGCGAAACTCCCCAACACAGGGACGCCCAAGGCCGAGCGGCTGCCGCGGCTGTCGATCACCCCCACCATGCGATAGCCAAGCTGCGGGTTGCTCATAATTTTTTGGATGATCATCTGGCCGACTTCGCCAGCGCCGATCAACAGCACGCGATCCTCGCCGATGCCGCGCGATTGGGCCTGCCATTGGATCTGCGCGTGGATTATCCGCCCCAGGGTGAGCAAGCCAATCGCGAAGATCCACGAGTAGACAATCAACATGCGGTGATAGGTGAAATCGCGCAGCAGCAGCGAGACCAGCGCAATCGTGAGCAACGTACTCAGGCTCGTCAAGGTGACAACACGGTACGTTTCATCCAAATGGGCAATGGGCCGCCGCCGCTGATACATGCGCTGGCTTAGAAAGAGGAAGAAGAGCAAGAAGGATTGGATGACGGGCAGCGGCAGAAACTCAGCTATAGGACCAATGATCACGTTGGGATCACGGCGCAGGAGCCAATGCCCCAACGAAAAGGCGATCCAGATGCTCGTAAGATCCACAGCCACCAATGCGATCATAAAGAGCAACTGCGGGCGTTTGAGCAGCCCTGGCCGCTGCGCCCGCCGCGCTGGATATTCGTGGTATGGACTTGTAGTCAAGCCCTGTTGCATAACGATCTCTATGCTCGCAGAATAGAAATGCTCCTCGGCGCACGTAGAACGCGCTGGGCGTTCTGTAAGATTGTACGCACGCGAGGAGTTATGACCAAAGTTGTTCAGCGTTGGATTTGCCATTTCTGTTGGCGGCGCAGTTGCCAGAGCCGCCCCGCAACATCCGCGCCGCCCTTGAGCGCAATCCCAAGCAAGATCAGTTTATCCAATAGCCAGGGGGTCTGCGCCCGGTAATGCTTGCGGTAGAAGATCCACATGGCCTCGTAGAAAGCCACCCGCGCTTTACGGCTGCGCCGGCTCGACGCCTCTTTGACATGGGTGATCTCAACCTGTCCGTTGTACCAGATCTCCCAACCGGCGTCTTTGATACGCTTAGCCCAGTCCAGATCTTCGCCGTACATAAAGTAACTTTCGTCAAGCAACCCTACCCCCTCAATGGCTTCACGTCGCACCTGCATGTAGGCCCCCACCACTGAATCCACAGCATGGACGGCATCTTCGGGCAGGAATTCGAGATTGTACGCATTGAAGAGGCGGCTGTGGGGGAAGAGCCGGCTCAGCCCAGTCAGGCGGAAGAAGCTGACTTTGGGCGTGGGGAAGCTACGACGACAGGCCAGATCCAACGATCCATCAGGGCGGCGGACACGCGGCCCGGCCACACCCACCTGCGGTTGTTCATCCATAAAGCGGATCATCTGGGCAAAAGCGCCCGGCGGCACAAGCGTATCTGGGTTAAGCAGCAACAAATAGCGTGGTAACGGCCAGGAAGGCGGCGTCCCCTCGAAACCAACGTGGCGCATGCCCAGGTTGTTCCCAGCGCTATAGCCAATGTTCTGATCGTGGGCAATCAACGTCGCCTGCGGAAACTCCGTCCGCACCATATCGGCGCTGCCATCCTCGCTGGCATTGTCCACCACACAGACGGCGTAGGTAAAATCGCCCTCGGCGGCAAAGACCGAGCGCAGGCAATCGCGCAGCAGATCCTGTGTGTTGTAGCTAAGGATCACAATCGCCAGATCCAGAGCAGGGAGGGTATCCTGCGTCAGGGAGCGATCAGAGAGTCGTGTCACATAACCAAATTGTTGTGTCCACTCAAACCAGGCAAGCGCCCTTGCTCGATCCATAGTTCAGGGTTGTTGCCCCCTCTATAGCGCCGTCTACTTTGACCAGGGCGGACTTGCACCGGCCTCGAATCCACCGTGTGGATTTTAGCACGGCGCTCCGATCCGGTCAAAGGAAGAGTGAAGGTGAAGGGTGAAAACTCCTTCACCTTCACTCTTCCACAGGTTCGGGGACAATCCGCCCGCCGCGCACAGTGCCTCCGATCACCAGCCCCGCGCCGATGAGTACGAGATTCTTGACGATGTATTGCCCCTCAATCGTCAAGGCAAAGGGGAAGACCGTCCACACGACTCCGGGCAGCAGGACCAGCGGTAGCGCTGTCCCCGGCATTTGCAAAAAGAGCAGCAGCAGGGTGACGCGCATAAAGCGGCCTGTGATCAGGCCGATCCCGATCAGCGCTTCCCAAATGGCCAGGATGGGAATAAAAATGTCGGGATCGATAAAGTAGATGGTATTGCGCACCAGCGCTTCCGCCGGGCTCAACCCTGGGAAGAGTTTCAAAATCCCAAACCAGAAGAAGACTATGCCCAACCCGATCCGCATGATCAGAATGCCATAATCTGCCATCCACGTGGTGATCCTGCGATCTAGCTTCTCGATAATGGCGCCGATGGGAGTAGTGCGTAGATTCTCAAAAGACATACTTGTTTCCCTCCGATGAATGGTTACACATGAAGAGAAAGATACTACACTCACCTTGTGAAATATGTAACTATGACACGATTATTACACTCTTTTAGCCAGACCATACCCCTTTTGTCGTAGCGGAATCCATCAAAACACCTAGAAAAAGATATTACTTTCTTCCCATAGGCAGGTTGGGCGAGGACGTGTATAGTAAGGGTAACTTGGTTGGCTTGGAACTCGGCAACTCGGTTGAACGCAAAGTCGGCAACTTGGTGGTTAGAGCTTTCTAAAACAACCGCTCGACGATACGACAAGCACGATCGTTTGGCGCCCGAATCTTTACAACAGCTTCCTTTTGCAGGATAACTCCTTCTGTGGTGTGGGTGTAGAGGTGTGATTGGGATGAAGTTTCAAGTGGAACGATGAAGACCCCTTGCGAAGGCGAGGGGTCTTCGCTTTATTCAGCGCCGGGAATGGACCGGAAAATCCCCGTCGATTTGTGAAATGTATCCCAGAGCAGAGGGTGCGTGTCAGGTTTTTGCGTTTTTGTGAGGAGAGTAACGATTACGGCCAAAGCGGAAGCGACGCCAGGGATGGTCGGGCGCGGGACGGTTGGAGGAAGACTGTGGGTGAGCCGCAGGAAGGGAAGGTGAGAGCTTGTCCGCTTCGACTGTGGAAAGGGCTGTTGGAAGAGGAAGTGGGAGTGGATTGGCGGCAGCCCGCTGCTGTTGGCGTGCGAGATGGCGTTTTTGTTGCTGAAGACGACGGTGTTGACGGGCGGCAGTGCGCAAACGGTCTTCAATGATAGCCCAAGCCTCATCCCATTGCTCATTGCAGACGACATTGCGTAAAGCGAGGAGAGGATTGACGTTACGCCGGTGCCAATGCATGCCTGCGCCTTTGAGCCTGGCTTCAACCACCACTTTGTTGGCGCTTTCGACGCAGCCACTACCGATGGGCCAGCCCGCTTTGACAAAAGCAGGGTAGTCCATGTGGGATTGGCGTTTTTCCAGGTAAGCCAGATGAATGCGCAATGGCTCACAGTCGGGGTGGTCCTTGAGCAGCAAGCGCACTTCCTCTATCAAGGGCTGTGCGCCTTTGGTTTTCAGCCGATGTAACCAGGTGCGGCTCCAGGTAGAGGCGGTCTCTGTCTCTCCCCAGAGGGCCTGGGCGATGGCGGTGATGCGCTGACCGGCATGCGGAAAATCGAGAATCCGTAGGGCCTGTGGGCAGTGGTGGTCGGCAAAGCTCTGCAACCACTCAGCCCCATCCATGACGGCGGCCACTTGTGCACTCGACTCAAGGCCCCGTCGATGGGTCTCGAATAAAGCCGTGCGGGTGAACTCCTCTGCGCTCGCCAGCCTGGAAAAGTAGGTCAAGTTGTGACTTTTCCCCTCCGCTTTCTTTGATTTTGCCACTTCGCCGATGACCAGGGTCTTCACTTCCCCCCACTGCCCGTGCAATAATGGCACCATGGCGCCATCGGCACTGATGACCGCTTGGTCCGCACCCTCGGGCGGCAGGGGAGCCCTGCGCTCCAGGTCTGCCACCACTTCATCCTGCCACGACACGTAGGCCGCCCCGGCTGCTTCGGTCATCCGCACCGCACTCGATTTGCTCACCTGTACCCGCAGCAGACCTGCCAACGTCTCCACGGCTCGGCCAAATGGCATCCAGGCACTCAATCGCACCAGATTCTCCATTGCATGGGGGGTATATTCGCCGGCCAGCAGTTCCAGTTCTTCATCCAGAGGGGAAAAAACCTGCGCCACACGCAGGACAATTCGCATACTGTCTCTTCAGTTCTATCTCTTTCCCATCTCCCGTCTTCAGCCGCCGTTTCTCTTCCCCACGCTTCTCCATCTTCTGACCACATTCCCGGCACACCGGCGCTTCTTCTTTCCCCCAATTGGTCGCCTCGCTTGTCATCGCACTCTCTGCCAGCAACTTCGCTCGCAACTGCGACAGTCTTTCGTCCAGTTCTCTTTCGATTTCTCTCAAGGTCGCTTTCGGATGCACCTCTCTCCATGCTTTCATCCCGCTGACGACTTCCTCTTCCATGACTCTCTCCTTTTTCCCTATCTCTATCGCCTCTCTCCGATTCTATCACTCTATGCAAAAATCTGACACGCACCCGGTGCGAAAATGTAGGTTGACAATGCAGACTATATGAACTACACTTTACAGAATCTGGGGAGTAGCCTGTCGACCCATGCAGTCGATGCGTCCAATCGTCAAGACAAGGCACAGGATGTGCCTTCGGTTGGCCAGCAGTAGCGCAAGCGCTGAAGGCAAGACCAACGAGCCTATGCCGTGGGTCTTGCCTTTTTTGTTGCTCGCGGCCATTTCTTGTCGATTGGGGTCTCTATGGCTACAAACGTCTGGTTTTGGATTGGGTTTAACGTCTTTGTCCTTGCGCTGCTCGCCATCGATCTGGGGGTTTTCCACCGTAAAGCCCATGCCGTTTCTACCCGAGAAGCGGCCTTATGGACGGTAATCTGGATTTCGCTGGCCCTGGCCTTCAACGCTCTCCTCTTTGTCTTTGAGGGGCAAGAGATCGGCATGATGTTCCTCGCCGGTTACCTCATTGAAAAATCGCTGAGTGTGGACAACATCTTCATCTTTGTGATGCTCTTCACCTATTTCAACGTGCCCATGATCTACCAGCATCGGGTACTCTTTTGGGGCATCCTCGGCGCGCTGGTGATGCGCGGCGCACTGATCGGCGTTGGCGCTTATTTGATCGGCCAATTTCATTGGGTACTGTACATTTTCGGCGCTTTCCTCGTCTTTACCGGCATGCGCATGGCGCTGCACAAAGAAGACGGGGAGATCGACATTGAACGCAACGGCGTCGTGCGGCTGCTGCGCCGGATTGTGCCGATTACCAAGCGTTATCACGGCGCAGCGTTTTTGGTGCGCCAGAAGGGGATGATCTTTGCTACGCCGCTGCTGGTTGTGCTGCTTGTGGTCGAGACGACGGATCTACTCTTCGCCCTCGATTCGATCCCGGCTATCTTTGCCATCACCCAGGATCCTTTTCTGGTGTACACGTCCAACGTTTTCGCCATCCTGGGCCTGCGTTCGCTCTACTTTTTACTGGCCAATGTGATGCAAAGTTTTCGCTTTCTCAAACATGGCCTTTCGGTGATCCTCGTCTTCGTGGGGATCAAGATGTTGGTCGCCGAGTTTTATCATCTGCCGGTTGGCCTCTCCCTCGGCGTGATTGCCGCTGTCCTGGGCATTTCTATCACCGCCTCGCTGCTCTATCCTGCGCGCGCAGCAGTGCCGACGCCGCCAATATCAGCGAATCAGTGATCGATTCGATACCGATCAGAACATTCATGTAGTGCTACCTGCGACTCCCCTGCCGCCGTGCATAGAGATCCCCGGATGGATCGTCGATACCCATCCCTTTGAGGATGGCGAGCATGGCGGCGGGGGTGAGCCAGCTTTCTGTGCGCAGTCGTCCACTCTCGCCGGTGGACCAGTTGAATTCGTAATCGCCTAGTTCACACAGGCGCTCAATACAGCGCAGCGCGCTCTCCATATCGGCGGGGGTATATTCCAGCGACACCAGGGAGATCGGCTGGGAAAGTCCGGCCAACACCGCCAGTTCCGAACCCTCCACATCGATTTTGCAAAAAGTGGGCAGGCCGTGTTGGGCGATCAGCGCGTCGAGCGTCGTCACAGCCACGTCGATCTCTTCGTCCCAGGTGATGGCGGCGAAGTCGCGGCGGCGCTGTACGGCGGCGATCCAGGATTGGGAGAGGGTTGCAATCGTAGGGTTCTGCGGGTTGAGGTAGAGGATCTGGCGGCCTGCCCGGTCGCCGATTGCCGCTTCCACCAGCGTGATGGCCGGGTTGTCACCGAAGAGACGACGCAAGAGGCGCATACAGTGGGGCAGCGGCTCCACGGCCACGCAGCGCGCGCCCATCCTCGCCCAGAGGCTGACGCGGCTGCCCACATGCGCGCCAATGTCAAAGCAAAGGTCGCCCGGCGCAATGAACTGGCTGTAAAATCGTCGCGCCTGCCATCGTCGCCACGGCTGCCCATAATAGATGATCAACGAACGCCACAATCCCCATTGTCGGGCCAACCGGTTGAGCATGGTCATATCCTCAATCAGCGATCTTGGCGATCCACCCAGCGCGGGGAAAGTGGAAACGGAAGCGTTTCTGCTGTTCGGCGGCGCGGCGTAGCAGATCAAAGCGGCGCTGGCGCGGCTGATCCGTCGCGAAGACGACATCAACAGCATAGTGGATGTTGCAGACATGGACGGTTTTGAAGATCTGGCGCAGCCGCTCTAGTCGTTCAACATGGTTCTCTGCGCCGCTGTGCAGGTTCATTGTCAAAATCCCATCCGGGCGCAGCCGACTATGGCAAAGCTGAAAGAATTCCTCATCGGTAAGGTGAGCAGGTGTATTGCCGCCGTCGGTGAATAGATCGAGGAAGAGCGCATCGTACTGATGAGTTGGCTGCGCCGCGAGGAATTCCTTTGCGTCCGCCAAGTGGATCTGAAAGCGATCATCCACCACAAGGGGGAAAAACTTGGTGGCGGCAGCGATGACAGCGGGCGCAACTTCCACACAGTCGAGGATTACATCGGGCAGATGGTGATGCAGCATCAATGGCAGACAGCCGCCGCCCAAACCTGTCACCAGCACCCGTTCTGGGTCCGCTTGCCAGAGCAGTGCCAGCGTCATCGCCTGTGTGTACCCCAGCACCAGCCGCAGGGGATCGCGCAAATCCATATCGCTCTGTACCCACTGTGTATTTTCAGCGGTCTCGTCCATCAACCAGAGCCTCAGGTGATCCTCGGCCTTTGTGACGACGACAATGTAGCCTGCCCACAGATCGGCAAACAGGGGACCGTCCTCAGCCTGGCGAAGGGATGCAGCCCGGTCCTCAATGCGCGCCATATTGGCGGCCTGCCACGCTGTCCCCTCTGAATCCGCGGATTGGACGATGGTTGTCAACGAAGTACTCTCCATGTCAAGGAGGTGACAGGGATAGGTGACTGGGAAACAGAGTCATCTCGCTCCCAGTCACCAGTCACCTATCCCCTATCCCTATCTTCATTATTCCCAGCGCAATTCCCAGCGGTCAGGGTCATCCCTGGATTGGGTAAAGCGCAGGAAGAGTTCACGGGCCTGGCCTTCTTCCAGGTAAAACTCGGTGTTGCCAGCGCTGCTGCGGAAGGGCGAACTGGCCGAGAACTGAATGCGGCCTGCCCGTAGCAAGAAGCGGACACTATCCCCTGGTCGAAGATCGTATTCTGAGGGGGTGCCTTCGGGCAGACCATGTTCAGGCGCTGAAAGTGTAAAGCGAATGTCTTGATCGAAGGCATTGGTGGCGATCAAGAGTACCTGCCCTTCCGGGATCCCTGCTGCGCCGGGTTGGGCCGTCGGCCCAGGATCAGCGGCGGCGGCATCACCGGTGTCTGTGGTCGACGCTGCGCCAGCCGTCACCGGCGCGGGCGTGGGGGTTGCGTCCGCCAGCCGCCCATCGCTGACGCGCGCTACGGCCAGCGGTTGCGTACTCCCCTCGCAGATCACAAAATTCGGCGCGTTGATCACCCAGCCGCCAGGGAGCACATCCTCGGCCACAGCCAGCCAATCATTGGCAGCGTTGCGGCCTGTCACCACGATGCGCCCGCCGTTTGGCGCGTCGCGGCGGATCTGGCCGACGACGAGATACTCGGTGCCCGGTCCGGCGCGTACATTGAGCGTAGGCACCTGAATCTGGCAGAAGAGTGTGCCTGCGGCAGCGACGGCTGGCGCGCTTTCTGCCACAGAGGGTGTAGGCGTCACCGCTGGTTCGGGTGTAGCTGTGGGTTGCGGCGTTGGGGTGACGAGAATCGCCAGCCGCTCCTCGCCCAGCACCAGTTCGAGTTGGATGGTGGTGACGGCGCTGTTGGGCAACACGCCCTCCGTTGTCTGATCGACCAGCGCATAGTAGACGCCGCCGACCACGGTTTGGGGCAGCCACTCGCAGACAGCCCGCTGCTCTACACCGAGACAGCGGCGAAGGTAGATCTGGGCGGTTTCTGCACCTGCCTCGCCGGCATCATCGAGCGAGAGTTCGAGTACACGGCTATTTTCGAGTTCGTAAAGCGTATCGCCCACCATAAACCGCTCTATATGACCGGTGCGATTTTGGATCCAGATCTGGTCGATGGGCGGCGATCCCGCTTCTTCAAGGATCAGGCTGAGCGGCGCGCCCACTTCTGCGCCATTGATGATCTCATAGAAACCATCGCGGCGCACAGGGTAAGGATCCCAGAAGCACTCTGTGGTTTCGGCGCTCTCCCCTGCGCAGTTGTAGAGACTCAACACTGTGAGCGGGCGTACCAGCACAGCGCCGGTCGAGCGCAAAGGCGGCAGCTCATAGAGTCGCCCATCTAGGAAAAAGGTGGCGGTGACTTCGGTGCGATTGGCGAGGATCGTCCCAGTCAGCACTTCGGTGTCGAAGAGTTCCACCACGGGCGGACCCGCGGCGGAGATCTGTGTTGGCGTCGGCGTCGTTGTTGGCTCCGGCGTGGCAATCGCCGTCACCGTCACCACGACCGTCACCGTCACCGGGATCAGCGGTGCAATTGGGGACTCTGTGGCTGTGATCGTCTCTGTGCGGGTAGGGGTGAGCGTGGGGGTCCGCGTCGCTGGTATGCGCCGTGTCGCCGTCAGCGTCGCCGTTGGCGAAATCGCTGCTGTAGGTGAGATTGTCGCTGTCGGCGAAATTGTGGTTGCAGGCGTGATCCTCGGTGTGCGCGTGTGGGTGACAGTGGGCGTCGGGGTGTTCGTCCCCTGGGCGTGGAGTGGACTACTCGATCCCGTCAACGCCACAAAGAGGATCGCCAGCCCTACGCCCAAACAGAGCGCCACCCCTGTGATCCGTCTATAATAATGCAAAGAATGCATCTTCATGCCGATAAATTCTCCGTCCTAGATAAGCGGTGCAGGTGTGCAAGTTGAAGGTTTGCAGGTTGCAGGTTGCAAGTAACTCGTCCATCACGCATCACATTTCACGCTTCACCCAATATCAGTAGTTCACGATTTACGCTCTCACAGGGTTCGTGACCGGCCCAGAGCGTATGGAATCGTGAATTACTGAATATCCAATACCCAATACCCATCACCCCGCCTGCTCCCACAACTCACGCAATAGCCGCGCACTCTCCACCAACCAGCGCCGATCCCCGAAGACTTCCACGGTGATCGTCCCATCGTATTGGAAGCTGCGCAGCGTACGTAAATTCTGCAAGATATCGAGACCGCCGCGCATGGGTGCGCCAAAGGGTAGATGCAGATCCTCAATGCCGTTGTTGTCGCTGAGATGAATGTGTGCCAGCCTGTCATTGAGCGAAAAGAGATATTCGCGCAACATGCTTTTCGCCGTAGCCAGATTGCCGTGACCGATGTCATAGAGCAGCTTCAACTGGGGCAGGCGCTGAAAAATCTCGCGGAAATATTTATGCTGATGGCGATTGTAGATGCCGTTTTCCATCGCCACCGCCACGCCGCGATCCCCGCCGTGCTGCACAAGGATCGACAACATCTGCCGATAGAATTCGTACCCTTCCTCATCGCTGAGATAAGTGGGCCAGCCCATGAAGTGCATGGTACACAGCGACGCCCCCACGATCTGGGCGGCGTCAATGGAGCGGCGCAACTCGTCCAGGGCAGCCTGACGTACCAGCGGCGAAGGGTTGTCGATGGGAAGATAGGGCGCCGTGTGGCAAACAACCCCCAGCCGGCTCTCGTGGACAGCCTCGGCCACGCGCTTCCACGGCGTCGATTCGGTGGGGGTGGCGGGCGCTTCGATAGTGAGATCGATGTAATCGAACCCATTAGCGGCAAACCAGCGGATTTCCTCAAAGACGTTGCGCTGCGGATCGTTCATCGCGCCAACTTGCATACGGCCTCTCCTTATTGGACGGTATTTATGGTGATGGTGGCTCCACCTTCACCGTCCCCAATTGCCAGCGTTGACCGTCGACCGCCGCCGGATCATCGGGGGGCAACGGCTCTCCATTTCCCCCATTGTAAACGATCAACGCCAAATTGTAGGTTCCCGGCGGCATGGCGGCGGAAATCGGCAGGGCCAACGGTTCACGGTAGACATGGCCGGGGGTCCACGTTGTGGTTGGCCGTAGCGGCCCGGTGTCGGCTTGCGCCAACATTGTCTCCCCATCCGGCCCGGCGCGGTAGAGACGCAGGCTGGTGCGCAAGCCGTCTGGAGAAGCGGCAACGCCCTCTAGCGCCTGCCAGCAGAGCGTCGTGTAGAGGTACGATCCTGCCGGGGTCGTCGTTGGCGCGTCCGCATGGAAGAGGCGCAAGGCGTCGCCAAAATCGATCCCTGCGCTGGCATGAGGACAGAATCGCTCCTCCGCGGATTCGTATAGTTGGAGGCGCAGATAGTCTCGGCCAGGATAGGGCTGATCCCAGAGCAGATCGCCGCGCTTCTCAAGCATCGTGCGCAGATCGCCGCCTGGATCGCTCACTGTGTCGTATAGCCGGTAATGCCAAACGCGTGGGCGGCTCTGACTCAGATCGGTCAAAGCTGTCTGTGCCTCGTCGATTTTCATGGCGTAAAAATCGCTCTCGGCCAACCCCCACCCCAGGGACGGGGAGCCATCCACACTGCCAGTGGTCAACAGGGTAGGTTGGTCCCAATCATATATCTTCGTGTAGTCAAGAAGGCGCGTGCGCTTACTCAGAGAAGGGGGCAGTGAGTCTACGACGCTATCGAGATCCTGCGGCCAGTAGATTTCCAGCGCCGGGTAGACCCACCCCGCGTTGACAAGGATAACGTCCCCCGGTCGCCATGCCGTTGCCAGATCCATCACCGCAGCCCGATGATCATCCGCGCGGTAGAGAGGATTTGTCCAAAATTCGGCCAAACCCCACGCGCTTGCTGCAAACATGAAGGCAAGCCCACCCGCCATGAGTGGACGACGCCCCCTGCTCAATGTCCTCAACCCCAGCGCCAGCAACAGCGGAAGAGGGGCCGCATATGTAAAAAAGTAGCGGATGTGATAGAGCGGCGTTACCCAAATGCTGATCAAATAGATCAAAAGCATCGGCGCAAATGTATAAACGAAGAGCGTCACGGTGGGCTGGTAAAATTTTGCATAGCCAGGAAGGGCTGCGAGGAGCAAGATCAGGGCAATTCCTGCCCAGGGCAGATCGTTGAGCGGTGGAGACTGCCCGACAAGGGCACCGGCGAGCGTTTCGCGCAACACTGTCAGCGCTTCCATATCTCCGCGCCAGGGTGGCACCGGCGGCTCGGTCATCTGCCGCCAGAAGATCGGCAGCCAGGGCAACCAGAGGACGATCACGGCGAGCTGGGCGACGAGCCAGGGGATTGGGGATTGGGGACTGGGGACTGGGGACTGGGAATGGTGTAGAGCGCCTATTTCGTGATCGTGGAACGCGGGCCTCTGCCCATCAGAGATCGGAGAATGATAACTGCGGAATATGAAAAACATTACCAATAGGTTCAAAGCGATGAGGAGGAAGGCAAAATAGTAGAGTGTGTAGAGACCGGCAGCGGCGGCGATGACATAGATAGCGAGATGGGCGAATTGTGTCTGCGGTCTGCGGTCTGCGGTCTGAAGTCTGAAGTCTGAAGTCCACTTCACCAC
Organism: Caldilineaceae bacterium; assembly: GCA_019637695.1. GTDB lineage: Bacteria > Chloroflexota > Anaerolineae > Caldilineales > Caldilineaceae > RI-153. The sequence goes on along the minus strand of JAHBVG010000042.1, from coordinate 37,362 downwards.
GCTCCACAAACAGAGCAACCCCAGGAACGCCGCAACCGTATACATACGGACTTCCTGGCTATACCAGAGGTGATAGGGATGTACGGCTGTTAACCAGAGCGCAATCAGGGCCAGGGCAGGATCGAACAACTTGCGCCCTAGAGCATAGATCAGCGGGAGCAACAGCATCCCGGCGAAGAGGCTGGGCCAGGTATAGAGGAATTCCAAACCATGGATCGGCGTCGGCTGGGTCAGCGTCTGCCAGACATGAAGCAGCAGATAGTAGCCGGGTGGGTGAATATCACGGGCGGTATGGGCGATCAATTCGGGGATGGATTGGCGAGCCAGATAGACGCTGACCGTTTCATCGTACCAGAGCGATTGCGCGCCAAGCTGGTAGAGACGCAGGGCAAAGCCCAAAAGCAGGCCCACCACGAGCAATCCGCGCCGGCGCGTTGATCGTGAGCGCTTGCCGCGTTCCTTCCCGTTTGTTGACAATTGCGCGCCTGCCGATTCTGTACCCATCGGCACTGATGCTATCACGCGCAGGGGAAGTTAGCCAAAGTTAAGAGGGAAGAAGGGAAGAAGGGAAGGAAGAAGGGAAGAAGAGAAGAAGAGAAGAAGAGAGGGAGAAAGAATTGCCTTCTCACTGTGTCTCTTCTTCGCTTCCTCTCTTTCGGGCACTACCCGTTGCCTTCACCCTCGCCTTCGGCAGGTGGAGCTTCTTCGGCAGGTGGGGCTTCGTCAGCCGGTGGAGCTTCGTCAGCCGGCGCCACAGGCGCGGCGGGTTCAGCCGCGGGCAGCGGCGGTGGTACTAACGGCGGCTCGACAATCGGCAACCCTGCCGGTGGGTTCGCTACCAGGAAACCGGCCACCCAGTTTCCATCCTCAAGTTGATACCAGGCGCCCGTTTCGTCTTGACCAACGGGGGTCACAACCTGCCCAGCGACCAATCCACCCACGCGGGGATAGATGGTCCCCGGCCCGGATCGGAGATTGGCGCCGGTGATGATAGTGGTCTGTGTGATTTCTGGCGTTGGTGTCACCGGTTCAGCGGTGAGCGGCAGTGTGTAGAATGTGCCGCCGACAACGGCTGGTACGCCTGCGAGCATGACGCTGATCTCCTCTGACGTCTCAAAGGTCAGGACAAGCTGAAGTGAGATCGGCGCAGTGATGGCGTTACCCGCACCCAGCGGCGTCAGCCCGTCGAAGTCATCCACGGGCAGCGCCACTATCATGCTCACCGGAATGGTGATGACCTGGGGCGTTGTGATCAATGTGGGCAGAAAGATCGGCATAGAAATCGGGATCATACTGCCAATATTTAGTGGTAGTGTAATGGGTTGCTCTGGGTCGAGGAAAACAACATCCGTGTCAGTCTGGAGAGCAGCGATTTGGGCTTCCAGTTCTTGTTGGAGATCGGTCTCTGTCTCGGCAGTCTCTGGGGCCTGCTGCGCGCCCAGATCGGGCGGCGGCGTGGGTGTCGGATCCTGAGCGCTGACGCCAAAGGCAAAGAGGGCAATTAACAAGCTTGTAACCAATAGGCTTAAGCCAATACGTTTCATTTCTTAAGTGCTCCTTATCAGAGTAAGTGAAAAAATTGTATTGGTCAACGACATGGTGATCTGTAGGTGCGGGCCGACCGCTGCGGTCGGACTGCAACCGCACATTCACCTGTAGACGTGCGGTTACAAACCGCACCTACGTTTCATCATCTTCCTGACCAATACAGTTAAGTGAAAAAATAGACAAAGGTTGGAAAGCGACCCGCCTTCATCTGCGGTAATTTGGGACTTCACACCGAACTCACCTTAGAGTCCATGTACTCGTTGCGGCGTTATCAATTGCGCATACGGACGCCAGCATCCGCGACTTGTTGACCCAGGGTATCGAGTAGACTATCGAAAGGTTTGGCGAATTTTTGCAGACCTTCGACTTCAAGCTGATGGGCGATCTCCTCACTGTCGATGCCCAGTTCTGCCAGTTGCTCCAGTGTACGCCGGGCCTGCGGCAGATCATTGGTGAGGCGCAGCGCTGGTTCCCCTTGATTGCGGTAAGCTTCCAGTGTGGACATTGGCAGGGTGTTGACCGTCTCCGGCCCGATCAACGCCTCCACATAGCGGACCTCGCTGAAGTTGGGATTTTTGGTACTCGTGCTGGCCCACAACAGCCGCTGAGGATTGGCGCCTTCCTGAGCTAACTTCTGCCAACGCTGGCTTCTTGTCATCTCTTGATAGAGATGATAGGCCATTTTGGCGTTGGCGATGGCAACCTCTCCATAGAGTTCCTGGGCGATGTCGCTTTGGGCGTTGTTCGCCTCCATGATCTCTTCTAATTTTTCATCAACCAGCACATCGATCCGGCTGAGGAAGAAGCTGGCTACCGACGTCACGCGATCCACGGGCAGACCGCGTTCAAGCCGCGCTTCCAATCCGCTCATGTAGGCGTGGGCCACTTTTTCGTAGCGCGAGAGGCTAAAGAGCAGCGTCACATTGACGTTGATGCCATCTTCGATCAACTTCTGAATGGCTGAGATCCCCTCCTCTGAGGCTGGCACTTTGATAAAAATGTTCGGGCGATCTACCTGCTTCCACAGGCGATGGGCGTCGCGGATCGTGGCAGAGGTGTCCCGCGCCACATGAGGAGAGACCTCCAGGCTGACGAATCCATCCTGGCCGTTGAGTTCATCGTAGAGTGGACGAAAGAGATCCGCCGCTCGCTGGATGTCCTCGATTGCAAGCTCCCAGTAGAGATCTTCTACAGAGTGGCTGCGCCGCGGCTGGCGGATCGACTCTGCGTAGTGGTCGCTCTTTGCAATCGCCTCTTCAAAAATCGCTGGATTGGAAGTAATCCCACGTAGCCCATCTTCCTCGATCATGCGCTGAAGCTCCCCCTCAAAGAGATCGCGCCGGATGTAATCGAGCCAGATACTCTGTCCAAAGTCTTGAATACGCCGTAGACGGTTTACTGTTTTCACAGGGAATTCCCTTTTTTTGATCAATCGCAGATGACACAGAAGGAATGGATGATTTCGCAACTTCACACTTCCCTCTTCGAACTTCTTCCTCTCTGCCACCCTAAGAGATCGACAGTCAAGAATCTATAGATAACGATATAGGCGCAGGATACAATTGCGGTACAAATGAGGATAAAGTTTGAAGAGCGAAGTGCGAAATCTTCTTTGTAAAGTCCCCGGCACTTTCGACCGAAATGTGAACTACGCCTCCTCTCCCCATTCGGCTTGGCAAAGGTGGACAATAGCAGGTACAATAGCGCACATGTCTTCGATAACTGCACCTTTGGACCGGTTAGAAAAAGTACGTTTCTACTGGACTACACTGGGCCGTTTCCAGGGCGTTGTGAGCCTGGGCGGGCTGGTCTTTATCTTTTGGATGATTTGGAATCTGACAGCGCTCCCCATCGTCGTTACTGTGGACGGGGTAAGCGAGCAAGTGATCACCCACCGTCGCACCTTAGGACCATTTTTAGCCGATCTGGGGCTTGAATTACATGAACGAGATCGAGTCTCCCATCCACTGGCAACGCCGCTGACCCGACAGTTGAGGGTAACAGTGGATCGCACGTATCCGGCCCGTATTGCTGCGGATGGCCGCGATCTGCTTGTTCACAGTTGGGCGACGACGCCCCGCGATCTGTTGGCCGATGCCGGTATCAGCGTGGACAATTACGATCAAGTTTTGGTCAACGGTCTCTACATCGGATTGGACGATCCACTGCCGCAGAGACAACGCATTGCGTTCTTGCCCACCTATGATCGAGGATACCCTTGGGATAACCTGCGCATCGATCCGTTGCGCGTTAGCGTCTACCGAGCCATTCCCATTACGGTGAATGACGGCAATGTACCTTTTGTGATCAGCACCACGGCTCAATCAGTCGGCGAGGCGCTGCGCGAGGCGGAGATCACCCTCTATTTGGGCGATAAGGTGCAGCCGTCGCTGGGCAGCCCGGTCAGCACAGGGTTGCGCGTTTATATTGAACGGAGTACGCCCGTCAGCCTTGCCGTGGACGGTCGCCTGCTGAAAACGCGCACCCGCGGCAAGACAGTCGGCGATGCGCTAACCGAAATCGGCGTCGGCGTCTCTGGGTTGGATCAAGTGACGCCGCCCCTCACCTCGGAACTCTACGATCACACGGCGATCTCGATAGTGCGTATCCACGAAGAGATCGCCATTGAAGAGGATATTGTCCCCTTCGAGACAATTTTCCGCGGCGATCCGACCATTCTGATTGACACCCAGCAGATGACTGAACCCGGCGCCGAAGGCATCACCCGCCGCCGTTATCGCATCCGCTATGAGGATGGTCAGGAGGTTGCCCGCGTCTTGGAGGATACGTGGATTGCGCAGCACCCGGCCCAACGTGTCATCGCCTATGGGCAGAAGATCGAGCCGAGGACCTTTACGACGGCCGATGGACAAGCGCTCACCTATTGGCGCAGGATCCGGATGCGCGCCTCTAGCTACAGCGCCGCTACAGCAGGGGTCTCGCCCACAGCCGCCAATTATGGGCGTACCCGCACTGGGGATCGTATGCGCTTTGGCATTGTGGCTGTTGATCCCGCAATTGTGCCTCTGCGTTCAAAGGTCTATGTACCCGGCTACGGCGTTGGGGACGCGCTCGACACAGGTTCGGCCATCCGCGCCAAACACATCGATCTCGGCTACGACGACAACAACCTCGTCCTTTGGAGCCGTTGGGTGGATGTCTACCTGCTCTGGCCGCCGCCCTCGACAGGGCAGATCACCTGGGTGCTGCCAAACTGGCCCATAGAGAGATAATGAGTAAGGAGTAATGAGTAAATCAAATCATGAGACTTTTCGTTGGCTATCAATTATGTTTACAGTTGCGGAGACTTATCCCCACTTACTCATTACTCCTTACTCATTATTCTTTCGCTTAAGACACCTATGACATCATCTTCCACCGCCCGCTCTTCGCTTTGGATCTACACACTATTGGGTCTTGTGCTGCTCGCTGGCTTGACCTTGCGTACCTGGAACGTGCGCTGGGACGCGGGCATGAACACCCATCCCGATGAGCGCAGCACCACCTGTTGGCCGGCCTCCTGGGTTGCGCTCCCCGCCAGTTGGGACGAGTTCCGAGATCCGCGCCGGAGTCCGCTCAACCCACTTTGGGATGCCAACGCACAACAGACCTTCAGCTTTACCTACGGTCATTTCCCACTTTATTTGGGCGTAGGAATGGGCGAAGTGCTGCATCGATTGGCGCCGGTCGCTGGGGCGTTGCCCATCTCCGAGCGGATCGTGACGATGATGGCGCGCGCCAACGAGGGTTGTGGCGGCGTGGCCGTGGCTGGCCGATTGATGATGGCATTGCTCGATACGCTGACCATCTTTTTGCTATTTTTGTTGGGCCGGCGTATTTATGGGCCGTGGGCGGGGCTGCTGGCGGCAACATTTTACGCCTTCGCCGCCCAGGCTATCCAATTGAGCCACTTCTTCGCTATGGACCCGGCCAGCACCACCTTTACCGTGCTGGCCGTGCTGGGCGGCGTCCTCATGACCCAGGATCGATCCTGGCGCGCTGCCATCCTCACAGGGATCGGGGCGGGGCTGGCGATCTCATCCAAGTTCAGCGCGCTGCCTATCCTTGCCGTCCCCGTCGTCGCCGCGGGCATCGTCCTTTGGCAGGAGCGCGAGAGCGGAGAAGGACGCGCCGTGCTGCGCGTGATTTGGGGCGCGCTGTTGGCCCTGCTCGTCGCTGGTGCCAGCTTTGCCGTCACCAGCCCCTACGCCATCCTCGATTGGGAAAACTTCATCCAATTTACGTTGGTGCAGCAGGGGGCGATGGTGCGCGGTGTGGCCGATTTCCCCTTTACGCGCCAATATCGCAACACGCTGCCTTATATTTATTTCATCGAACAGCAGGTAGCATGGGGACTCTGGTGGCCGCTGGGGGTCTTGGCGCTGATGGGCACAGCGTGGGCGTTGGGTTCTTTAGCCTGGGGATTAATCCCCAGGCTAAAGAACCCAACGCTAAAGAGAGCCCGCGCCGGCGAATTAATGGCGTGGGCCTGGCTCGTGCCTTACTTTGGCCTCACCGGCGCCTTCCTCGCCAAGTTCAACCGCTACATGAGCCCCGTGCTGCCCTTTGTCCTCCTCTTCGCTGCGGGGATGATCTGGACCATCGGGAATATTTCAACGCAGAGGCGCAGAGGTGCAGAGGCGCAGAGAGAGAGTGACACCCCTCGCCGCTCCCTCGCTCCCTCGCTCCCTCGCTCCCTCGCTATCCTGCTTGCTGTGATCGGCATCGGCGGCGGCCTCTTCTGGTCGCTGGCCTATGTGAATGGGGTCTACAACACGCTCCATCCGTGGGAGCAGGCGGCGCGGTGGATGGCAGAGTATATCGCGCCGGACTCGGTCGTCCTCTGTGAGCAGTGGGACGACTGTATGCCGTGGGGCGTGCCCGATGCGCCGGAGATCAACGCTGCCAATAGCCAGATCCGCCGCATTGATTGGGGTCCCTACGAAGAGGACACTGCGCAGAAATACGAGATCCTGCGCCAGCGGCTGCGCGAGGCTGACTATGTGGCCTACTCATCCAAACGCATCTATGGCAGCGTGGCCGAGCTGCCCCAACGCTACCCCATGACCACCCGCTACTATGAACTCATGTTCAGCGGGGATCTGGGATTTGAGATCGCTGCAGAATTTTCTACGCCGCCCACGCTCTTTGGACTGACCTTCCCCGACCACACCGCCGACGAGAGCTGGAGCCTCTACGATCACCCACAGGTGACGATCTTCCGCAAGGTGCGCAATCTGAGCGACGCCGAATTCGCACAGTTGCTGGGCGGTACATGGGAAAGCGCCATTCCCTATTACCGCGGCGAGGATTCACCCATCGATCCGCTGCTCAACGCGTTGGGTCTGGGCAGCAGTCCCGGCCACGCCGACGGCGGATTGGTCAACACCGTGATTGCCCTGCTGCGCGGGGAGCCGCTCCCCGCGTCGCCGCAGCCCGCGCCTGAGGATCGCAAAGATCTCTCGCTGGGGACGCCGCTCAACGCCCTCCCCGTGGTAGACGATTACCGCTGGAATGTGCAGGCCAGCGAGAATCATTGGTTGGGCGCGGCCTGGTGGTGGCTGGTGATCTCGATCCTGGGTTGGCTGGCCTGGCCGCTGGCTTTCGTCATCTTCCGTCCCCTGCGCGACCGGGGATACTTCCTCAGCCGGGCGTTGGGCTGGCTGCTGGCTGGCTGGCTGCTCTGGCTCTTTGCCAGCTTTGATCTTGCCCACAACACAGTGATCAACGCCTGGCTGGCGGCGGCGCTGGTGGGCGTCCTCGGACTGGCCGCCCTGGTCTGGAACTGGCGCGAGATGAGTGCATTCCTGCGCCGTTCCGCGCCGTTGCTGCTGGTGGGGGAAGCGATCTTCGCCGCGGCGTTTGTCTTATTCCTTGTGATCCGCATGTACAACCCGGATCTCTGGCAGCCCTGGTTCGGCGGCGAAAAGTTCATGGAGTTCGCCTTCCTCAACGGCATCTTGCGCAGCCCGACCTTCCCGCCGGTAAACCCGCACTTCGCTGGGGGCTTCATCAACTATTACTATTTTGGCATCTATCTCGTCGCCTTTGTGATCAAATTGACCGGCGTCTACGCCGAGGTTGCCTTCAACCTGGCGATTGCCGCGCTCTTTGCTTTGACGGTGATCAACGCCTTCGGCGTGGCCTACTCCGCCGTGACGCCGTGGCAGCGTGCGGACAGTGGACGGCGGACAGCGGATCGCAGACCGCAGACCGCAGACAGTGGACGGTGGACGGCAGACGACAAACCGCAGATGGTGGATGGTGAACGATCAACGACGGACTCCAATACCCAATATCCAATACCCAATACCCGGTCCCCAGTCCCCGATCCCCAATCCCCAACCACCTGGGATTTCTCCGACTATCGCTCGTGGGGACGCCCGCCGCTCGCGCCCAATCCGCAGCCGCAACCACGCCCCCTGCCCGTCGCGCCAACGTCGATTGAAGTATTGGAGATCGACACCGCGACCGGCGAAACTCATCTTGAGAACTTAGAATTGGGGACCCGACAGCAACGCCCAGAGATCAGATCGCGCCCAATCCCCAGTCCCCAATCCCCAGTCCCCAATCCCCAATCCCCTCTGCCCTGGCAGCGCGGGTTGGGATGGGCCTTACTTGCGCCTCTCTTCGTCGCCATCATCGGCAACCTGGACGCCTTCGCCCAAATTGTGCGCCGATTGATAGAGTTCAGCCGTAGTGATTTCCAAAGCGCCATCCCTGGGATCACGCCGCTGGTCCACGCTGCGAGCGGCCTTTGGACAGTGATCACGACTGACGCTCGGCTGTCTGGGTATGATTTCTGGGCCCCCAGCCGCGTCATCCCCGCCACGATCAACGAGTTCCCGTATTGGAGCTTCACCTTTGCCGATCTCCACCCACATATGATCGGCATTCCTTTCTCGGTTCTCTTCTTGGGATTGGTGCTTACCGTCCTTGCCAGCTATACCACTGATTGGAGACGGCATTGGGGGTATGCGGCGCTGCTGTTGGGGACCTTTGCGTTGATGTTGGGCACGCTTGCCAGCATCAACCTCTGGGAATTGCCCACCTATTACGGCCTGGGCGTCTTGGCGCTGGCGGTGGCCTTCTTCCGTGGCCGCGGACGTATGGATTGGCCGCTGTTGGTTGGGTTCGGCGTCTTCTATTTGGCAGGGGCATATCTGCTCTTCTGGCCCTTCTTCCGCAACTACGCCAACGTGGGGGCCAGCGGCGTTGGCCTTGTACGTGCGCCCGACGATTTAGGACAGTGGCTGTTGATCTGGGGCTTCTTTATCTTTGCGCTGATCGGTTGGATGGTCTATACCGTCACCCGACCGGCGCGCCCGAGCGAAGTCCGCGCCACCGGGCTGGAACGCTGGTTGAGTCTGCTCTGGCAGCAACTCGACAGGTTGCCTCGTTTCATCCATTTGCACGGCCTGCTGGTGGATCGCCCGTCGATTGGCTATCTGCTGGGACGCGCCCTGCTGCCGATTCTGTTCATCGCCGCTGCCTTCGCACTTTGGCGCGAATGGACGGTCATTGCGCTCTGTCTGCCGCTGCTGGGGTTGGGTTTCCTCTTGCTCTGGCGGCGCGGATCGTCTGCCGATCCTGGCAGCCTGCTGGTTGCCCTGCTCACAACCACCGGTTTTGCCCTCCTTGCTGGCACCCAGATCGTCTTCTTGCGCGACTTTTTGGAAGGCGGCGATTGGTATCGTATGAACACGCTCTTCAAATTCTTCATCCAGGTCTGGGTTCTCTTTGGCATCGCTGCCGCCGTGGGTGTAGCGCGCATACTCGGGCAGACCGCAGACGGCGGATCGCAGACGGCGGACCGCAGACCGCAGATGATGGACCAATATCCAATCCCCAATCCCCAGTCCCCAATCTGGCGCAACGCGTGGACGGTCGGCTTCGCCTTGCTCTTGGCTGTGAGCTTCGCCTATCCCATCGTGGGGACGCCGGCGCGATCGGATCAGCGCTTCCCCGGCTGGCGACCGGAGATCGGCACACTCGACGCGCTCGACTTCATGCGCCAGGGAAGCTATACATGGCCGGATGGCAGCAACCGCATTGAACTGGCCTACGACTGGCAGGCGCTCCAGTGGATCCTCGACAGTGTGCGCGGCAATTTGGTCATCGTCGAATCGTCCGAGACCGATTACTATCGCGCCGGCGGCACCCGTATGGCCAGCATGAGCGGGCTCAGCGGCATCCACGGCAAGCATGAAGGCGAACAGCGTTATGGAGATATTGTGGGTGAACGGGGCGCGCGCTTCGGCGAATTTTGGAACACCCCCGATATTGGCCGTACACAGCAGTTGATCGACGAACTGGGCGTGGATCTCATCTATGTGGGCCAGTTGGAACAATACCTGCACCCGCAGGGTGTGGACAAGCTGACCCGTATGGCCGAGATGGGTATGCTTATTCCGATCTACGAGAACGACCGGGCGACGATCTACGCCGTGCAAAATCGACTCATCCGCACAGCCGAAGGATACTATTATCCAGCGCCGAGGTTGTAGGCGGCAGGTTGCAAGTGGCAGGTGACAATTATTCACGCACTACGCAACTCGCAACTAGCATCATCATGTCACCTCTGCCCAGTCACCGTTCACCAGTCACCAATCTCTTTATCTGAACACCTATGCAAGAAATCATCGCCATTTTTCTCCGCTGGTATTTTATTGTTCAACTTATCTCTCTCGTGACATTGCCGCTGGCGCTGCGGCTCTTCCCTGCCTTGCCGGATCGCGGTTATGCCTTCGCCAAAAGCCTGGGCGTGCTGCTTGTGGGGTTCGTCCTCTGGCTGGGGACGAGCTACGGCTTTCTGCGCAACGAGACGGGCGGCGCCTGGCTGGCGCTGTTGATCGTGGCGATCCTGAGTGGCGTGGCGGGCTGGCCCATTCTGCGGGGATGGCTGAGACCCGATCACGGAACACGCAACAGCTTTCCGTCAACGAACTACATTCTATTTGTCGAGACGATTTTCCTCCTCGCCTTCATGGCGTGGACCTGGGTGCGCGCCCACGATCCGGCCATCAACCACACCGAACAGCCCATGGATCTCATGTTCATGTCCGGTATATGGACCAGCCCCACCTTTCCGCCCCGCGATCCGTGGCTGGCAGGGTATGCCATCAGTTATTACTATTTCGGCTATTGGTTGCTCGTCACTGTGGCGCGCCTCGCCGCGCAGCCGCCGGAGATCGCCTACAACATCGGCCAGGCCTGCTGGTTTGGGCTGCTGATCGTCGGCAGCTTTGGAGTTGGTTACAATCTGTGGGCGGCGGGGAGAGAAGAGGAGAGGGAGGGAGGAAGGGAAGAAGAGAGGAGAGGAGTACGCAATTCGCAATTCGCAACTCGTAATTCGTATTTCGCCGGTCTTCTCACCGCTGTAGCCATTGGGCTGACGGGCAATCTCCACGCGATTGTGGAATGGCTCTACGCGCAGGGCGTGAACGTGGACGGGGTGGCGCGCTGGGCCAACGTGCCTAACTTCCCCGCCAACGCTCAGGTGACGCGCCAATGGTTCATCGACGCCGGATGGAGTTGGTGGTGGCGCAGCAGCCGCGTCATCGGCGATACGGATCTCTTTGGCAACCACATTGAGGTCATCGCCGAATTCCCCATCTTCAGTTATGTGCTTGGCGATAACCATCCGCATGTGTTGGCGATGCCGATTGTATTGCTGGTTGTGGCGATGGCGCTCAATATTTTCCTGCGGAAGGGATTGGTGACTAATGACAGGGTATTGGGGATCGCAGCGCGACAAATGCCCAGTCACCAGTCACCAATCACCAATCTCCTGTCACTCATCTCTCACGCGTGGACCGATCTCCTCAACATCATCCCCGCCCGCGTTGCTGGGCTGCTAATGTTGGTTGTGGCGACGGGCGCGCTGGCGCCGATCAATACCTGGGATTTTCCGCCGTATTGGGCGTTGTTGAGTCTGGTTGCCCTCTTTGTTGTTACACGGGAAAAGGAGATCGTGAGTGGGATGGCAAGCGCGGCGCTACTCTCGGTGATCCTCTTAGCGGGGATGCTGATCGTCTACTTTCCCTATTTCCTCACGGCGCAGAGTCAGGCCGGGGGGGTGCTGCCCAATTACTTCAACCCGACGCGGCTTCCGCAGTTTTTGCTTATGTTCGGCCACTTTGTCCTGGGCGCTGGCGCGTTGATCGGGTTGGCCTGGCGCGAACAGCCCGTTGGTGGACGTGAGTTGATCCCCTCTCTGCTGCTGGTGCTGGGTCTGCCGTTGCTCTTCACCTTTGGCACGATGATCGTGGCGGTGAACAGTGAGACGGGGCTGGCCGCGTTGGGGCGGATGGCGCTACCCCCTGGTGTGGACAGCTACACCGGGGCGATCCTGGGACGGTGGAGTGAGCGTCCCTTTACCTTTCTGCTGACAGGGACACTCTCAGCCCTGGTGATTGCGCTACTCTGGCGACGCTGGCGGTCGCCAACATTCGGCGCCGATCCGCGCGCCACCTTCGCCCTCCTGCTGGCGGGGATTGGTCTCTTGCTGATCTTCGCCCCAGAATTTGTCTATCTGCGCGATAACTTTGGCACGCGTATGAATACCGTCTTCAAATTTTACTATCAAGGCTGGCTGCTCCTGGGGATCAGCAGCAGCTACGCCATCGTCGCTGCATTTAGCCGATCACGCCTGCCCGAGACGCGTCCAATCCCAGCGGTTGCGCGCCGACTGCAGCAGTCGGTCGGCAGTGTGGCGCTTTTGCTGATTTTAGCGGGATTGATCTATCCTGTTGCGGGCGCATATGCAAAGTTGCGTGGCTTTGGTACATCTACGCCAACGCTGAATGGATTGGCCTATGTGAGCGCCGACGAAAGAGCCGCCATCGAGTGGATCCGGCGGAACACTGCCCCAACCGATGTCGTCCTACAGGGCAAAGGACGCAGCTATTGGGCCACGGACAACCGGGTCAACGCGGCCACAGGGCGACCGACCCTGCTTGGTTGGGATGGTCACCAAGCCCAGTGGCGAGGACCGGCTTACGGAGAGATGGCGGCGGGGCGGCCTGAGATTGTAGAGGCGATCTATCGCAGCGGATCGCCCGCTATCGTGGCGGATCTATTGCGTCAGGCCGACATCAGCTACGTCTACGTTGGCCCGGTGGAGCGGGAGCGGTATGGCATCTCCCCTACCATTGAAGCTCGTTTGGAGCAGGTCATGGATCTGGCCTTTGCCGAAGGCAACGTCCATATCTATCGGCGGCGCGGATGATAAAGGTAGAGAGTAAAGGCAAAAGGCAGTCCGACCGCAGCGGCCGGCAACCAAAAGGCAAAAATAGTAGCAGGGGGCAAGTTTGCAGGTTTGCAAGTAACAGGTGACAATCGTCTTCGCAATTCGCAATTCGCAATCTCCCCTTCACCTTGTCACCTTTTCATTTCTCAACGGAGTTCGTGTGAGCGAGTCAGTGCGCGCCGACTGCCGCAGTCGGGCTGAATCCAAAAAAGAAAAATCGGGTGAGATATCTATCGAGCGAACATCCTCATTGCCGCCGACGCTTGCCGTCACACCTAGGCCGGCTGAGGATCTGCGTGTTGAATCTGGCTGGACGGTGGAATCTCTGCTCTATGGGCTGATCTTCATGATCGCGTTGGGGACGCGTTTCCTTGGGTTAGGATCGGCCCAACCGCTCTCCCCCCTTGAAGCAAGCCAGGCCTGGCCTGCCTGGATCGACGCCTTGAATCGGCAGATCCCAACCCTGACCACTGCGCAAAGCCCGTTGCTCTATTCGACGCAACGCCTTCTCTTCTGGCTAACCGAGGGCGGGGCGGAATTTTGGGCGCGCGTCTTGCCGGCGCTGGCCGGTAGTCTGCTTGTGTTGATCCCCTGGGGATTGCGCCGCCAGCTTGGCCGCGGCGGCGCATTGATTCTGAGCTTGCTCTTCGCTGTCGATCCCTGGCTGCTCGTCTTTAGTCGGTTGGGCGACGGCGCGATTCTGACAATCGCCGCCGGCCTCTTGGTCTGGACCGCGCTGCTGAACTGGCCGCTGCTTTCGATTCTACAGCAGCGGATCGCTGTCGGGGTCGCTGCACTCTTCCTCATTAGCGGGCCACTGGCCTGGCTGCTTCTGCCCCTCTTGTTAGGGACAGCGTTGCTTTATAGGACTAGGGACTGGGGACTAAGGATTGGGCATCGGGAAGAAGAGAGAGAGGGAAAGGCTCTTCCCTTTGTCCCTTCTTCGTTTTATCTAATTTTCCTGGGTACGCTGCTGATCGTCACCACGGGCTGGCTGGCCTATTGGGAGGGATTGGCGATCATCAGCCACAGCCTTACCGTTGCCTTCTCCTATCTGGGCGGGGATGGCGCGTACCCTTTGATCTGGCCCTGGCTGCGTCTGCTTGTGGATCAACCGCTGCTGACAACTTTTGGAATCGCCGGTATCATTTCCTTTTGGGTGGGCAACAAACAGACCAGCGATGATCGGCGTTGGGCCATTTTGTTGACAGGTTGGCTGATCTACGCGGCGTTGCTCTTGCTGCTGCCCGGCCGCAATCCCATCACCCTGCTGCTGCTGACGTTGCCGCTTGCCATTGCTGCTGCCTCGTTGATCGCCCGGCTGCTTCGCTTCTGTACCACCGAGACCGACTGGCAGGATGGCGCGTTGATCGCCATCACCCTCAGCGCTCTGTTGGTGACAGCGATTTTTCTGACCGCCAATTCTCTGCGCCCCGGCGCTATGGATGGTAGTGTCTGGCTCTTTTACCTGATTCTACCCGGATTGGTGGCTTTCTTTGTTTGGTGGTCCGGCTGGGTAACGACGGCCCAGATCACAGGATTGGTGACGCTTGCCGTACTCTTCCTCGTCACCATTGGCAGCGCTGGGATGCTGACCGGGCGCGGGGAAGTGATGCGCGGCTACCATCTCTTCGCCGAGACGACCCAGCCCAGCATGGTCCTCTTGGCTGAGGATGTGGCGCACCTCAGCGCCATTCGCCTCGGCGATTCGGGCGAAGCGCTGGTCCTGGCGCAGGTAGATCGAGAATTGCAGCCGCTGATCGGCTGGCATCTACGCTTTATTCGGGATCTACGCTTCGTCGACGCCATCGATCCCAGCCTTGTCAATCGACGCACCTTTGTCATCAGCCAGCCCAATGTCGAGCCGTTGCTGTCGGTGAATATGGTCGGCAGCCGCTACGCTTTGAGCAGTCGCTGGTTGCCCACTGAATTGGATAATTGGAATGCGCAGTTGCGCTGGTACTTGTTCCGCGAACTACGAGAATTGCCGCCGAGAGAATCGGTGGTCCTATGGGCACAAGAGGAATAAACATGATTCGGGAGGATCTCTCCGCTACAAGGGGCAACACTGCTGACGCCGATGCTGTATTGTCGCCTACTGAGACAACCTGGTTGGATCGTTCGGTTGGATCGCTGGCCCGCGTCAACTGGGAGACAGTAGCCTGGGTGGCGCTGTTGCTCATCACGGTTGTCAGTCGTTTTTACGATGTGGGCGTGCGCGCCATGAGCCACGACGAGAGCCTGCATACGGTCTACTCGTATCAGCTCTACCGCGAGGGGACTTACGTCCACAACCCCATGATGCATGGTCCGTGGCTTTTCCATGCCAACGCGCTGATCTACGCCCTCTTCGGCGTCTCCGACGCGACCTCGCGTATGGCGCCGGCCCTGACCGGCATTGCGATGGTGGCGATTGTGTGGGCCTTCCGCCGCTGGCTGGGGCGCACTGGCGCGCTGATGGCGGGCGTACTCTTTGTCGTCAGCCCGAGCATTCTCTTTCACAGCCGCTACATCCGCGAAGACATCTTCTTCGCCTTCTCCGGTATGGTCTGGATCTACAGCATGTTCCGCTATATCGAGGACCGACAGATCCGCTGGCTCTACATCATGATTTTGGGGATGTTGCTTGGATTTCTCTCCAAAGAAGCCCAGTTTATGAATGGGGCTGTCTATGGGGTCTTTATGGTGGGCGTGGCGCTCTGGCGTTGGTGGCGCGAGAACGAGGCATTGAACCGCAGTGTCTTTGCTGATCTGGCCGTTCTGATGTTGACGCTCGTGCTTCCTTTCACCTCTCCCTTTGGCTATCTGGTTGGGGAAAGACTGCTTGGCTGGGAGACAGTCAACTGGTCCAGTTTCACAGCGTCCGCGCCCATGTTGATCGAATTCACCGTGTTGGTACTGCTTTGTATTGCTCTCTCGATTGGCCTGGCCTGGTATTGGTTCGGCGTAGTGCGTGCTGGCGATGAGCGGCAACGGCTTACTTTCCCCGTCTGGGGCGGGTTGATGCTAGCCTTCTGGGCGATTGCGATTATCTTTTACACCACTTTCTTCACCAACCCGGTCAACGGTCTGGCAACGGGCATTGTCGGCAGCCTGGGTTATTGGATTGCCCAACATGAGGTACAGCGGGGCAGCCAACCCTGGTACTATTACGGCCTCTTGACCTCGATCTACGAGTTTCTACCCTTCCTCTTGACAGTGGGTGGGGCCGCCGCTCTTTTTAACGGATTGCGCAATCGCCGCTGGGATCCGGTTCCGCAGCATGATCTGCCCGCAGACCAGCGCGAGGAGGACGCGCCCATACTCTTCCCGATGAACGTGTTACGTCGGTTGCTCATCCTCTTTTTCTTGGTGTGGACGGTGGGCGCGTGGAGCGTCTATTCCTACGCCGGGGAAAAGATGCCCTGGCTGCTTACCCATATGGTACAGCCCATGGCCCTGCTGGGCGGCTGGTGGATCGGCCAGTTGATCAGCCGCGTGGATTGGCGCACAACCATCCAAAAGCAGGGCTACTGGCCGGCCGCTACGGTCGGCTTGATCGGTCTTGTGCCGGCGTTGATCTTCTCCTTATGGACGGTCTTTGCCGCCGATCCCTTTGGCGGTCGCGATCTGGCGAGCATTGGCGGAACCGTCCGCTTTGTCTTTGGACTGATCCTCACCGGTGGGCTGCTCTACTTGGGCTGGAGTTGGGTGACCGTTAGCGGTTGGCGCAACGCCGCCCGCATGATGGTCCTGGGGGTCTCCGCAGTGCTGTTGCTGCTGACTGTGCGCGCCAGCTACCGGCTCACCTATGTGAATTACGACATGGCGACCGAATACCTGGTCTACGCCCACGCCGGGCCGGACGTCAAACGCGCCCTGGCCGAGATCGATCTGATCAGCGAACGCACCGTGGGCGACCGCGAGATCCGTGTGGCCTACAGCAACGACGCCGCCTGGCCCATGAGCTGGTACATGAAGTTCTACCCCAACAGCGTCTTCTTCGGCACGACTCCGAATCAGGATTCCATGAGTTCGCCTGTGGTGATCGCTGCCCGCGGCGACTACGACAAGGTGGATCCTTACCTGGCGCGCGATTATGTCTACCGCAACTACCGCATGATCTGGTGGCCTGAAGAAAGCTACAAAGATCTGACGCTCTCTCAGGTTTGGGACGCATTGACCGATCCTGTGCGGCGGGAACGGCTCTGGCAGATCTGGTATTACCGCAACCATCCCGACCGCTCGATTATCGAGTGGCCGCATCGCCATGAATTCCGGCTCTATGTGCGCCGCGATCTGGCGCAGACGATCTGGGATCTCAACGTGACGCCGATTGTGGACCAACGCGCGCCTGCCTTCAACTACCCAGAAATCGATCTGTCGGCAGTGGCCGTCTATGGCGGCGTCTACGATGATCAAGTGATTCGCCGGCCGCGCGACGTGGCTGTGGGTCCTGATGGCAGCCGCTACATTTTGGACACGGGCAACAACCGCGTTGTGATCCTCGACGCCGCGGGGAATTTCATGCGCGCCTTTGGCAGCAGTTGTCTGCTCAACGATCAAGGACAGCCCGGCTGTGTGGATCCCGATGGCGCTGGACCGCTGGCCTTGGGCGATGGACAATTCCGCGAGCCGTGGGGCATCACCGTGGCTGAGGATGGCGCGATCTTCGTCGCCGATACGTGGAATGGACGCATCCAGGTCTTCGACGCCGAGGGCAATTTCCTGCGCAAGTGGGGGACGTTTGCCATTGTCGATGAGACCAATCGCGATCCATTTGGGCTTTTTGGCCCGCGCGGGCTGGCGATTGCCGCTAACGGCGATCTGCTGGTGGCGGATACGGGCAACAAACGCATTATCCAATTCACGCCTGAAGGTGGGTTTGTCAACCAAGTGGGCGGCGGCGGCGTGGTCCTCGGCCGCTTTGAGGAACCGGTCGACATGGCGGTGGATCCGAACACGGGCAACGTCGTCGTCGCCGACATCTGGAATCAACGCCTTCAAATCCTTTCGCCGGAACTGGTGCCGTTGGCCGAATGGCCTGTCCCCTCGTGGCAAAGTCAGGACATTAACGACAAAGCCTACGTAGCAGTAGATGCCAATAGTACGGTCTATGCATCGGATCCGCAGTTCGCGCAGATTTTCGTCTACAACCCGGCAGGCCAGATTCAAGCCGGATTTGGTCAATATGGCATGGATCTCAACCGCTTTGGCAAGCCCAACGGCCTTGCCATCGATCCGCTGACCAATCAGTTGCTCGTAGCGGATGCGGATAACAATCGAGTGATGGTATTTCCGGTGGAGTAGTGATTGGTGATAGGTGATTGGTGACTGGGAAGCGGAGTCATCCGCTTCCCAGTCACCAATCACCTATCCCTTCCTCAAAAAGAGATCACGATGACCCGCGCCAACCCCTACACATATACACCTCTCCTGGCAACGAAACTCCATATTCCCCCGGCGCGAGCGAGGATGGTGGCGCGCCCTCGCCTTTTGGATGACCTAAATGGACAACTTGAGCAGCGGCTGACGCTGATCTCCGCACCAGCCGGTTTTGGCAAGACGACGCTCTTGAGCGCATGGCTGCGCACGATCCACCAGCCTGTAGCCTGGCTCTCCCTTGACACAGGAGATAGCGATCCTGCGCGCTTTTTGCGCTACTTTGTCGCAGCCTTACAGCAGATCGATGCCGCCCTCGGCCAGAGTATTGCGGCGACGCTTGACGCCGCCCAGCCGCCGCTGGACGCAGCCATGAGCGCGCTGATCAATGACATGATGGATCTCCCCGGCGACTTTCTGCTTGTGCTGGATGATTTCCACAATATTGACAATGCCGTCGTCCACGGCGCGATTCAAATGCTGGTTGCTAACCAGCCGCCACAGATGCACCTCGTCATCGCCACCCGCGAGGACCCGCCCCTACCCCTGGCCCGTCTGCGCGCCCGCGGCCAACTCGCTGAAGTGCGCGCCCAGGATCTGCGCTTTACCCTTGACGAGACCATCGCCTTCCTCCACGATGTCATGGGGCTGGCGCTCGCTCCCCGCGATGTGGACGCATTGGAAGCCCGCATTGAAGGCTGGATCGCCGGGCTGCAACTGGCTGCACTCTCAATGCAAAAGCATGATCAGCCGTCGGAATTTATCGCCGGGCTTTCTGGCAACCATCACTTCATCCTGACCTATCTGACCGAAGAAGTGCTGCGCCAACTTCCGCCCGATCTCCACACATTTCTGCTCCACACCGCTGTATTGGATCAGTTGACCGGTCCGCTCTGTGATGCCGTCACCGGCCGCGAGGACAGCGCCGCCGTCCTCGCTGATCTCTACGCCGCCAACGTCTTTGTCATCCCGCTGGATGAGGAGCATCGTTGGTATCGCTATCATCACCTCTTCGCCGATCTCCTGCGCGGTCAACTCAACCGCGCCGAACCTGATCTGGCGCCGATCCTGCACGGGCGCGCCAGCCAATGGTACGCCGGGGAGGGATTGGCCGCCGAAGCGATTGAACATGCCTTTGCCGCGCAGAATCTTGAAGAGGTCGTACGCCTGTTGGAGATCCACGCCCGACCGGTCGTCTTGCAAGGGTACGCGCAGACAGTGGAGGGTTGGCTGCGCCGTTTGCGGGGGGCGATCCATTCCCAATCCGCGTGGATGGCCGGACCGCGGGCGAATCTGGCCTTTGCCTGGTCGCTGCTGCTGCGCGGCCAGTTGGGTGAGGTAGAACCCTATCTCAACGCTGCCGAGGCTGCCAGCAGCGCCAGAGCGTCTCACACCGAGATCCTCTCGTTGCGCGCCGCACTCGTCTCCCTGCGCGGGGATGTGGACAAGGGCTGTGATCTGGCAGAAAAGGCGGTCGCGCTGGCACCCGATGATCCATACGTGCAGGGGATGAGTCTCTTTTCGCTGGCAACGGCTTACAACTACGCCGGGCGCGTCGTCGAAGCCATAGAGCATTACCAGCAGGCGCTGCCAATTTGCAGAGCATCGGGCAACACGCTGGCAGCCATGTTGATCGTCGCCAATCTGGGGATGCTCTACATCATGCGCGGACAGTTGCGCGCTGCCGCCGATCTCTCCCTCTCCGTCATCGCAGCGGTGGAACGAGCCGTCGGCGCGCCCACGCCAGCCCTGGCCACCGTCTACGGCATCCACAGTGAGTTGCTCTACGCCTGGGGCGAGTTGGAGGCCGCCCACACTGGGTTGCAGCGATGGCTTGCCCTGAGCAAGCGCGGCGGTCATGTCGCCGCCATTACTTACGGATATGTTATGCTCTCGCGTATCCTCCTGGCGTTGGGTGATCGGCCTGGTTCTGAATCGGCCTTGAACGAGGCAATCTCTTTGCTCTCCTATCGGATGCCAGCCTGGGTGACGTCTCAGGTGACGGCGCAACGGGTAGCGCAAGCGTTGGACAGATCGGATCTGGCTGCGGCGTCCAGCATCCTGGCGCAGACCGGCGTTACAGCCGAGGATAAGCCGCACCACACCCGCGAGGTGATCCAGATTGCCTATTTGCGTCTGCTTTACCACCTGGGCCGGGATGATCCGCACGCTCCTCATCTGGCGCAGGCGCTCGACCTGGCGAATCGTCTGCTGGATGCGGCCGAAGGAGCGGGCCGCGCCGGGCGCGCCCTCGAAATCCTGATCTTGCGCGCCCTTGTCCACACTGCGCAGGGAGAAGATCGCCTCGCCCTTGACGATCTGCGCCGGGCGCTGATCTTGGCCGCGCCCGAAGGAACCGTTACGCCCTTTGCCAACGAGGGCGCGCCTATGCAACTGCTGCTGGCCCATCTTCGATCCTGGCTTGAGCGGCGAACCAACATTGTCGAAACAAGGCCCCTCCTGGCACACATTGACAAGGTGCTGGCCGCCTTCCGTGATCATCGCGAGTCAAAACCGTCTGTTCTTCAAGAGGATAAAGAACCTTCCCCCTCTTCCCTGGCCGAACCCCTCTCCGAGCGTGAACTTGACGTGCTGCGTCTCATGGGCGACGGTCTCACCTATCAAGAAACGGCTGATCAACTCATCGTCAGCCTGAACACTGTGCGCTTCCACGTGAAAAGCATCTACAGCAAATTAAGCGTGGACAAACGTAGCGCCGCCATCGACCGCGCACGCGGCCTAAGATTAATCTGACTCTCTCCCTTCCAATCAACAGCCATGGTCTCGACCGACCAACAGTTCTCTCTCCGCCTGGGCTAGGGAGGGATTCCCACATCCTGCAACTACATGAAAATGTGGTCCCTCGCTGCGCGCCTCGTGTATCCTGAAACAGTCTGATACGCACACACGTAACACCTTTCACGCCAATGGAGAAACCGTATGTCCCATCTTGACGAACACGCTGGGTACAAAATCCGAGTCGAAGGGAGCGTTGACGTAAGCCTGGTGGACTGGTTTGGGCCGATTCAGATTGGCCGCACAGAGAGCGATGAGCGGATCACCACCCTGTTGACCCTCGACATTGATCAGGCGGCCCTCGTCGGCCTCATTCGTCATCTCCACGGCCTGGGGATCGTTTTGCTCTCGGTTGAACGCACTATCACCAATGGACAAGGAGACATCTCATGAAAAGATCGAACACGCTGATTGGGCTTTCGTGGTTGGTTGCCGTGCTGGCGTTGATTGCTGCTGGCGCTGGTATTTTTTTGCAGAGGGAGGGCGGCGCCTTCGAGTTTACGACGTTGCGGGGAACCACAGCCCAGATCTATGGGCAGGGACTCTACTACTATGACACCGTCTTTAGCGGCGTTGGCTTTCGCGGACAGGATATGGTGATGCTGGCGTTGGGTGTGCCGCTCTTGATCGTTGCGAGCATCCTCTATGCGCGTGGTTCGCTGGCGGGAGGGCTGCTCTTGATGGGTACGCTGGGTTATGTACTCTATGTCTACGCCACCATGTCGCTGGGCGCAGCGTATAACGCACTCTTCCTCGTCTATGTGGCGATCTTTGGAGCTACCTTCTTTGCCTTTGTCATTGCCTTTACGTCTTTTGATCACGACAGGCTGGCGGCTCGCTTCTCGGGTCTGCCCCACGGACGCATAGCCCTCTTTATGATCACCTGTGGGCTGTTGACCTCGGTGGTCTGGCTAGAGCCGATTGTTACCGGGCTGATTCGCAGCCAGCCGCCTGTGTGGATGGATAGCTATACCACCCTTGTCACCTATGCGCTGGATCTGGCGTTGATCGTCCCCTGCGTCTTCCTCTCTGGCTGGTTGATCTGGCGGCGCGCGGCGTTGGGCTATCTCATTGCCTCCCCGCTGCTGATCCTCATCGTCATGTTGCTGCCGACGATCACCCTCAACACAGCGCTTCAGCGCGCCGCCGGCATCGTCTTCACCCCCGCCGAGATGATCGGCCCCATCGCCGGCTTCGTTATTCTTGGACTGATCGCTGTTTGGGTTGTGGCGCGGGTGCTGCGGGCGCTTTCAGATCCGGCTCAGGTCCCGGTTTCACCTGCACAGATGCAAAGAGGTTCTCTATGAACGGCTCAACCTCCATCAACCGTCGCCGCTTTCTCATGATCGCCGGCGGCGCCATAGGCGCCAGCGCCTTGATGTGCGGCGGCGTCACCATCCTGACCAACCAGACGCCAGGCGTCAACTACATTTACGCAAGTTGTGGAAAGGAAAACACCATGCAGACAGTTTTAGTGGCCTATGCCAGCAAATATGGATCGACCGGCGAAGTCGCCCATGCCATTGCCGATCAATTTTGCGCACGGGGGATGCGCGCCGATGTGCGCCGTGTGGAAGAGGTAACCGATCTCTCTGCCTACGACGCCGTTGTCATCGGCAGCGCCATCCGCATGGGACGTTGGCTGCCGCAGGCCCTCTCCTTTGTGGAAAAGCACGTTGGACGATTGCAGCAGATGCCAACGGCGATCTTCACCGTCCATATGCTCAACGCCGACGAGAGCGAAGCCAGCCGTCAAGCCCGCGCTGCCTATGTGCAACCCGTCCACGCACTCTTCACGCCTCAATCCGAAGCCTTCTTCACCGGCAAGATGGACATTGGCAATCTCAACTTCATGGATCGCCTGATCGCCAAAATGGTCAAGGCTGAGGACGCCGATCTGCGCGACTGGCGCTCTATCCAGGCCTGGGCGGATCAACTTGCCCTGGCGTAGCCTGATGTCGATCACAGATTGCACGGATTTACACGAATTTTAGAAGAGCGGACAAGGGATTGGCTGCCCCTCAATCACCCAATCCCTCAATCTCCTTCCGTGGAAATCTGCGCAATCTGCGATCGAATCTTCCTCTATTTCCCCGTCGTTGATTGCCCAAAATCGCAAAAAGGTGTATCCTCTCCTTAGCAGGTTCCCCGCAGCGCCGCCCATCTTCATCCATTGGCTGATTGGAGAAGACCAAGATGCAAATTAATCCTGATTTGTTCACCCGTTTCGATCCTCTAGGCGGGACAATCGAGGGAGCGCCGCAGATTGAACGCCGCCTTAGCGACATGCGCGGGGCTTTCGCCGATGAGGATGCTTTTAACGCCGCGCTGGCTCAGGGCGATCCGGTCCTCTACACATTGGCGGCGGTCGCCCCCGCCCACGGCGATGGCGCGCTTCATTACGCCATTGCTCAGATCGCCCCTGGCCGGATCGGCGCTGAATACTACATGACCAAAGGCCATTACCACGCCTGGCGACCTGCTGCCGAAGTCTACATCGGCCTGAGCGGAACCGGGTTCATGTTGCTCGAAGAGGAAGAGAGCCACGAGAGTCGTCTGTTGCCGCTGACGCCCAACGCCATCGTCTATGTCCCCGGCCATACCGCCCATCGCACCATCAACACTGGCGAGATCCCCCTCACTTACCTGGGGATCTACCCTGCCGCTGCTGGTCACGACTATGGATCCATTGCCACCGAGAACTTTCGTAAAATCCTCGTAGCGGTGAACGGTGAACCGACCTTGGTGGATCGGTAAAAAAGGCAAAGGGCAAAAGGCAAAACTGGGGCAAGTAGCAGGCGTGCCAAGTGCGGAATGGTGAATGCAGAATAGGGAACGGCAGAGGCGGCAGGTCTGCAAGTAGCAACCTATGTTTGTTCATACGCTACGCACTCAATGTCATTTAGTTAAGTGCGGAGTTAGCACCCCCAGGTGCGGCTGTTCTCCTGTAGACCCGCACGTGGGCGTGCTAACTCCGCAGGGTTTCGAGCATTGCATTCCTTAACTTAATAACATTGACTACACACTACTCATTACGAATCACGAATCACGGAGAGTTCACCCTTATGAAGCATGTTCTCGGCGTAGACGGCGGCGGCACCAAAACCCATGTCGTCATCCTAAATGAGGATGGTCATCTGCTCGCCGAAGCGACCAGTGGACCGTCCAACTACGATGATGTAGGGGAGGCAGTGGCCCGCGAGAACATCGGACGTGCGGTGGATGCGGCGCGCGCCAGCGCTAACCTCTCGGCTGTCCCCTTTGATGCTGTCTTTTTGGGCATGGCCGGCGTCGTCTCTGCCCATGACCGGCGGGTGATCCACAACATCGCAGAGGCGCTCAAACTGGCGCCCGCCGATGCTATCGCCGTGGATCACGACTGTCGCATTGCCCTGGCCGGTGGACTGAGCGGACGGCCCGGTATCGTCCAGATCGCAGGGACGGGATCTTCGACATTTGGTATGAACGCGGTGGGCGAGGGCTGGCGCGCTGGCGGTTGGGGGCAGCTACTGGCGGATGAGGGCAGCGGCTGCTGGTTAGGCATTCAGGCGATGATTGGGGCAGTGCGTAGCTATGATGGCCGCCTGCCGCACACGCCGCTGCAAGAGCGGATCCTTGCCGCTCTTGCCCTCGACGACATGAACGAGATCATGCACAAACTCTATGTCGAGCAACTGCCCCGCTCCGAGATGGCTCGACTGGCGCCATTGGTGATCGAAACAGCGCACGAAGGCGATCCCTATGCCCGTTCCCTCATCGAACGTGGCTGCAACGAAATGGCCGATTGTGTACTGGCCGTCGCGCGTCGGCTCCACATGGATGAAGGTCCCAGTGAATTGGCGCTGGTCGGCGGCATCTTCCAGGCCGGGGAGATCGTCCTGCAACCTATGCGAGCGGCTGTTCACGCTCGTCTGCCTCACTGTCGGGTTCTCCACGCCGAACAGCCGCCCGTCCTCGGCGCTGGCATCCTGGCGTTGAAGATGGTAAGGAGTAAAGTGTGAAGGGTGAAGAGTGAAAGTGTAGTGCGCAAACGGGTCTACGCACTACGCACTACGTGATGATAACAAGTATCAACAAAGGGAATCCACAATGTTTCATAAAATTCTAGCGCCGCTGGATGGATCGCCATTGGCAGAGAGATCGCTTCCTTATGTGGAGGCGTTGGCCCAGCAGTTTAATGCTGAAGTCGTCCTCGGCTGGGTGGTGCAGATCCCCATCCCTGCAACGACGGGCTACGGACCCGAACTACGCGGCATGGGCGCGCTCTTCAACACCAACGCCGAAAGGGAGCGGGCTACTGCCTATCTGCTCAACTTGCAAGAGGAGCTATCCAAACGGCAGATTGTCTCATCAACGCGGATTGTCGAGAGCATCTCTGTCTCGGGCGCCATCGTCGACATGGCCTTTGAGGAAGAGGTGGATCTCATCGTCAAAACCACCTACGCCCGCTTGGGGATCAGCCGTTGGTTGCAAGGCAACATCGCCGCCGAAGTGCTGCAACATGCGCCGTGTCCGCTGTTACTTGTCAAGGTTAGCGATACAGACGTGAGCTTTGTGGCTCACCCTGCACGTTCCAAAGGCAGGCAGATAGAATCCTAGCCTTGGTGAATCAGCGACCGACCATCGGCAGGAAGATCTGCTGGCCGTTAAACGCGATCTTAATGTTGCCGCTGTTTCGCTCATGGGATAGGGTGATCTCCACAGAATCACCGTTCTCCACAAAAAGACGATAGTCGCCACATGCAATATTGGCAAAGGTGAAACTGCCTGCTTCGTCTGTCAGCCCACGGGCTATCAACGCGCCAGGCTGATCCTCGCCCAGACCTTGTAGATAGACGGGATGATCGACCATCAACGGTTCATCGGCGTCGAGGATGCCATTGCGGTTGTGGTCAAACCAGACCACCCCCGTGATCGTTCCCAGATGGGTCGCCGTCTCTGCGCTCACTATGGTTGCCGACGAGAGCAGAAGGATCAACGCAAACAGCATTCCCATTGTCAGGAAACAGTACAACCCATGCCTCTGTTGGTCAGATGCAACCATCATCTCCGCCTCTTTTCGCGTCACTTCTCTTTCTCAGTAGTACTATAGTACCAATTTCTGCCTCTCTCACATCAGATAAAAGTCTGTTCGCTCTCAGACCAAAGACATACAATATATAGTTGACGAAAGAAGGCAAGATGCAATCATCGAAAACTGAAAGGCTGTCCGCCCGTGCGCCTGAAATTCGCGAGACATTGCGCGATCTTCAGGATCATACCGTTACGTATGTCCTCCCTGCACTTTATGCTATTGGACTTATCCTCATCTTGAGCGGGGGGCAATGGTCTGATTTGTATGGAGCCATATTGGGGATGCTGCTGTTAGTGGTCTCTGGCGCGGCCTGGCTGCTGCGAACCCAATTCTATATGGCGGCGGTGATCACGCTGATTAGCGGCTGTTTCGTTATTCTTGGGCTGGCGATTTTCATTATCGCTGTCCCTGTTGCGCTGATCTTGTTGGCGCTGCCAGTGGGGTTGACACTGCTGCTCATCAACAAGCGGACGGGCGTGATCGTAGCGATCCTCTGTACGCTCTTGCTCTTTATGCCTCACCATGCCCTGCATGTAGAACCTTCACTGCGCATTATCGCTATTGTCCAGATTTGGGGCATCGTCGGCCTGATCTGGCTGACTTCCCACTCGTTGGTCACCGCTATGATCTGGTTCCGCACTAGCTATGAACATAGCCGTATGTTGCTGGAACGGGCGCGCGATCACCGTTTGGAGATGAGCCAGGTAGTAGCAGAGTTGGGTGAAGCCAACCGCCAACTGCTCCGCCTGCATCGACTTGCGAATTCGCTGCGCGAAAACGCGGACGAAGCGCGTCGCGCCAAAGAGGAATTCGTCGCCAATGTCAGCCACGAACTGCGCACGCCGCTGAACATGATCATCGGTTTTACCGAGCTTGTGCTGCAGGCCCCGCACACCTATGGCAACCAGATTCCCCAGGCGTTGTTGGCCGATCTCAACGTGGTTCTACGCAACAGCCAACACCTTTCCGCGCTGATCGACGATGTACTCGATCTCAGCCAGATCGAGGCTGGGCAGATGGCGCTTTCCAAAGAATGGGTGGACTTGAGCCAGATTGTGGAGGGCGCCGTAGCGACTGTGCGTCCGCTCTACGCATTAAAAGATCTCTACTTGCAGACCCAGGTTGCCTCCGATCTGCCCTCCGTCCACTGTGATCCGATCCGCATGCGCCAGGTGATCCTTAATTTGCTCAGCAACGCCGGCCGCTTTACCGAAGAGGGCGGTGTGATCGTGGGCCTCTGGCGCGACGGCGATCATGTGCTGGTGAGTGTGGCCGACACCGGCCCTGGCATTGCTCACGACGATTTGGAGCGGGTCTTTCAGCCTTTCCAACAGGCGGACAACTCGATCCGCAAGCGCTATGGTGGCAGTGGTCTGGGTTTGAGCATTAGTCGAGGGTTTGTGGAACTGCACGATGGCAAGATGTGGGTTGATAGTACAGTGGGGAGCGGCACGACGATTACGTTTCGATTGCCGACTGGAGACGCCGCTCAGGACCGCGGCGCACTACGTTGGTTTACACCCTACATGCGCTTCGAAGAAGAATCTCGGCCCGGACGCAGCCTTCTGGCGAAGATTCGTCCTCGATTGGTGGTAGCAGAGCGAGGACGATCCCTGGAGCGGTTGTTAGCTCGTTATCTAGACCGGGCTGAGATTGTCGCTGTGAAGAGTCTCGATGAGGCTGTGATCGAAGTTGAAAGGACGCCCAGCCAGATGCTTTTGATCAACGATAGCAACATGGGCGATAACTTTCAGCGGCTGGAGGGAGTGCGCCTGCCCAATGGTCTGCCTGTGGTACTCTGTTCTGTGCCTGGGACTGATGAATATGCGCTCTCGTTGGGGGTTTCGGCTTATTTGATCAAGCCAGTTGCGCGTGAACGCCTGCTTGGCGTACTCGAACCGTTCGCCGCCAAAAAGGTTCTGCTGGTAGACGACGATCCCAACCTGTTGCGCCTCTTCCGGCGGATGCTCGCTTCGGCCAATCGGGGTTATCAGGTGTTGCGGGCCAAAAATGGACGGCAGGCGTTGCAGGTCCTGACGCAGGACCGACCCGATGTGGTGATCCTGGATCTACTGATGCCTGAAATGGATGGCTTTCAATTGCTGGCGCAGAAGAACGCCGATCCCGCGTTGCGCGAGATCCCTGTGATCATCGTCTCTTCGCAGGACCCAAATGGACAGCCCATTGTCAGCCGTTCCCTGATCGTCACGCGCAGCGGGGGGATCTCTATCCCCCAATTCCTCGGTTGTATCGAGGGGATCAGCCAACTGCTCTCAGCTCAACCCGTCGCTATGAGCGTCCAACAGCCGCAGGAAGTCGTCCTGGCGAACGGGCTTGCGCAGGAAAGCCGAGGCGCCGAGGGTGAGGGCTAATGCCTCCTGGGGTAGGATGGTGCAGACGATGATCGGTACTTCTTCAAAGGTTGGATGCGCGCGTAGCTGACCCAGCAATTGCCAGCCGTCGATCTCAGGCAACATCACGTCGAGGATCAGGATCTCTGGCATCAGCTTTTCCGCCATCGACAATACTTGTTGGGGCTGGCGCACACCTACCAGGTTGAAGCGGCTGTTGCTGGTGTACCGTTCCAACAATTGCAACGTGTCGGGGTTGTCGTCCACCGCCAGGACCGTCACCTGCTGCTCGGCGGGCAGCGTCAGGCGTACAATCGGTTGCACAGACCCACTCTTATCGCCCAAGCTCAATTTTCCCCCAGAAAGCGCGATCAACTGCTCCGCCATGCGCAGCCCTTCGGTGGCCTCGGCCTCGTGGAACGCGGGCATGGGCGCATTCTCCACGGCGTAGATCTGGATCTGAACGGCCTGGCGCATGACTTCCGCCTGCACGATGAATCGGCTGCCGGGCATCTGCCGCGCCAGCAGGGTAAGGATGCCAATCAGGGCCTGGCGCGCGCTGACGGTTTCCACCACCAGCCGGGGCAGGGCGGCGGGCAGGCGCGATTCGATCCGCACCCGCAACGATTGGAGCAGTGGATGGGCAACTTGCAGCGCCGATGCAACAAGGCTGGCGGCGTCGGTGACATCGCCGGGGAAGGTCTGCTGCGACCAGGCCAGTTCCGCCTGGCGGCTTGGCGTGGTGATGGCAGCGGTGAGCGGATCGGGCGCGGCTTCAACTAAGTCATATTGATACGCCAGGTGATTTGCCAGCACTTCAATGGCCTGTTTCTCGCGGCGGCGTAGTTGGCGCACGCTCAGACCAAAATCGTCCGCCACTTCTTTTTGGGTAAATTGTTCCACAAAGCGCTGGTTGAGCAGGTAATGGTAGCTATGGAGAGGGCTATGCGGCGGCGCATCTGTACCAGCTTCCAAGCCTTCGATGGCCGCAATCAGTTGCTGCCGCAGGAGGGTGGCCGGGTTGCCCTGCCCCTCTATTTTAAGACGATGGATGAGTAGACTCTCGCGCAGTTGAAAGGGATCGTAAAGATTGGCAAGCGCGTGGTGGAGGTGTTCTACAAAATCAGGAGGGTAGGTGCTGTTCGCCATGTCCTCTCAATGTCCTCTCATTGTCCTGCCCGTGTCAAAATTGTGTAGAATTCGCCATCGACTTCTGGTACGATGAATGGGCAATCTACCCACCTTCCCATCGGTTAATTCTAACACTCCTATAGGCGACGACAGGCGACCTGCGCGGATCGCATTGCCCGCCGGTCAATTGTCCTAATCTTGTGTGGATACAGGTAGTCTTAGGATTGCCTGCCATTTTACCACAACTGCTTTGGTATTTCCCGGTACATCGCTGCCCTGTTTGTTCTACAAGGAGGAACACCATGACCCGAAAGCTTTGGAATTCGCAGATGAGCCGCAGACGGTTTCTGCACGGCACGACGATCCTCAGCGCGGGCGCGCTGTTGGCGGCCTGCCAGCCAGCCGGCACAGCCCCATCCGCGCCTGCCCAGGCCCCAGCAGCCGCCCCTGCCGCTCAGACCGCTGGTGTCAATTGGTTGCAATTGGAGGACGCCACACAGTTGCCGCCCACGACGATCCGCTATTGGTATTATGAAACGCCAGAGCGCATCGCCTTGGGCCAGGAACAGAAGGCCGCGTTTGAGGCGATGTTCCCTAACATCACCCTTGAGGGAAGCACTGCCCCCGATGCCGTGGACAATGACATGTTGGTTGCCTTTATCCGCGCCGGCACCAACTCCCATGTCCACCAATCGGTGAACATGGAGGATACGTGGTATCTGACCCGCGATCTGCTGCTGCCCCTGGAGAACCTGCCCGGTTTCGACGAAGTCTGGGGGCGTATGGACCCGGATCTAAACTACACCTGGCGAGATGGGCACGTCTACAGTATCTCCTGGTATGGAGGGCCGCGTGTCATCTTCTACAACGGCCAGCGCGTGCGCGAGGCTGGATTGGATCCCGAAAATTTGCCCGAAACCTACAGTGAATTCCTTGAGTGGGGCCAGGCGCTGACGGGGCCGGGCCAATGGTTCATCAACTTATCTTCGCTGGAGGAGTGGTGGCGCTGGCAATTTACAGCCTACCCATTCTATATTGCGGCGACCGGCAGCAATCAATTGGTGAGCGAGGATGGCACGCAGGCCGTCTTCAATACACCGGAAGCTGTCCAATCCTATGAGTTGATCCACACGCTCTTCTCTCAGGGGTATAACCTGACCGAGGCGCTTGAGGGCAATCCCTTCCTCTCTGGGCAGGTGGCGGCTGTCTCCGGCGGTTCATCCATGCTGGGAACGGTAAAGCGCAACGCGCCCGAAGGCTTCGAGTTGCTCGTCGGCCCCATGCCCAAGCCCGATAATTCGACAGTGGAAGGCTTCCCCACCTATAATTTTGTGCGCAACTTCGCCATTATGCGCGAACAACAGCGCACTGGCGAAGCAGCAGATCAGGCCAACCGCGCTGCCTGGGAACTGATGAAATTCTTACTCAGCCCTGAGCAATTGGCGGCTGATTTTGAGATCACGGGCGATCTGCCACCCACCCGGGATCTGACGACCAATCCACTTTACACAGAGATTCTGGATACCCTCCCTGCCGGTCGAGAGTATGCTGCCTTTGCTGATGAATCCTATATTTACGATATGCACACCAACCTGGGCAGCGAGATCATGGGCATCTTGACCGAGTCGTATATCGATCTGATCTACGACGAGAAGAGTCCCGCCGAGGCGCTGGCCTGGGCAGAAGAACAGGTCAACGA
The DNA here is from genome assembly GCA_019637695.1 of Caldilineaceae bacterium. Taxonomy (GTDB): domain Bacteria; phylum Chloroflexota; class Anaerolineae; order Caldilineales; family Caldilineaceae; genus RI-153. The sequence continues at coordinate 6,151 of JAHBVG010000042.1, read as the reverse complement.
ACTGCTGGCGAGCAGTTGATTGGCGTTGAGTTAAACTGTGAAACGTGAAACGTGATAAAGGGAAGGATCACGTTTCACGTTTCAACTGTTTGAAAGGCAAGAATCATGCAAGCGACAGAAACTGGGGTTCCGGCGCTGGGTCGAATCCGCGAAGGATGGAGTTCTCTCTTTACATCCAGTCGGAGCGGCAAGTGGGATAAAATCGCCATTATCTTTGTCGCGCCCTGGCTGATTCACCTGGCGCTATTCACCTTATATCCGCTCTATATTGCCCTTTACGGCAGCGTCGCCAATTGGAACATTCTGACCGACGAGATGGAATATGTCGGCTTTGTCCACTATGCGCGGCTGTTGAGCGACGAACGCTTTTTCCTGGCGATCCGCAACTCGTTTGTTTATCTCATCATCCAGGTGCCAGCTTCTATCATCGGCGGCTTTCTGGTGGCGCTAATGCTCAACCAGGCGAATCTGTGGGGAAGGATGTTCCTGCGCGGCGTCTACTTTTTGCCGGTGATCATCCCTACCGTGGTGATGGCGATCATCTGGCAGTGGATGTTTGCCACCAATTCGGGCGTCATCAACTATTTTCTCAGCCTGGTTGGGATCTCTGCTGTGCCCTGGCTCACCAGTCCGCAGTTCTCCATGCCCTCGATTGGGCTGATGAAGATCTGGAATGATGTGGGCTTCTATGCTGTCCTCTTCCTGGCCGGGCTGCAAGGCATTCCGCAGGAGGTCACCGACGCCGCCAAAGTGGACGGCGTCAATGATTGGCAGATGTCGTGGTACATCAAAGTGCCGCTGCTCAACCCGGTGGTGGTCTTTTCGGTGATCATGGGCACGTTGTGGGGGTTGAACATCTTCGTCGAACCGCTGTTGATGACCAACGGCGGCCCCCGCGGCAGTAGCCTCACTACCCTGCTCTATCTTTACCACGAAGGTTTCATCTGGAGCAGAATCGGCTATGCCAATGCAATTGGCGTTGCCTCCACCATTCTCATCTTGATCTTTACGTTGACTGAGCGGCGGCTGCTCGAACGGACGACCTATTAGTACTCGGAGATTCAGTTATGGCCGGATCGACTCTGATACAAAAACGCGATGAACAAGCCAGGATGATGCGCTCCCTACAGCGCCTATTGCTCTATGTCATCTTGATCTTCGGCGCCATTATTTCGCTCTTCCCCTTCTATTGGATGATCAACACATCGCTGAAGCCAGCCTACGCCATCTTTACCTTCCCGCCGACGATGTATCCGGCAGAGGCGTCGTTCTCTGCGTATCGTTACGTGTGGAACACCATGGACGTGCCGCGCAGCCTCTTCAACAGTGTGGTCGTGGCGGTAGTGGGGGTCTCGCTCAACGTCTTCTTCTCGTCGTGGATAGCCTATGCGCTGGCGAAGTTGGAGTTTCCCTTCAAGCGGCTGCTTTTTGTCGTGATCTTGGCCTTGATGATCCTGCCGCAGCAGCTCCTTATGATCCCGCTCTTCCTGCAAGTGGACCGTCTGGGCTTGATCAACACCTACGCCGGCATCATCCTTCCCAGCGCGATCACGCCCTTCACCGTCTTTCTGATTCGACAAGCCTTCGTCGGCATCCCCAAAGATTATGTGGATGCGGCGATTATCGACGGCGCCAACCACTTTCAAATTCTCTTCCGTATCGCTTATCCAATTGCCCAACCGTTGTTGTTGACGGCGATTGTGATCAATTTCTACTTCACGTGGAATTCCTTCCTCTGGCCCTTCCTCGTCATCCGCAGCGATGAACTGGCGACGCTGCCGATTGCCCTGGCCCGTTACCGCTCCTTTGCCGAACAGCGCTGGGATGCGATCATGGCGGCGGCGACGGTGGTAGCCCTACCCATCGTCCTCCTCTACCTTGTTATCCAGCGCCAGTTCGTCGACGCGCTGACCATGACGGGCCTCAAGGGATAATCCACTGCCGTCGTATTCACTCAGTAAAGCCATGCTAAATGATCCACGAAGGCACACAAATAGACACGAAGAATGGAGAAAAGCTTTGTGTTTCTTCGTGTGCCTTCGTGGATCATGATTTCCGAGGATTCGCCTAAACAGGAAAAGGAACCCCTATGACCGAACGACTTGCCTGGGGCATTCTGGGCAGCGGGAAAATTGCCCGTACCTTTGCCCGTGAATTACCCCACTCTGAGACAGGAAAGCTTTTAGCGGTGGGTAGCCGCAGCCAAGAATCTGCGGAAAAGTTTGCCGCAGACTTTGGCATTCCCCGCGCCTATGGCAGCTACGAAGCACTCTTGGCCGACCCAGAGGTGGAGGCCATCTACATTTCGCTGCCCAACCATCTCCACGCCCAGTGGACGATCCGCTGCGCCGAGGCGGGCAAGCATATCCTCTGCGAAAAACCGCTGGCCACCAATCACCCCGAAGCCATGACAGCGATCGAGGCGGCGCGCCATCACGACGTATTCCTCATGGAAGCCTTTATGTATCGCTGCCATCCGCAGACCGCCAGGTTGGTCGAGCTGATCCGCGCTGGCGTCATCGGCCAGGTGAGGCTGATCCAGGCGCATTTTAGCTACAATATGGGCGGTCCCCAGGACAACATCCGCCAGCAGAACAGCGCGGCCGGCGGCGGTATCATGGATGTGGGCTGCTACACCACCTCCATGGCGCGCCTGATTGCCGGGGCCGCCAACGGTCAGGAATTTGCCAACCCTATCATCACCAGCAATGGCTACAGCGCAATGATGGCGCTGAAAGCCTTCGCCCACATTGGCAAAGAGAGCGGTGTGGATGAGTGGGGCGGCGCTGTGCTGGAATTCCCCGGGAATATCGTTGCCCAACTTTCGACGGGGATTCAAGTGCGCGTGGATCCGGCGCTGCGCATCTGGGGATCGAAAGGGCACATCATCGTCCCCAATCCCTGGTTCCCCGGCGACGAGCGCTTCGGCGGCGATCAAGGCGCGCGTATTCTCATCCACCGTGACGGCGAGGCGGAGGCAGAAGAGATCGTTGTTCCCGGCGGCAGACCCCTCTACGCCATTGAAGCCGATACGGTAGCCCGACACCTGAATGAGCGGCAGGCCGCCTCCCCTTCGGTGACGTGGGCCGACAGCCTGGGCAACATGCTGACCCTTGACGCCTGGCGTCGGGAGATCGGTCTCGTCTTCGCCAGCGAGAAATACGAGGCGCTCAAGCTCCCTACTTCGGGGCGTCCTCTGGCGCGGCGACCTCAATACACCATGCAATATGGTCATGTCGATGGGGTGGAAAAACCCATCTCGCGGCTGGTGATGGGGACCATGATCTTCAAGGCCGACCGCATGCCCCTCACCTGTTCGCTGCTCGACTATTTTTACGAGATCGGCGGCAACTGCCTGGATACGGCCCATGTCTATCGCTGCGAGGAAGCAGTGGGCAATTGGATCCGGTTGCGCGGCATCCGCGAGGACCTGGTGATCATCGGCAAGGGCGCCCGCGACGAGATGGGCACGCCCGAAGGGATCACGGCGCAGTTGACCGAAACGCTGGAGAAGATGGGGCTTGACTATGTGGACATCTACATGATGCACAGCGACAACCCAATCGTGCCCGCGGGCGAGCTGGTGGAATGTCTGAACGAACACCTGCGCGCCGGGCGCATCCGCGCCTTTGGCGGCTCAAACTGGAGCATCGAGCGCATTGAGGAGGCCAATGCCTACGCTCGTGAACATGGTCTGGTGGGTTTTGCCGCCAGCAGCCCCAATCTCTCCCTGGCCGAGTGGAACGAACCCATGTGGCCGCGCTGTCTCACTGCGTCCAATGCCCGCTCGCGTGCCTGGTACGCCCAATATCAAATGCCGCTCTTTGCGTGGAGCAGTCAGGCGACCGGTTTCTTCACCGGGCGCTACAAACCCGAAGATCGCAGCATCTCTGCATTGGAACCAATTGTGCGGACATGGTTTAATGATGGGAACTTCCAACGGCTGGATCGCGCCCGCGAACTGGCCGCGGAAAAGGGCGTCACCGCCGCGCAGATCGCGCTGGCCTACGTACTCAACCAACCGATCCCCACCTTTGCGCTGATCGGCCCACAGTCCATTGACGAGTTGCGTGAGGTGCTGCCCGCGCTCGATATTTCACTCTCGCCAGAGGAACTGCGCTGGCTCAACCTGGAGGACTGATACATGAAGAAGGCTGTGATCACCGGCGAGCGTCGGGCAGAAGTGGTGGATGTGCCCGAACCGCAGCCCATCGAAAACTGGGTGGTGGTGAAGGTCCACGCCGCGCCCATGTGCGCCGAATACAAACAGTTCGTGAGCGGCAAGCCGACCGATATCCTCGGCCACGAAGCCGCCGGCGAAGTGGTGGCGGTGGACCGATCCAACCGCTTGAAGGTAGGGGATCGAGTGGTGGCGATGCCGCTCTATGGCTGCGGCGAGTGCGCGCTCTGCCTCTCCGGCGACTACATCCACTGTGAGAACAATGCGCACCTGACCCAATTTTTCCAGGGCGGCGAAGGACGCGCCACCTACGCCCAATATCTGCTCAAACAGGACTGGCTGCTGCCCAAGATCCCCGATGATGTCTCGTATGAACATGCGTCCCTGGCCTGCTGCGGGCTGGGACCCTCCTTTGGCGCCATGCAGACTATGGGAGTGGACGCTTTCACTACCATCTTGATCACCGGCGCAGGGCCAGTAGGATTGGGGGCGGTCGTCAATGCCCAGTTCCGCGGCGCGCGGGCGATTGTTGTCGAGTCCATCCCCTATCGCGTGGAACGGGCGAAGCAGTTGGGCGCGGCGGCGGTACTCGATCCGCGCGATGAGGATATCGTCGAGCAGATCCGCGCCCTGACCGGCGGTCGCGGCGTGGACGCCGCCCTCGACTGCTCCGGCAACGTCCAGGCCGAGCGGCTCTGTATCGACGCCACCCGGCGCAAGGGCAAGGTCAGCTTTATCGGCGAATGTTACAACGATCTTGCCATCCGCATCAGCCCCGACATGATCCGCAAAGGTTTGACCTTAATCGGCTCCTGGCACTACAATTTAAATGACTTTCCCAAGATCATGCAGGTGATCCAGAGATCGTCGCTGCTCGATCTGCTCATCAGCCATGTCATGCCCATGCGCGACATTCAAGAAGCGTTCCAATGCTCATCGTCGCACGATTCGGCCAAGATCATCCTTCAGCCCTGGGCGTGAAAAGGACGAGATGAGGGGGTGAAGCGTAATGCGTAATGAGTAATAAGTAATGAGTGATCCGTGATTCGTGTTCGTCTCATCGTCTCTGCGCTACCTGCTACCTGCTACCTGCTATCTTCCATCACACAAAGGGATCTCCCATGTTCAAAAATTTGAGTGCAGGCGCCATCGGCATCCGTAATCTTTCCCTGGCCGATACCATCAAACTCGCCAAAGAGACCGGCTACGCTGGCATTGACTTCAACATCCGCGAGGCTGCTGCCCTGGCCGATGAACACGGCATTGAGTATGTGCGCAATCTTTTCGACAGCAACGGGATCCGCCCTGGTCAGTGGGGATTGCCCGTTGCCTGGAATACGGATAGCTGGGAAGAAGGGCTGGCGGATCTGCCCAAACTTGCCGAACTAGGCCGCGATTTGGGCTGCACCCGCACCGCCACCTGGTGCCCGCCAGGCTCGAATGATCGCCCCTACGAGGAAAATTACACCTGGCACATTAGCCGCTTCCGCCCCATTGCCGAGGTCCTTGCCCACTATGGCTGTGTCTTCGGCATCGAGTTCATCGGCCCCAAGACGCTGCGCGACAGCTTCAAATATCCCTTCCTCTATAGCATGGAAGATATGCTGAGACTGGCGACGGACATTGGCACCGGCAACGTGGGGCTGCTGCTCGACGCCTGGCATCTCTACACCTCCGGCGGCGCGCTCGATGATCTGGACAAGATCAGCGCCGAGGACATCGTCACCGTCCACATCAACGATGCGCCGGCAGGTGTAGCGCTCGACGAGCAGATCGATCAGGTCCGTTGTCTGCCCCTGGAGACCCGTGTCATCGATCTCCCTGGCTTCATGCGCAAGCTTGCCCAACTGGGCTACGACGGCCCGGTGACCACTGAACCCTTCAACAAACCGCTCAACGAATTAGCCGCCCAAGACCCCGCCGCCGCTGCCAGCAAAGTCTCGGCGGCGATGGATCAACTGTGGGCCGAGA
>JAHBVG010000041.1 GCA_019637695.1 Caldilineaceae bacterium | reverse complement strand
CCAAGAATCCTTGCTCAAAGCGTTCCCTGATGAATTTCATCCGTCTTTTGGCTTCATTTGAAGCGACCCCTTCGTGAAATAACTCTACATCGCCGGCAGCGGTGTGATATTCACTTCGATTCTCAAAAACACGGAGGTGTTTCTCATTACGCGCGTTTGTCATATACGTTCGATCTATAGCCTCGTTAATCGTTGTAGACTGCGTTCGTTGAGAGAAGGAAAGGCATAGGGAATCAGAATATGATCTGCCGGGATCTGTCTATTTGTGCGATGGTTGCGGATTTCATACCCTAGTTCTTTCATCTGGACCAGAATTGCAGCCAGTTCCGCTTCTGTCACCTCAAATAACTCGGCAAGTGTAGTAATAGGAGAAATCGAGCCTACAGCATGCCCACTTGATATTTGCTGGACAACTCTCCAGAAAGAAGAGACTGTTAATGAGGGATCAACCAGGGTCATGGAAACAGAGAAGGCCATTTTGTACTGGTAATATCCAAATAGCTGGACAAGATCGTCTTTCGCTGCGTATTTTTTTACGAGATGTTCATAGTATTTCCAAATTGCCAGCAATGAGCGCGGACTGCTAGAACTCGACGACAGGTGAGCTGGAACAACTCCAAAATCCGAAAGTGATCCCAGTTGTTGGGGAGGAGTGATCTGTAACGAGAAACATGCTTCACCGTCGCCTGAAGAGGAGGGTTCGGAGAGAAGGAGTGTCCACTCGTTTTTATTCACCCCATAGGTGCAGCAAAATTCAGATACACCTGAGTGGGCCAAGTCAAGACAAAAATCCTGAGTGACAGAGAAGCATTCCGTCCCCTCGTCTGTTTTATGAAGAGGATTCTTGCGTTTTGGCAACTTCGCAATTGCCACAGCCGCTTTCTCTGCGTAAACAGCGGTTAATTCAGATTTACGCGCCCTGAATTGGAGTTGATAGCTATCCGGCATGGCATGGATATGAAAAGGCAGGCGTCGATCAAACACTTGATCAAGGATGCTCAATGCAAGGACACGCGCCAGTTGAGGTGGCACAGAGTTTCCTAATTGATGAATAACAGTCTGCCTGTTGCCAGCAACGATATAATCGTCCGGAAAAGTTTGTAAGCGTTTCAACTCATCTATGGTAAAAGGGCGGTTTTCCCAACTGAATGGTCCTGTATACTGACCACCTTGCGCCTTAATTGTGCGCACAGGGGTATCAGGATCAGCTTTATAGAGATAGTCAGAAAACTTCGATCTCCACCCAAATATGGGCGTGGGATGGCCCATCCGTTCTGTATAGAAGCTATAATTGAGACCGGGTGGAATATCGTTCAAGAGGTGCCCATGTCGGCCGCCTATGCCAATTTTGCATCCACTTGTATCAATCCCGGATATTGCTCTCCGGGCTGAATAATAGGGATGGTTGTCGGGTGAATCGGGGCCATGTGAAGGAAATGGAAAGCGATATTCGCCATGCCGAAGCCCCACAATAATCAGCCTCTCGCGGAATTGAGGCACTCCATAGTCGGCAGCATCCAATATGCGCCAATAAAGCTTGTAGCCCAATTCGCGAAAAGCTGCCTGAATCTGCTTCCAGGGTCTACCGGATTGAGCGCCTACAATTCTGTACACATTTTCAAAGAGAAAGCCAACTGGTTTTATCTGGTCGATAATTCGTGCATATTGAAGAAAAAGATTACCCCGTTCATCATCTGTGCCATTGACCCCAGCCGCTCTTGCGCTGGCTGCTGAAAAGGTCTGGCATGGTGGACCACCGATAATAAAGTCTATATCTTGTACGCTGGGCGTATAGTCGCGAATATCCTGGCAGACAATGTTTGTGCCCCACAATCTTTCTCCGCGGGAAGCGTTTTTGTGCAATGTCGCTGCAAAGCTGGGCTCAATTTCATTACACTCAAGAATTGCGAATCCCGCATCATGGAAACCAATATCCAATCCCCCCGCACCGCTAAACAGGCTGATAGCACGGACTGGCTTGAGTTTTGTGTCCACATTCCATTGACGCAGCGCATCACCAAAGGCGTCAGGCCAGCCCGCCTCTTCGTCAACCCCTAAACGCGAGAGTCCTGCGGCAAACCACCCACTCGCTCTTGAAGAGTCCAGGAGTGGGAACATTTCCATTTGCCGATCATTCATCGGTTTCATGCTCTTGCCATCCATACAGCAGAGATTCAATAGGGTGCATTCAAACTCGGTTGGGACGCGGAGTGAGTACGCCTTCGTGCGACCAGGACGGCACGTGGGCGTGCCTACTCCGCTTCAACCCATTTTGCAACACACCCGACTCTAGGCCATTTTTGAAGAACTATAGGAGCCTTGTGAACCTATCTTACCGAAGGAGCTACCCTACGTCAAGCAAATCCAACAGCGACAGGCCGCTACCCAATCCCCAGTCACCAATTCCCAATCCCCGCAAAAGGATACTCATACCAGTCCAACATTCCCCGCGCCGCGGCTTCGCCGGCGAAGATCAAGATCGACGTATACTTGTCGGCGAAGACGCGGCCTCCCCCTTCGCCCTCAAGGACCGCGCCAGAGGCGTCGATCCGTTTGACGTTGCCTGCGCCTTCGGGCGGTGAATCGACCAGCGCCGCGAACTGGCGGGTGGCGATCTGCAAATAGCGCTCGTCGGCGGTGATGCGGTAGACATGGGCCAGCGCCTCCAGGGCGTGGGGCGTGGGCGCCGTCCGCCGCAGGGAGGGCAACTCTTTGTAGTAGAAGATACCGTCCGGGCCGAGGCAGTGTTCGAGCAGATCGTCCATCACTGAGACCATGAGTTTCTTCACGCGCTCGTCGTCCTCAACGAGCAGATAGCGGGCAAACGAGTTGATCGTCAATGTCACCATAAAGGGGACACGCGGCATGGAGTGGCTGGTATACGGAGCCAACAGCGCGTTGAAACGGCTGAACCAGTCGAGGAACATTCCCACAATGTGGTCGGCCTCATCCTTCCAGCGACCCTCACCAGTCCCCAGATAGAGACCCACCAGCGCGCGCAAGGCCCAGCCGTTCTCGCGCACCGACGTCGCGCCCGGTTGCTGCATCTCCGGTCGGGCCAGGTGGCGCAGGATGTTCTCGCCAATGGAGTTGGCCGCGTCCAGCGCTTCGGTGCGCCCGGTGAGGAAGTAATAGTCCAGCAGTCCTTCGGTCCACTCATGGGAGGGGATGACGCCGCCGGTGGCGTGATAGGCGGTGTGGATGCGTAGCCCGCCGTGGATCAGCGGATCGTCGTGACGATGGCAGAAATCCACATCCAGCCAGTGGCGTGCGCTCACCAGCGCCGAATCGAGGACGCGACGCTGGCCGGTGAGGGCATAGTAGAGCGTGCAGGCGTGGGGACGGTCATACTCGTTGTTGACGTAGACGATCTCGCCGTTGCCGCGGCCTTGCGCCGTGTAATGGACATCGGGTGCGTCGCCAAAGTGCATCATCCCTAGCGCTTTGGGCTGGTTGTCATGGAGTTTATTGAGATAGGTGATCAGCTTGCCCGGCAGCTTCTCCGGGAAGAAGGTCTCCAGCCACGGGTTGTTCTCTCGATACCAGGCCGGATCGAGCGCGGGATGGTCGGGCAGTTGGAATTGCAGACTGCGCACGCTCAATTCATCCAGCGGCGTGTCGGCAGCGTGGAAGTGAAGTTGCAGCCGGTGCGTCTTGCCCATGCCCTGGATAATGCGCGCCGGTGGGTGGTCCTCGCTGTAGAGGAAAGCGGCGATGCCATCCCGATCCACAGTCAGCCGTTTGGGGAAATTCTGGTGCGCCTGATAGATCGAAAGCGTTACCCCGGCGCTATCGTCGCGCCAATCGGCCCAGAAATCCCCATAATACGAATCGGTGAAATGTTCATTGGACTGGTAGAGCAGCGTCTCGGCGTCGATGACATTGGAGAGTCTTTCCTCGCCCTGTTGAATGCGTGTACGGTAATAGCCCTCGCCCAGTGCCAGCCGCGGATCGCCAACCACCTCGCCGCCCATGACAAGGGTGATCTCGCGCATGGCGAGATCGCCGGCGTCCTCGGCGTGGATGAACCCATGCTCGATCTCGATGTACGGTTTACCGGCGTAGGCCGTGATGCGTCCGCGCAGGTCGAGGAAGCCGCTGCCATCGGCGCGACGATGCTGACCGCTCACGAGGATGACTGCGCGCAGCGGGCCAGCCTCTTCGACAGTCAGTTGCAGCGGACTATCCAGGCTGATCAGCCGCTCGTCGCCACAGACAAGGGTGAAGCCGAAGAAATGCTGGGCCACGGGGCGCCCGTCCAGCACAATATCTTCGACTGGGCGGAAGCCCGTCCGTGAGACGGTAAAGGCAAGCGGGCCGGTCTCCACGCGCAGGCCAGCGTCGGTGGGCGTCACCGTCACCTTCTGCACCGGTTTAGGCGGGGACGTCGACGCGTCGATACGGAAAGCCAGCCGTTCGGCAGCATTGCCAGGCAGGTCTGGTTGCAGGTGAACGAGCAGCCATTTGACGCTGCCATCGTCCCAATGGGCGAGCGCCCGCGCCTGTGTGGGTAGATCCGCGCCGTCGTCGGCAATGTGCAGATGGGCAGGATCGGTCAGCCGTCCGCGGCCAAAGGGAATGCTCACCGTCACCGGTTCGGCAGCGCGGTCGAATTGGGAGATTTTTTCAAAGAGAAGGGTATTCATGGAGGATGTCCTTTAGGTGGTGATCCACGTAGGGGTTTGCGTTGGGGCGGGAAGAATTCTCGCCATTAGCCGAGATCTGATTCCGCCCCAACGCAAACCCCTACACACAACACGGATCACGTAAATTTTAGCCGCATCAACAGATCCTGAAATTGGATCTCCATCTGATCGGCGTTGAGTGGCGTGTGGCTGTACGGGTTTTCATAGTGGTCGAAGCCGGTGATGGGCGTCTCCACGCCGTCAATGCGCAGGGGCCCCGTCCATCCGAAGGAAAGATGCTGGCCGCGCAAGGTTTCTATTTCCACATCAAGTCCGTTGAACGAGAGGTTGAGGCCCAGCACATCGCTCTGGAAGGCTTCAAAGCTACCATCCTGAGCGGCGCGACCCATCTGCACCAGCCAGATGTTTTGGTGGCCGTATGAGCGCAGGTCGCGCAAGGCGTTCTTGCCCTGGCGCATCAACTCGATCCCCTGAGATGCGGTGATGGCGAGATAGCCATCGCCAACGCGGGCAAAGGCCCAGCCCTCGCGGATCGTGTACTCGTCGAAGGCATAGGTGGGGAAATAGGCGTGGGTGAAGCCCATCCAATCGTCGGCGGGGAGGTTGTGGACTGATATCAGCACGTCCTTCCATTGCGCCGCGCGCGGGAGGACGACGTTGCCGTGCCAGAAGTTGGGACGGTGCGAGCCCTCTTCGCTGATACAGGGCGGATGGGTGACGAAGACCACCGCCTCTGGGCTGAGGGTAGCCTGCCAGATGTGTTGCTGGTATCCCGCTTCGCCCGGTCGATAATCCTGGGCCGAGGCTAACATGAAGTCGGGCGTCTTGTAGGTGACCTTGTTCACCTCCCACGCGCCCTCGGCCAGATCGCACCACTGCTCCATTTCACCGGCGTGGCGCTCGCGATTCCAGATTTCAGCCGAGGGATCCAGCGCGATGGCTTCGATCACCGGCGGCAGTAGATAGCTGACGGCGCAGGCCAGGCTCACCGTGCCCAGGATGCGGTCGTTGAAGATGCCTTTGCCCCATAGCAACCGCGAAATTCCCGACGTCGGTTCAAGATATGCGCCTTTGATGTATGGGGTGTAGGTGCGTCCATGCGTGGAGCCGAAGACGCCGTTGTACGAGTTGACCGCCAGCGAGAAGAAGAGCTTGTCGAGAACGACGGTCGCCAACTCGCGCAGATCATCGTTCTCGGCCAGATCGGCCAGATGCGAGAGGGCGAGTACATCTTCCTCGAAGTAGGTGTTGGAATCCCACTCGCGGAAGCCGCCCCCGGCCCGTTTGCGCAGCCAGGAAAGGGCCATGCGTTCGCCTTTTTCGCGGTGTTGCTCGCCCGTCATCCCTGCATTGGAGAAGACTTCATCGGGCAGCAGTTGACCGGCCAACACCTCGCAGGCGTGGAAGAGGATCTGGTGGTTCTCGGACCAGAAGCACATGGCGTCGCTGCCGGGTTCGTCCATCCAATAGCGGAAGTTGAGGAAGCACCCCTTGAGCGGCTCGATCAGATCCTGCGGGAAGCCAGGTTCCTCGACGTAGCGCCCCACCATCCCCAACAGGCCGACAAGGTAGAAGTCACTGCAATCGGCGCGGCGGTTGATCATGTCGATGGTGTCGCGGATCGGCTGCGCGTCCACCTGATCCCACGCGCCCAGTTCCATCTTGGCGATCTCGGAGAAGACGTTGACCGGGCGGCGGGCAGCGTCGCGCAGGGCTTCGGCGCGGCGATCTTGATAGGAGCCATAACGCTCTGTCGAGTATTTGTTGCCCACAATGCGGCACGCCAGCGAACGCTCGACGCGCAGCCCGTGGACGTAAAAGTCATTGGGGTGGGGCATGATCCGCACCCGGTAGCTGTCCTCGGCAAATTGGTAGGCTTTGCCCAGGTTTACCTCCTGGCGCAGATGGCCGTTGGTGTGATGCTCCGAGTAGATGCGGCCATCTTTGCGTTCGAGGCGCAGGGCGATGTTGTCCTGAATCGGCTCGCCTGGCGGCCAGTGGACGATTAAATCGCTGTCGCGGGTATAGAGATCCCGATCCATATAGGCTTTGGCGAAGAGCGCTTCCAATTTCTGGCGACGATTGGACGGTTCGATGCTCGTGGGGACGATGACGGTGAGCGCCGATGGATCGCCATCCTCGATTTTCAACGCCATCACATAAGGACACTCGCGCACGGCGACGCCCTCAAAGCGCACGATGATGGTATTGGATCCAGCTTGAAGTGGCAACGAACAAAAGGAGCGGCCTGGGATCTGGTGGTCGAAACGCTCGACGCGGTGGACATGTTCGCCGTTGATCCAGATGTCCGCCGGGCCATTGGTAGTGAGCTTTGCGGCGAATGTCTGCGCGTCCGCACTTTCTACCTCACAAAAGGCCCAGGATTGGAGATGGTGGCAGGTATGGTAAAAGGCAGAGAGATCGACAAAGTGATCGTCGTCGCAGCGCCAGACGCGCCAGGTCACCTCCTCATTCGCGCCGGCGGGGGTGAAGGATTGGCGTTCCAGCGGCGACCCTTCCACACCTGGCTCAGGGCGATAGCGATAGCGGGCAATTTGCAGTTTGAAATCCGCGCCGGGGAAATTGGCTAAATCTTCGACAGGTGTGGCAAGAGGACCAGCCACCAACCAGTCGTGGATGAAGCCATCTACGAGCGAGTGGGCCAGCGGCACAGCCTCTTTTGTCATCTGTGAGTTACTCATAAAGCACACATCGGACTTTGTGGCCAGCTTCCACTTCGAGGAAGGGTGGATCTTGTTGGTCGCAGACGCCGCGGATCATATCACGACAACGCGGGTGAAAGGGGCATCCTTTGGGGATGGAGTAAGGATCTGGCACTGTACCGCGGATCGCCATCAATCGGCTCGTAATATTCTGCGCAGATTTACGACCTAGCAAGGGAATCGAGCGCAACAGAGAGCGTGTATATGGGTGTTTGGGTTCGTAGAAGAGCGTCTGCACATCGGCCATCTCCACTACTTCGCCCAAGTACATGACCACCACATGGTCGGCCATCTGCGCGATGACGCCCAAATCATGGGTGATAAAGATGATAGCCATCCCCAGATCATCCTGTAATTCCTTCATCAACGAAAGGATCTGCGCCTGGGTGGTCACGTCGAGCGCAGTGGTCGGTTCATCCGCGATCAGGATCGACGGCTGGCACGAAAGCGCCATGGCGATCATAGCCCGCTGGCGCATACCGCCGCTCAACTGGTGCGGGTAGCGATCGATAGTCCGCTCAGGATGGGGCATGCCCACTCGATCCAACATGTCAATCGCCAGCCGCCGCGCTGCCTCTTTGTCCACCTCTTGATGAAGCAGAATCGCTTCCATGATCTGGTTGCCAATGGTGTGAACAGGACTGAGCGAGGTCATCGGCTCTTGGAAGACCATAGAGATTTCGTCGCCGCGGATGGAACGCGCCTCTGCTCCTTTGGGGTCGAGTTGGGCCATATCCACCACATTTTTGGTGGTGCTGCCATTTTGATTCTGTATACGATGAAAGAGGATTTCCCCTTCCACAATGCGGCCGGGCGAAGGCACAATTGACATGACCGAGCGGGCCATTACCGATTTGCCGCAGCCGCTTTCGCCCACGACGCCTAGTGTCTGGCCGCGCAGCACAGTGAAATCCACATTCTCGACGGCGCGCACAATGCCCTGTTGCAGGAAAAAGTGGGTCTTTAGCCCTTTCACTTCCAACACGACATCCTCTTTGCGGTTAGAGGGCTTTGCACGCGATTCGATAGAGGGTACAGGCACTGTTGCCATTCTTATCTCCTATGAAAGGGGTTACTTCGCGTATGGGTCAGCCGCATCGCGGATACCATCGCCCAAGAAGTTGAAGGTCAACACGGTGATGATCACCGCAAAGGCGGGTGTCAACACCCAGGGGGCGAGCGCCACTGATCGTAGATTTTGCGCTTCTTGCAGCAGCACCCCCCAACTAATGGCCGGCGCACGCAGCCCTAATCCAATAAAGCTCAACCCCGTCTCGGCGAGGATGATGCCGGGGATCGCCAGGGTCAGCGAGGCGATAATATGGCTGAGGAAAGAGGGCATCATATGACGCAGGATGATGCGCATTTCACTCGAACCGGCGAAGCGCGCCGCCATCACAAAGTCCTCTTCGCGCAGGCTGAGGAAGCGTCCGCGTACGACGCGCGCCAGCCCCGTCCAGCCGATGAAGGAGAGAAGAATGGTGATGCCAAAGTAGAGGCGCACCACCGGCCAATCGGCGGGCAACGCTGCGGCCAGGGCCATGATCAGCGGAATTTCGGGGATCGAGCGGATGAATTCGATAAGGCGTTGGATGGCGTTGTCAATAGCGCCGCCGTAGAAACCAGAAATACCCCCCAGCACAATCCCAATCACAAGGCTCAGGAAGACGCTGATCAGACCGATCGTCAGCGAGATACGCGCCCCGTAAACAAGCCGGGTGAAGAGATCCCGCCCCAGGCGGTCTGTCCCCAACAAGAAGATCCCTTGCTCGGCCAGATCTGCATCGATCCCAATAAAATGGGTGTTCATCGGCCATATGTTCCACATCTTGTACTCAGGCCCCTCGACAAAAAAGCGAATGGGGTAGATGACCGAAGTATCTTCGACGTAGATATTGCGCAACGTGTTAGGATCGCGATCGCGGATGGTGCCATAGACAAAGGGACGTTGCCAATTGCCGTCGGCGTCAACGATCCTGACCGCCGTCGGCGTCATAAACCGGTAAACGACGAACGAGTGTTCTGGATCGTAGGGGGCCACAAACTCAGCAAAGGCTGCCACCAGATAAAGGAAGATAACAACGACTGCGCTGATCACGGCCATTCTGTGTTTGAGGAAGCGCCACCACATCAGTTGCGCATAGGAAGCAACATAGACCTTTTCTTCGGTGATAACTTCTTCAACGATTTGCTCATCGCGGATGGGATCTTCTTCCTCAACGCGATCTAGCCAGGATTTTCCTACAGTTTGCATAAAAGGGTCTCCCAATCGCTTAATTTCAATCTATTGGCAATTTTAACAGAACGCAGATGGCGCGTATCAGGCGGATGGAACTGATTGTTCTGAAATCCGCTTTGATCGGCCAAACCCTGTTGAATCCCCGTTCTATTGGGTCAATTTTCTAAGCGGATGCGCGGATCGACAACGGCGAGCAAAATGTCAGAAATCAGCGTTCCGATCATCGTCAACGCGCTGAGTATAAAGAGAATGCTGCCGGCCAGATACATATCCTGTGAAGTAAGAGCACGCAGTAACATTGGTCCAGTAGTCTGCAAACTCAATACCAATGAAACCAGCGTAGCGCCGGAGACCAGACCCGCCAGCGACCAGCCTACTGTGCTGAAGAAGGGGTTCAACGCCACCCGTACGGGATATTTCCAGATCAGCTTTGTCTCATTGACGCCTTTGGCGCGGGCGGTTTCTACATAAGGTTTGTTTAGCTCGTCGAGCAGATTGGCGCGCGTAATACGGATGTTCCCTGCCGTACTGCTGAGGGCGACGATCAGCATGGGCACCCAGATACGCTGCAACATATCCATAAACTTGGCCCAGCTCCAGGGCGCGAGCATATACTGCTCCGAGAAAAGCCCGCTGACATTGATCCCCAATTGAGATTGCACCACAAAGAGGACCACCAGCGCCAGCAAGAAGCCTGGCGTCCCCAGGCCTATAAAACTGAGCGTCGTTAAAAGATAATCCAGCCAGGAATATTGGTGAGTCGCCGAATAGACACCTATAGGTATCGCTACAAACCAACTCACCAATAGCGCAGATAGGGACACCGCCACGGTCAGCCAGACCCGTTCCCAGATCAGATCTTTGACTGGCTTTTGCCATTCAAACGATTGTCCCCAATCGCCGCGGGTAACAATCCCCGTAATCCATTTGAAGTATTGGACATAAACCGGTTCGCCAAACCCATAGCGTTGACGCAACGCCTCTAGCTGCACATCGTCAATAATATCGCCCTGTTGACGCAATTGGGCAGCGTACGAAGTTAAAAAGTCGCCGGGCGGCAATTGGATAATCACAAAGGATAAGATCGAAACGGCGAACAGGGTAGGAATGAGGTAGATAAAGCGGCGCAGAATATAGAAAGCCATTCAATCCTCCGAAAATGTTGCGTATTACGTGTTGCGTGGGTTGAAGTGATTGACACCTTTGCCTGGCGGTGGTCACGTTCAAGGATAATGCGTGGTGCGTGAACAGACTACGCACTACGCATTATCCTCTGGAACCTACAGACAAGCGAAGACTTCAACAAACTCTACTCACGTAACACGCCATACATTTACATCGTATGGGCCGCTGGATCATCCCAGAAGTAGATCTCGGTGTGGAGCAGATGCTCATCGCCGGTAGTATCATCAATCGGGAAGCCAGGCGGATAGTTGCGGAAACCATTCTTGACGATGACCAGCGCTGGGGATTCACCCAGGTAGCCGATCATTGGCAGTTCTCTGGCCCAGATATCGAGAATCTGCCGGAAGAGGTCGTTACGGGTACCTTCGTCAGCTGTTACGGCGATCTCATCCCACGTATTCCAAATATCCCACATCCAGTGGCCTTCTGGCGGTTCCTCGCCGTTGGCATTCGTGGGGTTCAGCCGCCACAACGCCCAAGCTGCATTCCATGGGCGATCCGGCTGTTCGCCAGTGAAGATGATCGGCGCTGCAATCGGCAGGACTGTGCGGTCGCCGCCCCAAAAGGCCGCTTCGATCTCGTTGGATTCGTAGTGCTCGGTGTAGAGTGAGCGCTCGAAATACCGGTAGGCTGCGTTGACGCCCACCGCCTGATAGTAGCGGACAATCTGCAAGATGGCATCCTCGCCCTGAGTACCAGGTTCGGAGGTGCCTTCGATGATGAAGCTGATCGCTTCGTTCGTGCCCGGCCAGACGCGCATACCTTCAGAATTCTTCTCCGCATAACCGGCAGCATCGAGCAATTCGTTGGCGCGAGCCGGATCGTACTCAATATATGCATTCGCCTGCGCCGGGTACGCCTGCGGGGACTTCTCCAGCGGGCTGTACTGGCGCGGCGTCAGCAGCCCATCGAAGACCAACTCATTAAGCGCATTGCGATCCACGGCCAGCGAGAGGGCGATGCGGACATCACGAACGTTGAAGAATTCGCGCAGCCGCTCATTCTTAGTGGTCAGATTAAGCTGTACCGCCGTATGCCCAGCGCTACTGCCGATCACGACTTGATAGTCTCCCGCCGCTTCATTCTCCTTAAAGAGCGTGAAGTTGCCCAATGCTACATGGCGATTTTGGAAGTCGATCTCGCCGTTGATAATGCGCAAGTTGAAGACTTCGGGATTCTCGAAGAGACGATGGTTGACGGTGTCAACGTAGGGAAGTTGATTGCCCTCTGGATCGACGCCAAAGAAGTAAGGGTTGCGTTCCATCACGAAGAGTTCCGTGGAGAGCTGATTTTTCGCAATCCATGGCCCCACGCTGGGCCGCTCAGGGTTCATATACCACCAGTTGCGGTCGATGTAATACTCTGACCAATTGTTGAAGCCAGCCGCAGTGGAGTCAGCTTGAAGCTTGGCGGTATCCTCGGTCAATTCCAGGTGGAACTGTGACATGTAGTGGCCGGGTGCGAAGGGCCAACTGCGTCCCAAGCTGTAGAGCAACAATGGTTTGGGATCGGCGAAGGTGAACCTGAAGGTATTGTCGTCGATCACTTCAACGGTCATCGGCGTACGGGCAGTACCAGAGACCCAGGCGCCACCAACCGCAGGCGCAATATCTGTGTTGGTCTCATGATTATCCCACCACCACTGCACATCATTGGCCGTGAACGGCGCGCCATCGGACCATTTGGTGCCTGGACGCAGGTGGAAGGTCCAGGTTGTGGCGTCGTCGCTCAGTTCCCACGATTCGGCCATGCGCGGCTGCATATTCAGATTGGCGTCGTACCAGACAAGTCCACGATCCTGCAACTTGGTCGGCCCCCAGCGGTCGGAGACGCCACTGAAGCCACGGCGCATGGTGCCGCCGTAGTTGCCGATTGACTCGGTGATAGGCATCACCAGCGGGTTGCTGGGGAGCCGTTCGTCGACGGGTGGCAGTTCACCCCGTGCTACCAGTTCGGCGAGCATAGGAGCTTCATTGTACTGCGAGGGCGCTGCAGCCGGGGCAGCAGGTTGTTGGGCGGGGGCGGTGGTTGCGGCGGGGGCCGGAGCACTGGGCGCAGGTTCGCCGCTGGCGCCACAGGCGACAGTGACGACGCCGGCAGTAGCCAGGGCCGAAAGCCTCAGGAATTCGCGTCGCGAGACGCCTCGATTAACGAGCTTTCTCATGCTTGTACCTCCTGGGTGTAAGGGAACATAAAGTTACAAACTACTGCTGTATCGTCTGCGCACCGCGTGTTGAGCCGACAACCCATCGGATTCACGCAGTACGGTACAACCGAGGTGATTCGTAATTCATGATCGTAATTGGTTGACACGATAGCTTCCGATTGGGAAATATCGTCGTTAACGAACTGCACATTACTCGTTACTCTTTGCACTAAAATGTGATCTCAACGTGCAACCACATTCTGCGGAACTAGCCACGGCGGGAGCGCGGTCTGCTTTTCGCTCAGATAGTTGGCGTAGAGGAAGCGGTAAACGTCGCTTACATAATATTGTGGGTACAACTTCTTCGGTAACGTCTCCAAAAAGCGATCATGGACAAGATCGGCCATGCGTTCGTCCATACCCGCCTCGACTTCATAATCAAAATAGATCGCCAGATCTTTGTCAGGATCTTCGACGATGCGCTTGACCCCGAATGTTTCTGGGTAGCGGTGCGCCGGCGAATAGCGCTCCATGAGGAAGGTCCCCATGGCCGCCGAGTTAATATAGGGTTTATGGGCGTAAAGGAAGTTCACCGTCTCTTGGGCGTGGTTGATTGTCTCGCCAGGGAAGCCGAAGAAGAAAAAGGTGTGGTTCCAGATCCCCGCTTCGCTGCTCTGGCGCAGGATGCGGCTCATGTCGTCCAGTTGCGTTCCCTTGATCATCTGCTCGATGATGGCCGCCGATGCGCTCTCCAGCCCAAAGAGGATCATGCGGCAGCCGCCCCGGTACATGGCATTGAGCAGATCCCCACTGATCACCCTCTCAAAACGGACACAGCCACCCCAGGTTACCGGCGTCCCCGTGGCTTCAAGGATTTTGGAGAGATCGCGCAGATTGCGCGGCGTCACCGCTTCGTCGGAGAAAAAGATGTGTTTGACGCCATACTTTTCGTGCAAGGCCAACATCTGCTCGGCTAGATTCTGCGCACGCAGTTGACTGAACGATTCCGCCTCACCGTAACCCACGTTGCAGAAAGCACATTTACCGAAATAGCAACCACGCGCCGTCAACAAGGGCAAGGCCAGACGCGGGGCCAGATAGCGATCCAAGGGGAGACCGCTGAAATCGGGCAGCGGAAGATTGGTAATCTTCTCCGGTTCTTTGCGGGCGTTGACGCGGATCGCATCCCCGTCACGGTAGACCAGATTGGGGATATGGGCCAGAGTGCGCCTATCCGCCACGGCTTCGGCCAATTGCAGCAGAGGAACTTCTCCGTCAAAGACTACGGCGCTGTCGATCAAGCGAAACATCTGCGGCGCTTTGGGTAATTCCTCGCGCAACATGCTAATGTGCGGCCCACCGATGCTAACATGACATTTCAATCCAGCAGCTTTGATCAAGTAAGCGGCTGTCATCCCCGGTAACATCTGCGCCATGGATGGGATCGAAATCCCTACCACGTCGGGCTGCTCGCGGATCACATCCGGTAGCAAAATACGCCGGAAGACCTCAATGAACATGTTGTGCTGCTCATCCTGCACGGCATGGAGCAGGAACCGGCTACTGTCTACAGGGCCGTTGGCGACATACGTTTGTAAATTGAGATAAGAAGGGAAAAAGGGAAGGGAGATCACTTCGAGCGCATTGACAACTGTTTGGAAAGCGCTTAACCCAATCGAGCCATCGAAAAATGCTTCGCTGCGCATTACTGCCACCGCTTGCTCTACCTCTTCAGCAAGCATAGGGCCGTTCCGCAGCGCCCACTGGATCTGATCCGGCGGAGGCGATGGCCCCCGTTGCGGTCGGCTCTGTTGAGAGCCAAAGCGCTGATAGAGCAGATCCACCGCCGCTAAAACCGCATCCCGGCGCAGGAGGGTGTCAAAGACCTCAACGTTCAAATCCCGCTGGATGACGTCAACGCCTTCCTGGCGTAGATAGGCGGTCAACGTAGGCAGCGCAAGATGTGGCATCGTCGGCGTCCAGTTGGGCGGGAAGAGCAGCATCACCTTGGCAGAGCGAGCGCGTTTTTGGGTATGGCGCGGCGTGGCGATCTCTTCAAGCGAGATCAGGCCGTTCCCCTTTGCACTGCCATTGGTTGTAGGCAAACAGTTGTTCATGGTTGACAATCAACCTTCTCAGGCGGTTACGCCGCTAAGTTCAAGTTCGCCGGCATAATGGCAGCGGACGAAGCGCCCTGGCGTTAGCTCGCGCAATTCAGGTGTTTCCCGTGTACAGCGATCTTGATCGTTGTAACGGCAGCGCGGGTGGAAATAACAACCGTTAGGCGGGTTAGCCGGATCGGCCACATCTCCTTCGAGGACAATCGGTTCCCCTCGGTCAAGCGGATCGGGCTTAGGCACCGCCGACAGCAATGCTTCTGTATAGGGGTGCAGTGGATTGGTGTAGAGATCAGCCGTGGGCGCGCTCTCCACAAGTTGGCCCACGTACATGACCGCCACACGATCGCTAATATGTTCCACTACACTGAGATCATGGGCCACAAAGAGGTAGGTGAGGCCAAATTGAGACTGTAGATCTTGAAGCAGATTGAGGATCTGCGCCTGCACCGACACATCCAGCGCAGAGACCGGTTCGTCGAGCACGAGCAACTGCGGATTCAAGGCCAGGGCGCGGGCGATACCAATCCGTTGGCGTTGTCCACCGCTGAAGGCATGGGGATAGCGGTTGAAATACTCCGGGCGCAACCCAACCACCCGGAGAAGTTCAGCGACCCGATCTTCCAATTCTTTGCCGCTGGCAACATTATGGACCAATAGCGGTTCGCCCACATTTTGTAGCAGATTCATGCGCGGGTTAAGCGAAGAGTAGGGGTCCTGAAAGACCATCTGCATATTGCGGCGCAGGCGTTTCAATTGCCGCTCGTCCACTTCACCCAGGTTTACGCGCCCCAAATTTTGGTCGTTGAACCACATCTCGCCGCCCGTAGGCTCATACGCGCGCATGACCACACGCCCTGTCGTAGTCTTGCCACAACCACTTTCCCCCACCAATCCTAGCGTTTCTCCTTCGCGCACATAGAAAGTAACACCATCCACGGCTTTGACGTGACCTACTGTGCGTGAAAAGAAGCCCCGTTTGATCGGGAACCATTTCTTCAGGTTCGTGACTTCTAGAAGTCGGGGACGTTTATCAAGTTCAGATGATGGAGACTGACCATTCGTGGTGATTGAATCGGTCTGAATCAACAGCTTACCTCCTTTGCAGGAAGCATAGATTCTCTCTGTGCAGGAGATTGTACGCGCACAGCTAGAACATGCGGATGAGAAGGGAAAGGGCAACCAGTGCCAGTTCAACACCCAGGAATTGACTTGTTCTGATCAGAAGACGATTTTCTTCCACTGATTTGCGTAAAGAGCCTTCGATGAGAAATATCACTACGATCCAGATTGTGCCAAGAAAAAAGTAAGACCAGCGATCAATGGCGCGCAATTGCCAAGGGTTGATACGTAAGAAGAAGATATCATATATGTTCTGGTGAATTAAAAAGACTAACCAGAGAGCAATACCACTAATCAGGAACCAAAGCAGGTAACAAACTATATACCGGACAACCAAAACCCACATATTAGGCGCAGGTCGGTCATCGGAGGATTCGCCGCGCATGTTAAAATTCCATTCACTTCCAATAGGGGAAGGAGAGATTGGTCTTGCGATTTTACTGAAAAGTGCGAGAATTAAATTAACACATAGGAGGGGTATCAAATAACTGAGCGCATTATATGCACGAACTATGTAAATGTCAAACTGTTTTTTTTAACATTTCAGTCCGGTAAGGATTCAGCTACCAATCAAAGCTACTTTGGGGACCTGTTGATTTCATCAATTAACAGAGCGCCCCAGCCGAATCTATCAGTTTGCAGTTCTTTTGGTTTCGCATCTATACTGAAGCACCAAGCCCCAATAACGCTCTCCCCCGGCATTGAAAGGAAGATATTTTCATGAGTAATAGCGCTGCACAGGCAGCACCAGAATCCACTGCTGCAGATCAACCCGCCACCAAAGGACTCGCTCTCTACAAGGACAACTACCTGGGCTTTTCCTTCTTCCACCCTGAGGAGTGGCACCAATTCAATTGGTTGGATGGACGCCGCGGCGTACTCTACGGCCCTGTCTTCAATGATAATAGCACCATCTTCGCCGTCGCTGTCCAGGATTTGGGGATTCGAGTCAACACGCGCGACTTGAAGGATCTGCACATGGGCTTCATCTCTGGCATTGGACGACTGGCGAACAGCCAGATTGAGTGGCAGAACCAATGGCAATCGGGCGATCAGATCGGGATGGAAGCCAGATACAGCTTCATCGAGGGGGACGCCAAACGCAAGCGCTGGGTACGCGTCCTCTATCAAGATACGCGGCAATTTACGCTAACGGTGCAAGTGGCCCATGCTGCCGAGTTTGATGAATGGCTGCCCATGTTCCACCAATCGATGATGACCTTTCGCATCCAGGTAGCACCACTTTACAAACAGCGCCCTGTGAAACCAAAACTGGCAGACGCGCCCAAGACCGAATCAGCCCCCCCATTGGACAATCCCTCAGACGACTCAGGGGAGTCCACGTCATGACGACACCGCTGATCCTGCCCGAGAATTTCAACCCAAGCACCTTCATGATCGCCAAGACAACCGAGTATGGGACTTTCCACGAGAGCCGGCGGGCCGCTCATCTCGCCGCAGATCTGGTGGCCAACGGCGCGCCCGAAGATCTGGCGTTGGCCGAGAAGATCCTTGAAGCCGTTCTCCGCTGCCAGGAGCGCGACGCCAACGATCCCCATGTGGGCAATTTCTATTGGATGGCTGAAGACACGACCGTGGAGGATCTCAACGCCGTGGAATTTGTGTTGGAGGCGCTGATCCCCATGATGCGCCGCCACGCCGATCGGTTGCCCCCTCCATTGGCAGCGCAGGTTCTCGATGCCATCCGCGCCGGGCTGGCTGAGATCCGTCGTCTGGATGTGCATATCGCCTACACCAATATCACTCTGCTCGACATCCTCAACACCTGTCTGGGCGGGGAATTGTTGGGAGATCGGGAGATCGCCGAGCGCGGCTATCGCAAGCTTCAGGCGTGGATGGAGTTCACCAATCGCTCCGGCCACCCGTTTGAGTTCAACAGCCCCACCTACATGAGCGTCAACCTGCGCGCCCTAAAGCGCTTAAGCGACCATGTGTCCGATACGGATACCCGTCAGCGGGCGCAGGCCATGGCCGCCAAATTGGGTCTGAGCGTGGCCCTGCACATCCACCGCGGCACAGGACGCTGGACCGCCCCCCACGGGCGCGCCTACCATCCGTCGGTGGTCTGCGAGACGCCGCCCGAAGTGGAGATGCTGCGCCGCTGGATTGCCGATGGCACCGTTCCCAGTTGGATTGCCGACGTTCTCGACGCCACCGAAGTCCCCATGCAGGTGGTGGAAACCGTCAACCAGGAGCGAGGCATTGTTCTCACCACCTATCTGGCCGACGAATACGCGCTGGGGACAACGACTAGTGTCTACAATCCCCAGGCGGATGTGTGTATGGTCCACTATCGGCGGCCTGGTGTCGAGCGGCCCGGCGTCCTCTACACCCGCTATGTCCTCAACGACAAGTGGTTCGGTGACAGCTACCACGCCACCGACCGCACCAAGACGCGCAACCTGCCCGACGAAGGATCGTTTTTCAGCGTGCAGCGGGGCAACCGTGCGCTGGGGATCTACGCGCCGACCACCTTCCAACAGGGGACGAGCGCTAAGGCCAACTTCATCTGGCTCGGTCGCGCCCACGTTGACGAGATCTGGATCGACGAAGAACGTGTGGAGACACTCCCCGCAGATGTGCCGCCTGGCGCAACTGTGGTCATCGGCAGCGGCGAAGCCTACACGGCTGTGCGCCCGCTCACGGTGACACGGTTGAGCCGGGAGACGCCGATCCGCTTGCTCGAAAAAGAGGGCGACCTGGTATTGGAGGTGTACAACTACAGCGGGCCGGACAAACGCTTTTGGGAACTGCGCTCGCCTGGCTTCTTCTTCCAGGGCCATCCCATCTGCGCGTTCTATGTGGAGACGGCCAGCCGCGGCGACTACGCCGATGGCCGCGCCTTTGCCCAAGCGATCAGGGCGGGGAGAATGGATGAATCTTTAGCGCCAGCTTTCACCGACGCTACCGGCGGTGAGCGCCAGTATAGCGCGTCCTATAGGCGGGACGGCCAAAGTATCGGGTTGACAGTGGATGTGATGGGCTGGAAATTGCTCCGCCGCTGGGATGAAACGGGCGATCTGGGCTTCCCGATGCTCGATGCGCCATCCGCCCGCCAAAGCGCAACGGGAGAGGTGACGGTGGGCGATGCCAGCCTCATCTGCGCGGCGCAACCAGCGTGGCTGTGGGCCTCTCCACAGCGGGGACGCTGGGTGGCGGGCTATCTGGGCAATCACCCCACCGATCTGACCCTGACCACGCCACAGGGAAGCGTTCACGTCAAGGAGATGGGGATCGGCACCGTCCTTTGGGACAACGGCGAAGTGCGCGTGGATGCGGTTGGCGCGCCTGTGGTTTCTCGTGAAGGGTAGCGACGCAGTCATCGCGCCGGCGCGGGCGTTTCTGCGGCGATGCTGGCAAGATCTGCTTCGATCTCATCCATGTCGACGATGTCGAGCAGATCTTCTAGCATCCCCTCGACTTCATCCTGATACGCTCCAGTAATGCGCTCGATCTCCTTAGCGCTGAGGTGGTTGAGCAGGTATTTCATACACAGGGCATAGACCCCAGCTTCACCTTCGGAAACCTCTAGCGTCAGCAGGCGAATGCTGCTCTCTTCCCGTTCGGAAACAAGTCGTGCCATGGTATCTCCATAGATCGTGTTCCCATTAGTCAGGTCACGATAGACCTCTTGTGGGTTCTGCCGGTCCTGAAATGCCTCACGGGTGGGACGATCCCCCTGACCGTGGCGTTCCCACCCATGTTCGGTGCGCTCTGCCATAGGTGCTACTCCGGGCTGGCAAGATATCCCGATTGTACCACAAAGTATCTGCACGTTGGCACAAGCGCGCGACCGCGCTATAATGCAGATGAACCGGTTTACAATCCCATCCATGCCAACCCTTCCCCCACAAAGGAGCCAATCGAGTGAAGATTGTCGATGTCACCGTCCAGAATTTCCGCTATATCAGCAACACCGTGCGCGACTCCGAAGGACATGGCCACCCGGGCGATCCCCATGAGGCGACCAATAGCCTGCTCACCATCACCACCGATGAAGGGGTGAAAGGCTATTGTTTCGGGGCCAGCGCCAGTGTGATCAATAGCCTTGTCAAGCCGCTGCTGATCGGCGAGGACCCCCTGTACCGCGAGCGCATCTGGCACATTCTGCGTGAGCGCCAGCGGCTGCATCTGGCTACTCTCTCGGATAAAGCCCTTTGCGCCGTGGACATGGCGCTCTGGGATCTGGCCGGCCGCTATCTGGGTCAACCGGTCCACAAACTCTTGGGCGCGTATCGGGATAAAGTGCCCGCCTATGCCAGCACCATGTGCGGCGACGATCTGCCCGGTGGATTGGCGACGCCCGAAGACTATGCCAATTTCGCCGTCTGGTGTGTGAAGGAGCGGGGCTACCCGGCCTACAAACTGCACACCTGGCAGCCGCCCTATCCGGGCGCACCCAGCGTCAAACGCGATCTGGAAGCGTGCGCCGCTGTGCGCGAGGCCCTCGGTCCCGATGTGGACCTGATGCTCGATCCCTTCCACTATTACAGCCGCGAGGAATCGCTGGCCCTGGCGCGCGGATTGGAAAAGCTCGACTATTTGTGGATGGAAGAGCCCATGGGCGAACACAGCATGTCCTCGTTTGTGTGGCTGACCGAGCAGGCCGATCTGCTCATCGTCGGCCCGGAGACGGCGGAGGGCAAACACTTCGCCCGCGCTGAGTGGATCAAAGCTGGCGCCGCCGACGTGATCCGCGCTGGCGTTTGGGATGTGGGCGGTATCACGCCGACGATGAAGATCATCCACCTGTGCGAGTCGTTCAACATGAGCGTGGAGATCCACGGCGGCGGTGCTGGCAATCTGCATGTGCTGTGCGCTATGGGCATCCCCGGTCGCTACTACGAACGCGGCCTGCTCCATCCCTTCATCGACTATGAGGCCGTGCCTGCCTGGCTCAACCAGCGTGACGACCCAATGGACAATGAAGGCTTCGTCCACGTCTCGCAACTGCCCGGTCTTGGTCAGGACATCAACTTCGACTACATTCAGGACAATCTTGTCTGACCTGAAGATAGGGATTGGGGACTGGGGATTGGGTGTACCGTCCTGTCCATTGTCCATTTTTGATTGTTCTTTGTACCCCGTGGAGGGATGGACACTCCCATGAAATTTAGCTCTCTTCCTGTTTCACTCTATGCGGACATCACCGCCGGTCGCCGTAGTCTGGCCGACTGGTTCCGCTTCGCCGCGGATCTGGGGTTGGACGGCGCGGATATGAGCGTTGCCCACCTGCCCGGCCGTGACCCTGCCGCTCTGGACCAGTTGCGCCAACAGGCCCACGATGCCGGTGTCGCCATCCCGGTGATGGTGACTTACACCGACTTCACCTATCCCGACGCCGAGGAGCGCAAGCGTCAATCGTCCTCGTTGCGCATGTTCATTGAGGCCGCCGCGCGCATGGGCGTCTCCCATCTGCGCGTTACCGCCGGCCAGGCTCATCCCGGCGTCAGCCGTGAGGATGGCATCCATTGGGCAGTGGAGGGATTGATCTCCTGCCTGGATTATGCCGACGAGATGCGCGTGACGTTGCTCTACGAAAACCACACCATCGGCTATGGCTGGACCCACTACGATTTTTCGCAGCCCGCCGAGATCTTTTTGGAGATCGTACGCCGCACCGAGGGCAGCGGGCTGCGCATCCTCTTCGATACAGCCAATCCGCTGGCACGCGGCGAAGATCCGCTGATGATCCTCGACGCCGTGCAGCACCGACTGGGCGTCGTCCACGTCAACGACATCCGCCAGGCCGGCGCGTTTGAGCCAGTGGTGGCAGGGACCGGCGTCTCGCCTATCCGTGCCGTCTTCGAGCGTCTCCACGCCATCGGTTTCGACGGCTGGATCAGCATCGAAGAGGCCAGCCGCACAGGCGAGGAGGGCTTCCGCCAGGCGATCCCGTATGTGATCGGCCTGTGGGGAGAGGTGACGGGAGATTAGGGACTGGGGATCGGGAACTCATCCCTCGCAACTCGCAATTCGCAATTCTGCACACACGGAGGATTCACATCTATGCGACTTGGCTATATGACCTGGGGGATGCCGACCGTCCCCATTGATGTGGCGCTATGCCATTTGTCTGAATTGGGCTACGATGGCGTTGAGATCACCGTCATCCCCGGCTACACCACCGAGTTGAGTACATTGGACAGCAGCGAACGCAAACGGATCGCGGGTCTGCTCAAACAGTACAATCTGGCTCTGCCCGCCGTGGCCGGCCACACGCCGCTGCTCACCGATACGACGGAGGGGTGGACGAAAAATCTGGATCGGCTCAAACGTACCGTCGATCTCTGCGCCGATTGGGAGACCGATGAAGGCATCCCAGTACTCGACACCACCGTGGGCGGCAGACCCGAAGAATGGGAGGCCCGTTGCGATCTGCTGGTGGAGCGGGTGCAGGAACTGGCCGAGTACGCCGCCAGCCGCAGCGTTGTCCTGGCAATTGAACACCACGTCGGCTCCATCCTCAACACCCCACAAACCACCGTGGAGTTGATCGAACGGGTCGCCAGGGAGAATGTCAAGGTCAACTTTGACATCAGCCACTTCAACGTGATCGGCGTGCCGATTGAAGAATCGGTGCGCCTGCTGACGCCCATTACCGTCCATACCCACGTCAAAGACGAGACCGGCCGCGCGCCCGATCATCAATTCCTCATCCCCGGTGAGGGCGTCTTCGACTATGTGACTTATCTCAAAGCCATGCGTCGCCACGGCTATAAAGGCTTCATCTCGCCGGAGATCAGCATCATGGTGCAGCGCCGCCCGGACTACGATCCACTCGCTGCGGCAACGCGGACGTATGAAGTCCTCTCTCGCGCGTTTGTTGAGGCAGGAATCGAGCGATAACGCTGACGACAGAGAAAGAAGCGAGGGGCGAACCACGCTTCTTTACGCAACAAGTATCTCCATCCACACAAAGGACATACCACATGAACCGGATTCCTCTTGCGATTGTTGGCTGCGGTGGCATGGGCCACCGCCACTTGTTCGGGCTGGCCGAGTTGCACCGGGCCGGACTTTCCCCGTTTGAACTGGTGGGCGCGTGCGACCCGGTGACGGACAACGCCAATTCGCTGGCCGATGAAGCCGCCACGCTGCTGGGGACGCGGCCAGCTGTCGTCGCCAATTACGATGAATTATCCAAGCTCAACGTCGCCGCTGTGGATATCACCACCACGCCGCGTTTCCACCACAATCTCACCGTCGATGCGGTGGGGCGCGGCTGGCATGTGATGGTCGAAAAGCCCGCTGGCCTCACTGCGCGCGCCTGCAACCTCATGCGCAAAGCCGCCAACGAGAGCGGGCTCGTGGTGAGCGTGGCCGAAAATTATCGGCGCGATCCCATCAACCGGCTGGCGAAGGCTCTGCTCGATGCTGGCGAAATCGGCATTCCTCGATTTATGCTGCACCAGAGCGCGGGCGGCGGCGGCAACCGTATGTTGATTTCAGTCTGGCGTCACCAGAAGGATCAGAGCGGCGTGCTGCTTGATGTGGGCGTCCACTTCGCCGACATTATGGAGTATTTTATGGGTGAGATCACCAGCGTCTACGCGCAGACACGGCTGCACGAGCCGATCCGCCACAACCCGGCGGGCGAAGGCAAGGAACCGACTTCCAACCCGGCAGGCGTCTATGGGCGCTGGCAACGGACCATGCCCGCCTACTTTGAAGCCACCGCCGAAGACGCCAGCTATGCCACCATCCTCTTTGCCAGTGGCGCGGTGGGCCAATACCTCGAAGACCACGCCAACCACGGTCAGCCGATCTGGGCGCGCCAGATCCACGGCGCCAAAGGATCGCTCGATCTGCCCAATGACCGCACCGGTCGCCCCATCCGCATGACAAGCGGCGGCGAGACTATCGACGACGACCGCCTGCTGGATCGAGTGCCCGACTTCCGGCTGGACGAAGCCACCGCCGCTCTCTTTGGCGGGGATCGCCTCTGGCGCTACGATTTCCCCTTCAACGAGACGGATCGCAAGCTCATCGCCGTAGAATATGCGGACTTTGGCGGCGCTATCGCCGGCAAGCACCCCGCCGAAGTGGACATTGAGCAGGGCAGCCGCTCGGTCGCCGTCTCCTACGCCATGCTTGAATCGGGCGCCACCGGCCAGATCGTCCACGTGCAGGATGTACTCGACGAGCGAATCGACGTATATCAGCGGCCGATCAACGAGAGTATGGGGATTTAGCGTTGGGGACTGGGGATTGGGGATTGGGCCGATGCGAAATCTGCTCTTTGATCTGGATGGCACGTTGACCGAACCCAAGACGGGGATCACGCGCAGCATTCAATACGCGTTGACGGAGATGGGCTACCACGCGCCCGATGAAGCGGATCTGGTCCGTTTCATCGGGCCGCCGTTGTCGCAGACCTTTGCCTCTCTCCTCGCCACGACGGATGAGCGAGCGATCAACCGGGCGATTGCACTCTATCGCCAGCGCTTCGGTGAGGTCGGTATGTACGAAAACGAAGTTTACGCGGGGATGGACGAGACACTGGCTTCGCTGGTAGAGGAAGACCATCGACTCTATCTTGCCACCTCCAAACCGCACATCTTCGCCACCAAAATTCTGCATCACTTTGACTTGGCGCATCACTTCCAAGCCATCCACGGCGCGGAATTGGACGGCACGCGCCAGGACAAGGCCGATCTCATCGCCTATATTTTGGAGATCGAACACCTGTCCGCCGCCGAGACCGCCATGATCG
The DNA here is from genome assembly GCA_019637695.1 of Caldilineaceae bacterium. GTDB lineage: Bacteria > Chloroflexota > Anaerolineae > Caldilineales > Caldilineaceae > RI-153. The sequence continues at coordinate 28,469 of JAHBVG010000041.1, read as the reverse complement.
GCGACCGCAAACACGACATCCTCGGCTCGCACGCCAACGGGGTCACCGCCATCGGCGTCCTGTGGGGATATGGCTCCGCCGCCGAGTTGACCGAGGCGAATGCAACCTATCTGGTGGCGGATCAGGCTGAATTGCTCCGTGTCGTGCGCGGCCAGTTGCATCTTCGCGGCTGAGATCGAACCGTGGACCCAAACAATCCTGTAATCAAACTCTGTATCGAAGGGTCAAGGGCTGAATTGGAGGGCCGTCGTCAAGACGCGCGGGATCTCTACTGGCAAGCGTGGTCGCTGGCGGCGGACGACTTTGAAGCCTGTATCGCCGCCCATTACGTCGCCCGTTTTCAGGACTCTCCCCAACAAACCCTGGCCTGGAATTTAGAATCCCTGCGCCACGCCGACGCCGTTGGCGATGAGCGGGTCGAGGCGTTCTATCCTTCGCTCTACGTCAACCTGGGCCATTCGTATGAGGTTCTGGGGGAGATGGAAGAGGCGCAACGCTTTTACGATCTCGCCGCGACGTCGGGGGTGATCCCTGCGCGGCGGGTGACGAGTCGCTCGAAGGAAATGCAAAGTAAGGGACAATAGCATCACTATAGCAACTTACACTTTCGCACCTTGTCACATTCCTTGTCACATTATAGACTACCAAATAACATATTCCATATAAATTGTCAAACAATATTGTGTATGCTACACTATCTATCAATAGCAATTCCGTATGGCTACCATACATTATCTAGGGAGTAAAAATGGTTCAAGGAAATAGTGTATTCGGGAATAGTGACGATAATTTCTCTGAAGAAGATATTAGACACTGGCAAGAAGCAGATGATGCTGTTGTGGAACCTTCAGCAAAAACTGCACTTACGGAAGAAACTATTTCTGAGAAGTATGCTCGAAGTCAACTCCGGGTCGTGCGTGAAACTAAAGATTTTAACTTAGATTACCTAGCCCTAGCTCTCAAACAAGACTCATTCATCATTAATGTTTCTCCTGAGTATCAGCGTAGACAACGATGGTCTCAAAAGAAAAGATCTCAGTTAATTGAGTCATTCTTGATGAATATTCCTATTCCGCCGATATTTTTGTTTGAGCATGAGTACAATGCATATGAAGTAGTTGATGGTCGTCAGCGGCTAGACACAATACGGGATTTCTTTGAAAATAGATTTGCACTCACAGGGCTTGAATACTGGGCAGAACTTAACCGGAAAAGGTTTCGTGATTTGCCAATGATTATTCAGAAAGGGTTACAGAGACGGAGTTTATCAGCAGTTGTCCTGCTCGCGGAAACTCGTCGGCCAGATAGAGATGATTTTGATATTCGCCGTATTCTATTTGATAGGCTTAACACAGGGGGGGAAAAGTTAAATCCTCAAGAATTACGGAATGCCTTATATCCTGGCAGATTTAATAGGATGTTAATAAGACTTGCACGATCTGATGAATTTACAAAGGCATGGGGCATACCATCTCGTACACATGAAGAAGAACAGGAAATCCCAGAAAAATTAGCAAGCAATACATTATATAAGACAATGGCTGACTGTGAACTAGTGCTCCGTTTCTTTGCGATTAAAGAAGCTATAGAAGATGACAAACGAGGTTCACTAAGCCACTTGCTAGATGACTGTATGAGCAGACATGTCAACGATTCTGAACAAATCATTCAATCCTTACAGGCACACTTTGAAGAGAAGTTTCATCTTCTTTTCAAAATTTTCGATGGGAAACCGTTCAGAATACCAAATATCAGCCGTCCTAGTAGATCCTTATATGAGGCATTAATGGTTGCGATGAGCCTCTCCAATCTGACAGAGGACGATCTGAATAAAGTAGAAATAAAAAGGAGACTTGATGCATCTTTGCAAAATTCAGATGATTATGCCTTGATAGTCGGACGTCAGGGCAACACTATGGAAAATATAAAAACGAGAGTTGCTCTTGCAACCAGGATTTTGAAGGGTGATATGCAAGATGAACGACTTGTTTGATACTTCTCTAAACGACTTTTATGATGAGATGCAACGAGTTGAGCAACTTTTAACCATCGTAGATGGAATCCGACAACTAGCAGGAACACCACCAGATTTAGATGAGGAAGGTATCACCTTTATTGATACAGCCAGAGATTTACATATTAAAGTTAGAAATTCACCTACTGAGATTCCTATTTTGTCTGGCACACTCCTGCTATATATCGTTGGACGCTTCGAGAACTTTGTTCGCATCTCATTTGAAACATTGTGCGATTTACTTGCAGAAAAGTGCAAAAAATTCAGTGACCTACCTGAAAAAATGCAGTCAACGCTCATCTCACAAACGGCTGAAGTTCTCGTCAGGCCCTCTAGATATGGGTTTGATACTTTTCAGGTTCAGACTTTCGTTGTAAATCTTGCTAAAAATATGGAAGCCGAAAATGGGGTAGGACAAATTAATTCAGCATGTCTTTCCATCACTGAACAGAATCTTAGGCCTAATTTATTAGCTGACTTATATAAGCGCGTAGGAATTCCGTCACTTTGGTCAGAGCTAGCCAAACAGTCACAATTGAAATTGTTCTTTGAAGATAACGCAGATCAGCGAGTTGAAGCAGCAGCAAAGGCTCTGCTAGAAGAATTGATGAATATACGTAATCAAATCGCCCACCCTAGTACGATACCCACTTTTCCAGATACTATACAGGTACGGCGGCACATAAAATATCTTAAGGTTCTGGCTTCCGTTCTAATAGATATCTGTAAAGTACACTATACAACCCACAAGCCTAAGTGATAGACTGTAATCTGATCAATCATAGCAACATCATGTTGTAGAGGTAACACCGTAGAATAGTATGGAGGCACAAAACTATGGCCGCCTACCTCGAAGCAGCCTTTGAAGAGGGAGATCCGGCCTTGGTGATAGCAGCTTTGGGTGATATCGCCCGCGCCAAGGGGATGACACAGATCGCCAGAGAGGCTGGCCTGGGCCGAGAGAGTCTTTACAAGTCACTTGGGCTGCGGCTTCATGTCCAGCCTGCACAGGTTCATACTGAGTGAGCAATAACAAAGTTCCGCTTCTCACACCTTCTCCACCACGAGGAAGTGACTGATCCCCAAGATGGCGAGCGGACTCTGCTCCAGGGCGTAGGTGATGCGACGCAGCCATTTCCCCATCTGCGGGCGGCGGTGAACGATGTTATCGTAGCCGGGGAAGATCTGCGTGTGGTGAAGGACGCGCACGGGCTGGCCCACAAAGAGATCGAGCAGTCCCCAACGGGTGTAGGCGCGCACATGGGGAGCTAACCGATCCCGCAGCGGATCGGGCAGGTAGTTGATCAACGGGGTGTTGCCAAAGTGGTATTCGCCCTCCCAATAGTGGCCGTGGGTCTCGAAGGGGTAGAGACGATTGGGGACAAAGATCACAGCGCGGCCGCCAGGGCGCAGCGTGCGCGCCATCTCGGCGGCGGCGTGGCGATCATCCTGCACATGTTCCAAGACCTCGTGCGAGAGGATCAAATCGAAGAAGTTGTCGGCATAGGGCAATTCTTCCCCACGCGCCAGTTGTAGATAGGCGTCAGGGACCATCTCCACGGCCCGTTCCAAATGTTCGCCCTCGATGTCGATGCCGTAGATCTCGGTTGCGTGAGGCTGCAACGCCTTCACATACATGCCCACCCCGCAGCCATCCACCAGCGCCCGCCGCAAGGGACGGGGCGACCAATCCAAAATCATCTTCAACCGGCGTTCCTGCCCTGCGCGCCAGACAAAGGATGGGTTGCCGCGCAGCGCCGCCCGCGCGCCGTGGAGATCGGAGATGGGTTCGGTCGTCGTCATCAGAATTCCTTGGTGTGGATAAATCGTAATGAGTAATGAGTAATGAGTAATGAGTAATGAGTAGATGGAGAAGTTGGTCGGTCATTGGGAATCACCCTATTGTGCAACCAGTTGTCCACCGACATTTACTCATTACTCATTACTCATTATTTCTTCTACGCCGTCCCCACATGAATCGCCACTGTCCCCAACATCTTTTTGCGGTAGAAGACGTGCTTCAGCCCGGCGCGTTCCATTTTGCGCGCCATCTCCTTTGGTTCGGGGAAGACGGTTGTGCTTTGCGGCAGATATTGATAGGCGTTGCCCCGCGGCGAAATGATCCGCCCCAACAAGGGGATCACGCGGAACATGTGAAAGCGCACCAGCGGTCCCGACAACGTCTGGCTGGGCGGCGTTGTCTCCAGACAGATGACGCGCCCGCCGGGTTTGGTGACTCGACGCTGTTCGCTCAGGGCGGCGTCAATATCCACCACGTTGCGCAGCAGAAAACCGCTGGTCACGGCGTCAAAGGTATGGTCCGGGAAAGGCAGACGCAGCCCATCACCCTGGGCAAAATAGACCGGGGCGCGTCGACTTTTCCCCTGACCCACGGCCATCATCTCGAAGGTGAAGTCACAGCCAATCGCCGTCACCGATGGATGCTGGCGCAGCGCTTCGTAGGCGATGTCACCGGTGCCGGTTCCTACGTCGAGCAACTTGCCGTGGGGCGGGAGATCGCAGAGCTTGATCAACTCCACGCGCCAGCGCATATCCTGGCCGCCGGTCATGAGCCGGTTCATTAGATCATAGCGCGGCGCAATATCGGCAAACATGCGGTTGACGTAACCGGCTTTTTCATGGAGGGAGGGTAGGTTGGTCATTGGAGATAGGGTATTTGATATTGGATAGTGCGTCGTGCGTGGTACGCTCCACCGTCTGCCGTCCGCGGTCTGCTGTCTGCCGTCACTTTGGTCCCCGCTCGGCGTGCCAATGGCGCTCGAGTTCGTCGATGCGCTCGGTCTGGCTGACGATGAGTTCGGCCAAAAAGCCGACGAGGATCAGGAGTACGCTGATCACCGCCAGGATGCCAGCAGCCAGGAAGACAGGACGTTGCTGGGTCTCAAAGAAGAAATAGAGACCGGTCAGGTAGACAAAGGTAAGCAGGCTGATCACGATGCCGGCCAGCCCCAGCCCGCCGAAGAAGCGCATGGGGGAACGGCTAAAAGTGAGCAGAAATTTGACGACAAGCACATCCAAAAAGCTGATGGGGATGCGGCTGAAGCCGAATTTGCTGCTGCCAGAGCGCCGCGGCTGGTAAAACGTCTTCACTTCGCCAATGCGGAAGCCCTGATGGGCGGCGATCATGAGCAGAAAGCGGTGCCAATCCGAGCGCAGGGGCGGCAGGGTATCGATCATCTCGCGACGCATAGCCTTGATCCAGTTTCCGTCGTGGACCTTGACCCCGGCCAGTTGACGCATGATGAAGTTGTAGATCGAGCTGGCAAAGATCTTGCCGTCGCGCCGCCCTTGCCGCCAACCTGCCACCACGTCGAGATCCGCCGCTTCCATGTGATGGACCAGCGCCGGCACGTCTACCAGCGGATCGGATTCCAGGTCCGCGGGGATCAGGATCACCACTTCACCGCGGCTGGCAGCAAACATGCGCTGTAGCGCCGCCGTCATGCCGTGGCTGCGTCGATTGGTGAAAACATGCAGATCGGGGAATTCTGTCTGTAACGCCAGCAACAGCGCGCCGGTGCGGTCAGTGGAGCCATCGTTGACCACCAGCACTTCGCCCCTACGCCCCAATTCGGTGAAGGCCGCAAAGGCTCGGGTCACTACATCCACAATTGTCGCTTCTTCGTTACGAGCCGGGATCACCACCGAAAGCGCCAGCGGCAAAATATCCGGCTGGACTACCAGATGGAGCGAGGCGAGGCTATCCTCGACAGTGGCGACCGGGCCAGGCGCTGCACCATCCATGATCTCTTTTGCTAATTGTTGGGTTCCGTCCATCCTTGCTTCTCCAAAAAGGTACGGATCGCAGCTACAACCCGATCCTGCTGTTCGTCGCTCATTTCAGGGTAGAGTGGAAGGCTCAAACAACTCTTGGCCACAGCTTCGGTGACGGGCAGATCGCCAGGGCTGTAATTGAGATCGGCGTAAGCCGGTTGCAAATGGAGTGGGATCGGGTAGTGGACGCCAGCGCCAATGCCCTGTGTTTTCAGATGATCAAACATCTCTTCGCGCAGCGGCGTGCGGATAACGTAAAGATGCCAGGCCGACTCGGCCTGCGCGTCCACAGAGGGCAACATCAATTCCAAATCGCTCAAAAGCTCAGTGTAGCGGGCAGCCAACCGCTGTCGCGCCGCGGTCCACTCATCCAAAAAGGGGAGCTTTGCGCCCAAAATCGCCGATTGGAGGGCGTCGATGCGATGGCCGAAACCCTTGATCTCGTGCAAATATTTGTCGTGGCGACCATGATTCCGCAGCAGTCGCACCTGCGCGGCTACCTCGTCATCGTCGGTGGTCACAGCGCCAGCATCCCCATAGGCGCCGAGATTCTTGCCGGGGTAGAAGCTAAAACAGGCGGCTCTCCCCAATCCGCCGACTTTGCGCCCTGCCCAGATTGCGCCATGCGCCTGGGCCGCGTCCTCAATGATGGGGATATTGTGCTGGCTGGCAATGGCGCCGATGGTGGTCATGTCGGCGGGTTGCCCATAAATGTGGACGGGAATGATGGCCTGCGTGCGTTCGTTAATGGTCTGCACGAGCGCACTTGAAGACATGTTATAGGTTTGGGGATCGATGTCGATAAAGATCGGGAGCGCCCCAACCGCTGAAATGGCCTCGGCGGTGGCAATAAAGGTATGCGCGACGGTGATCACCTCATCGCCAGGACCAATCCCCAGCGCGCGCAAAACGAGTTCGAGCGCGGCGGTTCCGCTGCCAACCCCCACACAATGCTTGACGCCGCAGAAGTTCGCAAAGGCTTTTTCAAAGTTGCTGACTTCTGACCCCATGATAAAATTTGTATTTTCTACGACGCGGCGGATGGCGCGATCCACCTCAGATTGGATTGTGGCATATTGCGCCTTAAGATCGACCAACGGGATGGGTTGGCTCATGAAGTATGCTTACCTTCTCTTTTTTGCAGTGCGCCCTGTTTACCGGTGGCTGCACAGTTGGAACAAGCAACATGACTATCAAAAATCTGGCTGAGCCACCCGGCTCAGCCAGATTTCTTTTGATGCATTATACGTTAATATGTTTGCTGTCAAAAGTTAGGGAGGACATCATCCCCCGATGGGCGGGGCGTAGGGGCACGGGTGGGGGCGGGCTTAAACATTCGGTTTATGGCGAGCATGCTTCTCGCCCCCACCCGTGCCCCTACGGTAGACGGCTCTACAGTTACGATCATTGAAATCTTGGCATGGCCTAAGTCAGAGGAAGTGCGAGTTTATCGAGATCACGCAGTTGTTCGCCAAGCAGGCTGATTTCACGGCGCAGATTGTGGATCTCTGTAGAGAGTAGGAGGGGAACTTCGCCAGCGTAGCCATTACGCTGCTCAAGCAGGCCATCGAGCCGGGTCTGGAGAACGCGCAGTTCCTGTTGAAGATAGCCCTGTTCCATTTTTCGCCCAGCCACCAACAAGGACTCGACGCCTTGATCGCTGATCTGAGATTGGACGGCGTGGATCAACTGATCATAATTTTCCAACACCCAGCGGCGTAGAAACTCGTTGCCCAGAGTCCATTGACCGTAGACAGAGCGCAGATGGCCGAGTTTGTTCATGCCATAAACGAATGTGGAGACACGCGCAGGTGATTCGTTCGCCAATTCGGCGTAGAGCTTTTCGTCTGAGATAACGCTGTGGCGCGCCACTGTCAACAGGATCTGGCGCTCGACCGCGGTCAGATGGTCAAAGTCGATCTGAAAAAAGCCAGAGAGCAGCTGATCTGGCTGGAGATCCATGTCCCTGATTGGGCGCAATGTCCCCGTGGTGTCGGAGGTGCTTTCAAAGAGCCGCGCGCAGAGGTATTGGATCAGGTAGGGGTGGCGGTGGGTATGGATGAGTACATCCTCGACCAGATCACTATCGACATTGAGTGGAAAATCGCTCTGTTGTTGCAACACCAGGGCGCGGCTGGCGTCGGCGTCAAGGCTCCACAGGTTGACGAGATTAACGCCAAAGAGGAAGGGGCTTGTATTCCAGCCCAGGGATAGATCGTTGAGCCGCATCAATGACTTGGTGGCGACCATAACTGTGCGCTGATTGCCACTCTGAAAGAGTTTGCGCAACCGCGCTAGGACGGAACTATCGCGGGCGGCGACGTTGATCAGGGCTTCGGTCTCGTCAATCAAGAGGAAGAGTTGTTTGTTCGACTCGCGCAACGTCCGCTGCAAAGTGCGCAGGATACGGATTGTATCCATTGTTTCGAGGCTGGCGATATTTACACCCAGCGCTTCGAACCGCCTTTGCTGATCCTCAACCGAGATGAACAACTCGTAATCGAGATCAGCGGGCGTTTCGCATCCTTGCAGATCCCAGAAGAGGGGGACCAACGGCGACTCTGTCTGGCTCGTCATCCATTCAAGTTGGCGCAGCAGAGAGGTTTTACCCATGCGTCGGGTGCCGACCACCCAGGTCGCAGGTTCCTGTACGTTCAGCAAATAGTCGAGTACCCGCTGTCGCCCATAGTGATCTTTCCCAAATAACCATCGCCCTACAATGTAAGGATTACGCATCTTCTAACCGTTCTGCTAAAGAGAATCTATTCTACAGTTGATTCCTGGTTGGGCGTCATCACCGCCGGGGATGGCTCATCCTCTGCGGGCGTCTCAGCTTTGGATTGAGCAGAATTAAGCCCAAGATCGGCGGCAGTACTCATACGCTGAATATGCTCATGTGCATATTCCACGTCGCGTAAGTTGATGACATTTCTGCCGTCGGCGAGCATACGATTCACCGCTTCCAGCGCATACTGCTGTAGCCGATAAGGGCGGCCATCACTGTGATCGATGATAAATTCCAACGCCGCAGGTTCGTATCGATAGTATTCACGAATGGGTTCGACCAGCAATTCGATGGCTTGCTGACGATCAAATGGCCCAAGTTCGATCTCGTTGAAGAGGTTGTACCAGGGGCTTTCCACTCGATCCCATTCTTTACTGATCTGGATGCCCGCCACCACAGCGCCCAGCGTTGCGGAAAAGTCGCGCATAAAGATGCGCCGAAGCCGTTGCTGTACAATCCGATTGTAGCTGCTCATCACATCCATTTCGTCGAGAAGTAGAATAATGCGCAGGTGCTTATTGGGGTGGTGTTCTTCCCCGTAGGTGGTCAGAACGCGGATGACATCGCGCAGATCGCGACTAAATTCACGATCCGAGTAATCATGGGTAGGCACTGTGTAATAGAGCAACGCTTGGAGCATGGGCTGTACATCCTCGCGAGCGCCGGGCAGGGTCAGCGCGCCGTTTAAGATCTCTTCCATGAGAAAATGGAAAAAGCCATCTTCGGCGGTGCCTTCCAGATCAATATAGAGCGGAATAAACCAAAACTCGGCGTCATCCACTTCGCGCAGACGGGCCGCTAACTGGTAGAGCAAGGTTGTCTTGCCGATCCGGCGCTCGCCGTGGATCATAATGCTGTTGTTGTGCAGGGTATCAATAATGCGCTGTAGAAGATCGTAGCGGCCAAAGAACATATCCTCGCGGCGGACGGGTTCGCCGCTGACAAAGGGGTTGTAGCCCCGGATCAGGGCCTCGCGCACACGGCGACGGTTGCGCACAATGCCAATGCTCATGATCACAAAGCTGATCACGGCGACGCTGGCAATGGCAGAGAAGGCGATCAGTGTGTCCCGTTGGACTGCCCCAAAGATAGGAATCTGAACAGTGGGAGGCGGGACCACAACATCAATGCTGAGGTTGGCGGCGTCCGAATAGTTAAATGACTGATCGCGCGCCATCAGTTCAACCCGGAAGAGGCCAGGCTGCTCAAACGCAGAGAGTTGGAGAAATTCACTGCTGGTTGGAAGCCACTCGCCGATCTGCCCAGGGCCGACGATACGGTAGAGAATATTGAGATCCGCTGGCGCCGTGTGTAGATCACCGGCGACAAAGCGCACACCGATCTGGCTGCCTGTCTCAATTTCAACTTTGTCAGCCGTAATTTGGACGGTGGAACCGGCAATGGTATCGATCCGAATCCACGGTGGGCTTTTTTCGGGGCGATAGAAGGTGAGGCCATCTTTCCCCCCAAACCAGTAACTGCCATCGTGCGCACGTGCAATGGCAAAGATCGAGGCATTGGGCATAATATCGCCAACTTGCAACGTTTCCCAGGTGCGTCCATCATAGCGCGTTACACCGCCTTCACTCCCGATCCAAAGTGAGCCATCGAGAGGATCGGTATAGAGTGTGTAAAGCAGATTGCTGGGCAGGTCGATGCGTTGGGTAAAATCGACCCACTTTTCGCCATCCCAGTAATTGAGACCAACGCGATTGATAGCCGCCCAGATGCCGCCCCCCGCCACAGGGGAGAGGGAAACAATGGCGTTCCCGGCAACTGTATTTGGGTTGCCGGGAATTTGCGGGTAGTGGACCCATACATCATCTTTGTCGTGTACAAAGATAGCATTATCCAGCGTCCCCACCCAGAGTTGGCGCAGCGGATCGAGAACCAAAGAGTAGATATTCTGCCCGGTCAGTTCGTCGATCCAAATCAGTTCGCCACTGACCAGACCATAGCGGGCCAGCCCCCTGGCGGTGCCGATCCAGAGAAAATTCTGATCGCTCAACAAGACGCGAACCACAGGATCCGGCAGGAGGCTCGTGGAGATCGGTTGTGTCCACTGCTGGTCGATTTTGCTGTAGACGGCTACCCCCTGATTCGTCCCAGCCCAGATCCGCCCCTCCTGATCCTCGATGAGGGTATTCACAAAATTGTCAGGCAAGACATTCTCTGAAAGCAGATCCTCTTCGGAAGGGACCTCCCCTTCTTCAACAGGACCAACCCCTTCTGTGGTGAAGGTGATTTCTTCATTCGACGCCTCGGAGCCGTTCTCTTTCAGGCGAATGCCGGCGCCTTGGGTCCCGATCCAGATACGGTTGTGACTATCGACCAGCAGGGTGTTGATATAGTTGATGCCAGGGAAGCGTACGCCGTCCTGAAGCTCCTTCACCCACATATTCTGGTCCTTGCGAAAGACGCCAGAGGCAGTACCGAACCAGATTGAACCATCCTTATCCAGCGCAACTTCCTGTACAAAGCGCGTCGTCAGGCCGACATCGCCAGGGAAAGAGCGAATATGACCGCCTGCACCGGTCTGAAAATAGCCATCCCCGTCGGTGCCCCCCCATACTTCGCCGTTGCTGTTGCCCGTCAGCGCTTGAACACGGAACGGTCGCCCTTCGATACTTTCTGTAATAACTGTGTTCCAGATGCCTGTAATGGGGTTGCGCTGCGCCAGCCCTGTGTTGGTGCCGACCCAAATCGGGCCATTAGGATCGATCCAGAGCGCGGTGATGTTGTTGCTGGGCAGGCCATCCTCCACGGTGATTTTAGACCAGGATTGGCGTTGGAAAAGCCAGAGACCTTGATCGGTTCCCACCCACATGGTACTGGCATGGACGGCAATGCTTTGGATGGAAGCATTGCCCAGGTTCCCGACGGGGATCGTCTCCGTCCCTTTCCAAATGTAGAGCCCCGCTCCGGTTCCAATCCAGAGTTCACCGTCAAAGAATTCCAATACCTGGATGGGATGACTTAAGGTGATGACCTTTTGCCAGGTCTCGCCCTCCCAATAGAGAAGGTCGCCGCGCGCTGTGCCGGCCCAAATCACATTCTGGGTGGCACCTGTGGCTAACGCCAACACAGCGCCCTCAACGAAGCCGCTGCCGCCCCGCCACGAGATCCACTCGCCGTTAAAACGGCTCACGCCGTTATCGGTGCCAAACCAGATTTCCCCATTGGTGGGCAGGATCTTCCAAACGCTATTAGAAGCCAATCCACCTTCTTGTTTGTACGTAAGCCAGGGGGAATCCACAGATTGAGCAAAGGTCGATGACGACAACCACGATGCAAACAGTAGGATGAATAGCGGAACGAGGAGAGGCTTTAAGTGGCCGGGCAGACTGCGCTTGGGGTGCATAGATTTGGTTCCTTCACTATCCTGTTGTCTGGCTATCTGCATGTCCTAGGGGGGACTAGGACAATCATCAGATAGCCTGAGGCCAGAACATCAGCTATTATGCGTACAAGATTACGAGAAATTAAGAAGTGCCTTGATTTGGGTGTATTCAGAATGGGTTGATGATTCATAAGGGTTTGGGTGGACGGCAGACGAACATTGGCTTACGCAGACAATATTTGTGAGCCGTCCACCCAAACCTCTACAACTCTCTGGCGCGGACCTTATCTGTGAACAGTATATACTTGAAAAGCTGGATACAAGAGTACTCTATTCCTGTTATATTCATTAGAGTGTATTCAGAATGGGTTGATGATTCGTAAGGGTTTGGGTGGACGGCGGACGTGCATTGGCTTACGCAGACGATTTTGTGAGCCGTCCACCCAAACCCTTACCCAGATGGCCAACTCATTTTGAACACACCCTAGCATTAATATATTAGTACCCTATTCTTGACATGACTGCAAGAAGGCCAAAAGGCTGGGTGTAGTTCATCTTTGGGTGAAAGCGCCGGGAACTTTATAAAGAAGATGGCGACACATGAGAAAACACTGTCGCACTCGACAAAAAGTCCGCGGCACTTCACATGCTCCCAACTTGACCTACACCTAATAGAGAAGCCATTTGAACATCATCCAATTCGGTACGGGTGCTGCTTGCCGCACCCAGCGGACGCAGCAAGCGGACGCAGCGTCCGCAAGCGCCCCTACGATTGTACGAACTTTATGTGTGTTCTCTATAAAAGCCTGTTCAGACTTGAGGCGCAATGACGAAACAAAGCGCACTATTCTGGCAATCAATCAAATGTATACTACCATCAGGTGAAGCGGATCTCCTCATGAACACTCCACTTTTCCGTTGCTTTCAGCTCTCTTTCCTACGCCGTGGGCTGATCTTGCTGATCCTCTGCGGCGCGTTCATGCTCGTGGACGCGCCAGGTGAAACCGCGGCGGCTGAGAACGATGTTGTGCATATTGTTCAGGCTGGCGAAACCCTTTCGGGGATCGCTCAACGCTACAGGGTAGGGCTACGCCAACTTGCGAACTACAATGGCATTACCAATTATGATCGGATCCGCGTGGGCCAGCGGCTGCGTATTCCCCCTACGGGTGTGTCACCAGCAAGCGCGCCAACCATCACCCCTGGGCCGCGACTTGTTCCGTTGCAGAATGCTACCCCTGCCCCTCCAATATTCCCGGTTGCAACCCCTGCGCCACGTAGCGCTGCGGGCGCAACCGCAGCGCCAGCGCGCAGTGGCGAGGTATCCTATGTTGTCTACGCCGGGGATTCGCTGACGGGTATTGGCGCACGGTTTGGCGTTTCGGCCAGCGCGATTATCGAGCGCAATCGCCTGCCTTCCACGCGGATCTACGTTGGGCAACGTCTCATCATCCCGGTCAACAGCCAGGCGATCATTTCGTCACCGCCGACGCCTATGGCGGAATTCCAGACCAATTTGCCATCGGTTTCGAACCAGGAAGCGCCGATCGAACAGCCCGATCCCTCACCGGCGACAGACGAAGGCGCGGAAGGGTCGTGAGCTAACGCAAGGATGCGATCTCTACCTTCACCCCATTCTGTTCCAGGCTTCTCTGCCCTGCCGCAAGGACGGTGACAACGCGCAGCCCGTTTTCACCATCCACCTGGGGCGGTGTACCGGTCTGGATGGCCCTGGCAAAGTCATTGAGTTCCTCGCGTAAAGGCTCGCGCATATCTAGCCGCGGCACTAAAATATCGCCCGAATGGACCTTAAACTGGTATTCTCCATAAATCGGATCCCCGCGGCGGTAGACGCCCTTATCATAAATGCGGATCGTATCCTCGCTGGCGACATCGTTGTAAACAACCATCTTCTCACTGCCCACAATCGTCATTTCGCGCTGTTTGCTTGGGTCCAGCCAACTGGCGTGGACATGACAGAGTATCGGCCCAGAGAAGTGCAGCGTCAGGAAGATCACATCTTCTACGGCGCCGTTGAGACAGGCGGACCCATGACAGCTCACCGCTTCGGGCATCCGCCCCAGCAGGTAGAGCGCAATCGAGATGTCGTGGGGGGCAATGCTCCACAGGGCGTTGATGTCGCTCTGCACGCGCCCCAGGTTGACGCGGCGGCTGTAGAGATAATAGACCTCGCCCAGATCGCCCCGATCCAGGGCAGCTTTGATATAACGGACAGCCGAATTGTATTCGAAGATGTGGCCGACCATGAGTACTCGTTGACGTTCACGCGCCAGATCCACCAGTTCGCGCGCATGGGTCAGATCCATAGCCAGGGGCTTTTCCACGAAGAGATGTTTATCGGCCAGCAGCGCCGTTTTTGCCAGGGAATAGTGAGAGCGGGCCGGGGTTGCAATCACAATGGCGTCCAGATCCGCGTCATCCACCACGGCGCTCAGGTCTGTTACCGTAGCAGTGCCCGGGTAGAGTTCGCGCACGCGTGGGAAGACAGTTTCATCTTTATCGACAAGGTAAGCCAGATCCACGTTGGGCATCTGATATAGATTGCGCGCCAAATTGGGTCCCCAGTAACCGAAGCCAACCTGCGCAACGCGAATTTTGTCCTTTTTCTCTGTCACAATTTCCTCCAAATGGATAGGGTGTATTCAGTTGATGATTCGTAAGGGTTTGGGTGGACGGCAGACGAGCAATGGCCTACGCAGACGATTTTGTGAGCCGTCCACCCAAACCCCTACCCAGATGACCAACTCATTTTGAGCACACCCAAATGGGTAACGTTATCATTGTTCTATCGGTTCGACGGCGCAAACTCAATGCGCCCAACGCCGCCGCTGATCTGTGGCGCATCCACCGGCGGACCAAGCGCAACCGTCGCCGGGTGAAAGGGAGAGAACGCTTCGAGCGCGCTGCCAGCGGACGCGCCGATGACGCCGATGAAGGCATGGCTGCCGCGGAAGGCGCCGCGCAGATCGGTGACGACGCCCGCGCCGCGCAGCGCAGTGACGGCATCCTCGCCCAGATTGTAGCTTGCTTCGTCGCGCACAGCCCCTGCGATCACGACGCCGATAGGCCATTGCGCCAGCCAATCAGCCATCGCCATCGATTCGGATGGGGAGATGAGGGTGTTGAACGCTACACTCTCCAAGACGCCCCCCCTTGGATCAAGCGCAACCAGATTGTACCCCAAAACAGACTGGGCCACGTTTTCCCCCGCCAGCAGGATCTGTGCAAAATCGCCGGCGTCCTTACCGGCGCTGCGCACAAGCAAGGGACGATCCACAGGCAGGACGACGCCAGTCGTGCCAATCGGCCAGCCGTCCACGCGGTCGCGCCAGAGATGAGCGAGAGGGTAAAGCCTATCAAAGCGCAATGACAGCCGATCCACAGGCTGATCGGCCAGATCGAGCGGGATCTGCACTTCCACAATCTGGGATTCATCGTCTGACGCAGACGCAACCCAAGTTAAGGGTTCACCGTTGAGCGCGATACCCGTCAGCGCCGCCGGGCCAAAAAGCTGGAAGCGCAACGATCCGCCCGCCGCGGGCAGATCGAGCAGCAGATCAGCCTGGGCACGTGTGGCATAGCGTACCCCGTCGATCCCGGCGACGCTCCACCCTTCGGCGGCGAGGAATTGACCACGCGAGGAACCGAAATCAAGCGCCCATCCCTCAAGCTGAGGCGTTTCGTCCACGCGATAAAGGCGGATGGTTGAGGCCGCGCCTGTCCAATCCGGCCCTTGCCACTCGTCCACAAAGGAAAGAGGCAGCACCTCCTCGACAAAACGGAGCAGCGGCAGCGGCGACTTCTCCACGTGGACGGTGACGAACCGCACGTTGAGGAAATCCAGCACAAAGGGAGCCGTCTCGCGGTTGCGGGCGACAAGTCCGGGCCAGGCGTCGTCAATGGCTGCGGCAAGATAGGGTTCACCATCTGGCCCTCGTTCATCGTTCATCAAGGCGATCAGATCGCCGATGAGAGTCGCCTCGGTGAAGTATTGAAATTTGTAGGCCGGGTTGCGGCTTGTATTCCCGCCCAGCCGTCGCTTACCGTGATCCGTCTGATACCACTGCTGCATCATAATCAACACGTCCGATTTGCCCATCACCCGCGCCCCATTGCGCCAGCCGGTGGGCAGTTCCAATACGGTAAAGTCGCCCGGTTCCGCGGCAATTTGGGCGTAAATCGGCGGTACGCGGAAATCGTTCAGCGGCAGCGGCGTGGAAAGGTGTTCGAAGAGGAAGAGAAGGATGAATGATGAATGAAGAATAAAGAGGGGCAGTCGCTGCCCATTCTTTATTCTTAATTCATTGATCCTCGCCAATCCCCACCCAACAAGGACGGCTACAGCGAGCATGAGCATGACAGTGTAACGGCTGGGGTAACGGTTGCCGCTGAAGAAGGGAAGCTGGCTGATCAGCGCAAAGGGGCCGGGGATGCCGAGCGGTTGCCCAGCCCAACGAGCGTCTGCGCCTAGGGTCAGCCACCAAAAGAAGAGCGCCATCAGCGGCCAGAAGAGTCCACGCCAGCCCTGGCGACGGATCAATTCTACGCCGCCGAGGATGCCCAGCGCCAGCGTCGAGTAGCCGAGGAAGATCTGTTGCCCTTTGTCGTTGGGGAAGGGCAGCGCTGCCACCCAATCCCCCAATAGTGGATGTAGCCGCGTCGGCAGCAGATAACCCATGAGATCGGCGCTGAAGATGTCGGCAAAGCCACCGCCCGACGCGAAAAAATCCCCCTCTCGCAGCAGATCCGGCGCCATCGCCCACAGGAAGGGAGAGATCCCGACGGTAAACAGCGCGCCTATGAGGAGAAAAGAGGCGAAGAGATCGCGGACAGCGGACCGCTGACCGCCGTCCGCTGTCCGCTGTCCACTCGCCAAGGTCCACAAAAAGTAAAGAACAATGAAGATCAACAGGAACGAGGCATAGGTCAACTCGGACCAGGCTTGTAAGGTGAGAAAGAGCGCGGCCAGGGCTGCATCTCGGACGCGGCGAGTCTGCCCGGCGCGGATTACATAGAGTACGGTAAAGGGGATCCACTGGCTGCTGGCAATGTTGAATTGACCCAAGCTGGCGTAGAAAAGCTTGGACGAGGCGAAGGCGTAGACGATCCCCGCGGCGAAGACGGGGAGGAGATTGGAGATTAGGGATTGGGGATTGGGGATTGGGGATTGGGGATTGGATATTGGATATTGATCGCGGTCCGTCTGCCGTCTGCCGTCTGCCGACCGTCGACCGCCGACCGCTGTCCGCTGTCCGCTACCGGCCAACAAATAGCGCACGAGCAAGAACGTCCCGTATCCCCCCAAAACAAAGGATGAAAGCAGGATCAGGTTTGAGGCGGTGATGAGGGTAAAACCGGTTTGCAGTGGAACGCTCAAGAGGCCGTTGAGCGGCGTCAGCGTGTAGAAGCCCAGGTTGATCTCAATGGGGAAAAAAAGCCAATCGACGTGGAAGATATCGAAGCGGAGTTGATCGATCAAACGCGCCTTGATCCACCAGAGATTCCAGGCTAACGCGGGGTCGTCAATACCATCCCCTGGGACGTGGCTTCCGAAAAAAAGCACCAGCGGCCATGTCAACAAGAACGCCAGCAAAGTGTAGCTGCTCAAAACCGCGGTGTGGACCCAAAACTGCCGTCTTCGCATAAGCGAATCCTATCACTGCACAGAAATAGGCGCAAGAAGTAACTTGTCAATCGATCAGCCCCTTGTTATACTCGAAAAAAGGATAGAAGCCACCTAAAGGAGTCATCTATGCAGCGGACCAGGCTATACAATTCCCATGTGGCGCTTGGCGGTCGCATGGTCCCCTTTGCGGGTTGGGAGTTGCCTGTTCAATACCCCACCGGCCCCTCCGTCGAGCATGAAGCTGTCCGCCGTGCCGCCGGCCTTTTTGATATTGATCATATGGGCCAGTTTGAACTCAGCGGCAAAGACGCTGTCGACTTTCTCCAATTTGTGCAGGTCTATGATGTCGCCGAGATGGCAGAGTGGGACGCTCATTACAGCCTGCTCCTCTACGAAGATGGCACGATTATCGATGACATCTTCCTCTATCGTCTGCCGGAATGCTGGCTGATTGTTGTCAACGCGTCCAACCGGGGCAAGGACTGGGAGTGGCTCAATGCTCACGTCCATGGATATAACGTGACCCTGCGCGATATCTCGGATGAGACCTATATGCTGGCAATTCAAGGACCGAAAGCGGTGGAGATTGTACAGCGGTTGAGCGATGCCGATCTGGCGGGGATGAAGGCGCGCACGGCGATGGAGGCCACTGTAGGCGGGGTCAAGATGTTGTTAGGGCGTACGGGTTACACCGGCGAAGATGGTTTTGAACTCTATCTGCCCGCTGAACAGAGCGTATCCTTTTGGGATCAATTGCTGGCCGAAGGCGCGGCAGACGGGCTGCTGCCTTGCGGATTGGCGGCTCGCGATAGTCTGCGGTTCGAGGCATGTATGCCGCTCTACGGCCATGAGATCGACGCCAATACCCATCCCTATGAAGCGCGCCTGGGTTGGGTCGTATCGCTTGACAAGCCCGACTTCTTGGGTCGATCCAGCCTGCTCAAGGCTAAACTGGAACCACAGCAGCGGATCTTGGTCGGCTTCGAGATGATCGACCGCGCCGTTCCACGCGAGGGCTATGCCATTGCCATCAACGGCGCGGTCGTCGGTCACGTCACCACGGGCATGAAGAGCCCCACCCTCGATCAATTTTTGGGGATGGGTTATCTCCCTTATGGTCATCACAAACTAGGGAGTGAGATTGAAATCTTGATCCGAGACAAAGCGCGCAAGGCCCACGTTGTGAAACGCCCCTTCTATCAATCAAACTACAAAGCATAGATGCACAACCCATCAGGGATTCGGACAGAAAGGACAAGGAACTTTATGGCAAGTTTTAAGCTCGACAAAAAGGCCAGGTATGCAGAGACCCACGAATGGGTGCGCATTGAGAACGACCTCGCCGTTGTGGGGATCAGCGACGCCGCGCAGGATATGCTCAGCGACGTCGTCTTTGTGGAATTGCCCGAAGTGGGTGAAGAAGTCAGCGCCGGCGACGCCATCGCCACGGTAGAATCGGTGAAAGCCGCCGAAGAGGTCGTTGCGCCGGTCAGCGGTACTGTGGTGGAAGTCAACGCCGAATTGGAAGAGACGCCCGAGATGGTCAACGAATCCCCATACAAGGCGTGGTTCTTCAAAATTCAGCCCAGCGATAGACTTCAGAAAGAGCTTAGCGCGTTAATGTCGCCCGACGATTATGATACTTTTGTGGATGAGAATGAACATTAAGTCCATTCCAGCAAATAAAGCATATGGGGTGAATTTCGCGTAGTGCGTGTAGGCGAAATTATCTTCACAATTGAAAAGGGGCGAAGTCAGCAACGACTTCGCCCCTTTTTGTTTCTCATTCTATAACCTGTGCCTGTACCACGATATATATATAATAACTCTAATTTTCCTTAACATAGGGACGAAGTATCGAGCAAATAACACTCAGTGTATAAATTTGTCGGGGGATCCCGAACAATTCGAGGAAAGGAAACCAACATGGCTAACCCACGCAATGATCTCCAATCAGGCGATAAGTCTAAATTTGGCAGCACCGAAGGAAAATCCCAAGAAACGATGGATAAGGTCACCGAGGAAGCTCGCCATCAGGCCAGACAAGCAGCGCATCAGGCAGAACAGCAAGCACGGTCTATGGTGAACTCGCGCAAGGAAGACGCCGCCGAACAACTCGATGATATTGCACAGGCTTTCCGCGAAACCGGCAACCAACTGCGCAATCAGAACAACGAAGCGATTGCTCGTTACACCGATTCCATGGCCGATCAGGTCGAACGCTTCGCTGACTATCTGCACAGCGGCGACTATAGCCGTTTCATCTCTGACGCGGAACGATTGGCGCGACGCCAGCCCGAACTCTTCCTGGGCGGCGCGTTTACACTGGGATTGCTGGCTGCACGCTTCTTCAAAAGCTCCTCCCCGCGCCGTGGATACGGTGGATCTTCGCGCTTCTCAAATCAAGGAGATTGGCAGCGCTACGGCTCCAACTGGGATTACGAAAGCGATTGGCGCTCCCGCGGTCGCTACGAAGGCCCAGGCTACGGCAGTGGATACGGTCAGGGTGGATACAGAGGTAGCGGCTACAGCGGGCAACGCTATGAAACCGACGAGCTAGAGAACTACTCGAGTTCCACAGCATCCACACCTGGGATGGGCAGCAACCTCGGCGCTGGATCTTCCGCTACGGTTGGACGCAACGCCGGCATGACCGCAGGCACCACCGCCGGGCAGACGGCAAGCGGTGGACAGACCGCCAGCCGCCGTTCCTTTGACACGGAGCAAGAGGACAAATCGGAGAAGAAATAATGGCAGATGATACAAGAACGAGAGGCTATCGCACAGATGGCAATATGCATTACATCTATGAGCAGGAGTGGAATGGTCGTCTGGATGATGTGAACGCCTATTACACCCACCACGAACCCAGCCTGGGCGAACTCTTCTCTGATCTCTCACGCGAATCTTCAGCTTTGATCCGTGAGGAGATCCGCTTGGCCCAGGTCGAAATGACAGATAAGGCCAAGCGGGCTGGGACTGGGGCAGGATATATAGCGGCTGGCGGCGCAATAGCTTATGGCGGCTTTCTCATGTTGCTGCTGGCGGCAGTTGTGGGTCTTTCCTACTTTATGTGGGATTGGCTGGCTGCTTTCCTGGTTGGGTTGATCGTTGTCGCCGTCGGCGCCGTCCTTGCCTATAGCGGCTATAACAAGATCAAAGAGATCAATCCTTTGCCGCGGCAGACAATCGAAACGCTGGAAGAAGACAAAGAATGGCTCAGGAGTCAACTGAAATGACCCAGGACAACTATAATAACCAACCACGCCACGAGAATTATGCAGATCCAGCGCGGCCCAATCGGTATGGCGATGAGCGTGCGGGGGATCTGCGCAGCGAACAACGAGCCGTTATGCGCGGCGACCGCGATCCCAACGATCCGCGGGTGATCCGCCAGAATATTGAGCGCAGACGCGCCCAAATGAGTGAAACCATCAATCGCATTCAATACCGGCTGGATCCCGACCGTCTTCGATATGAAGCAGAAGAGGCGGTTCGGGAAGCCACCATAGGAAAGGTAGAAGATATGGCTTACAAGGCGAGACGAAAAGTGGAACGAACCCAGCGTGGCATGATCCAAAAAGTGAAGAGCAATCCCATCCCTGCCGCCCTCATTGGTCTCGGTTTGGGCTGGCTCATGATGAGCGGCAACAACGAGGACGAATACGATTACGATTATGACCGCTATCGCTATGGGTATGATCGCTATGATTTCGATGACGATTATGACTACGATCTCTATGACCGGTCACGCTTCATGGGCGGCGCAGAGTACGATATGCGCTACCAGGGCTACCCCAGCGCCGACTATCGCTACGGCGACCGTGGCATGGGGCGGGGTTTTGAGAGCGACCGCAGCCGCATGGACGAAGCACGCGGACGCATCAGTCAGGCTGCCGATTCGGCCCGCGATCAAGTGGAAGGTGCAGTCCACCAGGCCCAGGATCAGCTTGAGCATGTGAAAGATCGGGTTCAGGAAGGCGCCAGCGAACTCAGCGACCGTGTCCAAAATCAGGCCCAGCAGTTGCGCTACCAGGCGCGGATGCAGAGCCGCCGCACCCGCCGCAACTTCGATCAGGCGATGGATAGCAATCCGCTTGCCGTTGGCGCGCTAGCGTTAGCTGCTGGCGCTCTGATCGGCCTGGCTGTCCCCAGCACCGAAGCAGAAAACCGTTGGATGGGTGAACACCGCGACGAACTTCTGGATGAGGCCAAAGAGCAGTTGCAAGAGGGCATGGAAAAGGTCAAGAGCGTCGCCAATGAAGCCAAACACGCGGTCCAAGAGGCAAGCGACGATGTCTCTAAGGGCAAATCTGCCGGTCAGGCCGCCAAAGAGGCCATCAACCGCACCGAGCAAGAGGCCCGACAGCAGAATCTCACCAGCACCACCAAGCGCTAATCCACTGCGCGCCAGGTAGTGACGAACCAAGAAAGTAATGGCTGATGACACCGACAACACCCACCAGATCAACGGTGGGTGTTGTCGGTCAATGAACGCTGTCGGTGCGGTTTATAACCGCACAGTCTTGTATTAAAAGAATTGCAGAGGCAGAAAGGGGTAGACATGAAAAGAGGTTGGACTCTCCTTAAAGCGACATTCAAAGAGTTTGGGCGCGACAAGGCGACAAGGCTGGCGGCGGCGCTCTCTTACTATACAGCGATTTCAATTGCGCCCATGTTGATCTTTTTGCTGCTGATTCTCGGCTTCTTGGTCGGCGGCAGCGCAGCCGAAAGCCAGTTGATCTCTCAGATCCGAATCGCTGTTGGACCGGATGCGTCGGAGTTCATTACGGGCATTATCGAAAATGCTCAGGAACCTGCCGCCGGTGGCATTGCTGGCATCCTCAGTTTGATCGTGCTGATCTGGGGTTCGACGAACGTGCTTTCCCACCTGCAAGAGACGCTCAACGTCGTGTGGAATGTGAAGGCTCGGTCAGATTTGGGGATTCTAAAAACCATTCGGCGACGCCTGTTCGCATTTGGCCTTGTCGTAGGCATCGGCCTTCTGCTCTTCGCATCGGTGCTTTTCAGTTCGGTATTGGCGGTGGTTGCCAATCTATTCACCGATCTACTGCCCGGCGGCGCTTTACTTTGGCAGGTGGTGGAGTTTGTCATCTCATTGCTCATCGTAACGCTCCTCTTTGCCGTACTCTTCAAGATGCTGCCCGACGCCGAGACCAAGTGGAGCGACATCTGGCCTGGGGCCGCGCTTACAGCCGTCCTCTTTACGGTTGGCCGCATTGCCCTCACCATCTACATGGGCCAGGCTGCGCCAGGATCTGCCTATGGCGCGGCAGGCTCGGTGATCATCTTCCTGCTCTGGGTCTACTACTCGTCGCTGATCCTCTTCTTTGGGGCGGAATTCACCCAGGTCTACGCCAATCGCTACGGCGCCGGCATCGAGCCCTCGGATGATGCAGTCTACGCCGACCAGCCGATCCCCGGCGATTGAGAGGATGCCAATCCATGCAAACCGGTGATAGAATGCGAACTGCGCAATTCGTAACGATAAATGCGCCTCTATTGCCTGGAACCGGATGAATTGTGAACGGACAAATATACCCATTGCTCCGGCGAATCGCAGGGATGTTGCTGATGGCGTTGATCCTCACTGGCTGCGCCGATCTGCCCCAGATCGATCTATCAGCGGCGCGGCTGCCCTGGTGGGGATCGGATCAAAATGCTCCCGCCGCAATGGAAAGCCTATCCGTATTGGTTTGGGACGAAGGCGCTCAGACCGAGATTTTGCGTGAGTTGATCGACGCCTTCGAGCTCGCAGAGCCGGGGTTGCCTGTCGAGTTGATCGTTTCTAACGCCTACGATAACGACCTCCAGGCGCGCATCAGCGGTGGGGATCTACCCGATCTGCTGTTGGTGGATAGTTTCCGCTTTCCGGATTTGGCCGCAGAGGGAATGCTGGCGGCAGGGCAAAACCGGCTGGACAGTAGCGATGATTTCTACCCGATCCTGATAGCAGCTTTTCAACAGGATGGCGTTGCCTATTGTCGTCCACGCGAAGTACGCACGCTGGCGCTGATCTACGATGCCGTCGGGTTTGCTAAAGCCGGTCTCCAGCCGCCTGCTACTTGGGACGCCATGCGTCAAGCCGCCGAGACGCTCACCGATGTCAATACCGGCAGTTTCGGCCTGATCGTCTCGCCGGATCTCTCACGCTGGCTGCCCTTTCTTTACGGCGCTGGCGGCCAGTTGATCAACGAGGAGGGCCGCATGGTCCTAGAGAGCGCCGCCGCTGCCAACGCCATCGATTATTACATCGCCATCTTCCGCCAGAACTTCGCCGGCCAGCCCGCTGAATCGAACAGCAGTTGGGCCGGTGAGGTGTTGGGCAAGGGCAAAGGCAGTATGGCGTTCGAGGGGAACTGGGTTATCCCTTACTTCGCTGCCGAGTTCCCCCAGTTTGAATATGGAGTAGCGCCGCTGCCCAGCGGACCCGGTGGACGGGCTACGGTTGCCTTCAGCAGTTGCTACGCGGTTACCGCTGACAGCACCCATCAAGACCGCGCGTTTGCATTGGCCCGCTTCTTGACCAGGGGCGATTCGATGAAGCAGTGGACAGAAACAGCGGCGTTTATGCCATCACGGATTTCTCTGGCGGACGGTTGGCTGGATCAGTTCCCCGTTTTGTCGCCCTTTATGGATGGCTTAAACGAAGCCCGCGTTTGGCAATTTCCACCAGGGTTTGCCCCCTTTCTACGCACCTTCAATCGCAACATGATTGAACTCTACGCGGCCAACATCGAAGCTGCCGATCTGTTGGGTGAAATGCAGCGCGTCGGCGCTATTCTCTTGAACCGGCAGACGGACCGTGAGTAAACCCTATGAGCGACATCGATTTACCCGAAGAGATACCGACACAGCCAGAGAAGGAAACCTATCCCTATAACCGAATACAAGAGAGTTTCTTGCGCCGCACGCTGATCACCATCGGGATTCTGGCGCTGACAGTGGTGGGTCTGTGGGTGCTTTGGATAGGGTTGGAAGTTGTGTTGTTGGTCTTCGGGGGGATACTCTTTGCTGTCTTTCTGCGCGCCGCCACTCAAGGGCTGAAGCGGGTGACCAAATTGCCCGACAAGCCGGCGGTGATCATTGTAAGTCTACTCTTTGTAGCCCTATTGATTGGGATCTTCTGGCTGATTGGTCCGCAGATCAGCGCGCAATTTGGCGATCTTAGCGAAAGCTTCACCGATATTGCCATTCAAGCTGTCGAAACCCTGCTGATGTACGAGTGGGGACAGCAGGTACTCGATTTACTGCCCATTGAAGAGACGCTTACCACCCTGCCCACCGGGGAAGCGGATATTGGCATCTTCTCTACCATCACCGGGGTCTTTTCGCAGACACTCGACGCCCTCAGCTCTATTTTACTCGTATTGGGGATCGGCTTCTTCTTCGCCCTCGATCCTGGCCTCTATATGCGCGGGCTGGTGATGCTCTTTCCCCACAGCAAACGCGAACTGGTGTGGGAGGTTCTGCGCGCCGAAGAGTACGCCCTGCGCGGCTGGCTGTTGGGGACATTCATCTCGATGGTGATGATCGGCGGCACTACCATGCTGATCCTATGGGCGTTTGGCGTACCTCTGGCTGTGCCAATGGGGCTGGCTATCGCCATCTTGGAATTTGTCCCCATTATCGGGCCGATTGTCGGCACAATTCCGGTCGTTTTGCTTGCCCTCACCGTTGGGCCTGATACAGCCCTCTGGGTCTTCTTCATCTATTTTGCGGCTCAGTTTATCGAAGGCAATATTATTGTGCCGCTCATCCTCCAAAAGACCGTCGAACTGCCTCCAGTGATCACCGTGACCGCTCAGATACTCTTCGGCATTTTTGCAGGCACCCTAGGCGTGCTGCTGGCGACGCCAATCGCTGCCGTGGTGATGGTCTTCATTCAGGTTGTCTATATCCGCAACCTCCTCGGCGATCCCGTAGAAGTGAAGAAGACCGTCAATTAGCAGTAGCCTCTCTCCTCACCATCGTCTTTTCATTTCACCCCACTCGCGGTATCCTCTGAACCAGACTTTACGAACTGGCTGAATTTCGATTATCTTTCATACAGGAGGACATGTGATAGAGATCCAATCTGTCTTCATCACTGGCGCGTCCACGGGGATCGGCAAAGCCTGCGCTTTATGGATGGACAGGCTCGGTTGGCAGGTCTTCGCCGGAGTGCGCAGAGAGATCGATGGCGAAACCCTGCGCCGGGAAAGTTCGGCGCGACTGTGGCCCATCCATATTGACGTGACCGACGCCGCTTCAATTGCCGCCGCAGCGGATCAGATTGGGTCAGTGGTGGGCGATACTGGCTTGCACGGATTGGTGAACAACGCTGGCGTGGCCTTCGGCGGCATCCTTGAATTTATGCCCATCGAACATCTGCGCCAACAACTGGAGATCAACGTCATCGGGCAGGTTGCCGTGACGCAGCCGTTGATTCCGTTGCTGCGCCGGGCGCACGGGCGCATCGTCAACATGAGTTCTATAGCCGGGTTGAGCGCAACACCTGTGATGGGCCCCTATGCAGCATCGAAACATGCCCTGGAAGCGCTCACCGATTCCCTGCGGCTGGAGCTACGGCCCTGGGGCATCCACGTGGCGGCGGTAGAGCCAGGACGGATCAGCACGCCCATCTGGCAAAAATCACTGGCCGAAGCCCAGAAGTGGATCGAAGCCTATCCGCCGCTTGCGCACAAACTCTATGGGCCGCTCATCGAGCGGGCGCTACGCTCGGTGAGCAAGGAGAGCAACGTATCCAGTGACACGGTGGCGGCGGTGGTTGCCCATGCCCTCACCGCGTCGCAACCGCGCATCCGTTACGTGGTGGGCCGCGACGCCCAGATCCGCCTGTGGATCGAACGATTGCCCGATACACTGCGCGACCGCATTATTGGCAGTCGGATGCCCACCTATGGCAACTGATAGAGAACACACATAAAGTTCGTACAATCGTAGGGGCGCTGGCGGACGCAGCGTCCGCTTGCTGCGTCCGCTGGGTGCGGCAAGCAGCACCCGTACCGAATTGGATGATGTTCAAATGGCTTCTCTATGAATGATTTTTCATGGAGTCAAGACGATGTTAGAAGTAGAACCTGTTGGCAACCAATTCAACAATGCGCTGCAAGAATTTCGGCGGGCGCGGCTGCTCGGCGATCTGGAACAATTGCGCGCCCGCCTCACCGGTCGCACGGCGGAACTGCTCTCGTACGAGGACGTCCGGCGTATGCTGCACGCCGGTTCTGCAGTGGGCAAGCGCGAACTGCGCGATGTGCCGCTGAGCGCCATTGTGGGCAGTGTAGGGCGCTACAAAGATTTCACGCGCAACTTCCTTCCTCTTCAAGATGGTACTGCTTCGCGCTGGGCCAATTTGCAGATGCGCGCGTCGGGGCTGGCTGGCTTCCCACCCATTGAAGTCTATCAAGTGGGGGATGCCTATTTTGTCCACGATGGCAATCACCGCGTTTCGGTGGCGCGGCAGATGGGCGCGGATCACATTGAAGCCTACGTCACCCGCTTCGAGTCGAAGGTGCCGCTCTCGCCCGACGATGATCTGGACGATCTCATTATCAAAGCGGAGTATGCTGACTTTTTAGCGCTGACCCGTCTGGATCAGAGCCGCCCGGATCACGACCTATTGGTGACGACGCCTGGCCGTTATCCGCTGATCACCGCCCAGATCGAAGCGCACCGTGAGCGTTTGAGCGAAGAGAGCGGGCGCAAGATCTCGATCCCCGAAGCCACTACACATTGGTACGACACAGTCTATTTGCCCACAGTGCAGGTGATCCGCGACCGGGGCATGTTGCGCGATTTCCCCAACCGCACCCAGGCTGATCTCTACGCGTGGATCCACAAATATCGCGAAGAATTGATCGACGCGCTGGGCTGGGAAGTCGATCCTGAAACCGTCGCCATCGATCTGCCTCAGCGCTTCAGTCCCCGCGCAGACAGGCGCATCGCTCGCCTGGGGGAGCGGCTACGCTCGGTCTTTACGCCCAATTTATTAGAATCAGGACCCGCCCCCGGCGAATGGCGACGCACCCGTATGGCAGGATCTGCCGAAACCCGCCTCTTCCGCAACATCCTCGTGCCGATTGGCTTGCAAGAAAGCGACTGGGCCGCGCTCGATCAGGCGTTGGTGATTGCACGTCGAGAAGGAAGCACACTCCACGGGCTGCACATTGTGAGAAATGAGCGCGCCGCCGAAAGTCCCCGTGTGCGCCGATGGCGTGATCGCTTCCAAGAGACGTGTAACGCCGCCAACGTGCTGGGGGAGATGGCCGTCGTCGTCGCCTCAACCGATATGTCGAGCATTATGGGGATCATCAGCGAGCGCGCCCGCTGGGTCGATCTTGTTGCCATCCGCGTGGATCGTCCTCCTGGCGCGCAACCGCTGGCGCGGCTGGGGTCGAGCATCAGCATGTTGCTACGCCGCTGTCCGCGCCCGGTGCTGACAGTGCCCGAACACCATTACCCTATCGAGCGCGCCATCCTCGCCTACGACGGCAGCCCCAAGGCCGATGAAGCCCTCTACGTTTGCGCCTATCTCACAGGACGCTGGCAATTGCCCCTAACTGTGGTAAGCGTCTTGGAGGGCAACAGCGTCGACGATGAAACCGTAGCCCGCGCCAAAACCCAACTGGCCCAATATGAGGTCGATGCTGACTTTGTCTGCGAGAGGGGGGAGGTTGCGTCGATCCTCTTGGAAGTCGCCGCCCGTGGCAACTGTGATCTCTTCGTCATGGGCGGGTACGGGTTCAGCCCACTGCTCGAAGTTGTCCTCGGCAGCACCGTAGATGAGATCCTGCGCACGGCGGCAACGCCTGTCTTGGTCTGCCGATAAATCCCATTTCTATTGTCAATGAATATTGTTGAA
>JAHBVG010000040.1 GCA_019637695.1 Caldilineaceae bacterium | reverse complement strand
ACCAAGACTGGTTCCAAGCTACAGAACCACGCCCTCACCCCAGGCCCCTCTCCCATTCTGTTTTGAGAGAGTACGCCAGGCGGCTGTTCCGCTGTAGACCCGCACCTGGGCGTACTCTCTTTGCGCATAACTTAATGAAAGTGACTACGCACTACAAATCACGTTTCACACATTACGCCGCCTCCACCACACGGGTGATGCCGTCGATCATCTCTTCCACGTCCTCATTGGTGAGGAGCGGGCTGATGTCCAGATGAATGGCGCGGCCCAGGAGATCCAATGAGCGAGGACACATATCGGGCGTGTACTCGATAGGACGCTGCGCCCACCGCCAGGGACCGCCGTCGGGCGTCCATGCTTTTTGGTTCATAATCGGCGCCCAGTGTGGATAGATATGATAGTCGCTCCGATCCGGGCTGTAGAGGACGCTGGCGTTGATGTTTTCGGCTTTGAGCGCGCCAGCCGCCCAGTGCGCGGTCTCTGGCCGATCCACAAAGAAGACCAGCGCGATGGCGGCGTCGCCCGCAGGATCGGCCATCTCGCGGAATCGGAAGCCTTTGGCCGCCAGCACAGGGGCAATGCCATCCTTCAACATGCGCTTGCGCTGGCGCATGGCATCCAATAGACCATCCAACCGCTTTAATTGGACCAATGCCACTGCGGCCAGGAGTTCGGCCATGCGGAAGTTGACCCCCCACAGGATCTCGGCAGGTGCGATGTTGTTGCGCTGACCGCCGACCACATCGTGGAACATCAGCGCCCGCTGCCAGATCTGATCGTCGTCGGTGATCACGACGCCACCCTCGCCCGCGGTGATAATCTTGTTAAATTGGAGGCTGAAAATGCCCACATCGCCAATCGAACCGAGCCGCCTGCCGCCAAAACTGGCGCCATTGGCCTGCGCCGTATCCTCAATGATCGTAAGCCCATGCTGGCGCGCAATCGCTGTCAGCGCGTCCATACGGCAGGGCGCGCCGCGCATGTGGACGGGCATAATCGCTTTCGTGTACGGCGTGATCCGCCGTTCCACATCCGCCGGATCGAGTGTCAGCGTCTCGTCCACCTCGGCCATGATGGGGATGCCGCCCACTGCCATCACCGCAGACGCCGACGCGATCCAGGTGTACGCGGGGACGATTACTTCGTCCCCAGGGCCGACGCCGAGGCCCTGCAAGGCGCAGATCAGTGCTGCCGTCCCAGAGGTGACGGCGAGGGCGCGCCGCGTTCCCATGTGCGCGGCGAAGGCTTTCTCCAGCGCTTCCACTTTGGATGGCCCGGCGTTCGGACCGTAATAGCGGAAGAGTCGCTTGCTGCGCAGGACCTCTAGCACTGCTTCCTCTTCTTCAGGGCCGATCTCCATGCCGCCAGGATACATGGGCGGATTGGGGCGTCCCTTTGCCGGGTCGCCGCCGTTGACGGCCAAAACCTGATTCTTTGCGCGATCTACAGACATCATTGTCTCTCCTTTGTGATGGTGGTATTGGGTATTGCGTGTCCAAAATTGCGAATTGTGGTCGTCGGTCTGCCGTCTTTGGCTGCTATCTTCCCTGCGGTAAAATCAGCCGCGCCAGGACAGGCGCATGGTCGGATCCGCCTGAGTGGGGCCATGCCTCTGCGCTGACGCCGGTCCATTCCTCGCTATAAAAGATGAAATCCAACCGTACAAATGGGGGCAGCCAGCGATTGTCGGCAGGATAGGTGAACCCAAAACCAATCTTGCCCACTGCGCGGTAGGCGTCGGTGTAATGGTCGCTGATCTGCCGGTAGATATGCGATTGATCGGTGATATTGAAATCCCCAAGTAGCACCACGGGCAGCGTTTCGGCCAGGGTACGTTCCATCACATCGAGCAGCACCAACAGATGGTAATCGACGCGGAGCCCACGGGCAAGGGTATAAAAGGGGACAGGATGTGTGTTAAACAAAACCAGGGGCGCGCCATGAATATCCAATACCACCCGCTGATGGCCGAAGGACCAATCATACTCAGTATAACTCCAATAGCTCTCCTCCAGGATTGGGTAACGGCTCAACAACCCCTGGCCGGCTGGCGCGTACTCCTGAGGATGTAGGGCTTGATAGGGATACTGCGCGGCCAGTGCGGCGCCCATCTCATCGGCGGCGGCCTGACTGAGCTCTTGGATCGCCACGATATCCGCTTCGCTTTCCTCGATCACTGCGACGATGGGACGGATGTTCTCATTCTCAGGGATCTGAATGTTGAAGGTGAGGATGCTCACTTCGGAGTCATCCTCGGCAGGAGGATGGGCGCGCGGGATAAAGAAGACGCCGTACACCAGGAGAAAGGTGAGCATCGGCGGGATCAACGCCTTTGTCCACCAACCCAGGCGCAAGTAAATAGAGAGCGGCAAGAGGAGAACAGTAGGGAGGGTCAACAAATAGAAGGTGCTGCGGATCCACCCTACATAGGGATCGATATCGTTCAGCGCCCACTGCATCCCCCACAGCCCATACAGAACCAGCGTATAACTGGTGACAGTGTAGCGGAGCAGAATCTTCAAACGCAACCGTAGAGACGCTGTCCGCCCATTCTGTCTGCGAACCGACGCTATCTCTTCCACGCGGATTTTCATACATTTCCTAGCCCAAATACACCAAAGTCAGCATCGATCTACAGAGGCGCACGCGCCAACAAAGAACAACACCCCAATTATACGGCGCATTCCGCTTCTTTGTCATGTTGATCCGAATGGAGGGGAGCGCTGGTGGAATGGTTGCGTCAGAAGGCCATGCGCTGCCAGCCCTGCTTTTCGGCAGAGAGCGGCGGAAGCCCCAGGATCTCGCGGCCTGTGTCCACGTAGTAGCGATAATTTTCCAGCGGGGTTCCGTTGGGGATGCGATGGTCGAGGCCGAAGACGACGCCGCCCTCGCGCATGAGCGGCTGCATTTTATATTCCAACTCACGGCGGATGGCGTCTTTGTCCTCGCGTAGCACGTGTTTGTCGATGCCGCCGCGGAAGACAAGCCTCTTGCCGTATTGCTGGCGCAGCGCCACCATATCCATCCCCGCGGCTGGCTCCAACGGGTGGATCGAGTTGAGCCCGGCGGCCATGAACGCATCCAATACCGGGCGCAGATCGCCGTCCGAGTCCATATCGAAGAGACGCGTACCGCGCGACGAGAGCAGATCCCAAAT
This sequence comes from Caldilineaceae bacterium, assembly GCA_019637695.1. Classification (GTDB taxonomy): domain Bacteria; phylum Chloroflexota; class Anaerolineae; order Caldilineales; family Caldilineaceae; genus RI-153. The sequence goes on along the minus strand of JAHBVG010000040.1, from coordinate 51,819 downwards.
GCGGCGGTAGTAGGGCGCAATGAATTCCGTCACCTGTTTTGGCCCTGCCAGGGGACCGGCCTTGCCCGCCATGTCCTCGTGGACGGACAATTGATCGATGAGCAGATGGTCGCTGATCCGCTCCAGCACGCAGAAGGCTGTATCCGACAGGGTTTGCAGAATGTCGTGCATCAATTCGGGCTGATCGTAATAGGCAAGGCAGGTGTTGAGTTCGCCCATGAGTTCGCGCGGCATGTCGAAACCGCCGGGGATGGTCGCCACGACCAGCGCTCCCTCGGCTTGGGCCTTTTTGGCCTGCGCCACGGCGTCCCAATCAATCCGACTGCTGCAGTCGGCGCGCGCTTCGTTGAAGGTGAAGAGCGGCTTGACGCGCAGCCAGCTATCCATGTCGGTTACCGGGTAATCTTGGGGCAGGGCAATCGTGGCCGCCTTTTTCATCATCTTCATTGTGCGGCCCAGGGCGTCGCGCTCTAGCCGATATTCTTCGGTCTCTTCCAATAACATCGGTTCCTGCCCGCCGAGCAGACCGGTCTTGCCGCCGCAGCGCACAATCGGTACATAATCCCAGTCGAAGGCCACCAGGCTGAGTTCATCCGCTGTAGCGCCCTGCGTCCGCCATTCTTCCTCCAGCCCAATCAGCGGGCCAAACAACTCCACAAACATCGGGCGCTCGACGGGTCCGAAGGTCATCAAATCGAGGTATTGTTCGCGATGGAAACGCATGGTTGTTCCTGTGGTTGGGGGACTGGGGATCGGGGACTGGGAACTGGGATGGCGCAAAGCCCCTTTTGTACTCGTGTACACAATATCTATTCTCCTAATCGCCTAATCTCTTGAAAATGAGATTAGGCGATTAGGAGATTTCAGAAACGCTACCCAATCCCCAGTCCCCGATCCCAAATGTTTACGCTTCAATAAAATACTGCTCAGGGTGTGTCTGCGCCGGCGCGTTGGAGATGTGCCATTGCCAGATCTCTTCCGGCACGTTCTTAAAGTTGTTCTTGATGATGCCGTACCCGGCGTAGTACTTGGTGATGCCGATGGCCCAGAACTGATCGGCGCCGATATCAAGCATCTCTTGAATCAAGGCGTTGCGTTCAGCTTCGTCCACCGTCACCTGAATTTGATCGTAGATGGCCTGCTGTTGCTTGGCTGCGGGTGGCGGTTCCTCGCCCTGAGTACCGCCGCTGCGCCACCAATCGGCCCAGGCAATGCCGTAGATCGACTCGTTGCTGAAAGGCATGTACCAGCGGGGGTCCATCACCACGGCGATGCCGTCCGCGCCCGTCCAGACGCCACAATCGTGATCGTAGGCAGCCTTGCGCGCGTAGAAGAGAGAACGCTCGATGACCTTCACCTCGGAATCCACGCCGACGGCCTTCCAGTAATCGGTCACCATCTCCATAATCTTGCCCCACGGCTCGAAGGCGGCGGCCACTTCCACGTTGATAAAGAGCGGCTGCCCATCAAAGCGGCGGCGCATACCGTCGGGTCCGCGCTCCAACCCCAGATCGTCGAGCAGTTGATTGGCCTTTTCTACGTCATATTCCAGATATTGGGTGGCCAATCGCTCATGGTAGTGGGGAGATTCGTCCAGCGGCGCGGCCTGGCGCGGCTCGCCGGAACCGACGTAGATCACATCGATCACCTCCTGGCGGTTGATGGCATGGGAAAGCGCTACGCGGAAGTCCTTCTCCATGAAGACCCGTTTCGTCTCAGGATCTTTGTGGTTGAGGTTGAGGGCGATCACACAGGGGGACTCGAAGGCGAACTTCATGGTGAAGAAGTGATAGTTCCCTTGTTCCTGGTTGTCAAAGAAGATGGCCTTGTTGTCAGGCGTGGCAATGTGACGGTCCATCATGTCGATCTCGCCCGCCATCGCCTTCAACACGAGGACATCCACATTCTCGACAATGGGGTAATCCATCTGATCGATGTAGGGCAATTGGTGTCCTTCAGGATCGACCTTCCAATAGTAAGGATTGCGGTCGGCGACAACTCGATTGGTGGATCCGACCGGCGTGGTCACCATCCACGGGAAGAGGACCGGGCATTCAACCGTCGCCAGGAAATCCAGCTTCGCCGTATAGAGTGAGGCCCAACTGTTCAACTGTTGATCGACAACTTCCTTTTCCACAGCTTCCTGGTTGAATTCAATGTGCCATTGGCGAGCGTAATGGGCCGGCGTAAACGGACTTGTGTTGCCCATCTGGGTAATGAAGAGGCCAGGCGGGTTCTGGAAGATGAACTTAACCGTGGCGTCGTCAACCTTTTCCACGCGACCCAGAGCGCCGCCAGGTTGCATCCATTGGAATTTGACAGGGGTCAGATCGTCGTTGAGGAAGAAGTGTTCATACCAGAAGACAAAATCATCGGCGGTAAATGGCTCCCCGTCGGACCAACGCATCCCTGAGCGCAGGTGGAAGGTGAATTCCAGGCCATCGTCAGAGACTTCCCAGCTTTCGGCGACGTTGGGTTTTACCCCGGTGAGGTCTTCATTCCAGCGCAACAAAGATTCATAGGCCATGGTGCGGCTGATCCATGGGCGGTCTGCTACCCCCAACAACCCCGAATGCCAGGTGCCGCCATAGTTGCCGATGCGTTCTACCGGGGGGATCACGGCTGGGTCAAGCGGAAGTCGTTCGTCCACCGGGGGCAGTTCCCCGCGTTGTACCATTGCCGCCAACTGGGGCGCTTCTTTGTACCGGCTGGTCGCCACGGCTTCGGCGCTCCCCGCCTGCTGCGGTGCAGCCGCTGGCGCTTCTACCGCGCTACCGGCTGGCGTTTCGGCGGGGACGCAGGCAACCAATACACCGCCTGCCGTCACCAGAGCCGACAACCGTAAAAATTCACGCCGACTTACAGTTTGATTGCTTCGCTGTCTCGCTCGTAGCATCTTCGTTTCTCCTTGGGTCATCAATTGTTATCGCGAATGAAAATGGTTCGCCGGAATTGGGGTGTTCCAGCGAGAGGAAGCGGGGAGGTGAAACTGAACCTGGCGATAGAGATGGATCACAGATTTCGCAGATAGCCTTTTGCAATCTGTGATCGATCCTCTATCTTGTGCATCAAGAAACACGAGTCTGTGCTGTGTCTAGCAGGTAACGTCTTTGCCTTCTTCACCGAAGACGGCCAGGCGCTCTTCCTGACTGGTCTTGGGCGCGCTGGCCGGTCGATAGTGGAACTGTACGGCGCGGCGGCGCAGGGTGGATCGGTTGGTGGGCGTGCCGTGGTGGATCAAACTGCTGAAGAGAAGACAGCCGCCTGGTTTCAAGGGGACGGCCACCGCGCCCTGGTTCTTGACGTGGGTATCGCAGATCTGCCAGTCGCGGCGCTTAAAGTGGACAACCGGTCCCTGGCGGTGGCTGCCGGGGATGATGATCATGCAGCCGTTGTCGGTGGTGGCTTCGTCCAGTGCGATCCAGCAGCCGACTACACGCGCCTCCAGGGGCAATTCAAAGTAGGCGTGATCCTGATGCCAGGGCTTCTCGCGGCCAAAGCGGGGCGGTTTCAACAGCCCCATGTCCTGGAAGAGGATCGGCGCTTCGCCCATGATCCGCTCGATGACGCCTAGCAGTTTGGGGTGGTGGGCCATGTCGTACAGCCGCTGATCATAGTTGACGAACCACATGAACTTGCGCACATAGTCCTGTTTCTCTTCGGGGGTCAGATCCGCGACCTTGACGCCCGCCGCTGCCTTCTCGTACATGACGCCCTTGAAGTCGGCAACCTGGCCCGAAAGCAGGTGGAGCAGGCCATCCAAGGCGTCGCTCACCTCTTGCTGTGTAAATGCTTGCTCGACCGCCAAATAGCCTTGTTCGTAAAAGAGATCGACCTCGTCGTCGCCGATGCTATCCAATGTTGCTATCCCGCTGGCGATCCCGTCATAGTGATAGAGGTTGGGGGCGTACTCGTCGGCCTCGCCGTTGTCGAAGATGAGATCAGTCGTGGCTGCCTGCGTCATCTGCTCTGCTCCTATCCATATTGAAGTAAAAAAGTGTGCAATGCTTTTAGTGTAGAGGATTCATATTCCACTGTGAATGGACCATCTCATCAAATTCGTGTACAATCCTCGCAGGATACGAGTAATTTGGGCATTTTTATCGCCATAAATTTCATTATCCTGTCTGCAAAGGATAGATCCATGCACAGCGGTCATTTTGTCGATTGGCGACTCAATCGCAAAGCCCAGACGATTTCCCCGGCCATGTTGCGGCAGGCGCGCAGCCATCCTTTGCTGGCGTCGCTTTACGTACGGGCGACAGGGCAGATCACGCGTGGACTGGGCCATCACTTTGAACGCGAGACAATTGACGAATATATCATGCTCTATTGTGTAGAGGGTCGCGGCTGGCTGCGCATTGGATCGCAAACTTACCCAATCGGCCCGCACGATCTCTGCTTTGTCTTGACGGGGCATGCCCACGGCTATGGCGCCGACCACCGCGATCCGTGGACGATCCACTGGGCGCACTTCAACGGTCATCAGGCTGCCGCCTTTGTCGAACTGATCGGCGTATCGGCCCAATCGCCGATCATCTCCCTGCGCGGGGATACCATTCCTAACCTGACGCGTCACTTTAACGCCATGCTCTCCCTGCTGGCCGTGGGCGCTCTGAGCGAAGGATCGCTGCTTCATCTGCTCAAGGCGTGCGCGTACCTGCGCCAGATCCTGAGTACGCTGGCGTTGATCAATGCCACGGTGGACGATCCCCCTACTGAGGACGCCGCCGAGGAATCTGTGGTAGAGCGGGTTATCCGCCTGATGCACGAGAACATCACCTGTCCTCTGCAATTGGAAGAGATGGCGCGTGAGGTGAACCTGTCCGCCTCCCATCTCCATCGCCTCTTTCGCCAGGAGATCGACACCACACCTATGCATTATTTTATCTGTTTGAAAATTGAGCGCGCCTGTGAATTGCTCGACAATACCGAAATGAAGGTCAACGAGATTAGTCATTTCCTCGGTTACGGCGATCCGCACTACTTCTCGCGCATCTTCAAACAGATCACCGGTCATGCCCCACGCAAGTTCCGCACCCTGCGCCGGGCCGGTCTGGCGGGGATCGACCACCATCCATCTACCGAGATCGAGGATTCATCCGATGAAATTAGGCGTTAGTAGCTACACCTTTGCCTGGGCCATCGGCGCGCCCGGATACCCGCCCACTGCCCCTATGAACACCTTTGATCTATTGGATCTTGCCCATGAATTGAAGGTAGGCGTGGTGCAGATTGCGGACAACCTCCCTTTGGATCAACTGACCGAAGCGGATCTCGCCCGGCTGCGCGCCCAGGCCGACGCGCAGGCAATCCAGATCGAAGTGGGGACGCGCGGCATTGGGGCGGATCACCTGCGCCGCTATTTGGAGCTGGCGCGCTATTTCGGTTCGTCCATCCTGCGCGTCGTCGTGGACACGCGCGACGATCATCCTTCGCCGGATGAGGTCATCGCCCGGCTGCGTCCGCTTCTGCCCGAATTCGCGACTGCGGATGTGATCCTCGCTATTGAGAACCACGACCGCTTCGCCACCGATGCGCTCATCCACATTATGCGGACGCTAAACAGCGCCCACGTGGGCATCTGCCTGGATACCGTCAACTCCTTCGGCGCATTAGAAGGTCCCGCGCTGGTGGTGGAGCGGCTGGGACCGTGGACGGTAAACCTGCATATTAAGGATTTCGCCGTGCGCCGGGCGGATCACAACATGGGCTTCACCGTCGAAGGCCGCCCCGCCGGACGCGGGAATCTCGACGTGCCCTGGCTGCTGCGCGAAGTGGGCAGACACGGGCGCGACTTCAACGCCATCCTCGAACTATGGCCGCCGCCCGCCGAAAGTCTCGACGCCACCATCGCCAAAGAACGAGCATGGGCAGAAGAAAGCGTCGACTATCTACGAGGTGTCATCAACGCAGAGGCATAATTTAACGCAGAGGCGCAGAGAAAGGATTCAACGCAAAGTTGCAAAGGTGCAAAGAGAAGAAGAGACAAAGAGAAGAAGAGACACTCTTCCTCTCTTCTTCCCTCTTTCTTCGCACCTTTGCCTCTTTGTGTTAAAGTTTCTCCCCCTCTGCGCCTCTGCCTCTCCGCGCCTCTGCGTTAAAATCGCGCTCATTTCAGCAAAGGACTTGTCTATGAAGATCACCGCTGTGAAAACTGTCGTCGTCAACGCCGAGATGCGCAATTGGGTTTTCGTCAAAGTCGAGACGGATGAGCCGGGTCTCTACGGCTGGGGAGAAGCGTCGCTAGAGTGGAAGACCCGCGCCGTGGTGGGCGCTGTGGAGGACTTCGCGCCCATGCTGCTCGGCGAAGATCCCAGCCGCATTGAGCATCTTTACCAAAAAATGTACCGCCAATCCTTTTGGCGGCTGGGCGTGATCGGCATGTCGGCCATCAGCGGCATTGAGCAGGCACTGTGGGACATCGCCGGCAAAGCTGTGGGGCTGCCCGTTTATCGGCTGCTGGGTGGACGGGTCCGTGACCGCGTGCGCATGTACACCCATTTGGGCGGCGGCGACATGCGCGCTGTCTACGAATCGCAATACTCCGATGATCCGCAGATCTTTGTGGACCGCGCGCTGTCGGTGATTGAAAAGGGATACACGGCGATCAAAGTGCTACTGACGCCGCCCACCGAAAGCCTCAACAGCATCGAAGCCTACGACTACGCCGAGCGGACGATGGCGGCGCTGCGCGAGGCCGTGGGCACAAAGATCGACATTATGCTCGACTGCCACGGTCGCCACTTCCCCGCCAATGCGCTGGAGTTCTGCCGCATCCTCGCGCCGTACAAGCCCTTTTTCATTGAGGAGCCGGTGCCGCCGGAAAATGTGGACGTGCTGGCCGCGCTCTGTAAGAACAGCCCCGTCCCCATTGCCACGGGCGAACGATTGGTGACCCGTTTCGGCTTCCGCGAGATTTTCGAAAAGGGCGCCTGCCATGTGATCCAGCCGGATCTCTGCCATTGCGGCGGCTTGTGGGAAGCCAAAAAGATCGCCGCCATGGCCGAAACCTATTACATGGGCGTCGCCCCCCACAACCCGCTGGGACCGGTCGCCAACGCCGCCGCGCTCCATTTTGCCCTGAGTACGCCTAACTTCCTCATCCAAGAGGACATGCTGGCGGACGTTCCCTGGCGCTGGGAAGTCGTGCAACATTCGCTCGAAACCAAAGATGGCTACTGGCTGCCCACGGATGCGCCCGGTCTCGGCATCGAAGTCAACGAGGAAGCGGCCGCACGCCATCCCTTCCAACAGGAGGTGATCCACGCCACCACTGTGCGCGCCCACGACGGCGCGATCCTGGATTGGTGATCTGGCAATGATACGCGCGGATTTCGGCGGGTGCGCTCATTGTGGTACAGGTTCGCGATAGATAATTTCGCTGTCGTCATCGTAGGCCAGGATCTCGGCGTAGCGTCCCCAATCAATCAAGGTGTCGATCTGCCGTTCAGCTTCTTGCGCCGGGAACTCCAATTCCAGGGCTGCCTTCACCACCCCATAGCCAATCCGGTGTTGCTCCGAAGCCGCCAACAGATTGAGGAGCCAGCGCACGATGGGCAGACGGTGGATGCGGGTAGCGAAGATCTCCTTACGGGCGAGGATACTGGCTTCGGCAAAGGTCTCGCCCAGCGGCGTGAGGGCAATATCTCCTTTGGTAATGGTGGCAAAACCCAACAACTCAGCCGCCTCGGTCAACCGGAGCAGATGGTCAGAATTTACCCCAAGCTCGTCTGGAAGCCGGAAGATATCAGCTCGACCTTTCAGCATACTGGTCAGAAATTCGAGTAGCGCTGCTAGATCGATGATGGCGATGTGGGGCAGATGGCGCGTGAAGCCTGGCTCGCCTGGCGGCGTCCCCAATTCCACATGCTCGGGTTGGGTCTGGCCGGCCAGCGCGGCGTAGACCTGATCGACAATGGCCTGAAATTCGGCGGATTTGCGGGCGCGCGGATGGGGAAGATCGACGTTGAGCCGGGAAACAATACGCCCAGGATTCTTATCCATGATCACAATATGGTCGGCCATAAAGACGGCTTCTTCAATGTTGTGGCTGACCATCAGGATCGCTTTGGTCGGGATCTTGCCTTCGAGCCAGAGTTCCATCAATTCCCCGCGCAGTGTCTCCGCGCTGAGTACGTCCAGCGCGGAGAAAGGTTCATCCAGGCAGAGCAATTCCGGTTCGGTGACAATGGCGCGGGCAAAGCCGACCTTTTGGCGCATTCCACCGGAGAGTTCGCGAGGGTAGGCCGTCTCGAATCCGTCCAACCCTACTCGATCCAATGCGTCGATGGCGCGAGGCGTGCGCAGATTGGCGGGTATGCCTTTGGCTTTGAGCGCAACTTCCACATTGTCCTGCACGGTCAGCCAGGGGAAGAGGGCGAAGGTTTGGAAGACGATGGTCGCGTGCGGGTTGACGCCGCGCAGCGGTTCGCCGCGATAGAGGATCTTCCCTTCGGTGGCCTGTTGCAACCCGGTAATGATGCGCAGCAGCGTACTCTTGCCGCAGCCGGAAGGCCCCAACAGGGCAACGTAGAGCCCTTCATCGATGCTCAAGTTGATCTTCTGAATGGCAACAAACTGGCGCGCACCGCTGCCGTAGATCTGGCTGACATTTTCCACCTGCAACAGGGGCTGCCCTGGTTGTACCTGATTCATAGGTTACTCCATTCGGTAACGATCTTCGGCGAGCCGATAAAGTCGTCGCCAGATCAGCCGATTGATCAGGACAACAGACAGGATCATGGTCATGGTTCCGGCTAACAAGAGCGGATAGTCCCCGATGGCCGTGGCGTTGGCAATCAGCGCGCCAATACCGATGGTCCTGTAATTCTCGCCGGCAAACTCCACATGTTCCGCCACAATGCTGGCATTCCATGCGCCGCCGCTGGCCGTGATCGCCCCTGTGATCAAATATGGAAAGAGCGAGGGCAAGATCAGCGTGCGCCACCGTTCCCCTCGCTTTAACTGCAACAGCGAGGACGTGTACTTGAGATCCTGTGGAATCGCGCTGGCCCCGGCGATCACGTTGAAGAGCAGATACCATTGGGTGCCGGTGAGCATCAAGACGACAGCGGCCACATCGAGCCCGGCAGGGATCCTCAACAGAAAGACCAAAAAGATTGGGAAGAGGGCTGTTGCTGGAATTGAAGCCAGGATCTGCGCCAATGGTTGAAAGATCGCCGCCCAGCGCGGTTTTGTCCCGATCAACACGCCCAGCGGAATGGTCCATGCCAGGGCGATGAGCAACGCAACGATGACCCGTAGCAAAGTCGCGCCCACACTCACGCCTATCTCGATCCATTGCGCTGCCGAGACACGCAACAGCATTTCCATAGCCCGGTAAAGACCATAGAGCAGTCCCGCACCCCATCCGATCAGAAAAAGGTAGGAAATCGTCGCGCTCCACCCCCGGCCCTGATCCGGCGGCCGCACTGCCGTCTGCCGCGTCAACCACCCGTCGATCCACTCCTGAAGCGGGCTACCAATGTGATGATCGAGCCAGGCGATCAGCCGTGCATTGCGCAGGAGATTGTAGAACCATGATGAGGTAGATTCTTTCTCTTCCACAGTCTCTATCTTGAAGCGATCCGCCCAGGCCAGCAGCGGACGCCAGATCAGTTGATCCATGCTGACAATCACGATCAGCAGGGTGAGCAATCCCCAGGCGATGGCGACCTGGTTTCCCTGATTGGCTGCTTCCTGCAAGTAGGCGCCCAACCCGGGCAGCCGAAAATCTCGCTGCCCTACTGTGAAAATTTCCGCCGCCATCAAAAAGAACCAGCCGCCTGCCCAGCTCATAATACTGTTCCAGATCAGGCTGATAGCAGCAAAAGGAAGCTCCATCGTCCTGAACTGCATCCACCCGCCAAAACGGAAGATGGCGCTGGCCTCGCGCAGTTCGTTAGGAATGGTGGTCAGTGACTGATACCAGGCAAAGGTCAGATGCCAGACCTGGCTGGTAAAGATCAATACAATAGCGGCCAGTTCGACGGCGATGCCCTCGGGCAGAATTGCGCTCAGACTCAGCAAGACCACAGGTAAAAATGAAAGAATGGGGACGCTTTGCAGCACATCGAGCAGCGGGATCATGACTTGCTCGGCGCGACGGTTGTAAGCGGCAATCCGGCCATAGATCAGCGTAAATAGGAGTGAGAGTGTGTAGGCGACCAGCATCCGGCCTAGAGAGAGGAGCGCGTACCAAGGCAGCGCCGATACGGTCAACTTTATTTCTGGCCCGCGAATGGCGTCAGGCGCGTCCATTGCCAGGCGCGCGCCCAGGTAGAGAGCAATTGCCAGGGTAGCCAGGATCAACGCGTCGCCCCAGGTAAAGGAGCGTTCAAGCGGCTGTTCGGCGCTAAAGAGACGATTGCGGGCCATGGGTGATATCCTGTTACAAATAGATCAAAGTGGGCGAAGTAGCCCTTCGTCTCACCCGGCTTCGTCTGCCCTCTCTATCAAAAGAGGAACAACAACATCCCGCCCAAGATGGCCAGCGTCCCCAGGGCGGATTTCCAGGTGAGCGGCTCGTGCAGGAAGATCACCGAGAGCAGAACGACCATGGCAATGCTCGACTTGTCGATGGGCGCAACATAGGATGCCTTGCCCATCTGCAACGCTTTGAAGTAGAAAAGCCAGGAAAGCCCCGTGGCCGCCGCCGACAGAGTCAGGAAGATCCACGCCGTGCGCGAGACGGAATTGATGGCGCGCACTTCCCCGGTCACAAAGACGATTCCCCAAACGATCACGATGATAATGGCCGTGCGAATGGCCGTCGCCAGGTTAGAACTGACCTGGTTAACGCCGATCTTGGCGAAAATGGTCGTCAGCGCCGCGAAGAAAGCCGAAAGCAGAGCATATCCCCACCACGGCAGCGTATCCATGGCAACTCCTTTTAGGTGAACGATGATGGCTGGTTTGCAGGTTGGCAAGTGGCAGGTACAATCATACACGCAACACGCATTACGTTTCAGGCAACTCTAGATTCGGAGACTGATTGGTGAATGAGTACAACCCTCTGATTGATGCGAAGATTCGGACGATGCTGGAAATCTCCACGGCTCGCCATAGCCATCTCTGCCCACGACAGATCCTCGGCGTGCGCATTGGGATCGTTGGCGCCGCCGCGCTGGGCATGGAGATCCCGCGCCGCGATAAAGATCTGCTCATCTTTGTGGAGACTGATGGCTGTTTTGCCGACGGCGTTGAGGTGTCCACCGGCTGTAGCATGGGGCACCGCACCCTGCGCCTGGAGGATGTGGGCAAGATCGCGGCCACCTTTGTGAACGTTCCTCGCGAGGAGGCTGTACGCGTCGCTCCGCGCTTTGATGTGCGCGAGCGCGCACACATCTACACACCCGGCGAAGATCGCCACTACTTCGCCCAGTTGCAGGCTTACCAGATCATGCCTGCCGACGAATTGCTCACCGTGGAGCGGGTCGTGTTAATGCGTCCCATTGCCGAGATTATCAGCCGACACGGTGTGCGTGTCAACTGCGACCGCTGCGGCGAAGAGGTCATCAACGAGCGCGAGATGATCATTGAAGGCCGCGTCCTCTGCCGTAGCTGCGCCGGGTTCTCGTACTATGAGCCTCATCCTCTTGCTGCTATCACTTGCCAAAATCAGCCCCTTTGATTTTCGACAAAACAGCCAGAAATTGCAAGATAGGGGATCTGTCTATACTTGTACCCCACGCAAGGTAAGGCTATCGGCAAAATGGCAGGCGCTGAATCGTCCTGGTTCCACTTCGCGTAAAGCAGGCGAGTCGGTGCGACAGCGCTCTTGCGCATACGGGCACCGGGGGTGGAAGTAGCAGCCCGATGGCGGGTTGGAGGGATCTGGGATTTCCCCTTGGAGTACAATGCGGCTGGAGTGCTGGGTCGGATCCGGCTTGGGTACGGCGGAGATCAATGCTTCGGTATAGGGGTGCAAGGGCCGCCTGTACATGGCTGTCGTTTCCGCTACTTCAACGAGCTTGCCTACATACATAACCGCCACACGGTCGGCCACATATTCCACTACGCTGAGATCGTGTGAAATAAAAAGATAAGTCAGATTCAGGTCGCGTTGCAACCCGCGCATGAGTTTGAGAATTTGCGCCCGCACGGACACATCCAACGCCGAGACGGCCTCATCGGCAATGATCACGCGCGGATCAAAGACAATGGCGCGGGCAATGCCAATGCGCTGGCGCTGACCACCGCTAAAGGCATGAGGGTAGCGGCGCATGTACTCAGGGCGTAGCCCCACCCGTTCCAATGTGTGCGCTACGCGATCCTCAAGTTCCTTGCCCTTGGCGAGTTGGTTAATGCGCAACGGCTCGCCGACGATCTCAAGCACCGTCATGCGTGGATTGAGCGACGAAAAGGGATCTTGGAACATCATGCGAATCTCGCGACGATAGGGACGTAGCTCCCCCTTATCCAGCTTTGCCAGATCCACTGTGCGATTGTCCGCAGTGCGATAGAGGATCTCCCCGGCAGTGGGCCGTTGGGCGCGCACAATGCAACGGCCCAACGTAGTTTTCCCCGACCCGCTCTCCCCCACCAATCCCAAAGTCTCCCCTGCCTTTACCGTCAGGCTGATATCGTCTACGGCGCGCACATGCCCAACCACGCGCGCCAGAAATCCTTTGTGAATGGGGAAGAATTTCTTAACATTGCTGATGGTGAGGATATTTTCGTTCTCTGGCTCAACCATAATCGTTCCCTTGAACAGAGTAGCGCAAATGAGTTTCTGTTTCGTCAACGAAATGAAGTAATGAGTAATGAGTAATGAGTAATGAGTAATGAGTAGTGGGGCCTTCTCCGCTTACGCATTACTCATTACTCATTAAATAGATGACACCGTACAGTTCGCCCATCGACCATCTGCGTCGTGGTCAGCGGCTTGACATTGCACACCCCCGGCATCATGTCCGGGCAACGCGGATGGAACGGGCAGCCGCTGGGGCGGTTATATGGATCGGGAACCATGCCCTCAATTGGTTCCAGTTCCCAGTTCTTACCGTGCCCCAGGCGCGGAATAGAACGCAAGAGGGCGCGTGTATAAGGGTGCAAGGGATCTTTGAAGAGCGAGATCACATTGGCCTTCTCCATCACCTCGCCAAGATACATCACCACTACTTCATTGCACGTCTCCGCCACCACGCCCAAGTCATGGGTAATCAGCAGCACAGCCATGCCTATCTCTTGCTGCAACTCCTGGATTAGTTCCATGATCTGCGCCTGCGTGGTGACATCCAGCGCGGTGGTTGGCTCGTCGGCAATTAACAACCGGGGCGTGCAGACCAGCGCCATGGCGATCATGGCGCGCTGGCGCATCCCGCCAGAGAGTTCAAAAGGATACGAATCCACGCGTTGTTCTGGGCGGGCAATGCCAACGCGGCCCAGCATCTCGATAGCCAGTTGGCGCGCCTCCTGTTTGTTGACATTTTGATGCAGCAGGATCGCTTCCATGATCTGAAAGCCGACGGTGTGCATCATGCTCAAGGAGGTCATCGGTTCCTGGTAGATCATGGCGATCTCTTTGCCGCGGATCGAGCGGATCTTCTTGCCACGTGGGTCGAGCGCAGTCAGATCGACGATCTCGCCCTGGCCGTTCTGCATCGTCGCCGCCAAATTGAGGAGGACGCGGCCGCCGACGATCTTGCCGGGCCGGGCCACGGCTTGTAAGAGGGCATAGGCCATTACGCTCTTGCCCGATCCGCTCTCGCCCACAATGCCCAGGGTTGTGCCAGTTTTGATCTCAAACGAGACTCCTTCCACGGCTCTCACGATCCCCTCGCGCGTGGGAAATTGTACGCGCAAATCTTCGACTTGCAGAAGAACTTGATCTTGCATGAGCGATCTTTCTGATCCTGTCATGGTGAATGCGAATGGGCGTAGTGTGTAGTGCTTATACCAGTAGAGGACAGTTTTCCCGATTGGTGATCTGTCAATTGTTTCGGAATTACACTCTCAACACTGAAACAAACCCGTCACTGGTCCACGCACTACGCACTACAAGTACAGGCGACTATGTCCGCTGTTGTGGACTACAAATACGGATCCGCGGCGTCGCGCAGACCATCACCGAGGAAGTTGAGCGCCAGCACAGTCACCACCACCGCCACCGCCGGCCACATCTGCCAGGGCGCTTGTAGCACCGTGCGTACACTTTGCGCTTCTCGCAGCAATGTACCCCAACTGACCAGCGGCGCTTGCAAGCCCAACCCCAGGAACGACAGCGACGTCTCTGACAAGATCATGGCTGGGATGGCAAGCGTTGTCGAGGCGATGATGTGGCTCATAAACGACGGAACCATATAGCGCACAATGATCCGCAAGTCGCTGGCCCCGTCCAGCTCTGCCGCGGTGACAAATTCCTCAGAGCGCAACGCCAGAAAGCGCCCGCGCACCACACGCGCCAGCCCCGTCCACCCGATCAGCGACAGGATGACGGTGATGCCAAAGTAGATGCGCAGCGGCGGCCAGTTGGCTGGCAAAGCTGCCGCCAGTCCCATCCACAAGGGGATGGTCGGAATCGAGCGTAAGAATTCAATGGCGCGCTGGATGATATTGTCCACGACCCCGCCATAATAGCCGGACATGCCGCCCAGGAGGATGCCCAGGACCAGACTCAAGAAGACCCCTACCAGGCCGATAGACATGGAAATACGCGTGCCATAGATCAAACGGCTCAACATGTCCCGGCCCAGCCGGTCCGCGCCCAATAGATACATAGGTTGCCCGGCCTGCTGTGGGCCAATGAAATGGCGATTCATGGGGAAGAGATTCCAGAGTTTGTAGGGGTCGCCTTCCACCAGGAAGCCAAGCGGGATCTTCTGCTCTGGGTTGATGGTGAACGTACGCCGTCCTGCCGCAGGGTCAACCACAGAGCTATAGCCGTAGACATGCGGCGCAATACGAAAGCCGCCATCGCTGGTATCGAAGAGGTGCAATTGCTGCGGTGGCGCATACAAATACTGGGCGTTGACCTCATCCGGCGCAAAGGGGGCCAGGAATTCAGCAAAGAGCGCCACCATGTAGATCAGAATCACGAAAACGCCGCTGATGACAGCAACCTTATGTTCTTTAAATCGCCACCACACAAGTTGCCACTGGGATGCGACAAAGGCGCGCG
This sequence comes from Caldilineaceae bacterium, assembly GCA_019637695.1. GTDB lineage: Bacteria > Chloroflexota > Anaerolineae > Caldilineales > Caldilineaceae > RI-153. The sequence goes on along the minus strand of JAHBVG010000040.1, from coordinate 36,695 downwards.
CCACAGTCTCGCTGCCTGCGCTTTCTTCCTGGCGCGGGCCAAAGGGTTCGTTCAAGGTAGTAGTTGACACAGGATCGATCTCCTATCCAGTGCGTTCGAGTCGAATGCGCGGGTCCAGCCAGGCCAGCAGAATATCGGAAACCAGCGTGCCGATCACTGTCAACACGCTCAGGATCAGGATCATCGATCCGGCCAGGTACATGTCCTGCGAGACAAGGGCCTGCAACATCAACGGGCCAGTCAGCGGCAGACTCAGCACCACGGCCACAATCGTGGAGCCAGAGACAAGCTGTGGCAAAGTCCAGCCTAAGGTGCTGACGAAAGGGTTGAGCGCTACACGCACAGGGTAGCGCATCAGCAGCACAAATTCGCTCTGTCCTTTCAACCGCGCCGTGGTGACATAGGGCTTGTGCAACTCATCCAGCAGATTGGCGCGCATGACGCGAATCAGGCTGGCCGTACCGCTCAACCCCAGCACGATCACCGGGATCCAAATGTGGCCCAACAGATCCATCAACTTCTCCCGCCCCCACGCCGCTTCCTGCATCCCCGGCGAAAAGAGACCGCCTACGCTCATGTTAAACTGGGAAAAGGCCACTACCAGCAAAATCAACGCCAGGAGGAAGTTGGGTACAGCCAGGCCAATAAAGCCGATGAAGGTGAAGAGATAGTCGGGCATGGAGTAAGGGCGCACTGCCGAGTAGATGCCAATAGGAAAGGCGACTGCCCAGGTGAAGATCAGCGTCACAAGTGAGATCGCCACTGTCAGCCAGATGCGATCCCAGATCAGGCTGGAGACAGAGACGCGCCAGGTGAAGGATTGACCAAAATTGCCGCGCACCACGCCGGCCATCCACTTGAAGTATTGGACATAGACCGGCTCACCCAGCCCATAAGTGTTCCGCAACGCCTGGATGGTAGCCTCGTCGATCTCCTCACCGCGCGCGGTGATCGCCGCCACATAGCTTGTCAGAAAATCACCCGGCGGCAACTGGATGATGATAAAGCTGATCACCGAGATCACAATCACCGTCGGGATCATCAAGAAGAGACGATAAATGATGTAACGTAACATGGTTTGCTCCGATCAATAATCCGTAATGCCTAATCAGCAATGGGGTGATATCTCTTTCTGGATGTAACTATACAGGTCGGGTAAGGGCACGGGTGGGGCGGGAAGCATGCTCGCCATGAACCTGATGTTTGATCCCGCCCCCACCCGTGCCCCTACGGTATTACGCATTACGGATTACGAATTACGCCCAATCAATCGCGACCACTTCATGTTCCAGCACTGACGGCACACGTACCACCAGCGCCTTCCCCTCGGTGCGCACGTCGGGCGTGATGCCTGCACGTAGCAGATGCACCCGCGCCACCTGCCGCTCAACGGGGATCATGACCCGCACCGTCTGCTCGCCCACGGGGATCAACTCGCGCAGCGGTCCCTTCATCATCATCGGGTTGGTCAGGTTGACAAGATGCACCGTCATTGATGTCTTCTGTTCCCACGCCGTCACGTCAAGGACGCCAGGGCCGGTCACCGTCACCGGGCGCTCTTCGTTGGTGGCCCAATCCACGGCATTGGCGAGCAGCCTGCCGTGATCCACACACAGCACCTCCCAGAAGGATCGGTCGATGTCCCACGGGAAGTAGACGACGCGCCCTTCGCCGAATTGGCGCACATAGACCTGAGCGATGTCGGTTTGATTGACGCGCGGCCAGACCATCTCCATGGGCAGATCCGGGTAAGAGGGGATCAGCGTCAGCGGCGCGTAGGGGTGCGGGATCGTCGTCTCTACTTGCACACGGTTGACGCCGTTGATAATGCGCCCGGCCTGCTCCAGCCCAGACACCAGCGGGTGGAAAACACGCGTCATCGGGTCGCGCTCAATTGCCAGATAGGAATTCTGCATGGGGCCCTCATAGCCGCCCGCATAGGAAGCGCCAAAGAGATCGGCCAGCCCAAAGTCAGGACGACGTTCGCCCCACTCGTCATAGAGCGACGTCTCGTAAGTGGCGATCAAACTGCCGCCGCTCTGCACGAAGGCGCGCAGTTGCTCACATTGTTGATCCGAGAGAGCGGCGATATTGGGCAGGATCAACGTCTTGAAGGGCGCCAGGCTTTCGGCGTCGAGCATACCATCATGCACCATCTCGAAGGGGATGCGCGCTTCGACCAACGCATGGTAGAAGCCCAGCGCATGATCCTCTACCCGCTCATGGGCGCGTTCGCCGCCGTAGTAATTCCACGTCTGCTGCGAATAGACAATTGCCACGCGTGCAATCGGCGCTTCGTTGCGGAGATAGGGCTCCCACTGAGCGTACATAGTGTACATATCGGCCACAGGCTTGAGCCAGCGCGGATCGTAGATCACGCCGCCGAACTTAGTGAACCAGGGGCGCAACCCGTTGGCGACGCCGTCGGCCACAAAGAGACGGATCTCCTCCGCGCTCTGGATCGAATCCTTCCAACGATAGCGCTCTTCCACCCCCATGCTGAAGATGCCGCCGATGGGTTTGCGGCCCAGCGTCGAGCGGTATTCCTTGCCATTTTTGCCATTGGCCCAACTGGGTTGCAGTCCGCGGCGCGCCTGACGGTCGGCAAAGAGGATGTCGGCCTTGGCGCTGATCCGCTTCATATCCAGCCGTCCCGTGGCGCCGCCCGAATTGGGAATGAAACGCGCATGGGGTTGGATGGCGCGGATCTCCTGATCCCACACATCCCACAACTCGAAGAGGCGATCCTGCCACCAGCCGATGTATGCCTTGAGCGCCGGGTCAACGCCCTTCTCGTCGCCGTCGGCGCGGGTGCGGACGCGCGAACCTGTGCGTACCTGCCCGCCCGCTGGCAGATCATAACCGGTCGCTTCTTTGAAGTTACGCTGGCAATGTTCGCAATAGCAGATGCCGTGACCCGTCCAGCGATTGGCGAAGATGCCATCCACCGGGTAAAGGTTCATGATCTCGCGGTGGATTTCGGTCATGTATTCGAAGTTGTACGGTCCTAGCGCGCAGGTCACCCACAGGTCAGGATCGGCCCAATGGCGCACTGGCTTGCCGTCTGCGCTCATCATGATCCACTCTGGGTGAGCGTCGAACGCGTCTTGATGCACGGCGTGGGGATCAGTGCGGGCGATGATGTGCATCCCCAACTTGCGGCATCCTTCGTAGAGTTCACCGAAGGCGTCGCGATCCCCCAGCCACGGGCTGCGGAAGTGATAGGGGATCTGCGTGGGGTAATAGCAGACACAGCCACCCGCGCTCAGACACGCAGCATCACACTGGGCCTGCTTGAAATAATCCAGCCAGAAATCGACATCGTAGTAAATCGGATCGGTCTCGGTTAAGGTCAGTTGCGCCCAACGCATGGGCTTATCAAACCAGCCGCTGCTTGCGGACAGTGTCATTGAAGAACTCCTTTGTGGCCGGGGCATTCATGCCCTGGTCGCTAGCTAGGCAGCCAGGGCATGAATGCCCCGGCTAGAGAGGCGCGGGCTTTAGCCCGCTGATCATCATGTAAGTCCCCTTGAGGGGGCGTCTTGCTCGCCGGGCCATTCATGGCCCGGTCGTTTGCAATTGCAACACAGTCACATCACGGGCGGGCGCGGTGAGTTCCACGCTGCCATCGACGATCTGCGCGGGCGCGCCCCAGCGGGTACAGGCTTCGGTGAACGATCCCCACCTTTCGTTCACACGCAGCGTCACCGTCACCGGTTGGCGCGTCGGGTTGGCGACCCAGAGGTAGAGGCCGCCATCGCCAGCGTGGATGCGCGCCTTGACGCGGCGGTCGCTACAGGTAACGTGCTGAGCCTGTCCGCCAAAGGCAAGCAGCGAGGCGAAGAAAGGCGTCGCCAGCGCGGGCACGCTTGTGCTGCCCGGGTGGGCCACATGGCCTGCGCCCAACATCGTGCCAATGAGCAGTGTGCGTCCTTGCCCGTAACGGTTTTCCACCGCAGCCACTTTACCGTCCTCGTACCAGCCTACGGCTTTGCCCGTTGTCGGTTCATAAGCCTGCAAGAAAGTGCCGCCCCACAATGGGAAGCCCTGCACTGTCAACCGCAGGTCGGTGAGAATGTCGGGCGTGAATTCCACATAGCTTTCGCGTGCGCCAAAGACCTCATCCAACCCTAGATTAGGCTGCACGGTGCCCACGTGGCCGCGATCTCCAAAATAGGCGGGGCATCCCTCGGAGATCAGCGTTCCACCCTTTTCTACCCAGGCGCGCAGCCGGTTGACAGTCTCCTCGCTCAACATCACCGGTACGGGCAAGTAGAGTAACTGGTAGCTGTCAATGTCGTCGATATGCACCCAATCGGCCTGGATGTTGTTTTCCCAAAAGGCGCGATACGCGCCCTGGGTGGAATGGGTATAGGTGGTGGTCGCGCCCTGCTGCGCGAAGGTAAAGATCTCGGTCTCCGGTACAACCACGATTCCTACCTCGCCGCGCACAGGACGAGACGTCCACTGGCGGGCCTGTTCGGGAGCGGTAGCCCACTTGCCTACCTTGCTCACCATCTCGGAGCGGGGCGTGCGCGAGCCATCCATGCCATAGCCGCCGAATGCGCCGAAAAGTGGACCATCCAACAGGGGACGCCAGCGCAGATAGAACATGCCCGTCGCGCCCGCCATAAAGCTGACCATGTCCCAGTAGCGGATGTCTTCAGGCGAGGCGATGCGTCCTTCGTCGCGAGGTTTCCCTTGCACCTGCGGCGCCATCCACAGCGGACCGGCGTAGGTTTCGGTGTGCCAGAAGGGTTTGCCGCGGCTGGCGGCGCGGATCAGATCGAAGGCCTGCATCTGCTTCCACGGCTCGTCACCGTGCCGAGACGAGCCCCAGGTGACGCCATAGCTCTCCACCTCGGCGGCAGCCTTCCAATCGTCAATGGCGCCTTGAGGCATGTTAACAAGGCTCGTAGCCAGGCCGTGTGCGGTGATGGCGCAATCGGCGTCGACGCTGCGGATGATCTCGGCGCGCCAGCGCATCAACGCATGGGCGTTGTCAATGCGGAATTGCAGCCAATCCAACGTGTCGGGGTAGGGGCCAGGGGTGCGCGGCGCGGAGACATCTTCCCATTCGGCAAAGCTGTAGCGATGCCATGCCTTGCCCAACGTGCGCAGATCGCCGTATTTGGCCTTCAACCACTGGCGGAATTTCTCTTGTGTGCCAGGGCAGTAACAGACGTTGTGTGAGATATTGCATTCGTTCCAAATATCATAGCCGCCCAGCCCAGGATGATCCTTGTAATGGGTAGCCAGCGCGCGCAAAAAACCTTCTGCGTACACCTTGTAATCGTCGTTGTCCAGGCAGAGACCGGGGAAACCACCCACGGCCGCGCTGCCGCTCATCTGCGAGGTGATGGGATGGCCGTCGCGCGTTTCCAGGCGCGCATGGGCGTACTTTCGATAGGCCCACTCTGGGGCCGCGGTGATCATTTCGGCGATGATGGTGCGCATGCCGTTGGCCGCGGCCAGGTCTAACTGTTTGTCGTACTCTTCCCAGTCATACTCGCCGGGCGCGATTTCAATGGCCGACCACATGAACCAGTGGCGAAAGCCATTCATGCCGTCTTCCGCCGCAGTCTGGTAATCGCGTTCCCAGTCGGGGCGCGGCGGGTTCGATTTGCGAAAATAAACAGCCCCATAGGGGAATGCGGGCAAGTTACGATTAGGCATGATCCCTCAATTGTGGTGCGTGGGAGGCGGCGCAGCGCGAGAAACGGTGACGCTGTTGGCCTCTTGGTTTGGTAATGAGTAATGAGTAATGAGTAACTGGTCGAGAACCCTTCTGGGTTACTCATTACTCATTACTCATTACTCATCTGCTATCACAGACTATGCAAAGTAGAATGTGTTGGGGTTTGACGGCGCTGGCGTCGGGTAATCCCAAGAACTGGGGATAACCGCAGGTGTATTCTTCAGCCTATCGACGCAGATGCCATAGAAGTTGCCATCATAGGCGACGCCAATGCTGGGGAAGAGATCGGCCTGAATGTCAAGGATCTCGCGCAGCAATTCCTGCTGGCGCGCATCGTCTGATGTGGCGCGGATCTCTTTGTAGAGTTCCATCTGCCGCTGGACTTGGGCGGGCGGCTCCTCGGCCAGTGGGCCATCCGGGTTGACATACCAGTGCGCCCAGGCTTTGGCCCAGAACGAGTTACCGGTGTTCTGCGGGAACCAATAGCGTGGGTCAAGGATCACCGCATCACCAGCCCCGCCGCCGAAGATATGGCAGCTTGCGTGATAGTCGAACGAAGAGCCGCGTACGCGTTCTTCCCACAGCGCGCGATCCATCGTGCGCACGTTCATCTCGACGCCCACTGCGGCCCAGGTCTTCTTGATCAGTTCCAGGTTGTCGATATAAGTGGTGCGCCCGGAATCGATCTCGAAAATCAAGGAGATACGGTTGCCGTCCGGCCCAAGGCGGAAGCCTTCGCTGTCCTTTTGCGGATAGGCCTTGTCTAAATACTCATTGGCCTTGGCCGGATCATAGTCCAGGTATTGGGTCGCCAGGCGCTCATGGTAATACTTGGATTCAGGCCGCGGCGCCGTCTGGGCAGGGATTCCCTGAGAAAGATAGACCACATCGATCAACTCCTGGCGATTGATGGCGTAGGAGAGACCAATGCGGAAGTCGGTGTTCTGTGCGATCTCACGGATCACCGGGTCAGAGCAGTTTTGATTCAAGAGGATGTTCATCGAATTGACGGTGGTGGGCGTCAAGTCGAAGAGGTGATAGCCGCGATCCTGGTTGTCGTAGAAGACCGATTTGTTGCGCGGCGCGTTGATCCACTGTTCCTGCCAATCCAATTCGCCGTTGAGCGCCTTGAGTACCAGAACCTCGTTGTCGGTCGCCAGTTCCAAGACATAGCGGTCGATGTAGGGCAACTGGTTGTTGGCTGTATCCACCTTGAAATAGTAGGGGTTGCGCTCGGCGGAGACACTGGTTAGCCCGGTGCCGAAGCCAGCCTGCAACTTCCACGGCCACATTGTGGGGATATCCGGGTTGTTGTGCGGCTCGCGCATGAAGTTAAAGAGATCGACCCAGGTATTCTGTTCGTTCTCGGCGACAAGATCATCCAGATCTTCAGTGTTGTAGCGCGCATGGAAGCGGGTGAGATACGCCTTAGGATGGCCGCAGGCTCGCTCATTGTTGACGCGCGCCACATCCTTGAGGAACAAGCCATTGGGCCGTTCAAATGTCCAATTCACTGTGTAGTCGTCAACTTTGGATACCGTAAAGCGGATCGAGGGCGGCGTCGGTGTGACCTCCTGGTTCATCAGCACATCTTCATACCAGAAGACGACATCATCGGCGGTGAAGGGTGAACCGTCTGACCATTTAAGGTCCTCGCGCAGGTGGAAGATATACTCGGTGCCGTCCTCGCTGGCTTCGACCGATTCGGCAATATTGGGGATGACTGCATCGTAGTTGGGCGAATAACGCATGAGTTGCTCGTAGCCAATATTGCGATGCAGATCGTTACCATTGCGCTCGATGCTCCCTGTGCGCCATGTGCCGCCATAAGTGCCGACGCTTTCCAACGGCGAGACCACTATCGGATTCTTGGGCAAACGCTGATCCACTGGGGGGAGAGAACCGGCGCGTACCCGTTCGGAGAGCATGGGCGCCTCCTGATAACCGCCGCTTCCTGTGACAACTGGTTGAGCTGGCGCCGCCGCTGGGGCTGCGCCAGGGGCCGCCGGCGCATCGGGCGCAGGCGCTGCTTGCCCACAGGCTGCCAATAGGGCTGCGGTGCTGGCCGCCGCGCCTAATTGCAGAAATGTACGTCTCGAAATAGGACGACCGCGCATGACTTTCCTCCTTGGGGATTGGAACTTCAGTTTTGATTTTCGGTTGACGCTGAACGTAAAGCCAGATCGAATCAGTTGTGCAGAGAATCTAATGGGTGTGTTCAAAATGAATCTGAGTAGGGGTTTGGGTGGACGGCTCACAAAATCGTCTGTGTACGCCATTGCTCGTCTGCCGTCCACCCAAACCCTTACGAATCCAGGAGAGACAATACCCAGTTTCCAAAATCAAACAGAATGCGGTGGGGCTGTTGACTGTCGAATATTGAGCGTAGGTGCAAGCACTATCTGTTGCCATCCCCACGATTCTGGATGTTGGTGCGTTATCTTCTGCAGCAGAATTTCCATCCCAAGCCTGCCCATTTCATGGATCGACTGGGCAACGGATGTCAGCGGCGGAATGAGAAAGGGGGCAAACGAAAGATCATTTTGCCCAACCACCGAGACATCTTTGGGGATATGCAAACCCAGATCGCTCAAGGCCTTGAGGACGGGAATCGTCGTTTCATCGTTGTAGGCCAGGATCGCGGTAGGGCGCGGCTGAATCTGGCGCATGGCATTAAGGACAGGATGATAGCTGTTCGCAGCGTTGGAGGCATGAACGACCAATTCTTGTGCGAACTCAACCCCAAACTCTTCTAGCGCCCTGCGGTAACCCGCCAAACGCGCAATCGTAGGCGGATGGCTGGGTATCCCCAATTGACAGAGGATGCGCCGGTGTCCCAATTCGAGAAGATGACGCGCCGCCAAATACTCGCCCTGCTGATAGTCAACCACTACGTAATCACATTCAATGCCCGGCACGCGCCGGTTGAGCAGAACAAAGGGAATTTGATTGTCCAACAGATATTCTAAGGATGCCGGGCCGCTCTCTACGGAGTTGATCAACATCCCATCTACCCTGTTTTGGCGCAGCATCTGATGGGCCTGGAGTTCCATCTCCGCGCCGGCATTGGAATTGCAGACGATCACACTATATCCATTTGGCGTGGCTAGATCGTAGATGCCTCGCGTCATCACAGCGTTGAAGGTCAAGGATTCGGTGTTGTAGAGAATCAGCCCTAGCGTCTTGCTGGCGGCGCCTTTGAGGACACGCGCCTGATGGTTCACCGTGTAATTGAGTTCTTGAGCCGCTTTTAGAACACGCGCGCGCACTGCCTCGCTCACGTCCAGGCGGTCATTGAGCGCACGAGAGGTGGTACTTACCGAGACACCCGATAATCTAGCAACATCACGTAGGGTGACAGACATGACATCTCTCTTTGTGAGAGTCAGCGTGAGGGTGGAAACGTTTGTGGGAACGTTTGCGGTCGCTGTTGCAAAGTTTATCATTGCACAGGCGCGCTGTCAAGAAGGAAAATTGTCTGGGTAGGGGTTTGGGTGGACGGCTCACAAAAATCGTCTGCGTAAACCGTTGCTCGTCTGCCGTCCACCCAAACCCCTACGAATTCCCCAGCGTGAAATTCAGACGCAGGCCGCTATCACCCAGGTGGATCTCCATCACCTGCGCTGGTAGATCGGTCCTGCTGTAGGGGTTTTCGTAGTGTTTGAAGTCTGCCAGCGATTGTGACTGACGATTGATCAGCAACGGTCCGTGGGCAGAAAATTCCAACGTGTCAGCAGAGAGTGTTGTATAGCGCACAGACTCTGCGTTCAATGCTAATGGCTGAGAGAGTACTTTCGCCTGGAATGCGGCAAAGTCTCCATCGCGGGAACGTCGCCCCATCTGCACCAGCCAGCTCTGTGTCTGCCCGTAGGCGCGCAATTCGCGCCGGGCATAGCGGCCCTCGCCTGTCATCAACAGTTGCTGTGAGCTTGTCAGCGCGATATAGCCATCCCCGCAGCGAGCAAAGGCCCAGCCGTTACGCAAGGAATGCTCGTCAAACAGGGCTGTGGGGAAATAGGCGTGGGTAAACCCGAACGGATCATCTGCGGGAAGCCGGTAGATAGCAACGAGAGTGTCCTGCCACTGAGCGATGCGTGGCAGGGAGCCGTTGCCGATCCAATAGCCGGGGAGGCGATGGTCCGACTCGCTCGATGACCCCGGATGATTGGTGAAGACGATGGCTTCGGCGCTCAAGGTTGCCCGCCACACCTGTTCGCTCTCACCGGTCTGCCAGGCTCGATAGTCCTGCACGGATGACAACATGGTTTCCGGCGTCTTGTGGGTGACCACGTTGGCGGCCTGCGCGCCCGGCACAGCGTGCTGCTCTCGGCTCCATAGCTCAGGTGGAGCATCCTGGGCGATGGCCTGTAAAATGGCTGGCAATTGGTAGCTGCTGGAACAGGCGAGGCTCAACACGCCCGCTGCATGATGGTTCACAATCCCCATCCCCCAGAGGAGATAGGCGATCCCGGCTGTGGGTATCAAAAGAGCGCTCTTTATCATGCCCTCGCCCAAGCTATGCGCTGCCCCTCCTTGGATCCCCCGGTGGGAATGGAGGGCCAGGCCAAAGAGCAATTTGTCCAATACAACAGAGGCTAGTTCATAGACCTGGTCTGCCTCGGCCAGATCGCACAAATGGGTCAGGGCGGCTACTGCCTGTTCCATGCTGATGGGTGAATTCCAATCTTCTGCCCCGTAGGCGCCGAAGCGGATCATCCACTCGATTGCCAGGCGGCTGCCGCGTTCTTGATGCCATTTACCGCTGCGTCCGTCGCCAAAAATGCGAGCCGGATATAAACGACCTGCCAGCGTTTCACATGCATGAAAGACGAGCGGATTGGCATGGCTCGAAAAGTCCATCACATCGTTCCCCGCATCCTCGCGCCAGTAGCGATAGCCCAGGATGCTGGCTTCCAGCGCTTTCCTCACTTCATGCGGATAACGAGGATGATCGCCCCAACGCAGGTGCATCCCCAGCAGGGAGAGCAAAAGCAGATGGCTGCCGTCCTCGTGACCGCGCACACGTTCGATGGATGGCAGCAATCTCTTCCCGTCCACGTCTGCCCAGTCGCCCCTTGCCATCCGCGCAATCTGGGCATAGAGGGTATCGTCACGGTGGGCCAGGGCCAGTAGTATCTCATCCCGGCGCCCGGCGAGATCCGTGGTCGGCGCTTCACAGTAGCGCTGCCTGCCCATTGACCAGAACGGGATCGAGCGGAAGATACGCATGTGCTGAACATAGACTTCGTCTGCGTCAGGCATGAGGGTCGTCTGCAACGGTCCCGCCGGAACCGCCAAAGGGGTACTCAGTTGCAGCGTATCCCCTGGGTTGCCGACGCTGTCGCCGAGGGCATAGATGCGGTTCTCCAGCGTTTGCAACCGTGCATGGGCAAAGCAACTGGCCCGCGGCGAATCCGGCCAACAGAGCGTCATCGGCGTCTCGCCATGATAGACGTCGCGATCCATAAACGCGTCAGCGCTCAAGCGCTCGAAGGCGTTGCGACGCGCCACATTGGGCATTAAGGTTGGGAAGCGTACATGTACCTCCTCTCCCATGGGAATGGGGGGATGATCGGAGCCGCCCGTATGCGTGAGGCGGAGCGCCAATGTATGTGCGGTGTGGCGCACCCCTAGCTGTTCAAAGCGGATCAGCAGCGGTGTTACACCCTGTTGCAGCGGGAGTTTGAAGAGCGCTTTCCCAACGATTGGGGCGCGCGCCGCCAGATCCGCATCTCGCCACACATGCGCTCCACCTGCCCACACATCGACCGGTCCATCCGCCCATAGAACAATGTCTGCCAGTTGTGTTGTCGTACTGACTAGCTCAACATAAGCCCACGAGCGCAGCAAGCGGCAGACCGGATAGTAGCCCGAGTGATCAATGCGATGATCGTCCGCACACCTGTAGTACGTCCATGACCCGGAATAGTCGTTGATCACAAAGCGCCCGGCCTCCACAGGTCCGCGCTCCACAGGCGTCTCTCGAATGCCGGAGTCGGCGGTGTAATGCTGTGAAAAGAGGGCGCGGCGTAGATCTGCCGCTGTGGATTGAGATGGTTCGGCTGCTATCTCCTGGGGGCCGGCCGCCAGCCACTGACAAATGTACCCATCCTGCAACGGGTACTCGACATATGCGAGAGACATCAGATTCGATCCTTTCCAGGCTTGGCGTGTGGGGAACGATGATCACGGATGCGGATCTGTCGTGCGATCTGGCACGCTTTCTGCATGGTCAGCGCAGCGAATACTCGCCGGTGATGACAGCAATCGAGCGTTCGACGGACCAGCGCGTTGCTTCGCTGGGTACTTCGTCGCGAAAACGGTGATCCAGTTTGCGGATGAATTGGCCCAAGTCTTCGATCATCTGCGACCAGAGATTTTGGTGCATCTCAATGAGGAGGGCGCGGCTGTGATCGTCTTTGCACAGCCGCAGCGTCCGCTGAAGATGCGCCCAGCAGAGGCCACCCACCTGCTGCAAGGGAGCATCGAGATCGTCCACCAAATCGGCGAGCAACCCCTGGATGGTCCGTTCCTCGACCTCGGATTCATGGCGGCAGGTCGGGCAGGGCGCCAGGGGGACGCCGCCATCGGTCACGGCTTCCCCGGCATCGCCGCGCCGCAATCGATCCTGTAGCCGTTGGGTGAACGAACGACGCGTCGGGGTGGGCGTCCCCTGCAAATGGCGCAAGGCCTCTTGCATCACCGCCCGCTGTATAATGGCGACGCCCAAGCGTTCGCCGCCAAAGTTCATCAACTGCCTGTAGTGATCCCCACAAAACCCCATCGCCGCCAGGATCTCCGTGCGCAACTCTGGATCGTTGACCGATTCCCAAAGTAGATTGTCGAGATAGAAGTGACCTGCATCGTGGCCCACATGGCAGACCGGGCAGCCCGTCCTCTCTGACATGACCGTCTGCAATTGTTGATAGCTGACGCTTTTGCCTTTCATCATCCCTCTTCTCTGGCTGTCCACAAAGGGTAATGCCACCTTCGCTACGCGTGACTCTATCTCTATTGTACACTGCCACCCCTCGCAGTCCTAGAATGTAAGGCGGGGAGTCTTACCCGCCCCAGAGGCGGACTCGACAGTCCGCCCTACACCATCATGCGGACCAGTACAAAATTGCGCAGAATCTGCCGGTATGGTAATCTACGGTGGCCCTACTTCGTCCTCTCCTTCACCTCATGGGGCTCGTGGTTTCATTTTGCCATGGGATTACTGCACCGGGGGTGAAGGATGGACGCCGAACGCTCTGCTCTCCTCTCTCAGTTCCAAGAAACGCTGCAAACCCAACCGCTCGACGTTGATCTGCTCCTGGCCCAGGGACGCCAGTTGATTGAGATAGACTGCGCCCAGGCCCTGCTCGATCTGCTCGCCCTACCAGCGCCGCCTGACGCCTTCTGCCCACCCGATCTACATTTGTTGGAAGCCGAAGCGCGGATGGCGATTGGCGATCTGCAAGGCGCTATCATCTGTCTGGAGGCTGCACAGAATGCCTTCTCCGACGCCGGACGACCGGACGGCGAGGTGCGCTCTCTGCTGTTGACGGCGCAAATCCACCATCGTCGCGAGGATCTGGAAGTGGCGCGCCTCTACACCGACGAGGCAGTGGAACTGCTGCGCCGCCATCCTACCCTCGATCCCCAGACGCAGGCGCACGCCTACCTGTCCCTTGCTCGCCTGGCTCCTGACATTGGTCAACTGGGCCGCGGGTTGCAACTGGGGCAGGACGCCCTCAAATTCTACAGCATCGCCCGTTATCCGCCAGGACAGCTCGACGCTGCCCTGCTGATCAGCAGCAACGCCCGCCAACTTGGCCGCTATCAGTTGGCGCAGGCCCATCTTACCCTGGCAAAGCGCTGGCTGCCCCATCTTCCCAATCGTGCTGCGGCCCAGGCGCGCATCGACAACGGCGAAGCCCACCAATTGTGGAGCCAGGGCAACTTTCGGCAAGCTGAGGAGATCCTGCGGCGGGCGGTTGTCGAGGCCGACGCCACACCCCAGAGCAAATTTCGCATCTACCAACGGCTGATCCTCGCCAACGTGCTGCGCGCCCAGGCTCGCTACGATGAAGCGGAGGCCATGTACACCGAAACGGACGCGGTGATTGCGGAGACCAACTTTACCCTTTTTCATGCCTGGGTGACGGTCAATTGGGGCTGGCTGCACCTGCTTCGGGGAGAGTTTGCCGCGGCCCGCCGCGCCTTTTTCCAGGTTTTAGAGACCGCCGACCCGGGGCAGGCCGCCAGCTTCAATGTCTTTCTCGCCGTCCTCTACGCGCTGACGGGCCGCCTGGCCGACGCCGAGGGGTTGCTGCGCCGCTCTCTGCACTTCTATCAGACTTCTGGCGACGAACTTTCCATCTTCGCCCTGCGCGTTCACCTGGCCTATGTCTACCTGCAAAGCGGACAGATCGACCGCGCCGAGGAAGAGATCTCCCTTGCCCTGAATTGGGCCGCCCACTGGAACATCGACTACTTCCCCCATTGGTGGCATCCATCTATCGTGGCGACGGTCTGCGCCCACGCCTTTGTGGCCGAGATCCATCCCAGCCTGGCTGAACGCATGTTGGTGAATCGCCTGGGCGAAGCGGCCCTCCCTGTGCTGCGCCGGCTGGAGATCCGATCCTCCCCTGCGCTACGCCGCCGTGTGGAAGATGTGCTGTCGCTGCTCAACACGCTACCGCTGGCCCACATCACCGAAATTGAGGACGAACCAGTGCGTCAGGTCCTCAGCGAACTCTTCGTCAGCGGGCGACTTCAGCAGCAGAAGCTGCCCGAACTGGCGCGTCTTCTTTCCACCACGCGGCAGAGCGACAAGGCGAATCCGGTTCTCTTGGCGTCGTTTGGGCTGTATGTGCATGGTTCCACGCGGCGGGAGATCGCGGAGCGGCTGCATCGCACGGAAGACCGAATTCGCAATTACATCACCGATATCTACGAGCGCTTTGGGATCGAGGGGACAAACGGTCCGCGGCGGGCGCGCTATCTGCACCTGCGCAGGCTGGCGGTGGAGGCGGGGTATGTTGGGGAGACGGGGAGTTAAGGCTTATTCACAGAAAAAAATACCCGGACAAAGTCCCCAGCACTTTCTATCCAAGCGAAGCCGGTACGCCACAAGCACCCCGCTGTTGTACGTGAAGTGCCGGGGACTTTTGGGTAGGTCTGTTCGGGGCCGTTGAGGAGCAGATAGAGACGATTGAGTACATCTCGGCCCACGACGGCGAAGTCCAGACCGCTCTCGATCACTTCGAGACGAGGAATGGACAACTCGACAATTGTGAGTTGAATGGCATAGGTGGGAACCACTCTCGTGTTGGCCTCAACGCCTTCTAGCTGAAGCTGGCCAATGGGATAGAGTTGAAGCGCATCCAACAGCGTATAGGGAATAGCCGTAATGTCCGAGCCGGTATCCAACAGAGCAGGTAGAGAGCGGCGACGGCGTCGGTTCACCACGCTGGCCACTGTTACCTCCGCCACAGGGGCTGGCGGATCATAGGTGACGTCGTAGACGTTCATCGCTTCACCCAGACGGAGGGGACGCGCGCGCGCCGCGGTGATTCTGGATCTACCCACTCGATGTAGCAGGGCACAGGGCCATACTCGTCCAGCACCTGGCCCAACACGGCCATCTTGTCATCGCCCGAAGCGACGACCCGGCCCTGGTAGATAGCCACAGCCTGGCCCCGATACTGTTCCAGCAACTGAGGCAGCAAACGCTCGAAGGCTGCAATCGAATCGAGAAATTCAGGCGGAACTGTGATCGATGAAGCATGAGGATGCTCCGCTGTCGTATCATCCCTGGCTGTACTATGCGAGAATGGGTCACTGGCGCGATTTCGACGATCCTGCTTGCCTGGAGCATGGCTTACCGCTGCGGAAGCTAGCTGACTGTAGCGATCTTGCAGGAAAATGACAAAATCGTGTACTTCTGCCACCTTTTCAGGCGGAAGCGTAACCAGCGCCTCGACGATCTGCTGGACTTGTCTCTCTGAATCGAGCGTTTTTGTCTGTGCTGACATGTCAATTGCTTTCCGTGTCGCTGAATTGTCCGTCCAAACACAGGTCGAGTATAGCATGAACCCTGGGGTCGAACAAGAGAATTGCGTCGGTTCGCGACGGCGCGGTATTTGGACCTGCGCAGGCTGGCGACGGAGGCGGGGTATGTTGCAGGGGAAGGTGGTTGAGACACGGGACTTTATGTCCCGTGTGAGGTGCGCCTTCGGCTGGTAGGATTATAGGCGCAATCTACTTCTCCTGGCAGCGTCGCTATCCCTGTAATGTTGCTGCACTTGTTTGATTCTCTCAATAATCTGTGTCCATTCTGACAATTTTGTGATTCCAGCAGCCCGAGTAAAGAGGGGATTGGGGGTTGATAGGGAGGTGATAGGGAGTTGATAGCAGGTTGAGGGTTCTATCAGCTAATGATGTGATAGTTTGAATACAAACATTATCGTGCAACGCCAAGTTTCTGGTCTCTACTTGCTATCTTGTTCAGCAAAGAGTCGGTTTCCGCTTGAACCATTGATCACTTTTCACACCAAAACATTAGGGGAAGAACCATGACGCAAGAAACAACTTATTACACAAGCGACAAAGTACGAGTCACAAATTCACGGGCAATTCTTGGAGCGAAGACATATGCAATGGCGAACATTACATCAGTTTCTATGGGAGAGATTCCAGCGAATCGGACTCCCGGTATTGTTCTAGCGGGTCTAGGTGTTGTTGGTCTTTTTGTTGGCGCTGGGATGAATGAAGGGACGTGCATCGGTATTGCTGTTTTGTTGCTAATCCTTGGGATAGTCTTAGCTCTATTGGTCAAGACACAATACTCAGTACGTCTAGGCAGTTCCTCGGGTGAATCTGATGCCTTGTCATCTCCAGATCAAAGTCACATTCGCGAGATTGTCAATGCCATGAATGAAGCGATTATCAACCGCGGCTGACTTTTAGGGACTGCACTTTTCAAATCGCTTCTGTTCCCTCTGGTATAGGAGTGACTATATTCACATCTTAACGGTTGAGGATTGAACTATGAGGAGGCACCCACTGTATTTCATAGGCAAGTCCAAGCCTGGCCTGTGGGACGTGCAGAGTGAGAGTCCACTGATTGCGATACCGATCTACATTCACAGTGAAGCTGCTTTGAGCCAGTAGTCGTATCTTTTCTTTAAGATCTTCTGAGAGTCCCAGGTAGGCGCCAAATCCACCGCTGGCAGGAATCGTGATTTCATAACCGAGGGGGAATTCGCCAGTTTGCCTGCTTCTGCCTGCTGTCGCCACTCGCTCAGTTGCGATGAGTAGAGTCCTTCCCGCCTCAGCAGTGCGCCGATGTCGCCGGGTTCGTCGCACCGACCGGCTTCCGCCACGATCTGGCGTTTGTACTCGGCGCTGAATCGGCGTCGGTTGGCTCTCGCTTCTACTTCTGGATTCGGTTGTGCCTGCCCTTCTGTGCCGTTGTTGTATTCATTTCGGCCCATGAGTCCGTATCCTTTCGACTGAATTTCGACACTATTTTCTCGGTCGAAAGTGTCTCACTCCTTGTAGACACACAGGGAGACGCAACAATCATTGATTTGTGTAATAGTAGCCGCACAATCCGCAAATTTGGCATAAAAATCACATAGGAGTTTTGCGATGAACCGAGTACGTCGATTTTCTACGCTTTGGGAGTGTATATGGCTTATTGGTTTGCTCATGATACTTATGATTGTCTTCTACACAACTACATCCGCCACCGTCAATCGGCAGGAGCCAGGACCAGTCGAGCCCAAAGGTCCACAGCAACAATCAAATGTCAATGAAAACCCTGAGCATGCATTGATTTCTCAAGTTTCAAATCACCAAATAGAAGCCGGTCATACAACACTTAGAATTCTCTGGCAGACGAGTACTCCTCAAATAGGGTGGGTTCTTTATGGAAGCAATCCCGACCAAATTGTAACGCCTGCTCGTAACGAACAAGCACCAGACGAGTTGAGAACAGAGCATATCGTCGAAATAACCAATCTATCTCCAAATTCACTAATTTATTATGTGATTATGAGTGGCGGAGACCAGATTGATAAGAATGGGATGCCGTTCTATGCAGTTACAAATTCGACTCCAAAAGATTTGAATTTGTCGGCAAGGAGTAGCACACCTCAACGCCATTTTTCTGAAGAGTTAGAAATTAGTTTTGAATACTTTGATACCTGGAATGTAATTGAGTTCTATGACGGTCCAGATGATGAAAATTCTCTTGAATTAAGCAATTCACAGTTAGGCCATATTGTAATTACCCGGGATCCCAATCCTTTAGCGCTATCACTCGAACAGTGGTATCAGGAACATCGTAGCGATTACCATCCAGAGCTGACTACTCTATTGTCCCGCACTGAGATTGGCACGCATGCGGCACTTTTCATTGGTCAACCTAATTCATGTGAAACCTACCCCATGATTGCCGCATTTGTAGAACATTCTGGCTTCATGTACACAATTACTTACTTTGAACTTGCCGGAAGAAATGTAGCTCCCGAATTGGGAACCTTGTTGGCTACGCTTTCGTTTGGTTCTGAATCGACTTCTACACACGTTATTGAGGAAAGTACGATCTCGTTTCCATTTGCAATAGATGTGCCATGTGTAACGTCCCGGTCTGTCGATCCAAATGCGCGCAGATGTCCTGGCGCAGCAATGTACCTTCCAAGTGAAGGGACCATGCGAGTTCCATGGAACTGCTTTAATAACGATAGATACTGTTTCCCATACCGTAACACTGATCCAAATGAGGAAGACGAGTATAAAAAGAAACCTCATCGCGGAATTGATATTTTCGGCACGGCTGGCACAACACCAGTTTATGCAACGTACAGCGGATTGGCCTACAGAGTGAATACATCAAACATCAGGTTAGTATTTGATGGCGAGTACACAGGGAAATCTGCATGGTTAGCGCACATGGCAAGCGCAGATGGACTGACTGACTATCGACAAATTACCAATGGAGCGCGAGTTTTGGCTGGTCAATTTATAGGATATCAAGGGAACTTTAACGTAGGTGGAGCTGGTACTCATCTCCATATTTCTTATGTAGATAATTCCTCTGGTACAGAAACTTGGCCCACGCTTGACCCCACAAAATTTCTGAGCACCAAACATATGGTATGGTATAAGGATTGGAACAGTCAGTGTTCAAATCCAGCGTGTGCCCAGACATCGGTCACTTGCAGTGTGGCTTCTTTCAATGATAGTTTTGAACCAGACAATTTTGCTAATTTGGCTCGTGTGATAAGCGTGAATAGCAGCCCTCAGAAACATGATTTCCATGCTCCTGGCGACGAAGATTGGGTCAAGTTTACCGCCGCTTCCGGAGTTCAGTATACAATTGAGACATTGAACTTGGGGTCTCAAAATGATACTTATCTATTCTTATATAGTACAGATGGTCGGACACTTTTAGCTTCCAACGATGATGCAGATGGTGTTGCCTCGCGAATTCGATGGACTGCTCCTACCAATGGCACTTACTATATAAAAGTAAGACATTACAGTTTTATTGGATATGAACCTTATAATCCAGAAGCAACTTATCTTGTATCTAGTTATACAAAGCCTGTATATGGTGCGAATACACATTATGATCTTCGAGTGACTAGTGGTAACACAGGAGTTACCTGCAACTCTTCTCAATATCGTGCGGAATACTTCAACAATCGTGCTTTGAGTGGAAGCCCAGCATTTGTTCGTTGCGAATCGAGCATCAACTACGACTGGGGCGGTGGCGGGCCAGGCAACGGTGTTGGCAACGACAATTTCTCTGTCCGTTGGACAGGAAACATGAACTTCAACGCTGGCAACTACACCTTCATTGCCAGAGCGGACGACGGCATTCGCGTCTGGGTGAATAATTCATCAGTCATCGATGCATGGCGAGACCAAGGTCCAACTGAGTATCGGGGTACACGCTCTTTGAGCGCTGGTACCCACAGTATTAAGGTTGAGTATTACGAGAACGGCGGCGGCGCTGTGGCTCAGTTCCGCTGGGAACAGGCAGCTGTTACCTGCAACTCTTCTCAGTACCGTGCCGAATACTTCAACAATCGCACATTGAGCGGTAATCCCACATTTGTTCGTTGCGAAGGATGGCCGATCAATTTCGACTGGGGCAGTGGTGGACCTGGCAACGGCATCGGCAATGACAACTTCTCAGTGCGCTGGACAGGGACAGCCAATTTCAATGCTGGAAACTATAAGTTTATTGCCCGAGCCGATGATGGAATCAACGTATGGTTCGACGGCACGCAGATCATCAATGGCTGGAGAGATCAGGCACCTACTGAGTATTCCAATACCCGCTCTGTTAGCAGTGGCAACCACACTATCAAGGTGGAATACTATGAGAATGGTGGTGGTGCTGTGGCTCAGTTCCGTTGGGATCAGGCAGCAACCAGTAGCAGCAATCTGGCTAAGGACAAACCTGCATATGCCTACACCTCTGAAAGTTCAAATTATACACCTGGAAAGGCAACCGATGGTTCTACCAGTACACGCTGGTCTTCCGGACATCGCACAAGTTTGCCACAATGGTGGTGGGTTGATCTTGGCTCACGCCACACCTTTGACCGTGTAGTCATCCGTTGGGAAGCAGCCTACGCAACTCGCTACTTTGTAGGCTGGTCGGACGATGGCACCAATTACACTGGTTATAACTATAGTCGGAGTTCCGCTGGCACCTACACCCATGATATTGGTACGCGTACCGCACGTTACATCGGCATCAAGATGGATGCTCGTGCTTCAGGTATGAATAACTTCTCGTTCTGGGAAGTAGAAGTGTATCGCACGAGCCGTTCGGCCCTTTCTCCCGCAGAATTAGATATAATAGAAGTCGTCTTTGCAGATGATGCTGTAGAGGGTGAACTGGTTGAGCCTGATGGCGATCTGGTGACAATGGAACGTTTATTAGAGCCAGCGTTGCAACCTGAAACTTATGAGATCTATCTGCCTTCTACCTCTCGTTAGTGTACGACCGATGGGAATGCTATAGTTCAGCAAATCGATACCCTACCCCCGATACTGCTACCGAGTATCGGGGGTAGGGTATCACACTGGTTCATCCTCACTTTATATGGGACTTTTGACAAAATCAGACGCCCAAAGTCGGGCGACGGCCAATTCTACCAGAGGTACAGATTGCGATGAAGACGAAGAGCAGGAGTAACTTTGGGGATTCGGGACAGAACTCGCATGTTCCCAAACCCCCGAATAATTCACTCGCTTTGTCTCTGATATCAAGCTCCTCTCTGATAGCATCTCATCTCGCATGCTTCAGAAGGCTCATAGTTGTCAAAAGTCCAACTATAGTTACCCCCAATGTTATCGAGTTAAGTGCGGAGTGAGTACCCCCAGGCGCAAATCTACAGGAGAACAGCCGAATGTTGGCGTGTTTCCTCGGAGTAGATGCCCTGCCTGCGGTGGAAGTGGCAAGCAGCGTTGATCTTGAAAATACATCTGACTTTGTCGAATACTATGAGATGATACTGATAGCAACTTGATAGATCACACTGTATTGGCCCGTGCTACCATCACACGTAGATCGTAGCACCGTGTGGTCTGCCGCCTATCTGCACAAAGGAGTTTACCCATGACTCGTCTCCCGTTCTCCCAGCGACTCGTCTATGTGGTGGTGTTGCTCTCGTTATTGATGGGGCTATTGCCTGCCGCATCCCCAGCGCTGGCAGCGCGAGAAGCGGCGACGACGCTGGCTGACTCCGCACCTGGGATGGAGCGCGCACCAACGACAAATCTCCCGGCGGCGCGCAATGCATTGGCGGAAAAGCAGAGTGCGCCCTCGTTACAACCATCCCGTCCGCTGCCCGTCTATGCAATGGGAGAAGTTCAGTCGCCCAGAGAACGCGCCTTGGCGACACTCCCCACCACGGGTGCAACTGTGGCCGGGGATTCTCAGTCTCGGCTGGCTGCCCAACTTGCCCATATCGCGCAGTTGACTGGCCTGTCGCAACGCCCGGTATACAGTGAAGAGAATGCTTCGGCTGCGATCCTGCCAGCGTCTGACTCACCGTCATCACTCTCTGTCACTTCCATCCACCTTAAAGCAAAAACCGCAGAGAGCGATCTGTCCGCTGCCCCGTTCACTGATGTCAAGGCGCAGATGGCAATTCTTCCCGCCGAAGCCCTTGCTCAATCGGGTGGATGGGGAGTAGGCAATACCATTGGCCTGAACTGCGGCACCGAGATTCGGACTGGGCCGGGCCTGGCTGTACATACCATTGTGCCTGAAGATAACTGGGCGGTGGTGATCACTGAGGCGCCGCGTTATGAGTACGGGGAAACCTGGTGGAATACAAGCCGTTTTCTAGCAGGCGATCCATCAGGCGGCACCGGTTGGGTCTCTCAACAACAATCTGAAGCAGCTACCTGCCCGGGTGATGGGGATGATGGTGGTGGTAGACCACCGCTCAATTGGGGAGTAGGAGAACTTATCGGCTTGTGCAAAGGGACCGAGATTCGGCACGGGCCGAATCTAGTGATCCATACTATCGTGCCAGAAGATGAATGGCTGGTGAAAATCACGGAAGCGCCGCGCTATCAGTTTGGCCAGACCTGGTGGAACACAAGCCGTCGCGAAGCTGGCGATCCTTCTGGCGGCACAGGCTGGGTCAGTCAGGAACAGACCGAAGCCGCCTGCGACGGCAACGGCAATCTGGCGTCGTTATTGGGGCAGACAGCGCTATCGCCCGCGCAGCGCGCATTTCTACGCGCCATTGGCTTCCAGGAGTATCTGCGCTACGTGGCGGATCCGGTCAGCGCCAGCACGGGGATATTTACCCATCGGGAAACCGATGTGGACGTGCCCGGAGTGGCTGGCTTCAACCTGGTGCTGGAGCGCATCTACAACAGCGGCGATGCTCGCACGGGTCTTTTTGGCGCAGGCTGGACTTCACTGCTCGACATGAGCCTGCGCATTGCCAACGATGGCTCAATTGACGTTCGCTATCCCGACGGCAGCGGCGCGTACTTTGTGCTGGACGGCGATGAATATGTAGCCGGACAGGACGGCAACTTTGACGTTCTGACGTATGAAGAAGGCAGTGGTTTTGAACTGGCAACGGTGACCCAGTTGCGCTACCGTTTTGATGACCGCGGACGACTGCTCTCGGTGCAAGAACGGCACGGCAACACCATCACCCTGGAGCGGGACGGCGATGGACGGGTGGGGCGCATCGTTGACAGCGGTGGACGCGTCTTCACCCTGAGCTACAGTGGCGATTTTGTGGGATCCATCGTCGATGCAGAGGGACGCACGCTGACCTATGGCTATGCGGGCGAGCGGCTGGTCTCCTTCACCGACGCCAACAACGGAACCCATCAATACGGCTACACCGGCGAGTGGCTCTCCACCCTGACCGACCCCGAAGGCATCACCTATTTGCGCAACATCTACGATGGGAATGGCCGCGTGGTGGAGCAGTTCGATGCCGCTGGTTCTCGTTCGACGGTGGCATATGACGATGCCAACCAGCGCACGACCTTTACAGACAATCTGGGCAACCAGAAGGTCTACGAGTTTGACGATTTGAAGCGGGTCACTCGTATCGTGGACGCGCTGGGCAACGCCGAACGCTTCGTCTACGACGATGATGACAATGTGACCGAGTACACCAACAAACTGGACAATACCTGGCGCTACACCTATGATGCCCACGGCAACCAGTTGAGCGTGACCGATCCGTTCAATCAGACGGCTTCTACTGCTTACAACGCTACCAACGACATCACTGGCATGACGGACGTGCTGAACCGCACAACCACCTATATCCGCAACAGCGCTGGCGATGTGGAGCGCATTATCTTCCCCGATACCAGTGAGGTCACGGCGACCTACGACAGCCGGGGGCAGATGCTCTCTCAGACCGACGCCAACCAGCATACCACCCAGTACGATTACGACGGCGCTGGCAATCTGATCCGCATGACCGATGCGGGCAACCACGCCACCCAGTATACCTACGACAGCGTGGGCCGCCTGACCCGCATCACCGACCCCAGGGGCGGCAGCACCCAGTTTGTCTACGATGGCAACGACAATATCCGACGCATCATTGACGCCGACAATCAGATCACAGAATTTGTCTACGACGGCAACGACAGTCTGGTGCAGGTCACCGACCGCGAAGGCGGCATCACCCGCTACGAGTACGATGTCAACCTGCGCTTGATCAAAGAGATCGACGCCGAAAGCCATGTGACCGAACACAGCTACGATCTTATGTACAACCGCATCGGCACGTTGGATGCGCGGCAGAACGCCACCCGCTATGGCTACGACGAACTCTACCGGCTGGTGGAGATCGAAGACGCGCTGGGTGGATCGGTGCGCATGGAATACGACGCGCTGGGGCAGCAGATCCGGATGATCAACCAGAACGATGTCGTCACCCGCATGGACTATGACGCATTGGGGCGGCTGATCCGCGAGGTGGTCAACGAGCAGCCTGCTCTCCCCGCCGACGCCCAGACCAATGTGACCACCGAATACAGCTACGACGGCTTTGGCAATCTACGCTCGGTGGAGGACGCCAACGGCAATATCACAACTTACGAGTACGATTTGCTGGATCGCCTGGTGAGCGAGGAGAACGCCGAAGGTGAGATCACCCAGCATGTTTATGACGCCGGCGGCAATCTGGTTCAGCTCATCAATCCCCGCGGACATAGTACCCACTTTAGCTACAACGCGGACAACCTGCTGATCGGGGTGACAAATGCCCTGACCCAGGAGACGCAGATCGCCTACGACGCCAACCACAACCCGGTCAGCGTCCGCGACCCTCACGGCGTGGTCACCCAGCAAGAGTACGACGCCCTCAACCAGTTGCGCACAGTTATCCGCAACTATCGACCTGCGCAGGCTGCCGATAGCCAGACCAATGTCACCACCCGCTACACCCATTACCCTGAAGGACGGGTGGCGACGATGACCGATCCCAAGGGCAACCTCACCGAATACCGCTACGATCGTCTCTTCCGGCTCACCGCGCAGAAAGACGCCCAGAATGGCATCACTGCTTACACCTACGACGTCGTGGGCAATCTCATCACGGTCACCGATGCTAATCTCAACAGCCGGAGCTATACCTACGACGAACTCAACCGGCTGATCCGCCAGACTGACGGCGAGGGCCATGAAGAGCGTTTTACCTACGATCCGGCGGGCAATCTGCTCACCCATATCAACGGGCGGGAGTACGCCTCTACCTTCAGCTATGACCCACTGAATCGTCTGACCCAAACCCTCGACGCCCGCAACGGGACCATTTCCCTGGTCTATGATGCCGTCGGCAACGTACTTTCGGTCACGAATCAGAACAATCGTACCCAGACCTTTGATTACGATCAGGTCTATCGCGTCCTGCGCCATGTGGACGCCGCAAACTATGAAACCCGCTACGGCTACGATGCCAATGGCAATCCTGTCAGCGTGACCGATGGCAACAACAACGTCACCTCCTTTGCCTATGATAAGCTGGATCGCCTGGAGAGCATGACCAACGCTGAGGGCGAAACCACTCACTATCAATACGACGCCCTGGGCAACCCCACGGCGCAGATCGAAGCTGACGGCATCGTCACCCGCTTCGAGTACGATCCACTCTATCGGCTCTCCGCAGTGGTGTTGAATCACAATGCCGCGGCGTCCCCGGATGCTGCCACCAACGTGCGTTATGCCTACGGGTATGACGCCAACGGCAATTTCGTAAAGATGACCGACCCGCTCAACCAAACGACCCACTTCGTCTACGACAGCCTGGATCGGCTGGTCCGCGAAACCAATCCATTGGGGAAAATCTGGGAATACACCTATGACCCCGCGGGCAATCTGCGCAGCCGGTTGGACGCCAACAACAACCTGACCGAGTACACATACACCGCGGACAACCTGCTGGCGCGGGTCAGCTACCCCGACGGCAGTTTCATCGTTCACGAGTACGACGCCAACCACAACCGAGTCAAGATGACGGATAGTCTCGGCGTCGCCACATGGAGTTACGACGAACTCGACCGCTTGATCAGTACACGCGATAGTCTGGGGCGCACACTGGGCTACGGCTACGACGCCGTGGGCAACCGCACCAGCCTGACCTATGCAGACGGGCGCACGGTTGCCTACAGCTACACCCCTAACGACTGGCTGGCGACCGTTACCGATCCGGCGGGCGGCGTTACCCGCTACGACCGCGACGGCGTGGGCCAGACAACCCGCATCACCAACCCCAACGACACCGTGGCGGAGTTGACCTATGACCGGGCGGATCGACTGCTCAGCCAGGTCACCCGCCAGACCGTGGGGGCCAAGAAGACCATCAGCGCCTTCCACTACACCCTCGACGACGTGGGCCAGCGCACCCAGACCCGCGCCGAGTATGGATGGCGTAAGCCGGCTCAGGTGATCACCAACTACAGCTACGACGGACTGCGCCGGTTGATCCGCACCGCAGACAACGAAGGCGTCTGGGCCGAATACCAGTTCGACGCCGCCAGCAATCGGCGTCAACTGCGCACCAACGACGACTCCTTCTCGCCCAAACCCTTTGACGCCCAGAAGTCGCTCTACACCTACAACGCGGCCAATCAATTGCTAGAGGTGCGCGAAGAGAGTACGGTGGGCAAGAAGACGGATATCCAAACCACCTTCTTCACCTACGACGCCAACGGCAACCGCATCAACGAAGCCTTTTCCGGTCCCCAGGGACCCAAGAGCCAGGGTACGGACTACACCTACGACTACGAAAACCGGCTGATCGCCGCCCTGGATTACCAGAACGCGCGGACGCGCAACCTGGATCTGGAATTTGATCCGGCCACAGCCCATCAGCTTTTCCTGCCCGTGTTGGTGGACGGCAACAACGCCAGCGCCCAATCGCTCAACCAACGGGTGGAGCGCGCCCTCACTCAGATGAGCTACGATGGGCTGGGGAGACGATTGATTAAGCGATACGACCCCAAGACTGGCGCCAGCGGCATCAAACGCACGGACTACGTCTTCGACGGTCTCGATCCCATCGCCGAGTACGATCTGTGGAATGGACACATCCGCAACTTCTACCGGGGCGACCTGAACCGCATGATCGCCATGCAGACCTTCCCCAGCAGCGGGCGTTACTGGTTTGCCCATGACGGGCTTGGCTCGGTGACCGGGGTGACGAAGCAGCAGGGGCAGAGTGTCCACAACTACCGGTATGATGTCTACGGCGAGGTCATCCCCGTCAGCGGCAACTGGACCGACCCGCACAATCACTACACCTACACCGGCCAGGAATGGGACAATGAGACGGGCCTGCTTCACTTCTACGCCCGCGACTATGATCCCCGCGCCGGCGTCTGGATGCAGCAAGATCCCTACCGGGGGCAGTCAGTCGATCCGCTGACCCTACATCGTTACGGCTACGTAGCGGGGAATCCGGTGAACTATGTGGATGCGTATGGGTACTTCATAGACTATTTAGTCGATGGTGCATTTCTACTTTATGATATACATGAATTTCAGAAAGATCCATCGTTAGAGAACGCGGGTTTACTCGCTCTTGATATTGCACTAGCGGTTTTGCCATTTGTGCCGGCAGGGGCTGGAGCTACCATTCGAGGAGTTAAAGCTGCTGAAAGGCTTGAAGATGTCCATACTATTTATCAGTCGAAGGATTGGCTTGGCCGGGTAGAATATGTTGGCATTGCCAAAGATTTCCAGCAACGTAGTTATCAACATCTAACTCAATCACAGAGAAGAATCACCCCAATCGCCCAAGTTCCTAGCAGAGATGCGCGAGCAGTAGAAGAGGCACTGATTCAGCGACATGGCTTGAGTAACCTCTCGAACAAGATTCACTCCATCAATCCCAATCGGGCTGATTATGCTAATCAGCTTTCGCGCGGACAAGATATTTTACAGGATATGAGATACTGGGATTTTCATTCTAGTGCCTTTGGGAGCCAGTCCGCTTGGCGATGGACATATCGCTCTGCCAAGGGTGCCAGTATCATGTACCCAGGCCAAAATCGAGAAGATATTAATGGAATAACTGCCCCCTACTGTGCGGCTACCTCCATTACGAATACCTGCACTGTGTCGTGCATATCTCGTTGATTGGCATTAGAATGGAAGAGATAGGATTCTATTGATTCCAACGGCCTAATACGTAGGTGGAGCTAGGTACTTGAACATTCGTCTTGCCGTCGCAACCGATCTCCTAGCTATCTGTGCCATCGATTATGAAGCCTTCTCACCCTATGGCACAGCAGAAGCGCCGGAGATCTTCGCCAAACGGCTAGCTGTACACCCGGAAGGTTTCCTGATTGCCGAAGTGGATGGGGAGATCATTGCCTACGCATGCACAGAACGCTGGGCTGCGGATCGGGAGCCTGCCCTGGACCAAGACCCAACGTTCACACACCACCCGTCGGGTAGGATTTGCTGCATTACAGGGATGGCCGTGCGGACAGCCTGGAGAGATCAGGGAATCGGCACAGCGCTGTTGGATCGGGTGATTGCCCTGGCAAGCGAGTGGGGCTGTGAGAAGATTGTCCTCGAAACGACCCACGCCGTTGGTTTCTACCAGCGGCGTGGGTTTGTTCTCGTCCATCATCGGCTGCAGGCGGGCGCACTCCTGGCGGTGATGGCGAAGGGGTTGACCATTGACAAAGAGGATGATCCTCAATAGAATGGACGTACATTTGTGAACGAAAACACGTACGCGACAATGGACAATTCATATGAAAACTGTCACGCCGACCGAGTTGCGCGCCAATATCTACAATTTGCTCGACGAGGTCCTAGAAACCGGACTGCCTGTTGAGATCAAAAAAGGGGAGCGCCGCCTGCGCATTGTCCCTGTGGAAAAGGTAGACAAATTCCAGAATCTGGTTGCGCGGCCAGCCGTGATCCAGGGAGATCCAGAGGATCTGATCTCGATCCAGTGGGAAGACGAGGTAAAGCTTGATCTACCTTGACACCCATGTGGTGGTCTGGCTTTACGCAGGGTTGACCGGTAAGTTCAGTGACGCCGCGCGCGCGTTGATCAACAGCCACGATCTCTACATCTCGCCCATGGTGCGATTGGAGTTGCGCTATCTGTACGAGACTGCCCGCATCACCGACGACGCTCAAATCGTGGTTACAGACCTCTCCTCCCGCATTGGTCTGCAGGTCTGTGACAAGCCATTCAATGATGTGGTCACCCATGCACTGGCCTCTTCATGGACGCGTGATCCCTTTGATCGTCTGATCGTGGCGCATGCTGCTCTGCATCAGAACCTGCTACTCTCGAAAGATCAAGCTATCCTCGAAAACTATCCCCATGCCAGATGGCCGTCTGCGTCTTAGCCAGCCGGGGTCATCCACACTTGCCACTTTGACGAAAGATAGTTGCTCCCACGAATCGAGCATAAATGTGCTATTCCTTCATCTTCCGTTTCCTGCTATAATCATCCGCACTGCAGAAAGCGGATGACCGCAGGCAGCAGACCGCAGACGAACCTGGACACCATACCCAATACCCAATCTCCACCTCATAACGGGGGAAACAAGATGATCCACGCTGGCTTTACAATTGAAAGTCCTCAAACCGGGTCGCGTACGGTTGTCCTTGAAAGCGACGCTGAAACCGGCGGCACGCACTGGCTGTTGGAGGTCCACTGTATGCCCAAGATGCGGCCCGACATTGCCGAACATCTGCATCTCACCTGGACGGAGAGCTTTGAGATCGTGGCAGGGACGGCTCATTACAAAGTAGCAGGGAGCCAAAAGACGGCGGGCGCGGGTGAAACGTTTGTGGTGAAGCCAGGAGAATTCCACGTGCATCCGTGGTGCGCCGGCGATGATGAATTGGTCTACCGCCAGCGCAGCGACTTTGGACGCCGGGATCGGAATGCAGTGCAGGACGTGTTGGGCGTCTTTGCTACCCTCGCCGCCCTGGCGCGCGAAGGCAAAGTCGACGATCGCGGCTTCCCCAAGCATCCGCTGCAACTGGCCGCTACCCTCAAAACCCTGAGCAAGTATGGCGGCTACGACGCCAGCCTGCCCATCCCTGTGCAGAATGTCGTCGCCGCCACGTTGGGGCGTCTCGCCGAAGCGCTCGGTTACAAAGGTGTCTATCCTCAATTCGTGGAGCGAAAGTAGCGCATAGTGCTACCGATAAGATGCCGTTAACCGTTGCAGAACTCTCCGATTAATGAAGTTGCCGACTTTGGTCTCGGCTAATTTCAGATCGTAGTTGCTTTGCAGATTCATCCAGAACTGGGGCGTGGTGCCAAAATAGCGGGCAAGCCGTAATGCTGTGTCCGCTGTTACTCGCCGAGAGGCGCTGAGAATGCCCGTGATCCGGTTGGGGGGGACATGGAGCGCTGTGGCCAACGCATTGGCGCTCAACCCGAGCGGTTCCATGAAGTCGTGAAGCAGAATATCTCCTGGCTTCACCGGCTGGAGCTGGCCATCTGTTGCAACGTCTGTGAAATCAGTAGTGCTGAGATCTTCGATACGAATTGACATAGAATTACCTTCCCAGAAATTTTCAGTGGTAATCAACAATTTCCACCTCGTAAAGGTCGCCGTTTTCAAATTTGAAGCAGATACGCCACTGACTGTTGATGCGAATGCTCCAATACCCAGCCCGATCTCCTGCAAATTTTTCCAATCGATTTCCTGGCGGAGTACCCAGGTCGTCCAATGAATGGGCGGCGTGAAGTAGCGCCAACTTCTCAGCGGCGCGCTGCTGAATCTCGCCTGGCAGTCTACGTACTTCTCTGCCTGCGAAAATGGCGGCTGTACTCTTATCAGCAAAAGATCGGATCATGTCCTATAGGGTATTATGCTTTACGTAATACGTCAACCTTTTCTAATTTCGGCATGGTTCAAATTTCTGTGAATGACCTTTACAGATTGCGCGGAGAGAGTACGCCCACGTGCGGCTTTCACCCGTTAAAGCCGCACGTGGGCGTGCTCTTCGATACGAATTGACATAGAATTCCCTTTTACCCAGCCAGCGCGATCTGCTGCTGCTGGCGCTCGACCAATACCGCGAGGACCATCAACAACGCGCCGACCATGGCGGCAAGGATGCTCAATTCGGTGAGGACACCATCCAACCCTGCGCCCTGCTGTGTGATCTCCAGGATTGGGTTCATGATGTAGTAAGTGGGAAAGAGTTTGGCGATCCAGGATGGGACCTGTGGCACCAACGCCAGGACGCCGGGCGCATAGAGCAGCGTGCCCAGCACTTTGACAATCGCCATGAAGGTCTCCATGTCTTTGGAGATAGACCCCAAAAGGATGCCCAGCACCGACGCCGCCAGCGCGCCCAACGCGATCACGACGATGAGCAGCGCCGGCTGTCCGCCCAGCGTGCGGTTCAGCGCCAGCGTGACGAGCCCAACGACGATCCCCACGATAACGCCCAACACGAGTTTGGCGGCGTAGACATCCCACAAACTGGCGACGGTGGTGGTGAGCGCGTTGAGCGTGCGCGCCGCCTTCTCTTCGATCAACGTTGAAGCGGAAATGAAGAGACCGCCCACGGTCACCGCCATGATCAGGATCAGCGGCATCATCCGTTCGCTCCACGAGATGCTGTCGCCGCTGCCCAACTGTACCGTCGCTATCTGCACAGGCTGAGGAATGCCAGCCACGGTGATAAAGGCGCGGTTGAGCGCACTCTCCAGGGCGAGCAGATTTTGCACAGTGGCTTCTCCCCAGCGCATGGCGTGCAGCGAAATCGCGCCGCCAGCCGTCATCGACGCGTCCAGCCCAGAGGGGAAGACCAATCCCAGCTCTTCCACGCCCCGGCTCACCGCCTGGCGCAGCGCCTCCTCGTCAGCGTAGAGGGTGGTCTGGATATGCCCGGTGGCGAGGAGGAGGGCGGCGACCTGGCTGTTGTCCTTATCCACCAGGCCCAGGCGGGGCGTCTGCGCGAAGAGATCCCCAAAGACCAGGTTGACCAACAGGGTGAGGATCACCGGGGTGATCAAGGCATAGACGGCCAGGAAATTCTTCGATCCCTGGTGTATATCCTTGAGCAGCAGAACGCCGACCCGCCGCGGGCTGATCTGAAACAGAGATCTCATTGGAACCGCCTCCTTAGCATGAGTGCGCCTGCCCCCATCGCCGCCACGCCGATGATCAGCGCGTAGAGCAGGTTACGGCTGATGTCCGCCCAGCCCGCCCCGAAATTGAGGGTGCGGTGCAGGCCATCCACCAAAAAATAGGACGGAATCAGATCCGCCCATCCTGTGTTGACGGCAGGGAAGACGACCACAAACGCCGGCAAGGCCAGGCCAATCAACGCCAACATTCCCCAACCCAGGGCGGACATGTTGTCCCGCGCCAGGCCGGCGACGATGAAAGCAATCCCCGTCACCATGAAGCTGCCCACCAGCAGGATGATGATCAACAGCAGGGGCGACGACGTGATCTTGCCGGTGGCGATGATCAGCAGCATCACCTGCACAAACGCCAGCCCCACACCGAAGATCGTCTTGCTGGCGAAGAAATGACCCAGGCGCAGGGGCGTTGTCAGGATGGCGCGCGCCGTGCCCTGATTGGCTTCCTGGGCGACGAGCGTAGCAAGGCCCAGGATCTCCATGGCCAGGACCAGCAGCAGCAGCATGGGCAATAGCCGGTCGCGCATGGAGATCGTCCCATCCAGCAGATCCGGCCCCAACACCTCCTCGGTCGTGACAAATTGGAAGCGCTGCGCGTTCTCCGCCGAACTCGACCAATTCAACAGGTAGCCGAAGACTTCGCCCAACGTCTGGCGCAGTTCGACCGGCGTGCCCGGCGCCACGTAGAGGTTGAGGGTCACTGGCTCTCCCCGCTCGATGGCGGCGGCCTGCGCCGCAGAGAGGGAGAGGCCCACACTGTAATCGCCCCCATTCACCGCGTTCATCAGTTCCGTTTCGCTGGCGAAGCGCGTTGTCGATTCCAGCGAGGCGTCGATCAGATCGTCCAGCCTTGTCCGCTCCCCTTGCTCGATGTAGAGCGCCACGCTCACATTTTCCTCGGCGCTTGCGGGCATGAGCCAATAGAGGGCCAGATAAACCCCCAACGCCAGCACGCTGATCAGGGCGAAGAAGCGATTGCGAAAGTAGAGCTTAATATCCTTTTCGAGCAGGGCTGCGATCATCCCACCAACTCCCTTCCCGTGATCTCGACGAAGATATCCTCAAGGGTGGCTTCCTCGCTGTGGACGGTGAGGATGCGCTCTGCGGCGAAGAGTTCATAGACCGACTGCGGCGTCTGCTGCTGGTCGAGCGGCACTTCGCGCACGACAATGGCGCCGTCCGCAGTCTCTACTTCGACCTTGAGGGCGCGCTGACCGTATTGGCGTTTGAGCCGGGCAGGTTGATCCAGCGCCACAATCTTGCCTTTGTTGATAAAGCCCACCCGATCCGAGAGCTTGTCCGCTTCGACCATGTCGTGCGTGGTGAGGAAGACAGTGGCTCCCCGATCTGCGGCTTCGCGAATAATGGCGTGGATCGTCTGGGATGAGACGGGATCGAGGCCGTCGGTGGGTTCGTCCAAAAAGAGGATCTTGGGCGTGTTGACAAGCGCCCGCGCCAGCATCAGCCGCTGTTTCATGCCTTTGGAGTAGGTCGCCACCCGATCCTTTTCACGGCCGGCTAACCCCACCTTTCCCAACAGGGCCAGGGCGTCGAAGCCTTTGACCCCAAAGAGCCGCGCAAAAAGGACGAGATTTTCCACGGCGCTCATCTGCTCGTAGAGATTGGCCGTCTCAAACGATACGCCGATCTGCGCCTGGATCTGTTTGGTCTGCTTGACAATGTCCATGCCCAGCAGGGTCGCCCCTCCGTGGGATGGGCGCAATTGGCCGGTGAGCAGCTTCACCGCCGTCGATTTCCCGGCGCCGTTGGGGCCGAGGAAGCCCAGGATCTCCCCTGCGGCCACGTCGAAACTGATGTGATCAACAGCCGTCAGATCCCCGTAGTTGAAGGTGAGATCACGGGCGGAAATTGCAGGTTGGGCCATAATGATGGTACTCCTTCTGTGAAATGGATATTGGAGATTGGGTATTGGGTATTAGATATTGGGTACTAGAATCCCAAGCAGCATGAACACGAATATCCAATATCCAATTTCCAATATCTAACTCCCCAATCTTACCCGTTGCCACGGCCACACACCCACGGTAATATCCCGGCGCTGGAAGAAGAAGAGGGCCAGCCCAAAGGCGACCAAAACCACGACCAGAATCGCCAGGATGTTCCCTACGGGCTGACCGTCGATCAAGGCCGCGGCGCTGGCATCGTAGTAATAGAAGAGGAAGATCTTCTGCACGTCCGCTAGCGCGGTGATCATCCCCGCCAGATTGCTGCCGAAGTAACTGACCACGACTATCACCGTCGCCAGCAGCGCGGCGATCCGCCGGCTGGGGCTAAACGCGCCGAGGAAGAGGCCGATCATCGCCACCGCCATGAGCAAAGGCCAGGCCGACAACAAGCTTAAAGAGAAATCAAGCGGTGTGACAGTGGTCTCCACCTGGCTGGCAATCATCGCCAGGCTCAGCGCTGCGCCCATCGAGACCAGCGCCAAGATCAGGAAGAGGGCGACGCCAATTGCGGCGGCCTTCACTGTCACAATCTGCCAGCGGGGGATGGGCAGCGCCACGATCAATTCGAGTCGGCCATCGTCTTCTTCCCCGGCCAGCGTGCCTGTCCCGTTCATCACCGCGAAGATGCAGAGGATCAGCGGAACCATGTTGATCACCGTGGAGGCAACATAGCTTTCAAACGACCCCATGTTGATGCCCATCGCCTGATAGAAAGCCATGTCCGTCATCTCTTGAAACACCGCCATCTGGTCGGCGAAGGATGGGTATAAGGTGACGTAGAGCAGGGGGAAGAAACAGACGCCCAGCCCCCACCCCAGGATGGCGTTACGCCGCATGCGCACTTCTTGCACCAATAGACTAAACACGGTTGCCTCCATTCTTCCGGGCGGATTTGTGGTTGTTTCCCTTGCCGTAATAGGCCAGGAAGATATCCTCTAGAGAGACAGACTCGGTTTCGATGTCGGTGATCTGATATCGGGTCGCTTTTTCCATCACACCGTTCAGGTTTTCTCGCACCTCCAACAGCACACTCTGGCCTGTCCGCTCTAGCTCGGTTACGCCGGATTGGAGGAAAGCATCGGTGGGCGGCGGGGCGGCAAAGGAGAGACGCAGCCGTTTGAACTGCTGCGTGGTCAGCGCTTCCACCCGTTCGGTGGCAACCAACTGCCCCTCGCGGATAATCCCCACACGGTCGCAGACGGCCTGCACTTCGGGCAAAATGTGCGAGGAAAAGAAGACGGTGCAGCCCTCGCGGTTCACTTCGCGCACCATCTCCATGACCGTCTGCTGCACCAGCGGATCCACGCCGCCGGTCGGTTCATCGAGGATCAGCAGATCAGGTTTGGTCATAAA
The DNA here is from genome assembly GCA_019637695.1 of Caldilineaceae bacterium. Taxonomy (GTDB): domain Bacteria; phylum Chloroflexota; class Anaerolineae; order Caldilineales; family Caldilineaceae; genus RI-153. Next base: position 1,520 of record JAHBVG010000040.1, on the reverse strand, counting down.
GGCGGTGACGATGCCCACCTTCTGCTTATTGCCCCGCGAAAACTGCCGAATGGTGCGGCTGGTATCCAATTCCAACCGTTCGGCCAGCGTTCGCCAATACGTGGACCCTCCTTTGTGCCCTTGCAGCGCGCTGAACATCTCGAAGAATTGGCCGGCCTTCATGTTGCTGTAGAGGCTCAATTCGCCGGGCAGATAGCCAACCCGTTTGCGAATGGCGACCCCCTCTTTCTGACAATCGAGGCCAAAGATGCGCGCTGATCCTGCGCTGGGGCGGATAATATCCAACAGCACCCGCTCGGTTGTCGTCTTGCCGGCGCCGTTCGGCCCCAAAAAGCCGAAGACTTCCCCCCGCTCCACCTGTAGATCCACCCCTTCAATGCCGCGGTGCTTGCCGTAGAAAACGGTCAGCCCGCGGGTTTCAATCACAGAATCGGCCATCGAACGCTCCCCCTTCAGAATTCAAATAGTAGAAGAAACGACTTAACGCAAAGAGGCAAAGAGGCAAAGAAAGACAAAAAACAGTGTTCATCTGTAACGATTAGCCAGGGATTCAAATTTTAACGCAGAGGCGCAGAGAGAGGCGTCGGCTTGTCGGTGCAGAGTTTCTCAGGGTGTCTTTGCATCTTTGCGTTAAATTTCGCATGCATCATAGTTGACCAATCCAACAAATCTGTGTTCATCTGTGCCATCTGTGATCCATTTCTGTATCCTGAAAATCCTGCAAATCCGTGTCGAGAATCCGCGGTTCACGCAAACCACTGCGCCATTGTCGCTTTGTCGATGACGGCCAGGCTGCCCTCCGGCGCGTGGAGGACCCGTTCAATGCTGCGCTCGTAGGCGTGGATCTTGGTCATTACCGGTTCCAGCAACTGCGACCAATCTTCGCTCTCCAACAGGGTATCGACAATCGATTGCGAGAGCGCTGTCCCCATGTTCAGGACAATCTCAGCGGCCTGATCGGGGAAGTCCACGGCAAAAAGCCCTTCCTCCACGCCCTGTTGGATCACCTGCGCCAGCAGGGGGATCATCATCGTGGCGCTGGCCCGCTGCATTTTGGTGCGCATCAGCACATTTTCATCGCGATAGAGCGCACGCATCAGATTCAGGATGAACTCTTTGTTGGCCGTCTTCCAACTGCCCAGCCGGGCGAAGATCTCGTCGAACTTGGCCACCGCATCCAAATTAGGATCGTCGACCAGCGGGCGCAGGATCGCCATCGCCCCAGCCATCGAGCGCCCGACAATGGCATCGAGCAGATCGCTCTTGGCGTCGAAATAGTGGTAGAAGGTCCCCTTGGCCACACCCACAGCGTCAATGATCTGGCGTACCGTGACCTGCTCGTAGCCCCTCTGTTGGAAGAGAGCCTGGGCCACATCTAAAAATTCTTGATAGCGTTCGTCATATTCTTTGACAATGCGCGCCATCCACACTCCTCTGGGTCAATCTCACTGACCGACCGTCGGTCAGTATGATATTAAAATACACCCTTTTCGTCCCCTTGTCAAGCGTACCATGCCTCC
>JAHBVG010000004.1 GCA_019637695.1 Caldilineaceae bacterium | reverse complement strand
CCCATTGGAGGTATCGATGAAGAACAGGCTAAAGGTCTTACGTGCAGAGCGGAACTGGTCCCAGGCCGAGTTGGCGGAGCGGTTGGATGTCTCGCGGCAGACGATCAACGCCATCGAGACCGGCAAGTACGATCCCAGCCTGCCCCTGGCTTTTAAGATCGCTCACCTCTTTGAAATGTCTATTGAGCAGATCTTTATGCCAGAGTAACAAATCGCCCAATCGCCTAATCTCAAGCGATTTGGCGATTAGGGGATTGGCCTTAGCCCTCGTACCAACACGCCGGCAGCACATCCCGCTCTAGCTCGAAGAGTTCGGCGATGATGGCGTCGGCGTCGGCGATGGAGTTGACAATCGGATCGACGAGCATCGCCCGCCGCAACAGTTGCCGGTCGCAATTGACGATGGCCTCAACGGTGAGTTCATGGGTGTCGAGGACGGTCTGTTGCAACCCAAGCAAGCCGCGCGGCATCTCGCCCACCGTCCTCGGCCGCGGGCCCTCCATATCCACGTCACAAAGGAGTTCGAGAAAAGCGTCGTCGGACATATTGGTCACTGCGCCGCGGTTGGCGCTGTTGATGTAAAACGGTCGGCCGAGGTTGCCCACCATGTTCTCGATAATGTCGGTGGCGTGATCCGGCCCCATCACATTCATGTACTCGCCGATGGCGATGCGCCCGCTCACAAAGTCGTCCACCTGTTTCCACATGGCCTCGTGGCGGTCGTAGCGCGCCTCGGTCTCCCAGATCGAGAGCGGGGGGATGGCGTCCTTGCGCACGCCGTGTCCTTGCCAATAGGGCAGATATTCCTTGGTATGGGCAACGCAAACCGGCACATAGCCGAAGATCTCGTAAAGCTGATACGAGATGGCGCTGTTGTAGATGGCCTTGGCGCCGGTGTCGCCGCCGGTGTCTTCTTTGGCGGCGTCCTCGCGCAGCCAGGCGGCAATCTTGGGCAGCACATTTTCGCCCTGGTACTCGGCTTTGAGCATCCATGTGAAGTGGTTGACGCCGGCAATGCGCATGTCGAAATCATGGTCGATCTCGGCGGTGTAATCGTAGGGATTCTCGATGATCCCGGCGCGGTGGGCGTAGCGCCGCTTAATGTGGGGCATGTGCAGACTGTCGCAGAGGGCAAAACTCTTGAGATCAGGGGCATGACGCATCATGGCGATGCCGTTCACCGTAGACGGGTTGATGTAGTTGATCACCCAGGCGTCGGGGCAGAGTTGGCGGATATCATCCGCGCATTGGAGGATCAAGGGCAGTTCGCGCATGGCGCGGAAGATGCCGCCGGGCCCAATCGTGTCGCCGGAGCACATGCGCACGCCGTACTTTTCCGAAATCTGGCAGTCGATGCCGCGATACTTCACCGTATCACGCGCAAAGCTGAGGACGACAAAATCGGCGCCGGGCAGTACGTCGCGCCAGTTCGCCGCCGATTCGATGGCCAACGGCACATTGTTGTCCTCGACCACCATTTCGGCCAGTTGGGTCATGGCGTCGAGACGTTGTGGATCGGTGTCCACCAGCGCCAGCGTCCCCGTGTTGAGGTGCGGCGAGTGGACCATCTGCCACACCGCCTGCCGCCCAAAAAAGAGACTCCCCGCGCCGATGACGACGACTTTGGGGTGTTGGACGGTTTCCGCTGTGCGGGTGGGGGTGGGGGAGGTTTGGAGCGTCATGGAAGATCCTTTCCAAAGGATGAATGATGAATGAAGATTGGGTAGAGGGTGAGAACTTGGGAAAGTATGTCACATTAGGACGAGATTAGCATTTTGGGAGAAGGCGTTAAGGGTAGACTGTCTTGCCACGAATCTCAAGCCGTTTCGGTGTCTCTCCATTGATCTTCGCAATTTTCACCACATGGCACGGCCACTGCCCTTCAGGCCAACCACCCGCCGCTTGAAAACCAGGTTCGCCAAATTCTACATGGACAATCAACAGATCGTTCCGTTGTACAACGCGGCTAATGGTGACATCATTGGGGTAAGCTGGTTGGCGTTCACGAAAGATCGCGACCAGGTAATCGTGAGCGAAATCAACATCTTGGGCAGCGTCAGTAATCGTTGAGTCCTGAAGTTGAGCTAGATCTTCCTCACTGTCTAGAATCATGAGGCGCATTTCGGTACGTGATCGATCACTGGAGCATTCGATGCTGTGCAATACTGTGTCAAAACTGAGCGTTTTCTCTGGTTGACGGTTCAAGTAGTTCAAGACGTCAGTCAGACAACCTGAAAGCAAAAAGGCCGAAAAAAGCACGAGTGCCAAAGCGAGAATCCGATTCCTACGCTGTAACATTTCGATTTCTCCATATACTACTTTGAGGCACAATTTTTTTAGGGATGCGCGTCCTTATAGAAACTCAATGCGATTCTTCATATCGTCTCTAGAGTAGACGGCATGCATCAACTCAAGCCAGCGTACCCAATCGCCAATGTATTGTGATTTCATCTGCGCAAAGACAATCCCCGCGTGTCGGATTCCGCTCTGCGCCAGTTCCACAAAATCAGAATCGTAGGTACACAGGACACGCTCCAACGCCGTTGCGCGTTGAAGGTGATTATCGTCTGTATCCCCCAATAGATTCAGGTCGCGCACAGTGACTACGTCGATTCCACGAAGACGGAGCTGGGTAGCCACCTGCACAGGAACGTTTTCATCAAGGTAAAAGCGTAGCGGCTCCACCACTGGATTTTTCTTTCAGGGATTGAGCTTTGGCGACCTGTTCCCGTAGATCTTGATCAATCGCGTCTCGATGCTGGTAGTAATACGCCAACGCTGCGTGGACCTGCGCCAGTCCAATCTCGTAGTCGGCGGCAATCTCGCCAGGCGTGCGACTATGAAACAAACTAGCCATCACAATATCGATCACGCGCAGCCCTGTACCCGCAACACAAGGGCGTCCCCCTCGCACCTTCGGATTGGTTGTGATCAGGTCAATGCTTTGCACTACGTCCATCGACATGCCTCCAGACTCATAATCGCAGCGGACGACGCACCAATACATCGGACTGTCGATTGGGACCATCCAACAGCAGAATCAACAGGTTGAGTACGTTACGCCCTAGCAAAATGACATCGCCCTGCTCATCGGCAATGACTTCGATCGCTGGTAGGGTTTCACCGGCAACCACCAGGTCAACCACATAAACAGTGACTGCCCGCCATTCACCCCAGTGGCTGCGAACACGCGTCGCATAGAGTTCATCAGCCTGAATATGCTCAAGGAAAGATTCGGGAACCAAAGTAGCATCGGCCCCTGTGTCGAGCAAAGCAGTGATCTCTGAGGTGGTGTCAGTGCTCGCAATTTTGCGTATTATCACTGGCAACTGGGGGAAAGGTAGGACAAACTGAGCATCGAAAGGATAAGGCATTGCTGCTACCGCTCCTGATGTGGGCTACGGAATTGCTGGATTGGGACTTCATCCCAATTGCCGTTCAAAATTGGAATAGACCCGTAGGGATGCTGTTTGCGGACACGCAACAGGAGGGCAATTCGATTTTCATCGTGATCCACAACCTGACCGTTTTGTACCGCGATATACTGGTCCCTGTATTGCTCGCGAATGTGGAGGGGTTGTGCAAACCACTTTTCCTGCTCCACAAGCATCTGGTTACGCGTCTGAATTGAATCTTGAGCGAGCAGAGTCGGTTCCATTTGTTCAATGGCCCGGATGACAGACTGTCGCTCTGCCGGTCCCAACGGCGCAACCAGTTCTTTGACTTTGTCGACGATTTCCAGTGTATTCATTTCGGTTTACCTTCTGACTATAACCGCTTCACCTCACCCCATTGTGCGCTCAATGCTGCCTCCCGTCAAACCCGATGCACATCTCATCCGGCATCAGCCGCTATCGCCAATTACGCATCACGCATCACGTATCACGTATCACGCATTCCCCGCCACCACCACTTGATCATCATACGCCCGCTCGATGGTCTGCTCCGGCTGCAACACGAGGAAATCCTCATCCCACTCGCCGTCGATGAGGCGACGGATCAGGCCGAGATCGCCTTCAAGGCGCTCGAAACGCCAGTTGCGGCGCTGAGCGATGGCTTCGGCTTCGTCGGCCACGGGTTCGCCATCCCCCAGTTTAAGGTCGATGAAGGCGGCGCGCTTGTAATGGCTCTGCCACATGCCCATCACTTCCATGAGATAGTCGGCGTTGTCTTTGCCGAATTTGGTCACATATTCCTCATACTGCTTGGCCGGGTCCGCGCCCAGGCCAAAGCCCAGCGTTACGTTGGCATTCTCGCGGCGTTCGATGTAGTCGAGCGTGTACCAATAGGTGCCGGGTTCGGCCTCGAACTCGATCTTGTAGCGTTGACGGCTGCCCAAAAAGAGGGTGATGCAATCATGGGCGCGTGGAATCACCAATGGGATGCGCCGCGCCGTCAGCCCCAGTGTGGCCTGCCCGCACAGCCCATAGGCGAGGACAATCGCATCGTACTTCTGATCCGCGACCTCGTCGATGCGCGCTTGCAGCCGCTTGCGCAGCTCGGACGGCTGGTTGTGCAGCCCCAATTCAAAGAGATCCACATCCACTTGATGGGGCGACAGCGCCGCGCAAAAGTAGACCATGCGCGTGAGGGCGTTGCAGCAGAGACATTTGATCTTCATACGGTGGCTCCCTGATAGACTCCATATTTGCGGATCGCCTCGGCCATGGCCCAGACGTTTTCAATTTTACAATAGAAGGTGATCGAGTTGGCGCTGCTGATCATATATCCACCGCCCGCGCCCACGATTTCGATGCGTCGCCGCACCTCGTCCTCGACCTCGGCGGGTGTGCCCAGCGTCAAGGTATAGTGGAGATCGATGTTGCCGATCAAGCAGACGCGGTCGCCGATCTCACGTTTGAGTGCTTCAATGTCCATCGCCCCTGGCTCAATGGGATGCAGACCATCCATGCCCAGACTCAGCAGATCGTCGAGGATGGGCATGAGGTTGCCGTCCGAATGGAAGATCCACGGGAAGCCCTCGCCCTTGATGGCATCCGCCACCCGGCGTAGATGGGGCATGAAGACGGTACGCAGCGTCCGCGGCGAAAACATCGGGCCAGCCTTGTAGGCCATGTCGTCGAAGGTCCACACGTAGTCGACGCCCACCTCGCGCAGATGGCGGATCACGGCGATGGACCAATCGGCGTAGCGGCCCAGCACGGAACCCACGAAGCCGGGGTCGTCGGCCAGGGCATAGGAGAAGCCTTCCAGGCCCAGGCTGAGGAGCATGGGCGACGCGCCCAGACGCATCTTGGCGGCGACGGCGTAGCGTCCATCGTTGCGGCGGACGAGATCCTCGGCAGCGCGGTAGAGCGCCGGGTCCTCAGGATCGGGGAAGCGCATTGCGTCCAAATCGGCGCGAGATCGCAGCAAAGGCGCGCCGATGAAAGGCACATCGTCGTGGATTTCCACCTCGGCAAAGATGGGCGGCAGAAACTCGGCGATCAGATTGTCCAGCCCCAGCGTCTCGGCCAGATCTTCGGGCAGATAATCGTCGCGGCCCATCAATCGGCGCTGCATGGGCAGATCCACACCGCCCTCGATCCACGGCACCCGGTCGGGGATCTGCCGGCGCAGGGCGGCCAACACTCGTTCTCGTGGGTTCATGGCATACCTCCTTGGGGATGACAAGTTTGCAGGTGAATGAGTGACAATGCGATCCCAGTCCCCGCCGACCACAGCGGTCGGGTCCCCAGTCCCTAATCCCTCTTTTCTGCTCGCGCGTAAAGTTCCTCAAAGCGGTCGTGGGGCTGCCAGCCGAGGATCGTCTTCGCCTTCTGGTTGGGGAAGACGCCGTGGGGCAGATCCGCGCCGATGTGGAAATAGTCGTAGGGTGTCGGCAGCGTTTCTACCCTCAGCGCGCAATGGACGGCGTGCGCCGCGTCCTCCCACGACACGCTGAGCGGGTGGACGTAGCGGCTCGGCACTGCCGGGTTACGGAAAGCGCAAAAGGTAAGGGTCGGCACGCTCAACCCGTAATGATCGGCAAAGACACGGCAGATCTCCTGGCCCAACAGCTTGCTGGGGATATAGACCCAGCCTATGCCGGGGCGCGGCGGCACATCGTCCACTATATACTCGTCCCAATCGTAGCCGCCGGCGCCGCGGTCGCCCAACATAAAAGGACCGGTGTGGACGACGCGATGGATGCGCTGCACCACGGCGGCCTGCATCACATGGAAAGCGCCCAGCGTGTTGACGCGGAAGGCGTCGGCGGGGTCATGGCGGACGACGCTCAGGTTGACGATGGCATCCATCCCTGCGCAGGCGTCGATCACCTGGGCGGCGTCGCGCACATCCACACAGCGCCATTCGTGCGGCGGCTGGGGGATCGTCGGCAGCGGCGCGCCCTCCGACTGCGGCTTGGCGTGCGTCAATTCCTCAACGGGTTTGAGATCGGTGAGGCGCAAGGTGTAATGGGGCGATAGCACTTCGGCCACCGCCGCGCCCAGCGGACCACCCGCGCCGAAGACAACAACGTTGCGGATGGGGCGGGTGGGAATCGGCTCAGGATCAGCCCTCTCCGCTGGAGCAGGCTGTGTAGGCCATCGATCCGCGAAATCGTGGAGCGGATCGTAGCGCAGCGGTTCATCGGCGGCGCGGGTTACGGGGACGGCGACGCGATCTCCTTTCGCCGAAATATGAAAGATGCGCCAGCCGCTGAACTCCGCCGCCAGCGCACGACGGATCGCGCTCACCGCGTCATCCACATGCAGCCAGCGCGGATCATAAGGTCGAGCGGACGCAGTTGCGTTGTCCACAATTGCGCCGAAGCGGAGGGCAATCGCCGGTGTGCCCGTCACGCGCACGACTTCGCGAGTCGCTATCTCCGCCAAATAGGCGCAAAGTTGATCGAGTTGGGCCTGTGGTCGCGGCCGCCATGATTCGTCTACGAGATAACGATCCCAAAGGGTGGCGAAGAGATCGAGCGAGCTGCCCAACACGATCTTCGCTCCCCGTTCCCCCGCTGACTTGACCAGTTGGTATGTGCCGCGCGTGGCGTGATCCAGTGTATCGGTCTCGTTGTCCAATCGGGCGGCGATGGGGGCCAGATGCAGCACAGCGTCCACATCTTCAAGAATGGCGTCAACGAAGGCTTGATGGCGTAGATCCCCGGTGTAAATTTCGGCAGTTTCGGGCAGCGGCGCGTGGAAGGCCCGATCTACGCCGCGCACAGTTTGATCGGCGGGTAAAGTAGAGAGGAACGAACGCGCCAGCAGACTATCGGCGCCGGTCAACAGTAGCATGATCACCTCGCAGAGGATGGCGAAAGAGGATATCCTTATGCGGGGATCTTATCACGAGTAAAGTAAAAGTTACATTTACACAAACAATAAACCCCAGGCGCTGGCCTGGGGTTTATTGTTTGTGTGGAAAGATTATTTTCATGATGGTTGCTGTTCCGTCTCCCTGGGTGTGCTTCAGCTTGCCTGCTCTACACAGGGCTGAGTCTGAGCGGCGGGCGCTTGTAGACGGCGACCCACAGAGACCAGCATTGTACCGAGTTTGACCATCATGGCTTGATGGCGTGCTGGCCGCTTGTCCAGTTGACGGGCGAGTTGTTCTTTCTGGGCAGCACGCAGGAATTCCTGCTGTTGCTGCCTTGCGATTTCCACTAGATTGTGATTCACCGGAAGCATGGCTCCTTCTCCTTTATGTGCCTCTGCACCTTCTGTTGAATGGTTTCCTTAACGCAGACAGTTGACGTAAACAGCCAGCATGTCGTCCTCGCGAGCATACTCGCCGCCTCGTGTGACCGTACCTGACGTTTCACTGAGTTGTCGCTGCCTTTGCTGAAAACAGTATAAGCGTGCGGAGAGTTCGCTACATCAGGGATTCGTGGATAGCGCCTACGAGGAATAGATGAGATCCCTCTCCACATCATGCAGGGTCAAGTATGGTGAAGCATCCTCATTTGTGCAGTCATCTTCATTTTATGGAATACTACAAACTTGTGGACCGATTGATTGGCGATGGTTACTTCCGCCTCACGCATGCCCCTACGTGACCTGTACAGTTACTTTCTTTGTGGAAAAAGGACTCATGCGAAACGTTGTTATCCGTACAATTACCCTTCTCTGCCTGGTGATCTCTTCGGCTGGATGTATCAGCCCTCTGGCAATGCAGCCGCTGATCACGGCGTCAGATGTCGACCTGGCAACCAGCGTCCCCAGCCCGGCGCCCTCCCCAACGGCAACGGAGATCCCTGCTGTGGATGCAGAGGAAGCGCTACCCGCTGCTGTGGAGGAAGAGCTTGACACCCTCAGCTATTGGATCGGTCACTGGCGCGCCATGCGGTTGACCGAGACCCCTGTTGATGATCCGGTGTTGCGAGAGGTGATGGTGCTTGCGGTGCAGAGCGCCGCCGATCTCGATCTGATCCTTGACGCCGAGGCGCTGATCGCAGTCGATCCCTATGATGCGGCTGAAGCCCTGGCGCGCGATCTGGCGTTCAACGTGGGTGAGCGCTATGGAGCCATGGCCCAGAGTGTCTTTGAAATTCGTTACACGACACAGGTGGCGAACCTGCTGCTCTGGTTCGTCAATGATTCTATGTCGGCGGAAGAAGTGCAGACACGGGCCTACCTGGCCGGCAACTATTTATCCGCTGCGCTGAATAGCGCCCAGCGCGCCGGTTTACAAGGAGAATTGCTCTCGGGCGGGCTGCAATTGGCACGCGATATGGCGCGAGGCGCCGAACCGCTTGAGGCATCCCGCGCTGTCTTCATGTGGCGCATCCGTGTACTCGCCTGGTTGGGCGATCAGAGGATCGCCAGCACCGCCGCTCCCAATCGCGTCGAGGATGGCGCATCGACCGCAGAAGCAATTCGTCCACCGGCGGAACTTTACATCAGCATGGGCTGTATCGACTGTCATTATCTGGACGAGCCTCAGGATGGAATGCTGCTCAACAATTTGATCGCGCCTAGCCTGGCAGGTTTGCGCCAGACCGCTGCCTCCCGTGTCCCCGGCCAGGACGCAGAAAGTTATGTCTACCACAGCATTGTCGATCCAAAGGCTTATGAAGTAGAAGGGTACGAGGCCAATCTCATGCCGCTCACCTACGCTGAGGAAATGAGCGAGGCAGAGATCCATGCGCTGGTGAGTTGGTTGTTGAACGAGGATCGAAAGTAGAAGAGAAGATTTTGGGTATTGGATATTAGATATTGGGTAGATTGGAACAATATCCCAATACCCAATATCTAATATCTAATATCCAATACCCACACCCACTACCTGATGACTTTAGCGGGTGCGACCGCGCTCCCAGCCGTGGCGCACAGCATCCTTGATGTCACGCCAGGCAGAACCGGATCGGCTCTGGTGTCGCTCTGTCCAGTCGCGCTGGAACGATGATTCTACGTCATTCCAGGAACGTCCACTGTAGCGCTGATCCGAAGCAAGTTCATGACCGTACTGATAGGCCGGTGCATAGGCGTCATAATTTCTACCGCTGTTCGCGTAGGTGTTGTTGTAGTGTTCGCGAAACGAGCGGTCGAAATCAGAGGATAGGCCACGAGTGCTATCACCGACGCGTTCCACCTCAACCTCAGTGCGGCGAGCGGTATCACGCACGGTTTCCGTGCGTTGTTGGCGGTCCTTGCTGATGTGGACTTCCTCAGTGACTCGCGCCTGTTTATCTACTACCAGTTCTTCACTCGTTTCGGTCACCTCAAAGGTGCCACCCTTGACTCGATTCATATCCGCCTGACTGGCCGGGCGGTTGGCAGGGCGTCGTTCCACATTGACATGGGTCTCCTGGAGGGTAACGCGTTCCTCCACCGGGCGCTCGACCATATAGGTGCGCACACGGACGCCGCTTTCCACCTGACGTTTGCCGATGTTGACCTCTTCCTCAACGATGGGGATATCGATGTCTTCATCAACCCGGTCGCTGCCGTGTGTGCGATCCATCTGCCTCGTATCGCGGCTAGTATCGGTGTATCCAGCGTCGCCTGTGTTAATACCGTAGCGAGATCGCTCGCGGCGGATATCATCGGTTGATAAGTGGGTGTCCTTGTCGTTGAAGCGATTCCAGCCGCTTTCACGCCAGTGGCGGGAACGATCATTCACATCCACAGGGTGGTAGCGTTCCATAATGCGGATGGCTTCATCCACGCGAGAATCCTCTACCTGCGCTCCGACCAACGTACCGCCGCGACGTAGCCCTTCTGCGTAATGATGGGCTTCTTCTTCGGGTAGCCCCATATCGACCAGGGCGCCAATAACGCCGCCAGCGACAGCGCCAATCCCCGCGCCGGTCAACCCAGCGACGATTGGACCTGCGGCGATGACAGGGCCAACCCCTGGGATCGCCAATGCACCGAGACCCACCAACAGGCCACCGATGCCGCCAATGACTGCGCCAAGACCGGCGCCTTCAGCAGCCTGAGTACTCGTATCATCCCGATCAACATAGGATGCATATTCTTCATCGGCATCACGGGCGATCAGGCTAATGTTGTCACGCTTAAAACCCTGGTTGATTAACGCATCGACTACCTGTTGAGCAGTCCTGACATCATCATATAAAGCAACCAATGTCGTCGTCATTTTCTTACTCCTTTTGTTAATTAAGTTGGGTAGGTCTGAATCTATCATAGAGGTGAATTGAAGTGCATCTGCTTATACGATGCTGCTACAAGATGCAGATCAATTAGAGTCGTCCAAACGTTCTACTTTCACTTCTTCATCTCGCAGCGTGACATGTTCTTGTACCGGCTGCTCGTATCGCTGTTTGGTGATGCGGAGTTCTTCCGCAAGCATGAGACGTTTTTCAACAACCAACACCTCTGTATAGATCGGAATTACCAGCGTTTCCCCTTCGTAGTACTGTTCGCTCACTTCATCAACAACACGGTTGATAGCGACACGTTCTACATTGACTTCTTCACGCTGGACGGTCTCTTCGAGCAATGCTTCACGATCATGGACCGTCTTGGTAATGCGTACACGGCCAGAAATATGTTTTTCTTTACGAATGGCAACATCTTCTGTCACCACTGGAATGACCAGTGATTCCTCTGTACCGAGGACAGGTGGCTGAGGCTGATTTGCCTGCCCCTGTGTCGGGTCGCGCCTTGTCATAGCCTCACGTCCTCACAGTTACAACAAGAACGCAAACACCAACCATAGGATGACGATTGCGATGATAGCAATCACAATCCACGAAACAATCGAGCTGCCAGCACGGCGTGCCGGCTCTGTTGTTCCATAGGTAGTGGGTTCCGTGTGGGTTGTACGTGTGTCCGTATAGGGACGATTCAAGGTTGGGTCTATACCATGAGTTCCGGCTACGGGCGTCGTCGTGCCAGTATCCACACGTTCATTATCTTCGAATACACCAACGCCGCTACGTTCTCGCCCTACATCATCGTTTCGCTGGCGATTCGGATTAGACTGAGTCATCTCTGTCTCCTTTCAGTTCCGCTTTCTCAAGAAGGCGGTATATTCAGAGTTTTACAAGCATTCGTACAATACTCTAAAGCATGAAAGGCGTTGGGTCTATGTATCCTTACACAAACGGAAGGTAGAGAAGAAGTAATAAATTGATGGCCGCAGGCCACAGACTGCAGACCGTAGATGAGAAAGGAAGGAAATAAAAAGCCTCAAAGGATGAACCATCCTTTGAGGCTTTTTGAAATGATTCGGCTGGGGCTGCCGATGGTGAGTTATGCCATTAACCCAGGAGTCGGAAAATTAGCGTCAGCACAAAAGCGAAGATGGCGATGACAAGGAACCACATGGAACCGCTCAACGGTCCGTAGCGTCGCTCGTTGTCCACAATGCGAGGGCGCGGCGTGGACGACGCCTGGCGTAATTCCTCGAGATCGGCAGGCATATCGCTCTGCTGATCGGCAGGCGGTACTGATTCCATTGGCAGCACATCGTCGCGCTCGCGCAGGTTATCAAGGTCAATCTCGGCCTGTGTTTGGGTTTCCACAGGGGTTTCCGCAGGCGTTTGCACTGGGCTTTCAGGGAGTGGGGCGACGGCAATCGATGAGCTGGGCGCTGGCGATTCGGCAGGCGCCGCTGTTGCTGCCTCGGCGGGTGTCTCTTCGGCATCGTGGCGTCTATCTTCGGCCATGTTGCTTTCCTTTCACTTAACTGCACTGTTGCTACAGGATTGGATGTTAGAAGCTACTATCATTGCGGCACTATGATACACCAAAACCGCCTGGCAAGCTATGATCAGAGGTAGTTAAAGTAGTTGATCAAAAAGCCGGGGGACGACGCTGTCCCCCGGCATTGGAGATAAGCTAAACGTGAGTCTAGCGTTCGTTCTTCTTATCCTCGGCGGATTGGGCCTCGGATGTTTCGGTCTTGGACCATTCAACAGCGATAGGCTCCGGTTCAACGCGGTCGAAGACCAGTTCCATTTCGCCATCCTCGTTCTCGCAGTAATCGACAACAACTTGATCGCCGGTCTGATAATCGCCGCGCAGCAGACGGCGGCTCAGTTCATTCTCGACCCGCTTTTGCAGCAGACGGCGCAACGGCCGAGCGCCATACTCAGGATCGTATCCGGTATCGGCCAGATGGGTACGGGCAGCTTCGGTCAGTTCCACCGTGATGCCCATCTCGTCCAACCGTTTCTGAATCTCGCCCATGAGGAGTACAACGATCTCGCGCACGTTCTCCCGACTCAGCGGATCGAAAACGATCATCTCGTCGATGCGGTTGAGGAATTCGGGGCGGAAGAGACGCTTGAGTTGCTTGCTGTACTCACCCTCTTTAATCTGGCTTTCGTCCAGTTCAGGGGTCATAAAGCCCAACTTGCCCCGCTTCACCGCTTCGGCGCCCACGTTGCTGGTCATGATGATCACCGTGTTGCGGAAGTCCACCGTGCGGCCATGACCATCGGTCATGCGGCCATCGTCCATAATCTGAAGCAGCGTGTTCCAGACTTCGGGATGGGCCTTTTCGATCTCGTCAAAGAGGATCACGCGGAAGGGACGGCGGCGCACCTGCTCGGTCAACTGTCCACCCTGATCGTACCCCACATAGCCCGGAGGCGCTCCAAAGAGGCGACTGACGGTGTGACCTTCGCGGTACTCGCTCATGTCCACGCGCAGCAGCGCGTCCTCATCATCAAAGAGGAATTGCGCCAGCGCCTTGGCTAGTTCCGTCTTGCCCACACCCGTCGGCCCCAAGAAGAGGAAGGTGCCAATCGGTCGTTTGGGATCCTTCAACCCGCTACGCGCACGGCGGATAGCGTCGCTGACGGCGACAATGCCCTTCTCCTGGCCGATGATACGCATGTGCAAATGTTCTTCCATGCGCAGCAGCTTGTCGGTCTCAGCCTCCAGCAGATCGGTGATGGGGATACCCGTCCAGCCGTGGATCACAGAGGCGACATCGCTGGCTTCTACCACATCGTCGAGATTGGCGTCGCTCTTCCAGCGTTTGAGACCATCCTTGAATTCTTCGCGCATCCGCACAAGATCGGTCTTGATCTGCGCGGCCTTCTCGTAATCGCGGTCGGCCCAGGCTTCTTCTTCAGTTTCGGCCAACTCCTCGATCTCGGACTTGAGTTCCTTCAATTCCTTGGGCATGGAATGCATGGCAATGCGCAATTTGGCGGCGGCTTCGTCGATGGCGTCAATCGCCTTGTCGGGCAGTTTGCGCTCGGTGACGTAGCGTTGGGTCAGCTTCACAGCCTGCTCCAGCGCCTCATCGGTATAAGTGATGCCGTGATGATCTTCATAGCGAGTGCGCAGCCCGCGCAGGATCTGAATGCTGTCCTCCACGCTCGGCTCGTCCACATGAACCGGAGCAAAACGGCGCTCCAGGGCGGCGTCTTTTTCGATGTGCTGTCGATACTCGTCCAATGTGGTAGCGCCGACACACTGGAGTTCGCCACGCGCCAGCGCCGGCTTGAGCATGTTGCTGGCGTCCATGGCGCCGGCGGCGTTGCCGGCGCCGACCACCGTGTGCAATTCATCAATGAAGAGGATGATCTCCCCCTCGCTACGGCGGACCTCGTCCATGGCGGCCTTGAGGCGTTCCTCAAACTCGCCGCGGAAGCGCGTCCCTGCCAGCATGGCGCCCAGGTCGAGCGAGATGAGCTTGCGCCCGGCCAAGATTTCGGGCACGTCGTTGTCCACAATGCGTTGGGCCAGCCCTTCGACAATGGCGGTCTTGCCCACTCCTGCTTCGCCGATCAGAACAGGGTTGTTCTTGGTGCGGCGGCAGAGTACCTGCATCACCCGCAGGATCTCTGCATCGCGCCCGATCACCGGATCGAGCTTGCCCTGGCGGGCGACTTCAGTGAGATCACGCCCATAACGTTCCAATACCTGATATTTGCTCTCGGCGTTGGGTTCGGTGACGCGTTGACCGCCGCGCACTTCTTCGATGGCCTGGTAAAGACGCTCTTTGCTGATGCTGGCGTCGCGCAGAATATTGGCGCTGGGTGTGTTGCGTTCACTGGCAATCGCCAATAGGATGTGTTCGGTGCTAATATATTCGTCCTGGAGTTTATTGGCCTCTTCGTTGGCTACGTCCATCACGCGCTTGAGGCGCGGCGTAATGAAGACCTGCGCCGTAGGCATCGCGCCATAGGGGACATTGCTGGAGCGGGGCGCGCTTTCCAAGACTCGTTCTAATTTACGGGCGACGATCTCGGTAGATGCGCCCAGTTTTTCCAAAACTTGTGAGACGGTGCCATCCGCCTGCTGCACCAGGGCCAGGAAGAGATGTTCGGTATCGACCTGGGAGTGCTTATATTTTTGGAGAATTTCCAAAGCCCGCATGGCTGCTTCTTGGGCTTTTTCGGTAAAGCGATCAAAACGCATCATCGTGGTTCAGATTCCTCTCTTTAGACAAAACCATTTGATCGGTTGAGCTGATATTGCGTTGCCAATTTATCTTCACATAGATATAACGAGCGAAAGGGTGTTCGAGATTCCCAAATCGACCAATGCTAATACAACGCAAATTAATCGATCCGCTGGTTGGTTTGAACGTTGAAATGTAATGCGCGGTGCGTGTATCAGACGTTGATGCACCCTTCACCCTTCAAACTTCACTAAATTTCCGCAATATACTTATTTAATGTATTGGTCAACGACATGGTGGAATCTGTAGGTGCGGGCCGACCGCAGCGGTCGGCCCGCACCTACGTTTCATCATCTTCCTGATCAATACAAAATTTCCGCAATATACCTATTTAACCAGAATTTCATTGGAATTATACTGGCAATTTGTTAGATTTTTGTTTTGTATTCTCTGTGCAATCAACGCCAGGATCAGCCAATTGCAGGCCGCTAATTCGGGCAGCAGGGCGAAGGCGTCCACCTGGGCATGGGCGAGGGCAGCAACCAGGGCGGCCAGCAAACCAATGTCGATCCAGTCGCCAGCGCGATGACGGATGCGCCCCATCTGCCATCCCAACCAGATCACCAGCGCCACCAGCCAGATCAGCCCCAGGATCCCCCAGGTTGTGCCAAAGTTGAGCCAGAGGTTGTGGGCATGGATCAGATTTGGCTCGTCCACAGCGGCAGGGATAATGAAAGCCGGGTAACGCCAGAAGAAGCCCCCTGGCCCCACCCCTGCCAGCGGATAGGAGAGCCATAGCGCCCACGCTCCCTGCCAGACGGCGAACCGGCGTAGCACTGTCTCGCTATTGAGCAGCCGGTCGCCCAACAGCCCTGCCGTCACGAGCGCTGCTATTCCCCCAATCACGATTAGCGCCAGCATCACCCGCCGCTGAGGACGCACGCCGCGCAGCCAGAGGATCGTCGCTATCCCGGCGGGGAGGCCAAGAAAGAGCGCGCCCCGGCTGCCGGTCAAAAAGATCGCCAGCGCGACCACACCCACGCCGATCCACGCGAGGGAGCGCCACCCGCTCAGGGCAAGGCCGATCAACACGAAGAGCGCGCGCAGCAGATAGAGCGCCGTCTGATTGGGAGAAAAGGTGAGACCCATGAGGCGACGTACGCCGTCCACTTCGCCGCCGCCGCCCAGCCAATCGATCAATCCGATCCCCCCAGCGAGCGCGCCGCCGATCCCCAACGCCATCACCACAGCTCTACGCGCGTCGGCATCCCCCATCCATATGCGCACGTTCACAAAGAGCAGCAGTGGTATGATCACCAATGACCCCATCCCCGCCCAATAGCCCGGCCAATGCCAGACATTCAGCGCGGAGATCAGGCTGATCCCCAGGAACGAGAGCGCCAACACATCAGCAAAGTCAACGCGAAGACGGAGAGATTTGACGTAGAGACGCAGAGACGCAGAGGCGCAGAGAGGGAGGGAAGAAGGGAAGAAGGGAAGAAGAGAGGAAGTGAGGAGGGAAGTTTTGGAATCTTTGCGCTCTTTGCCACTTTGCCACTTTGCGTTAAATAGGATCGTATAGGCGATGGCAGGCACGGTACACAGGATCGCAGCCTGGGCCGGTGGAACAGCCAGCGTAAAGGCGACAAGGTCGATCTCTTTATGGCGGAAGTGGAAGGGGAGCAGCGCTACCGCCAGCAGTAGGCCATCCAGCGGACGGGCGACGATGAGCAGCGCCGCCGCCAGCCAGCAGAGGCCGATCAACGGCGGCCAGGTTGCAAAATAGTAAATGACAATTAGGATCGTCCAAAGGACGAGGCGCAGGGGAAACGTGGCGGATCGATAACGGATGCCCCATATCGACAAAGGAAGTTGCCGCGCCGCCGCCATCCCCCGCCAAAGAACGACGACCATCCCCACCACGATCAGCCCTATCCGTAGCGAAGATGTTTGTTCCTTCTCTGCGATGCGCCTCTGCGCCTCTGCGTCTCTGCGTTGAATTCTTTCTCCGCCCCTTTGCGTGCTTTGCTCCTCTGCCTCTTTGCGTTGAAATTCTCCCTCGGCGAAAACGGATACCAATGGCGTCGGTTCGTCATCGGGCGTGACGAGGGCGAAGCCCCAGCGTGGATCATCGGCGGGGGCAGCAGGACGGTCGATAGCCCAGCCCAGCGCGGCGATCCACGGCCATTCGGATCGGGCCAGGGTCAGCGCATCCTCGGTGTAACGGATCTGCGCGTCGGGGGTGACAGTGCGCCAGATGGCGTTGGTCTGTCGATTCCAGCCAAAGCGGACGGCCCAGATCGGCGTCTCGCCATCTCCAGCGGCGACCAGGGCGCGGCGGATCAAACGGAGACGGGCGAAATTGAGTACGTCCACGCGGCTGCGCGGATCATCGGGGGGTGTGGCGAAGCCGAAGGGCTGCACAGCCACAACATCGAAAAAAGGCGCTGCGCCAGCCGCGTAAAGCCGCTGCAAAAAGTAGACCTCGTCGATAGCCGTGTGTCCGCGGTCGGCAGTGGGGGCGAGCGCGGCCATCACGATCACAGCGTTCTCATCGGCGGCGCGGATGGCCGTCGCCGCTTCCTCAAGCAGGCGGGCGTAGCCGACAGGCTCCACCAGCCGATCCCCCCAGTGGGGCGCGATATTGGGTTCATCCCAGATTTGATAGAAGCGTACGATCTCGCCATATCGATCTGCGAAACGGGCAGCAAAGCGGGCAAAGGTGGACGGATTCGCGGGGGGCGACAGCGGATTCTCGGCGTCGCGCCTCTCCCTGGCCCAGGGAGGGCTGCCATCCAACACGACGACGGGGACGAGATTGGCGGCGATCACATCGGCGAGGATGGCGTCGATCTCATCCCAGCGGAAGTCGCCGGGGGATGGCTCGATCTTGCCCCAATCCACGCGCTGGCGCACCCAGCCGAAACCGGCGGCGCGCAGTCGATCCAGCGCAATGACGCGCCCATCGGCGTCATATTGTTCCAATTCGACGGTAACGCCGAGGGAGGGGATCTCGAATTCGGAAGGGATTGGGGCAGCCAGCGGATCGGTTTCGAATCTGGCGCGCAGGGCGACGATCAGCGCCAATATACCCGCGCAGAGAATGGCGTAAAGCATGAAGAGCCGCAACAGCGCCAATCCGCAGCGCAGACGGCCAACCTTCGGCGCTGTCACGCGTCCCCAGGGCCTACGTTGTCGATGAGGATCTGCGTCAGCCGGTCAACCTCGCGGCGTTGCCGTTCAAACCTGGCTAATGTCTGTTGAATGGGCGAGATCCGCACGAACCCACCCTGCTGTTCCTCATGCAGGCGGCGCAGTTCGGCCAGGTGATGGCGTATCTCCTCAATGCATGTCTGCCGGTTATCGAGGACGATGCGCGCGTCCATGCTCAATTTCGAGCGAGTATATTGGGGCAGCGCGGCCAGCCATGCGTCCTTTTCCGCCAACTGTGGATCGAGGATGAGTTTTTCCTCGGCTGAGGGCGGCGCGGAGATGGGCATCGGCGCGGTCTGGGTCTGCGCAGGGAGCCGGAAGATGACGCCATCCTCGGTGTTGAGCCAGAGTACCGGGGTGATGTAATCGAGGCGGTGGGGCGCGCTGATAAAGAGGTTGCTGCGGGCGATGCTCACAGCCCGGTCCACAGCGCCGGGACAGTCGCCGCTCACCAGCGCTTCATAGAGGAACCCGGCAAAATTGGCGGCGGATCGATCCCTGATCTCGAACTGCATGGCGATCACAGCGGGCAGCCCGGTTTGGAGCAGACGCCCGGCGACATCGGCAAAAGGGCGATTGTCGTCGGGCTGCCCGGCCAGGCAGGCGTTGAGGAAGACGAGTTTGAGCGAGTTGATCTGGCGCAGCATAGCCTGAATTTGATTGCCGGAGACCAGTTCTGGCTCGCTATCCTCCGACCAGAGCAGCAGCCCATCCGCGTCGCCGTGGCTGATAATGTGAAGGATATCTGGGTCTTCGTCGTGCAGGTGACGGCGCAGGGTATGGATATCGACGCGCCCGGCCAACCTGCGCAGTTGGATCTTATGGGGGGTCAGCCCGGCCAGGGTCTCCTCAACGCGGGCGATTTCGGCGCTGGCGTCAATGCCGTTCGGATCGTCTACAGCAACAACGAGAATTTTAATCGGCAATGCAGCTTCCAGCGGACGCGCCCGCTCGACATACCCCACACGGTTCGAGACGCGCACCAGGGCTAGCGCGGGGTCCGCGCCCAGGGCTTGCTGGCGGCGACGGTCGTAGAGACTTTCCCAGGGGAGGGCCGCTACAGCCGGAGGATGGAGCAGCAGGCGCAGCCGCAGTTTGGGCGCGCCGCTCTCCTCTGATCCCGCACGGGCGGCGAGCCAGAGATCGCGCAGATCCTCGCGCAGCAGTTCCTCGAAGAGTGCGCTGCCCACACGGTTCAACGTTTCCGCGCCCGGCGCCCGCCGCGGATCGTGGAAGGTTGCCCTGTCGTCGCGCCACCGTGGCTGCGTGGCATCGTACGCAAACGATCCCTCCGCCGATAGGCCAGCGTAGGTCGCCATTACCGGATAGGGCGCTCGCTCTCCGCCGATGGTAATATCAAAATTTCGGTATTGGCAACCGGGCATGGTTTTGACAGTTCTCCTCAGCGCCGCATACAATGCGGCCATGCAATCATCTTTTCCGCCTACCCAACAGCCTGCCCATTTTACCCCTACTGCCCCCCGTGAGCAACCAGACCGGGGTGAAATTCTGCGTCGCGTCAGTGTCGTGACATGGGCGGTGGTGGGGACAATGGCGGCGTCCCTCTTTTTGCGGATGCCGACGTTTGTTTTTGAACTCGATGCGCTGGGATCGCCGATTACGATCAGCATCACCGATTCTATGTTGATGGCTTTCTTCATCGCGGCGTTGGCCGCCAGCGGCGCGGAGAGCGTGATCAGCGCCCATCCATTCTTTCAAGAGGATGGCAGACAGCGCCATCGCACCTGGCCGTATTGGGCGTTGCCAGCTGCGCTTTCGATCCTCACGGTGTTGCTGATTCCGCAGGCGCCCACACGGATCTTTCAAGTGGCGGTGCTGGGGATGGGCGGCTTCGCCGTTGCCTTTTCACTCTTTAGCCTCTACATCACCGTTGATCCGGGCGTTTCGGGCTTTCGCCGCTCGCGGCTGTTGCTCAACATTCTCGCTTACAGCGCGGCGCTTGTCCTCTTTTTGCTCGTTTATCAAACGCGGACGCGCAGTCTACTTTCGGGGACGCTGGTGGCGGGGACAGCGGCTTTGCTGGCAGCGGAATTGTTGCGGACCAACGCCCGCGCCGATCTGGTGTTGAGCTACGCCGGGATAGTAGGGCTGATCCTCGGGCAGGTGACGTGGGCGCTCAACTATTGGCCGCTGCCAGGGGTCACCGGTGGACTCTTGTTGCTCCTCATTTTCTATCTCATCGTTGGGATGGCGCAGCAGGGGCTGCAAGGACGCCTCACCCGCCGCGTCTTTATCGAATTTATCCTCTTTGGTGTGCTGGCGCTGATCCTCATTGCCGTGGTGGGTCCTGGATTTTAGCAGCGCTGAGATCGATTGCCATCCTGGGCGCAGTTTAGTTTCGGGGCAGGCCAAGTGCCGGGGACTTATCGCCGCGTTTTGAAGTCCCCGGCACCGTCGCTCCCAACCTGAAATGCACCCTGCCATCCTCTCGTTCTGTCCCTCAAAGGCGAGTGGCGGTACAATAGAGAACATTGCCGCCATCCCCACAGACGCGGCATTGTTGACACCTCAAACAGCTACGATAGAGAGGAAGCAAGATGATTCAGACACAGGACATTCAACGTCCTCCGAAGGAATTGATCGAAGGATTGGCCCAAATCGGCAGCGCTACGGCCAGCGGTGAGCTTTCCAAATTAGGGATTCGCAATCCGCAGATCGTAGGACCGATCCCGCGCACACCAGGAGCGACTGTGGTCGGACCTGCGCTGACGCTACAATTCATGCCCAAACGCGAGGATATGTACGGCGAAGGCGAGTACAAAGACCCGGAAGTGCAGCTTCACCGGCACGTCCTCTACCATACGCAGCCCGGCGATATTGTTGTGGTGGATGCGCGTGGCGATCTGACGAGCGGCGTCTTCGGCGAGATGATGCTCACTTACTTCCGCGGGCGCGGCGGCGTGGGTGTGGTCATCGATGGATGCATCCGCGACTATCCCAAGGCCAAGGATCTGGGGTTGGGTTTCTGGCTGAAAGGCACGACCCCGAACTTCCACACGCAGACCAACCTCATGCCCTTTGCGGTCAATGGCCCGATTGCCTGCGGCGGCGTGCTGGTGATGCCCGGCGATCTCATTGTGGCTGACGACGATGGCGTGGTCTGTGTGCCCATTAAACTGGCCCCCGAACTCTTAAAGCGCGCCAGCGAGCACGCCGAATGGGAAGAATTCTCGCGGTTGCGTCTCTCCCAGGGCGGCGATCTGCGCAAGTACTATCCACTGCGCGAGGACGCCCACGCCGAGTACGAGGAATGGAAGAAGGCGCAGAAGTAAAGATTGGGGACTGGGGACTAGGGACTGGGGATCGGGAACTGGGTTAAGTTTCTGAGATCGCTTAATCGCTGGTTGACGCGATTGGGCGATCTCAGAAACTTAACCCGATCTCCAGTCCCCAATCCCTAATCACCTACCTGCGCTATGCCCAAAACAACTATTGGTGGTGATCGGCTGGCGCGGCGTGCTGATGGAAGACGCCGTTGCGGTGCATCCGTTGGTGCAGCCGGTTGTACGCTCCTTCTAAAATGGAACGCATCTGCCGGATGCGCGTGATTTGGGATCGAGGGGCCAGGGTGTCGAGATAGGCCAGGGTGCCCTCGATCTGTTCGAGGATCACGCCTGCATCCGCTTCTGAGAAGATCGGCGCGTCGCCCACGATCACCTGGACGGCGCTGGTGTGGGCGGCGATGTCGCCGGCGTTCCCTCGATAGCTGCCGCGCACACGCAAGGCGATCCACGTCGAACGATCTACGCGGATCTGAGTGTTGCCCGCGGCGGAAAGCATCCCATCGCAGAGCGCCTCTGCCAGCGTCAGTCCGCCCACCACGATTTCAACGGCGTCCACGGGCAGGCTTGTCGATTCCACCTTCCAACTCACATCGACCATGCCCCCGCTGGCGGGCAGGTGGATCTGGCTCCCCGGCATCTGCCCTTCCACGCGCAATTCTGCCAATGGACCAACGGTGACGAAGGTGTTTCCCGCTTTGGTCGCCGCCATCCAATTTTCATAGGTGAAGTCGCGCTCGCCCAGGTGGGTATAGGTGCGCACGCCGCCCAGCAACGAGGACGCCGCCATCTTGTCCGATCCGCCGCAGATGGGGACGTTGTAGCCCAGGTTGAGAAAGCGATACCAATCGGCGACGCCGTAGGGGTTGATCTGGGCGTCATAGGGGTTGAAGGTCATCATCTCTTGGGCGTGGATCAAGCCCAGCACAATGTCGGCGGCGCGTTCCCCTTGCGGATTGGGTCCATGCGGCATCACCACCAGCCCGCCTTGATCGATACAACGCTGCGCCCACTCAGCCATGATCACCTCTTGCGGATCGCCGATGGCCGATTCGGAAGCGCCGCCGGTGCAGAGCGGGTTGATCATGCGTCCGCTGTAGCCGAGCAACGAGATATGGCCGAGTACCTGCATCCGGTTTTCCGTCCCCACCCGCACGAGGAACTCGCCATCGCCGCCGAATTCCCTGGCGCCAATTGTCGTCTTTCCATCGAAATCGGTGACGTTGCTGAACATCTCGCCCCATTGGCTCGCCAACAGATTGACAACGTTGACGCCTTCGGCCTGCCCTTCCAACAAGGCGGTCTGCGGGCTGAGGAAGTGGACATGGGTATCCGCCGTCACCCACCCCTCTTTGCGCCAGTGCAGCACCCGCTCTAATTCAAAGAGAACCTCCTCGGTCTCAGCATTGACCTCGAAGACGGTGCGCAGCGGCTTGACTTCGTATCCCCTCGTGATCTCAATGTAGATTGGGCCCAACGGCAGATCCACATCCACATCGCCGTCCACATAGCTATATTGGTTGAAGCGGTTGACGAACTCGCCGTAGTTGTCCTCGAACCAATAGCCGTTGACTTTGCGATGGTGGTTGCGCGGGGGCAGATATTCCCCTGCGGCGCCATGCAGATGCAGACGCACGGCCACGGGTTGGCCCGTTTCCTTTTCCACAATGCGCAGCCGCACAGGACGGTGAGCGGGCGCCACTTCGATCACATCGTCCGCAGGTTGGGAAAGCGCGTAGACGCGCTGCTGATCGCCGCTGCCCACAAAGATCTGCGCCTGCGGATGGGCGGCATACTCGACGATCACTGCCGCCTCCGAACGGACCGGCTGCACGTTGGGATCATCCCCCAGCCAGCGATCCACATCGTACTCCAGCGCGGCCCGCGCCGAGATGACGGTGCCCAGATCGATGGCGATCTCCTCGACTTCACCCAATCGGTTGATGGCGACGCCGTCGGGCAGGGTTATCCGCACTTTGCGCCGCACGCCCGGTTGCAGTGGATGATCGGTGAGTTGGGTGGCGGCAAGACCGTAGATCGCTGTTCGTTCCGCGCCAGGGATGAGTTGCAAGCGACGGATGGGGCGATCCGGGCGGGGGTTGGGCAAGGCGTAGAGCCAGAGTTGCCCCTGGGGATGGTTGCGCAGGGTTTCGTGGCGGGTCTCGCCCCGTCCATAACCGCGGACCGGCAGTTGCCCCAGGATCATCTGCTCGGTGGCGGTGTTGAAGACCTGATTCGCCATCGCCGGGATCGCCTCGAAGGGACTCGCTCCCCATCCAATGTGGCTCTGCTGAATGGCGAAGCGGCGGCGAATGGGGACGGTGACGCTTTCGCCATCCGTGAACTCGATCTGGTAATCGGCGACGTGTGGGCCGATCAGGTTGCCGTCAGTGGCGAAGTCCGCCAACCCATCCAGATAGTTGGTCACTCGATCCTCAACCGCGTGGAGGAAGATCAGGTAGCTGGCGCGCAACTCCCCCAAATCCAAAGAGATTGGCTCTTGATCCAACAAAATTACATTGGGGAGGCCAGGCTGGCCCAGATCAAAGGCAATCCCCTGGATGGTTTGCGCGCCATAGCCGAAGAGATCGGGCGGGGCGAAGGTCGATCCCAGGGCGGCGCGGTCCGCGTTGGCATAGGTCGCCAGCGAAATTGGCGTCAAATACGGTGAAGCCGGTACAGGTATGGACATAACGATCTCCTTTTTGATGAGAAGAATTCAACGCAGGGCTTCTGCGTTAATTTTTTATGTCGTCAGATCAGCCACGTCCAGCGCGCGGATCTGGCTGAAACCATCCACAACTTCGGTGAAGAAGAGCAAACGCCGATCCGGCGAGAGGAAGGGATGGGCATGGTAGCGCTGTCCGCGGATAATGGGAGCCAGTTCGCGCAGCACCTCCACGCGTGGGGAATCGCCTCCAAATGGATCGTGGACCCAAAGCAATTGATGCCCAGTCGCGCCCTGCTGATTTTCGTAGAAGGTAACCTGCCCCGCCGGATCGCGACCTGTGTGAACGTAGCCAACGTCGGGCAGACGCACCTCGTAGAAGGTGTCGGTTTCCAGATCATACCGCCCAATCCAGACGCGACGCTCGCCATTCACCGTCTCGTTGGCCTCGTAGAAAAGACCACTGGCGGTGATCACCTGATGGCAGACAGCGCCATGCCCTTCCCGGCTGGAGCGGAGTGTGCGGGAATGGTTGCCATCCAGATCGACGGTCCACATGCCGTTTTCCCCGTAGGTATGGTTGATCAGCAGCCGGTCGTTGTCAATGAAAAAGACATGATGGACATGAAAGGGGACCGTCATCACGTCGCGGTACGCGTCAGTGGCGGTATCGATCAGCCCGATCACCACGGGGATCTTCTCGCGCCAGGCTTCGTGATTGACCGGCTTCCCCATGTTTTGTAGCGCTTCGCGGTCGGCGATGGCCTCGACAAAGGGATCTCGATCGGCGTGGATGAAGGCATAGTAGCGGCCATCGGGCGAGAAGCCGCTTTGCCCAATCGAGATGCGACCCGGCATCTTATAGACAACGCGATTCTCCAATGTCTCCAAATTGGTGGCGCGCACTTCATCATCTTGAAAGTAGTAGACTTCACCGCGCACGCTGTTGAGAGCAGCCAGGTGGTTGTAGATCCCACGCAGATGGTGTTCGCACCAGATCGCCCAGCCCGAATCCCGTGTGCGCCCATCGCTGAGTTGGACGATCTCACCGCTTTCCAGATCCAGTTTATAAAGTTGCACCCAGCCCGTGCGCTCGCTGTGGAAGATCAATGTGCGCCCGTCCGCTGTGATGGTGTCAATAAAATAGTAGAGTGGGTAGCTGTTGGCTGCCGCCGAGGTGAACTGGCGCAGCGTGCGGCCCGTCTGAGGATCGGCGGTGGTCTGCCATTCCGCTGGGAATCGACTGCCAATAGTCATGGGAAGCCTCGTTGATTGGTGATGATTTGTGATGTATAGTGGAGTCAGTGATAACTTTCTGCGCAAGGGGGAACGCGTATGCCCTATCCATTTCCCGGAATGAATCCATATTTGGAGCGCCCATCCTTATGGCCGGACGTACACTTGGAATTGATTCTAGCCATCCGTCTGGCTTTGACTCAAAGTGTAAGCCCGCGCTACTACATTGCTGTTGAAGAACGCACTTACATTGCTGCCATCGATCCGCAAACATTGGTGGGGCGGCCCGATGTGGCCGTAATCGGCGCTCCCAGAGCGGCCACACCCTTGCCGGTGACAGCCACTATAGGCAGCCCTGTGCAGGTGCTTGTCCCGATTTCGGATGAAGTACGCGAACGCTATTTGGAGATTCGCGAGAGCGGCACGCACCGGGTTATCACGGTCATTGAGATCTTATCGCCCAGCAACAAAGCCCCCGGTCAGGGACGCACGCTCTACGAGGCAAAGCGGTTGACAGTACTCGACTCGGCCACCCATCTGGTGGAAATCGATCTATTGCGCATCGGCGAGCCTTTGGCGGCCCATCCTATGCCCCAAACAGATTATCGCATCCTCATCAGCCGCTCATGGCAGCGCCCACGCAGTTTTTTATACGGCTTCAATCTCGCTAATCCGATCCCCGATGTGCCGATTCCCCTTCAGCGCGGTGAAGATGAACCTATCCTCGCGCTCAATCCATTACTCAAGCAAATCTATACGGATGTCCGCTACGACTTGCGTATTGATTATACATCGTCTCCACCACAACCACCCATCGACAAAGAAACATCAGCGTGGATGGAACAGTTGTTGCGGCAACTCGAATAACAGATCCCCGATCCCCAGCCGCCAATTTCCAATCCTCATATCCCAAATCAATCTGCAAATAAGCCAAATTTGCGGGTTGCGATTTTGTCTCCGTTGTGGGAGAATATGGGACAAAGTGGGAGATACACCCTGAATTTGACAAAAATCAATTAGGATATGGGGCAATCGAACGCATGTTCTGACCGTTTTGACCCATTGGCTCTCATTTGGGATAGTCCATCACTGATCAAAGGCCGCGTTGCCACCCATTCACCCAAGGGATAAATCCGTGTTTCTCGGCGAATTTGCCCATAATTTGGACGATAAAGCCCGGTTGACGATCCCTGCCAAGTTTCGGGATCAACTGATGGCCGGATTGGTGGTGACGCGCAATCCCAGTGGGGGATGTCTGCTGGTGATGCCAGTGGATGAATGGAATCGGGTGGCGGAACGGGTCAGCGCATTGCCCTTGACCGACGGGCGTTCAGCGCTGCTACGGCGAGCTTTGTTCAGCGCTGCCGAGGATCTCAAACCCGACAAGCAGGGTCGTATTCTGATCAGCAACCGCTTGCGCCAGTTTGCCCGCATTGATACCGAAATCATCGTGGCGGGGATGAACACCTATCTTGAGTTGTGGAATCCGCAACTCTGGCAAGAGCAGGTCCTGACGCCATTACAGAGCGAGGAACTGGGCAACGATCTTTTTGCAGCGTTGGGGGTCTAATGGGTGCGCTCACACCCGATCCTCAGGGGGCGGCCCACATTGCTGTGCTCTTAGCCGAGGTGCTTGAAGGATTGCAGGTGCGGCCCGGTGGATTGTACATCGACGGTACACTCGGCGGTGGTGGACACACAGAGATGATCCTGGCTCGTTCGTCGCTTGACGGTGTCGGGACGCAGCGGTCGATGGTCTTAGGGCTTGATGCCGACCCAGCCGCCATCAGGCGGGTTGAAGAGCGATTGTCGGGATTCGTGGCAGAACAGCGGTTGATCCTGGTACAGACGCCTTTCGAGCGGATGGCTGAGGTCGCACGAGAACGAGGATTCGGCGCTGTCGATGGCATTCTCCTCGACCTGGGGTTGAGCAGCTTTCAGTTGGGGACAGCGGAACGAGGCTTTGCCTTTGCCCTGGAGGGTCCGCTGGACATGCGGTTTGATCCCACAGCGGGTGAAAGCGCCGCCGACCTGCTCAATCGCCGCTCTGCCGAGGAGATCGCTGACATCCTCTATCGCTATGGCGAAGAGCATCGCAGCCGGCGCATTGCCGGGGTCATTGTCCAGAATCGTCCGATTCGCACTACATCCCAATTGGCAGCGCTGGTGGAAAAGGCGCTCGGTGGACGGCGCGGCGCTCGCATCCACCCGGCCACCCAGACCTTTCAGGCGTTGCGGATTGCGGTCAACGATGAGCTGGGTCAGCTAGAGCGGGTATTGCCCCAGACATTGGATCTGCTGAAACCCAGCGGGCGGCTGGCGATTATCAGCTTTCACAGCCTGGAAGATCGCATTGTAAAAACGTGGATGCGCGATGAGGCGCAACGTTACCAGCCCGATCCCACCCATCCATTGGGGGGAGTTGAACGGGAGCCGCGGATAGCCTTGGTGACGAAGAAGCCGATTGTGCCCGGACCCGAAGAGATCAGTCAGAATCCACGCAGCCGCTCGGCCAAATTGCGAATTGCTGAGCGTCTGTAATGACAAAAAAGTGAATTCATCCAATTTATTACGTGTAAAGGATTCATTCTATGTTCCAGAACAGCGCTTTGCCCACCACCGCCGATCTGCCACGTACCCTTCCCCATGTTGGTTCTCTGCGCACGCTAAAACGTCTGCTGCGTGTGATTCCCCTACCACACACAGCGAAAGCTTATCTGTTGTGGACGCTGATTATGGCCGTTGTGGCTGGGCTGGTTTCGCTTCAAATCTGGATCTCGCTGCGGATTACGCAGGCTGAGCAGGCGTTGGTTGTTTTACAACGGGAGTACACCGGGATCGAACAAGAAAACGCCGAACTGCTTTGGCAGATCAGCCAGTTTACCCAACTAGATCGCATCCAAATTGAAGCACAGCGGATGGGCTACGCGCCCGCTCTCAAACGTGAATATCGTTGGGTACAACCAAGCCCGATGAAGGTTTCCGAAAATCCAGAAACGTCGTTGTCCCTGTCACAATCGGCGATGCTGAGAGAGACCAGCGCCACGGTGCAGATAAATCCCTGGTACGTCCATTATTGGCAGCAGTTCCAATCGTGGTGGAAGCCTCGTGGGGAATCGATTGGTATGATTCGCCGCTAATCATCGAACAACGGATGGTCCGCAAGCCCTCAATGTGTCCACTTTGGGGCTTGCTGTCTATTCTATATCCCGTGTTATCACCTTGAGATACTATGAATCAGTCGCCCACTGCTCCAAATAAATCAACCTCTCCATCCGCTCCCGGCGGCACAGAGACGCCCTCATCGACGATTGCAGCCGGTCCGCGGTGGCGGCTGCGCGCGGTAGCGGCTCTCTTGGGGCTGCTGACCATCATCTTAATTGTACGGCTCTTTACCATGCAGGTGCGGGCGTGGCAGTCTTACACGCCTGCTGCAAACGTGATCAATGCCCGCTACACCGTGGACGATGATACGGCCTGGGGCGTCATCGTGGATCGCGATGGGGTGTTGCTGGCCGCCGACCGCTATACCTATCGAATTACCACCACTCCAAAATTTGTGCGCCAGGAACGGTGGAGCGAGATCGCACGTATCCTGGATGAGATCGCCGGCATCCCCGCCGAGCAGACGTGGAACCGTCTCTCGCAGAATTCGACAAGCAGTTATCTTGTCTTGGGGACCGATGTAAGTTTTCAGGCCGGGCGGGCTTTGCTGGCTGAGAGAGAACGCCGCCTGGCCGCTGAAGATTATACCCTGGAACAGATCAACATCAGCGCGCGCCCACGCCGTTTTTATCCGCAGGGCAGCCTGGCCAGCCAGGTGATCGGCTTTATCAATGCGGAACGAAAACCGGTGCTTGGCGTTGAACGCTATTACGATAGCTTTTTGTCGAGCAATGGCGTGGGGCTGCCGCGCGGTGGACGCCAGCCCCGTGAGATTTTGGACGCAGGAACACAGCGCTTCATCTCACAGGGTCGCGAGAAGGGGCTGGTACTCACTATCGACCGCACGATCCAATGGATCATTGAGGAAGAATTGCGTGAGGGCGTCCACCTTTACGGCGCTGAAGCGGGATCGATTATTGTGATGGATCCGGAGACAGGGGCGATCTTGGGCATGGCTAACTGGCCGACCTTTGACGCCAATCGGTACGAGAAGGAAAACCCGGCGACGTTTACAAATTCTTCGATCAGCGCACAGTTTGAGCCGGGATCGATCTTCAAAATCATCACAATCGCCGGCGCGTTGGATGCTGACGCCGTCGAGTCATCAACGATTTTCACTGACACCGGCACCATCGTGATCGGTGAACGCACCATCCAGAACAGCACCCGCACCGCTGCGGGGCAACTGGCCGTGTACGACGCGCTGGCCCAATCCAACAATGTGATCACGGTTCAGATCGCCGAAGCACTGGGGCGCGAGAAATTCTACAATTACATGGCGCTCTTTGGCTTTGGCAGCGACACAAACATTGACCTCAGCGGGGAGATCCCAGGGTTGGTCAAACGTCCGGGCGACCGCAATTGGAGCCTTTCCGATCTCGGCACTAACAGCTTTGGTCAGGGCGTGGCGGTCACCCCCATCCAGATGGTGAGCGCGGCGGCGGCGATGGTCAACGGCGGCAAGTTGATGCGCCCTTATATCGTGGCGGCGCGTGTCCACGGCAATGATGTTCTGCTCACCCAACCCACCACCGTCCATCAAGTGATCTCCCCGGAAACATCGGCGGGGATGCGCGAGATGATGACCTATGTGGTGGACACTGGCAACAACGCGGCTCGTGTGCCGGGCTACGCCGTGGGCGGCAAGAGTGGTACGGCTGAAATTGCCGAGGCCGGCGGCTATTCACAAGATACCATCGCCAGCTTTGTCGGCTTTGCGCCAGCGGATGATCCAAAGTTTGTGGTGTTGGTAAAGTTGGATCGCCCGGATACTACGATTGCACGCTGGGCTTCCCAATCGGCGGCGCCCATTTTCAAACGTGTCGCCTATCGTTTGCTGGATCACATGAACATCCCGCCCGACGAGATTCGCATGGCCGGGAGCCAACCCTGATTATGCATTATTGGCAATAAAACCCGCCAGATTGCAGAAAACCTGGCGGGTCTGCATCTAGAAGCAATCATCCACCGCAACCGAGGGACCGTTGGCGAATCCTATTGTTGAAACAGCGATTACTCAGCATACACTCTGGCAAGCGCTCACTGGCAACCCTCCACCGCTTGCCCTGCCTGCCACCCCTATCAGTGTGGCGACGCTAGACAGCCGAGAGGTGCAGCCCGGGGCGCTCTTTGTCGCTCTGGCCGGTTCACAGACCGATGGTCATCGCTACATCCGCAACGCGTTGGCCAATGGCGCGGGAACGATCATTTGCCAGCCTCATGGATTGGCTGAGATCAACCAGGACGATCTGCTGATCGTCAACTGCACGAGCGGAGGACGCGCCATCCCCGCGTTGGATACGCACCGGCAAGAACCATCCTTGAGCAGCCGCCCCACCGTCTATGTAGTGGATCAAAGTGTAGATGCGTTGCAGCGGGTGGGAGCCTTCCAACGGCTGCACCGCACCCATCCTGATCTGCGCGTGATCGGCATCACCGGCAGTGTGGGCAAAACCACCACCAAAGAGATGGTTGGTTCGGTCTTGAGCCAGCGATTTACCACCCACCGCAATGTAGGTAACTTGAACAGCGAAGAAGGGCTGCCCCTCACACTGCTCGGGTTAACATTGGAACATGAACGGGCTGTACTCGAAATGGGCATGTATGGTCTGGGGGAGATCCGTCTGCTCTGCAACCTGGCCCGCCCTCATGTGGGCGTCGTCACCAATGTAGGGCCAGTTCATTTGGAACGGCTGGGCACTATCGAAAATATCGCCCAGGCCAAGGCCGAACTGGTAGAGGCGCTCCCCAGCGCTGAGGACGGCGGTGTGGCTATCCTCAACTGGGACGATGAACGGGTGCGCGCCATGGCAGAGATGACCAAAGCGCGCATTTTCACCTATGGCCTCACGCCGACGGCGGATATCTGGGCGGATCGCATCGAGAGTTCGGGCATGGAAGGAATTCGCTTCCGCTTTCATCACCGCCCAGCAAAGGGCAAACCGACAAGCCTCTACGTCAAAGTACCAATGCTGGGGCGGCACAGCGTCCATACGGCGTTGCGCGCTGCTGCGGTGGGCATTGTCGAAGGTCTCACCTGGCAAGAGATCGCCACCGGCCTTCAGCGCACCACAGGACAATTGCGGTTGGTAGTCGTGTCGGGAATCAATGGCTGCACGGTGATCGACGATACCTACAACGCCAGCCCTGCCAGCACGCTGGCGGCGCTCAACCTGCTGGCGGATCTGCAAAATGGCATGTACCATCGGCGCATTGCGGTTTTGGGCGACATGCGAGAACTGGGCAGTTATACCGAGGAAGGGCACAAAGCCGTGGGCATCCGCGCCGCCGCCGTCACCGAGGTGCTGGTGACCGTGGGTGAATTGGGGCGCATCATCGGCGAGGAGGCCCTGGCGGTTGGATATGATCCGGCTAATTTGTACATGCTGACCACAGCCGACGAGGTGATCGACGCATTGCACAAGCTTATCCAGCCCAAGGATCTGATTTTGATTAAGGGGAGCCGCGCCGTGGGCATGGATCATATTGCGGCTCGTATTACCCTCACCGAAAATGCACAGGTTGCGAAGGACAGTCGTTAATGGAATTCCCGCTCACATTGGGATCTATCAGCTTTTTCATTGCCGTCGTTTGGGGACGTCCTCTGATCAGCCTGTTAAAGCGCTGGGGGATTGGCAAACAGATTCGGATCGAAGGGCCAGATCGGCATCAGGTGAAGACAGGTACGCCAACCATGGGGGGCATCCTCTTTGTGTTGCCGGTGTTGTTGATCACCGGCATCTTAAACCTGGCCGATCTGCTCGGCTTCAATCTGATCGGGCAGAGTACATTGCTGCTCTTCTTCTGTTTGGCGGCCTATTCCACGCTGGGCGCAGTGGACGACTGGCAGGGTATTAAAGGGATTCGCGGTCGCGGGGAAGGCATGAGCGCCCGCATGAAGAGCGCCTTTCAGTTCATCTTTGCGGCGATCATTGCCTCGGTACTCTACTTTGGCCCGCCTGAACTGGATTATGTGGGCGTTCCTGGCATCCCCAACTTTGTGGAACTCGGCTGGCTCTTCTTGCCGATTGCCGTCTTTGTAATTGTTGCTGCCAGCAATGCTGTTAACCTCGCCGACGGTGTGGATAGCCTGGCCGGGAGTCTGAGCAGCATCTGTTTTGCCAGTTATGGCATTATTGCCTTTTTACAGCGGCAGACCTATTTGGCCGCTTTCTGCTTCACGATTGTGGGAGCGCTCTTGGCCTTTTTGTGGTTCAACGCCCACCCGGCGGAACTCTTTATGGGCGACGCTGGCAGTCTGGCCCTGGGCGCCACACTGGGATTGGTCTCTTTGATGACGGCGCAATGGCTGCTGCTGCCCATTGTCGGGCTGGTCTTCGTGGCCGAGACGCTCTCGGTAATGTTGCAGGTTGCCTCGGCGAAGTTCAGCCGCCGCTATCTAGGGCGAGACATACGCTTGTTCAAATTGGCCCCGCTCCACCACCATTTTGAACTATCCGGGTGGAGCGAAACACAGGTCAAAGAACGCTTCTGGCTGGTCGGCGTCCTTTCGGGCATGTTGGGGGTGGCGCTGGCGCTGTTGTAGAGGTTAGGGATTGGTGACTGATGACTGGGCATTGAGAAGCGAACAATCCTCTAATCCTAATCCCCTATCCCCAGTCACTAATTATGGAGATCCCATCATGTACATAGATGGCGCGACGATAGATGCAACGGATCAAGTTCAGTTGTTGCAAGATGGCAGCAGCGGTACACAGGGTATGATAAACGCGCAGCAACATTACGATTTTCGCAATAAAAAGGTTGTCATTTTGGGGCTGGCGCGGCAGGGGACGGCGTTAGCCCGCTTTTTCAGCGCCGCGGGCGCGGCGGTCACCATCAGTGATGTGGCCCCTGCCCAGAAGTTAGCTACGGAACTGGCAGGGGTAGCTGATCTCCCCGTGCAGCTTGTATTGGGGGAACATCCGCTCTGGCTGCTCGACGGCTGTGATCTGCTCTGCCTGAGCGGCGGCGTCCCAGCGCAGCTTCCGATTGTACAGGAAGCTATCCGTCGCGGCATTCCGCTGAGCAACGATAGTCTACTCACCTGCCAGCTTGCCCCTTGCCCGGTGATCGCCATCACCGGCAGCAGCGGCAAGACCACGACAACGACGCTGGTGGGGAAAATTCTCGATCTCTCCCTGCGCGACAGCGGACGCACTGTCCATGTGGGCGGGAATATCGGCGCACCCCTGCTCCACCGATTGGATCAAGTCCGGGCGGAGGATCTCATTGTGCTGGAGTTGAGCAGCTTCCAATTGGAGCTTTTCGATCCTGCGCTGGCCTACGGGTCGGTTGACGGACTCGGCCTGGATGTTGTCGCTATCCTCAACATCACCCCCAACCATCTGGATCGCCATGAGAGCATGGGCGTTTATGCCAACGCCAAGTTCAATCTGCTGCGCCATCTGAAACCGGCGTCGCAGATCATCCTCAGCGCCGATGACGCAGTGACCGGGTGGGCCGCGTGCGGGGAAAGTGCGCTGAATCCTATACCCGATGATTGGGCTCTACAGCCCTTGCTATCGGATCTCAACCGGGACTTGGCGCGGCGCAACTCGCCGCCGATCCTCTTTAGCCGCCGGCAGATCCTCGGCAGCGGCGCCTGGCAGGATGGCGAGGATCTGCTTTATAACGGCGTTCCTTTCTGCAGACGCCAAGAGGTGCGGCTGCGCGGTGATCACAATGTGAGCAATCTGCTGGCGGCGGCGGCCATCAGCGGCGCGGTCGGGGGGACGGTCGAAGCCATGGGCGAGGTAGCGCGTACCTTCCAGGGGGTGGCTCACCGGTTAGAGGAAGTGGCCCACATTCACGGCGTCACCTGGATCAACGATAGCATCGCCA
This sequence comes from Caldilineaceae bacterium, assembly GCA_019637695.1. Classification (GTDB taxonomy): domain Bacteria; phylum Chloroflexota; class Anaerolineae; order Caldilineales; family Caldilineaceae; genus RI-153. The sequence goes on along the minus strand of JAHBVG010000004.1, from coordinate 96,668 downwards.
CTGCGCCAGAGCGAGCCATTGCTGGCCTGCGTACGTTTGAGCCGGGCGAGCAGACGTTGATCCTATTGGCGGGGGGCAAAGATAAGAATCTCCCCTGGCACGAGTTCGCCGACGAAGTGTTGAAACGTGTCAATTATCTCATTGGTTTCGGTGATGCCGGGGCTATGATCGTGCGCACTGTTCAGGACCGTGCTGCCTTCCGCCGGGTGCAGACGCCGGGCTGTGCTATCCTTCAACGGCTGGACGAGGCCGTGCATCTGGCCGCCCAAATTGCCGATCAAAAAAGTGTCGTACTTTTATCGCCTGGCGGCACCAGTTACGACGCTTATAAAAATTTTGAAGAACGGGGCGAACATTTTCGCCAGCTTGCGCGATCCCTTTCATCGCATCATTAGCCTGGGGCTTTAGCCCCAGGTTGCCGAAAATCTTATGACGACGCAACGAGCAGGTCAATCAAAAATAGGCGGTTACGACTGGGGATTGATCACCATCATCACCGGGTTGTTGCTCTTCGGCTTGGTGATGGTTTTCAGCGCCAGCTATCCGTGGGCTATGATCAACATGACCTCGCCCTTCCACTTTATTTTGCTGCAACTGCGCTGGTTGGCGATTGGCATTGTGGCGATGATGGTGGCAGCGGTGATCCCCTACACGGTTTGGGAACGCTGGAGTGTACCGCTCATGGGTGTGGGGTTACTGGCATTGATGTCGGTGATCTTCTTTGGCGAGACTCGGTTTGGGGCGACGCGCACCCTCTTCGAGGGGAGCGTCCAACCGAGCGAACCGGTGAAGGTGATCGTGCTGATCTACATCAGCACCTGGCTTGCCAGCAAAGGGGATCGCATCCGCCAGATGAACTATGGGCTGATCCCCTTCGGCGTCCTAATGGGGATTGTCACCGGTTTGATCGTCGCTCAACCCGACCTCAGCACGACGATCCTGATTGTGACAACGGCATCGATCATCTTCTTCCTGGCTGGGGCGGATCTGAAACAACTGCTCTTTGGCGGCGTCATCGCCATGATCACCTTTTGGCTGGTGATCACCCGCAGCGAGTATGCCGGGCGACGGGTGCAGGCTTACTTCAGTTCGGTGATGGATCCGCTCGCAAGCACTGAATGGCAGATCCATCAGGCGTCTCAGGCGATTGTGCGCGGCGGGCCGTTTGGGGTGGGGTTGGGCAATAGCATCGAGAAATTCCCTGGCAATCTGCCCCTAAGCTGGTCGGATAATATTTTTGCCATCATCAGTGAGGAACTGGGTCTGCTCGGCGCGCTGGTGGTGATTCTGCTCTTTGTACTCCTGGCCTACCGTGGCTTTCGCATTGCCTCTCAATCGCCCGATATGTTCAGCTCGTTGCTGGCGGTGGGCCTTACATCCTTATTGGTATTGCAAGCGATCATCCATATTGCTGTCGTTGTCGCCATGGCGCCGCCTACGGGCGTCACCCTGCCTTTTATCAGCTTTGGCGGCAGTTCATTGATAACAACATTGGGCGCCAGCGGGATTCTACTTAACATTAGTCGATATCGCGGCACTGTAACAGCTCCGCGCACGACAGGAGGTCTGGCCTATGCGAATTTTAATTTCGGGTGGCGGGACAGGGGGACACGTCTACCCGGCGCTGGCCGTGGCAGCACAACTCAAAAGCGAAGCGGAACAACCCGGGTTTCCTCTGCCCGCAAGAGGAGCGGGCCAAAACGAAGCAGTAGCAGAAGCCGTAGCGCCGGCGCGCGCTGACGCTGTCCAATCGATCCCTGTGGAATTACTCTGGGCGGGCAGCCCCGACGGCGTCGAATGTGAACTCGTAGAGGCAGCAGGGATACCCTATCGGGCAATTCAAACGGGGCAATTGCGCGGCAAGAATCCATTGACGGCGTTGGCGAATGCTGGCAAAATGATCGTAGGCGTGCGCCAATCGCTGGGGTTGATCGACGAATTCAAGCCCGATGTCTGCTTTGTCACAGGGGGATATGTCTGTACGCCGGTGGCGATTGCTTGCCGTCTGCGCCGAGTGCCAGTGCTTGTCTATTTGCCCGACATGACGCCAGGATTGGCGATCCGATGGCTGAGTTTGTTGGCGACGCGGGTTGCTGTCAGTTTCCCTGAAGTGAGCGCTTATTTTGGCAGCAAAGCCGTGGTGACAGGCTACCCGGTGCGCCCCGAACTGCTCGAAGCCGCCGCCGATCGCCAAGGGGCGCGCCGCCGTCTGGCGCAGGCATTGGAAATCCAATGGGAAGAGGGCGAGGACGGCGATCCACTGCCATTATTGCTCGTCTTTGGCGGCAGTCGCGGATCGCTCAGCATCAACAAGGCGATCTGGGCGGCGCTGCCCGATCTACTGCCACACTGCCAGATTTTACACATTACCGGCACGCGTGATTGGCCGCTGTACCAAGATCAGCCGCCTGCCTTGCCTGCGCACCTGGCCGGTCGCTACCATCCGGTGGCCTATTTACACGATGAGATGGCGCTGGCCCTGGCTTCTGCGGATCTCGTTGTGGCGCGTGCCGGCGCCAGCACCCTGGCTGAGTTCCCGCTGACGCGGCTTCCGGCTATTTTAGTCCCGTTGCCCATCGCCGGGAATCATCAACTGCCCAACGCCCGCAAACTGGCCGATGCCGGCGGCGCGGCGATCATCGAGGACGAAGCGCTGGCTCGCGAATTGACGCCGTTGCTCGTCGATCTGCTTCAAGATGAGTTACGCCGCCTGAAAATGGGCGCAGACATGGCAACCCTGGCCCGTCCGCGTGCGGCGTTCAACCTGGCGCAGGAGTTGATACGCCTGGGCAATCATGCGTAAAGAACGCGATTGGGATCATGAGTAATTCATTGCAGATAGTCGTTGTCATTGTCCTCTATCTTATCCTGTTTGGCTGGGTTGGTTATCGACGCGGCAGCCTGCGTGAATTCATCGTTTTCATTGTGGCGCTGGGTGGGTACTTGATTCTGCGCCGTTATCAGAATATTGTTGTTACCGTCGTCAATTTGGGCGGGCGTTTTTACGTCTTTGCCCGCGAGGGTGGATTGACCGGCGAGGACCCGAATGCAATTCTGGCGCTGCGCGATGCGCCCAATCTCATTGTGGAACAGCAAGCAGACACGCTGATCTTTCTGATTTGGGTGGTTATTCTGCTTTTGACCTATGTGATCACAGGCAGATTCGTGCGCAATGGCCGCAACCGGTCCGATGCTATCGCCATCCTCCTGGGCATCGTCAACGGCATTTTCTATTTTTCTATCTTTTTGCCCTTGCTTGCTTCAATCTTTGTACCCGAAGTTGTGGCAGGCGTTGCCCGCCCACAGGATGGCGCTGGCTTTGTACTGCGCCGGACTTTCAGCGTTATCAACGATAGTTTCGGCAATATCTGGGGAACGCTGGATGGTCAGCAGCCGTTAGTGATTGCCCTGTTCCTGACTTTGGTTCTGGTGGCGATAGCCAACACATTGCGTGCGCCTGGGGCCAAGGGCAAGACTTAATCGAGGAACCAATATGGGTTCATTAGAAATTTACTACGGCACGATTGCTCTCATTGTCACCCTGGTTGGCATCGCACGCGGCTATTCCAAAGAATTGGGCAGCACGATGATCATCCTGGTGTCGATCTTTTTGTTGATGTTCAGCGAGGCCCGGCTGAACCCAATTCTGCTCGGCGTCCGCGGCATTTTGTGGGCCAATGGCGCGCTCCCAGAGACGCTCTTTTTGAGCCTTGTCTACCAATTGTTTTTCGTGAGCGCTGTCTTTGCCGGTTACTCCGGTAGAACCATCACTTTTGGCGGCAAAGAGGTCCCACCGCCGCAGCGGACCCTCCTCAATCTGTTGATCGGGGGGATCAACGGGTATTTGATTGCGGGAACGCTCTGGTACTATCAACACGCCTATGGCTATCCCATGCGCGCATGGGGATGGGGCATGCAACCGATCACGGCTACCGAGCAGATTTGGATCGGGTTGATCCCCCAATATCTACTACCAATGGCGAGCCTGTGGATGATCCCGATTGCGGTGTTGCTCCTGCTGCGGGTGCGCGGATAGTGAACATGAGAAAAAGATGAATCGGCTACAAAAAACTCCATCGGACAAAGAACCCATAAGCGCGGAAGGCTGGCGGAAACGGTTGAGTATGGGCGATCCATCGCTCCATGTCCACCTGCTGGGTATCGGCGGCGCAGGATTGGGGCCGATTGCGATTGTGCTGCGGGAGATGGGGTTTCACGTTAGTGGCAGCGACGCCCAAATGAATCCACGACTGGCGGTGTTGGCCGAGCGCGGCATCACCGTCTACCCGGGCCAGATCGCCGAAAACCTGACAGCCCATCCCGAAAGTCGCCCCGATGTGGTCTTAATTAGCAGCGCGGTGGGCGTCGAGAATCCTGAGCGCCGCGCCGCCGAGGATCTGGGTATCCCCATTGTCAAGCGCCGTGAATTTTTGATGCCCATGCTGGCGCAGCGGTCGATCCTGGCGGTGGCAGGCGCTCACGGCAAGAGTACCACCACCGCTATGATCGTGCAGATCCTCCAGGAATGCGGCGTGGATGCGGGCTACATTGTCGGCTCGGAGTTGCCAATCTACGGTAGCGCTCACGCCGGCAGCAGTCCCTACTTTGTCATTGAGGCGGATGAGTACGATCACATGTTCCTCGGGTTGATGCCGCAGATCGCCGTGATCACCAACGTGGAATGGGATCACCCCGATTGTTACCCTTCCCCCCAGAGTTTTTACCAGGCCTTTGCTGCCTTCACGGCGGGCGTACCTGCGCATGGGCTGATCGTCGGCTGTGGCGATGATGAAGGGGTCGCAACAGTGCGCAGAGAATATCCTACGTCAGCCCCGTGGATCCGTTACGGTCTGGGCGAAGATGTGGATCTGCGCGCCGTGGACGCTCATTCTCTCCCCAATGGCGGCTATTGCGCCGCGATCCACTGGAGGGGGACGCCGATTGGTCAGCTTTCGCTGCAAGTGCCGGGGCTGCATAATCTGCGCAATGCCCTGGCGGCGCTGGCTGTTGCCCGTTCCTGTCATCTGCCGGATGCGGAGATCCTGGCAGCGTTGGGCCATTATCAGGGGGTGGCGCGGCGTTTTGAGTTGAAAGGGGAGCAGCGCGGCGTCACCGTTATCGACGATTACGCCCATCACCCCACCGAAGTGCGGGCGACGTTGGCGGCGGTGCGGGCGCGCTATGGAGATCGTCAGGTATGGGCGGTTGTCCAACCCCACACCTTCAGCCGTACGCGCGAACTGCTACACGCGATGGCTGCCAGCTTCGGCGACGCTGATCACGTCATCGTCGCCGATATCTACGCCGCCCGCGAACGGGACGACGGTACACTCTCGGCAGCGGATCTGGTCGCAGCCAGCGATCATCCCCACATCGAACACATTTCGGGGCTGGAGGCCATCGCCGATTCCCTGGCTGTGTACGTGGAAGCGGACGACGTGGTGATCACCCTCGGCGCAGGGACGAGCTACCGCGTTGGCGAGATCCTGTTGGAGCGGTTGTTGCAACACGATTTGTAACAAATAAAGACTATTCTAGGTTTATCCATTTCTGCGGAGGATACGAAGGGTAGTCTAAGGGGCGGCAAATTTATGGCAAAACCATTGATCATCTTGGTAACCGGCGCGCCAGCCTCTGGGAAAACCACGCTGAGCCGACGGCTTGCTACCAATCTAAGACTACCGCTCATTGCGCGAGACGACGTGAAGGAGACTCTCTTCAATACACTGGGCTGGTCAACCGTTGAGTGGTCTCAGAAACTGGGGCACGCCAGCTTTGAACTAATGTACTTGATGATTGAAAAACTGTTGTCAGTGGGTGTATCACACATGATTGACTGCAATTTTGATCCAGAGTATGCGACTGAGCGTTGGCTGGATTTCTCGTACCGCTACCCGTTTGAACCATTTCAGATCATCTGTCGCACGCAAGATGCTGTGCTTCTACAGCGTTACGCCGCTCGCATTAAATCGGGTGAGCGTCATCCAGGCCATATTGATCGGTTAAGGATGGGCGAATTGGATCCCGCTGAAATTGCCCGAAGATATGTGCCGATGCCTATCGGCGGCCAGAGTACCTTGCTGGATACGACGGATTTTACAGATGCTCACTATGACGCACTGCTTGCACAGATTCGGTCGTTGGCGTTCTTCCAAAGCCGCGATGGAAGCTGAAAAGGATGGAGATACAAATGAAACTAAAAGTAATTATTCATGAGGCAGAAGAGGGTGGCTACTGGGCAGAAGTTCCGGCCATTGAAGGTTGCGCTACCCAAGGCGAAACATTTGATGAATTGTTACAGAATCTGTACGAGGCTGTGGAGGGCTGCTTGTCTGTTGACCTTACAGAGTTAGAGGTTATGCCGAACGCGAAGGTAATGGAGATAGCCGTTTGAAATCCGTTACTGGCAAAGAGTTCTGTAAATTGCTTGAACAGCAGGGCTGGCAGCTAAAACGAATCCATGGTAGCCATCATATTTATACGAAAGAAGGCAGCGCTGTCCGTATTTCTGTACCTGTTCATGGGAATCAGACCCTAAAAATGGGATTGCAGCGGCATCTGATGAAACTTGCAGGCATTGATGAACGTGATCTCTAAAACAATACAGTCTGTCCCTTCTTCACTGAACATTCAACTCGAAGAAAACCGCCCGTTGGCCCCGCTCACGTCGATCAAAGTGGGCGGCCCGGCGGATTACTTCGCCACGGTGCAGACAGTGGATCAACTGCTCAAACTGGCGCGTTGGGCGCGCTCGGTGGATCTGCCCTATCTGATCCTGGGCGGCGGCAGCAATGTCTTGATCAGCGACAGCGGTGTGCGCGGATTGGTGATCCAAAATCGTTGCCGCCAGGTGCGCGTGGACGATCCCCCCTGCTGCGACTATCCGCAGGATCTGCGCCCCTTTCTTTTTGCCGAGAGCGGCGCGGCCATGGCCGGTCTCGCCCGCACCAGCATCAACGCCGGGCTGACCGGGCTGGAATGGGCGGTGAGCGTACCGGGGACGGTGGGCGGCGCGGTGATCAACAATGCCGGCGCCCATGGCGGCGAGGTCAAGGACAATCTCTGGAATGTGCTGATCCTCGATGAAAACGATGAAGTGCAGGAACTCGAACCGGAGCAGTTGCACTATGTCTACCGTTCCAGCAGCCTCAAGCGCGGACAGCGGATCGACGCCGGCTTTGGCGCCGTGGTGTTGAGCGCTAACTTCCGCCTGGGGCCGGGCGATCCTGAGGGGATGCGCGCCCGCGCCGATGGCTTCCTTGCCCATCGTCGTCGCACCCAGCCGGTGGAACCAAGCCTGGGCAGCACCTTTAAGAATCCACCGGGCGACTATGCCGGGCGACTGATCGACGCCGCCGGGCTGCGCGGACACCGCATCGGCGGCATCGAAATAAGCGAAACCCACGCCAACTTTTTCATCAACCCGGGTGGGGTGGGCAGCGGCTCGGCGGCGGATGTCGTCGAGATGATCGAAACCGTGCAGGCAATTGTCCGCGACCGTTTCGGCGTGGACTTAGAACCTGAAATTCAATGGGTTGGAGATTGGAAAAATCAACGATGAACCGACGAACACCCCCGCGCGTCGGCGTCCTTTTTGGCGGCAGGAGCGGAGAACACGAAGTATCGTTAATGAGCGCGCGCACGGTGATGGCCGCACTCTCCGAAGCCGGTTACGAGATCGTCCCGATGGGCATCACCCCCAACGGACGCTGGCTCGTCAACGGCGATCCGTTGGCGCGGCTGACAAATGGCGCGGCAGGCCATGAGAATGGAACGGACCCCCACGGGCGCGAGGATGAATCCACAACCCACTTGCCCGCGCCGCTCTTGACCGGCGAGGATCGACTGCCTGCGGTGGATCTGATCTTTCCCGTGCTGCATGGTCCCTACGGCGAGGATGGTACGGTGCAGGGGCTGCTAGAGATGGCAGGCGTACCCTACATCGGCAGCGGCGTGATGTCCAGCGCCGCCGGTATGGACAAGGTGATCAGCAAACAACTGTTGGGCGCGGCGGGTCTGCCCCAGGCGCCCTATCGCAGCTTTCTACGCCGGGAGTGGCAGCAGCGCCCCGAAGCGATTGTGACGGGCCTGGAGGCAGCGCTCACCTACCCCATGTTTGTGAAGCCCGCCAATTTGGGGAGCAGCGTCGGCATCAGCAAAGCCAAAACACGCGAGCAGTTGATCGCCGCCATCGACCTGGCCTGCGCCTACGACCGCAAGATCTTGGTGGAAGAAGGGATCGCCCAGGCGCGCGAGATCGAAGTCAGCGTCTTGGGCAACGACGATCCCCAGGCCAGCATCCCCGGCGAGGTGATCCCCTGCAACGAATTCTACGATTACGAGGCCAAATATCTCGACGACCGCAGCCAGTTGATCGTCCCGGCGCAGCTTGAGGATGCGCAGATCGGGACAATGCAGGTGTTGGCAGTGCGCGCCTTCCGCGTCCTCGACTGTGCAGGGCTGGCGCGGGTCGACTTTCTGCTGGCCGGCGATGGAACTATCTATTTGAATGAACTCAATACCATGCCTGGGTTTACCCATGCCAGCATGTATCCTCGCTTGTGGGCGGCAAGCGGTCTTCCGTTGCCGCAATTGGTGAGTCGATTGGTCGAGCTGGCGCTGGAGCGCTACGAGGATCGCCAGCAGAACCGCATTGTACGCAATCTGTGAGATTGGAACGCAGACCACCTGCCACTTGCAACCTGCAACCCTGCGTGATTGATCTTTGAGGAGTAACCCTTTGTGACGAGAATGTCCGCCGGATCTCGTAAACGATCCCGTCCACATTCAAAGGCGGCGGCCAGCGTTGCCTCAAGCCGGGAAGTGCGCCAGCGGCGGCGCGCTCAGCGCAAACAGAAGTTTGCTCAACAGTGGCAGCGAGTTGAGAGCGCTTTCTTGAGTTCTCGTCGTTGGTTCCCATCGATCCAATGGTCGGGTCTACACCTGCGTATGCCTGGATTCAGCGGCTTTCATTTTAGCAAGCTCCTTAGCTTGCTGTTGCTGGCAGCAGTGGGGTTTGTCATCTACACCTTTCAGCAGGATGAGACATTTTTCGTCTACGAAGATGATGTGAGCTTTACCGGCGCCCGCTACCTGACAAACGCGGAGCTATATGACTACTGTGATGTGGAAAGTTGGAGCGTCCTCTGGATCGACCCTGTCTTGATCCGTGAGCAAATCCTGACCCATCCTTATGTAGCGGATGCTCAGGTGGAGGTAAAATGGCCGGCTCAGATCACAGTGGCGATCCGTGAGGTAGAGCCAATCGCCTTCTGGACAACATCCGTTGGTAACTTCTGGGTGTTGGACGATGGCCGGGCGTTGCCGGTGCGCAGCGAGGATTCGCAGCCGTCGGTGACCATCATTGATCCTGAATTTACGGCGCGTGCGCCCGGCCTTGGTGAAAATTTTTATCTACAAGGCGAATTGCTCCAGGCAGCGTTGACGCTATCTTCTCGTTTGCCAGGGCTGGACACGTTGCGCTACAACCGCACCCACGGTCTCAACTTCGCCGTACCGGGGACCAATACATGGATCTATTGGGGCGACGGACGACGTTTCGAGGAGAAGTGGCTCGCCCTGGAGAGCGCGCTGCCGGACATCAACCGCAATGGGGCTGCTAACCAGACTTTCAGCGTCATCGCGCCCAACCGCCCCTATTTTCGCTACTATGCAGCAGCGCCGGGCAATTGAATCATCCCTCTGGCCTATTCCAGAGGATCATCGCTACCGTATGAGGAATGCATTCTGTGCCTAAAGAAATTATTACCGCTATTGATGTGGGAACGACCAAAATCTGTGTGTTGGTGGGTGCTGTCACCCACGACAGTTTGGGCAAGCTTGCCCTGCGCTTCCTCGGCAGCGGAGTCACCAAAAGTCGCGGCATCCGCCGCGGCGTGGTGATGGACGTGCCCGAAGTGACAGCCGCCATCGGCGAGGTAATTGAAATTGCCGAGCGTGAAGCCGGGCTACGCATTACGAGCGCCTATGTGGGCATTGCCGGCAGCCACATCGCTACCACCAATAGCAAAGGGATCAGCCCCATCGATAGCTATCATGGGGTCACCGGCGCCGATATGCACCGCGCATTAGAGGGTGCGCAGGCCGTCTCCTTGCCCGAAAGCCGCGAGATGATCCACGTCATCGCCCGAAGCTGGCAGGTGGACGAGCAAGATGGCATCCAACAGCCGCTGGGCATGAGCGGACACCGCTTAGAAGTGGACGCCCACATTGTTACCGGTACGACTATGGCCATTAACAATCTTGCCCAATGTGTCCTTGCGCATGGCATCGACATCGACGAATTGGTGTTAGAGCCACTGGCCAGCGGCGAGGCTGTCCTCACGCCCGAGGAACGGCAGATGGGGGTGATCATGGCTGATATCGGCGGGGGCACCACGGATCTGGCGCTCTTCCGCGGCAATGGCCTGTGGCATACCGAAGTTCTCGACATGGGCGGCAACCACCTCACCAATGATGTGGCGATGGGGTTGCGCGCACCGTTTGAAGTTGCCGAAGAGTTGAAGCTGCGTTACGGCCATCTCCAACCGCAGAAGATCGCCGAGGATGAGCAAGTGTGGGCCACCGTTTTTGGCGACCGCTCCGAACGGACCTTCAGCCGCCGTTTCATCAGCCAGATCCTGGAGGCGCGCGCCGAGGAAGTATGCGAAATCATCCAAAAACGGACACAAGCAAGCGGATACGGTCATCTTGTCCCGGCTGGCATCGTGCTGACCGGTGGATCCAGCCAGTTAAGTGGCGTTGTCGAACTAAGCCGCCGCGTCTTTGGTATGCCAGTGCGGATCGGCTATCCTAGCGAAAATGTGCCAATTCAGGGGCTGAGACGGGAGTTGCAATTGCCTGCTTACGCCACCAGCGTTGGTCTTTTGATCTGGGGACTTCACGAAGACGCACGCGCCATCCATCGCCCGCTCAGCAACCTGCGCGAGGATAACGCCTGGGTTGATCGGCTGCGTGGTTGGTTGCGCAACCTGCTGCCAGGGTAAAGATTAGCTGTTAAACTTTCTTTGCAATCTGTTGGTCTTTATAGTAGTATGGGAAACATTGAATTAATGGCTACAAATCTATTTGTAGACTATACGATGGTTGGCTTCCCAACCTGAATTCATTGGTAATGAAGTGCGTTTTCCAGATTAACTTTGATTATCAAATTGCCCCTCGCCTACCTTTCTGAACGTATCATCGCAACGGTAAGGTTGCTATCCGAATTCTCTGATTCCCGATATACTCATAGCGAGACATAAATTTTTGCTTTGATATTTGGCCCAGGTGCCGTAAGGAGCCATCAGCATGTCTAGAAGAAATGGACAATCTCAATTCGTGGACAATTTCGCACAGATCAAAGTCATCGGGATTGGTGGTGCCGGGCAGAATGCAGTCAACCGCATGATCGAAGCAGGCATCCAAGGGGTTGAATTTATTTCGGTCAATACGGATTCCCAGGCGCTCATGCTTTCCAACGCGCCGCAACGACTGCGTATAGGCGATAAGCTCACCAAAGGGCTTGGCTCTGGGGGCAACCCGGAGGTGGGTCTACGCGCAGCCGAGGAAAGCCGGGAAGAGATCGAGCAGATGGTCGAAGGCGCGGATATGGTCTTTGTGACTGCGGGCATGGGCGGCGGCACCGGTTCGGGTGCAGCGCCAGTGGTTGCCACTGTCGCTAAAGAATTGGGCGCGCTCACCATCGGCGTTGTCACCCGCCCCTTCACGTTTGAGGGATCCCAACGGCGGCGGACTTCCGAAGGCGCATTGGCCCGTCTGCGCGAAAGTGTGGACACGTTGATCACCATCCCCAATGACAGGCTCCTCCAAATCCTGGACAAGAAGACAGGGATCAAACAGGCGTTTGCTGCCGCCGATGATATCCTGCGCCAGGGTATTCAGGGCATCAGCGAATTGATCACGATCCCCGGCTTGATCAACCTGGACTTTGCGGATGTACGCTCGATCATGCTGGATGGCGGCGCTGCATTAATGTCCATTGGGCGCGCCAAAGGTGAGAACCGCGCCACCGACGCTGCCAACCAGGCGATCCAGAGCGCGCTGCTTGATGTTTCGATTGAAGGGGCGCAAGGCATCCTCTTCAACGTCAAGGGTGGCAACGATCTAAGCCTCTTTGAGGTTAACGAGGCGGCTGAATTGATCCGCGCCAATGCTCATCCTGAGGCGAATATCATCTTTGGCGCTGTCATTGACGAAGAGATGAAAGACGAGATCCACATCACTGTCATTGCGACCGGTTTCGACAAAACGCGCACACAGGACTCAGCCAACCAGTACAAGCGGCGCGCCACGGCGGCTATCAACACAGCGACCACGGCAACCCCAGAGCCACAGCCCAAACCTCCCATCGACTTCCCGGTTCGCTCATTTAACCGCGATGATCTCGACATCCCGGCCTTTCTGCGCCGCTCGCGAGACAATAATGGTAAATAGCCTTCCCCTGCAATGAATTGAAAACGTCGGGAAATGAACGGTTCTTTCCCGACGTTTCTTTTTGGTAATCGCCACTCCTCTTGCCTTTCCTCAAATGTTAAATTTTTGCGTCATGCTTAAATTTTGACATAGCCATCATCAAATTCACTTGCCAGCCCCCTATGCATGTGATATACTGATGCTCGACCGAGACACTATATATGGTATACAGAGGATCTATATCCACTATATATAGGGGGATACAGAGGAATGATATTTTAAGTTGCCGGGCTGTTTCTGGCAGGAGTTTTTATGCGTTGTCCGCATTGTGGGCACGATCAACACAAGGTTATTGACACACGAGATGCTGGTGATTCGATTCGCCGTCGCCGCGAATGTCGAAACTGTTGCCAACGATTTACGAGCTATGAGCATGTGGCCGCCAGTTTGCTGGTGATCAAACGAGATGGCCGCCGTGAACCATTTGACCGGCAGTTATTAGCCGACATCCGTATCGCCGCGGTGAAGCGACCCATCAGCAGCGATACCATTGACGGCGTGGTTCAGCATGTCGAGGATCAACTACACGCACTGGGTCGCGCTGAGGTCAAGAGCAATCTCATCGGCGGGCTGGTATTAGATGAATTGGCGAATATTGATCAGGTGGCATATATTCGATTTGCCAGCGTCTATTTAGATTTTAACGATCTGACCGAGATCCGCTCTGAAGTGGATCGATTGATGGGACGGCAAGGCGCGATTGCGCCTGCGTAACAATCCGGCAGCGTGAACAGGCTTGTCTTGGCTTAGGCATCCTCGCCTCCGTTTGTACTTTGTGGACGCTCAGGCCGCGGTTTAGCGTTCCCCGATCCAGAGGAAAAGAAATAGCTCTCATGCCGTTGGCAAGCGGCTTTTGCCATCGATATCTTTATTTTGTCTAACCGTCACGAACAAATGTTCTATTTTCTAGTATGGAGGGAGACAGATGACAGTTGAATCGAAAATACCTTTGGATAAAGCAACAACCGCTTTACCCCGTTCCTATACGACGATGGAGGTTGTGAAAGGCGAAAAGATCCATATAAATCCGCCAAATTACGTAGACGATGACGCTATCAATCTGAGTGACAACGCCAAGAAAGTGTTGGAGCGCCGTTATCTGCGTCGTGATATCGACGGCAGCCTTTTGGAGAGTATCTCTGGCATGTTTTATCGCATCGCCAGTCACGTCGCTAATGTGGAAAAGGAGCAAAACGGCGATGTGGATGGCGTCACCCGTACCTTCTACGATCTGCTGACCGAGCTACGCTTCTTCCCCAACAGCCCCACCTTCACCGGCGCGGGGACACCGTTGGGCCAATTGGCGGCCTGCTTCGTCCTTGCTATCGAAGACGACATGGGCCGCGAGAGTGACGGCATTTTCAGCACGCTGCGTGTGGCAGCCCTGATCCAACAGACCGGCGGCGGCAACGGTTTTTCCTTCAGCCGTCTGCGTCCTAAGGGGGATGTCGTCCACACTTCGGCTGGGCGGGCAACCGGACCGGTCGGCTTCTTGCGTGTCTATGATCAGGCATTTGGGGAGATTGCCCAAGGCGGCACCCGCAGGGGCGCCAATATGGGCGTCCTGCGCGTGGATCACCCTGATATCGAGGATTTCATCGTCTGTAAAGCGGAAGAAGGCACGATCTCCAATTTCAACATCTCGGTTGCCATCACCGATGAATTTATGCAGGCCGTCAAGGACGACGCCGACTTTGATCTGCGCAGTCCGCGCGATGGCAAAGTCTGGAAGACAGTCCGCGCAAGAGATCTCTTCGGTAAGATCGTCAAGTATGCGCATCACAACGGCGAACCGGGTGCGCTCTTCATCGACGCCGCCAACCGCAGCAATCCTGTGCCGCATCTGTACGATTTAGAGGCGACTAACCCGTGTGGTGAGCAATGGCTTGGCCCGTATGAAAATTGCTGTTTAGGATCGATCAACTTGGGCGTCCACGTGATGACCGACGCGGGCGGCAACGCTGTCCTCGATTGGGAGGGGTTGCGGCGGACGATCCGTGAGAGTACCCACTTCCTTGATAATGTGGTGAGCGCCAATGCGTATGTCCCCGCGGTGCCGGAAGTGGCAGAAGCGGCTTATCGCGCCCGCCGTATCGGCCTGGGCATCATGGGCCTGGGCGATCTGATGTACAAACTGGGCATCCGCTACGGCAGTGAGGAAGGGCAGGAATTCGCCGCTCAGATCATGGAATTTGTGCGTTTCCACTCTATGCAGCAGAGCATCGACCTGGCCGAAGAACGAGGAACCTTCCTTGCCTTTGAGGGCAGCATCTATGATGATCGACAGCCCGGCGGCATGAAGTGGCAGACGCCGTCGCCGCTCTTCCCTTACAGCCGCGATTGGGGACGCCCCAGCCTGGATTGGAATGAGATCGTGGCGGGGATCAAGGCGCATGGCATCCGCAACGCTGCACAGACCACCGTCGCGCCCACCGGAACCATCGCTACGGTGAGCGGCTGTGAAGGTTATGGCTGCGAACCGGTCTTCGCGTTGGGTTACATCCGCCACTTTAAGGACGGCGACAACGATGTGGAACTTGTCTACACCAGCCCCCTCTTTGAGGAAGCGCTCAACCGAAGCGACCTCAGCGAGACGCATAAGCAGGAGATCAAACAGTACGTTGCTACCTACGGCTCGTGCCAGGATCTCAAAGATCTGCCTGAACATCTGCGCCACACCTTCGTCGTCAGCAGTGACATTAGCGCAGAAGAGCATGTGCGAATGCAGGCCGCCATCCAGGCTTTCGTCGATAACAGCATTAGCAAGTGTGTGGTGGGCGATACTCTACTGCTCACTGCGGATGGACTGATGCCCCTGCAGGATCTCTCACCCATGCGCCTGCCCGATCAGTTTGAGGATCTACATCGATCCATCATCAGCCCAGAGGGTAAGGAAGAGACCAATGCCTTCTACTACGGCGGATATCGCGAGACCCGGCGTGTACGCATGGCCTATGGTTTTGAGATCGAAGGCACACCCAACCATCGAGTGCATGTGCTTACAGAGACAGGAGAGGTCGCCTTTAGAGAATTAGGGGATCTCCGCATTGGTGACACAGTTGTCCTCTACGCTGGACAAGAGCAGTACGGCCTTCCAGCCCAGGTGTTGCCTGTCTATAGCGGCGAATTCCGCAGCAACAGCAACCGGATCAGCTTCCCCATCGCCATGAGTGAGGATCTGGCATTCTTACTGGGCTGCATCACATCGGAAGGCTCGATCATCCGCAACGGTGTTTCCATCTGCAACAATGATGTGGCGCTACTGGAATCGCTCAAGGAGATCTATGCTCGCCTCTTTAACCTGAATGGCGCAATTATGGCAGATCGGCGCAACCAAGTGCATGATCTGCGGGTCAATTCGCGGGCATTGCGCAATTGGCTGCTGGTGGAAATGGGTCTTGAAGCTGGCGCAGAGAACAAGCTCATTCCCAACTGCATCCTGGCGGCCAGCAAGCGCGAAATTGCTGCTTTCCTGCGTGGCCTCTTTCTTGATGCCTACATGACCCAAGATGGAAAACTCTTCGGCATCACCCTGGCTAGCGAACGGCTGATCTGTCAATTGCAGATCCTGTTGCTCAATATGAACATTGTCGCCACCACACGGCAGACCGCCGAACGCGCCTGGTCTTTGACCGTACAGGGCGGTGAGCTGGAAACGCTGGCTCAACAGATCAGCTTTGTGGAGGTGTGGAAGAACGAGCGCATTGAACATCGCAATCTGGGGCGTCTGCAACGTTTCCGCAATTACAGCCGACTGCTGCCTGAAAGCGTAACCAACACCCTGCGCACGCTGCAAACCTCCTCAGATCAGAGTTTGCGCAAACTCTATAGCAGCGACAATGCAGATGGCAAGGCGTACCAGCGGGCGCGTGTCAATCTGCTGCAAGGCCACCGGCTTGACCGAAATGACGCTCAGGCCATCTTCAATCACCTGGCTCAGAGTGATGGTGAGAGCTTCGCTCACCACTTTTTCGCCCAGGACCAGGCGAACAAAGTCTATGTCGATGTACAGGATATCAGCGCTGGCTACGCTGAAGTCTTCGATATCAGTGTACCTGGATCGCACAATTTCATTGCCAATGGCATGGGAAATCACAATACCTGTAACTTCCCCGAAGGCGCCACTGAAGAGGACGTGGCCCAAGCCTACATCATGGCCTGGGATCTTGGCTGCAAGGGGTTGACCGTCTATGTCACCGGCAGCCGCCAGGAGGTGGTGCTGGAGACGAAGGCAACCAAGGCGAAGAAGACAGATGGCGAGACGGCCACCGCCAGCGCACATCAACCCGCCGTCAATGGGTTCCATGAGGGGCAGGGTCATGGGAAAGAGGATGGACAAAACGGCGTCTACTTCACCAAACGTCCACGCCCGCGGCTGTTGCAAGGCAGCACCTATCGCAAGGATACGCCGCTGGGCACAGCTTATATCACCGTCAACAGCGACGAACATCAAGAGCCCTTCGAGGTCTTCCTCAACATCGGCAAGGCGGGCACCGATGTGAGCGCTGTCAGCGAAGCAATTGGTCGCCTGATCAGCCTGACCCTGCGTATGCCTGCCTCTCTGCCGCCCACCGAACGGCTGCGCTGGGTGATGGATGAGATGGCCGGCATCGGTGGTGGACGCGCCCTGGGCTTTGGCGTCAACCGTGTGCGCAGCCTTCCCGACGGCATTGCTCAAGTCTTCGCTGAACATCTGAGCGGTCTGCCCGCAGGCAAAGAGAGTACCGTCAGTGGGGAACAAATGGCCCTGCCCCTGGCGGATCGCCCCATCGGCGACATCTGCCCGGACTGCGGCGAAGCGGCCTTCCTCAATGTGGAAGGGTGCAGGAAGTGTCATGTTTGTGGGTATAGTGAGTGTTAGCAATCGGGGACTGGGGCCTGCGAAAGTGCCCGGGACTTCACACTGGACGTGACGCCAGACGTGGATGCCTCGACTTGCTACGGCGAAAAGTCCCCGGCACTTGCCCGTTCTCCCCGATCCCCCAGAAAAGGGAACGCCTGCCGAAGTTGAAGCTTCGACAGGCGTTCCCTTTTCTATTGTTCACCGGCTGCATTGCCGGAACTGTTCAATTGTTTTGACGATGAACGAAGGCTTCGATCGCTGCTTACCCTTTGGGTTACGAGCGTTGCTGCTTCAGTTGTTCACCAGCAGCAATCAGCAGATCACCCAGGCGGAAGGTCGTGCGATTCCACAGGCTGGGGCTGTCCTCGCGCCGATGCATATATCGGCTCTCGCGCTCGATCTTGGCAATGCGCTCTTTGTACATCTCACGCTCAGTGGCGATCAGATCATACGGAAACATAGTACATACTCCTGAATATTGCGGCCCGATAACCAACTTCACGGGCCTGTTGCTAACTCCTGTTGCGCCATCTGGCACAACAATCGACACGTTAACACGATAAAGAGGGCGTGTCTGTAATAAGCCTACTGTTTTGTGAAATGTTGCACAACAGCAAAATGGTGAAGAGATTGCTGCGCGAAAGTTGTAGAAATTGCACAATGGCACGGGCTATCCTGCCGCCAGCCACATGACCTGATATGAACCAAGATAGAGATCCGTTTGCGAGTTCACGGGTTGATCCGAGATCAGATCATGGAAATCATAGCCCAATCCATGCAGGCGCAGCGAGTTGGCATCCACCGTTTGGACCTGTTCGGTGAAGTTGGCTACCACGAGCAGTCGTCCCGCTTTGTTGGCGCGCACAAACGCAAAGATGTGATCGTTTTCCAAATAGACAACTTCCATCTCATGCCCGGCAAGGATCGGCGTCGATTGGCGCAGAGCGGTGAGTCTGTGCAACTCGCCAAAGATGCGCCCTTCCACAGTCGTGCGGTCCTGGCGGCGCGCCACCTGCTCCCAATCGATGACGGGGCGATGCACCCAGCGGCTGTCCTCAGCTTTGGCGGGATCGTTGCGGTAGCTGTAATCGTTGAGCGCGCCCACCTCATCGCCCAGGTAGATCAAGGGAATGCCGCCCGTGCTAAAGATGATGGCGTAGAGCAAGTGAATGCGACGGATGGCGAGATCGAACAACTGCGAATCGTTTCGTTGTAGCGCCTCCTCTAGACCGGTGAGCGAGGCCAGTGTGCCAGAGATGCGTGCGTCCCCTGTGCGCGGATTTTCCTGAAAGGGCAGGCCGCGAGCAAAGCTGCCAGGGAATCGCCCCGTGTAAAACGCGTTAAGGAAGCGCCGATGATCGAAGCCGTTGATCCGCAGCGCCGCCGCGTCGCCGTCGTCAAAGGTCCAGCCGATGTCATCGTGGACGCGCACATAGTTGACCCAGGCGCAGTCGGCGGGGATCTGATGGCGATAGCTCATTGAATGGCGCAGCAGCCGGATCTCGCGTGTAGCCAGGCTGTTCCAGAGCAGCGCCATCAGCAGTGGATTGTACGAAAGCTGGCATTCGTCGCGGCCAATGTATTTGTTGACCTCGTCGGGGTGGACAATGGCCTCGGATTTGAAGAGTAGCGACGGCGCGGCAATGCGGGCGACGAGGTTGAACGCCTGGACGAGCGTATGCGCTTGGGGCAGATTTTCGCAATCGGTGCCGAGTTGCTTCCAGGTGAAGGCCAGCGCATCCAGCCGCAGAATTTCGGCGCCGGCGTTGGCGATGAAGAGCATCTCCCCGGCCATCGCCCGAAAGACCTCGGGGTTGGCATAATTCAGATCCCATTGGAAGCTGTTGAACGTGGTCCACACCCAGTGGCCCACATCGTGGCGATAGGTGAAACTGCCCGGCCGCGCATCGGGGAAGATCTCGCGCAGGTGCTGCTCGTAGCGATCCGGCATCTTGCGGTCGGGGAAGAAGAAGTAGTAATTGCGATATTCAGGGTCGCCGGCCAACGCCTTGAGCGCCCAGGTGTGTTCATCCGACGTGTGGTTGAAGACAAAATCGAGGCAGAGACTGATACCAGCCTGGCGCAGTTCAGAGGCCAGCGCGGTCAATTGCTCCATGCTCCCCAACCGTGGATCGACGGTGCGGTAATCGCTGATGGCATAGCCGCCATCATTTTCCCCGGCGGGTACGGCGAAGAGAGGCATAAGGTGCAAATAGGTCAGCCCTAATTCCTGAAAATAAGGGATCTTGGCGCGCAGCCCTGTCAGATCCCCGGCCAGCAGATCTACATAATAGACCGCCGCCAGCATCTTCTGCGATTGGAACCAATGGGGGTTGCCTGTGCGTTCACGATCCAAAATCTTGAGTTCCGCCGAACGAGCGAACCAACTGCGCCCCATCTCTACAAGGAGTTGTTCGATCTGGTAGAAAAAATCATAGTGATGGCCGTAAAGCACGGCCAGCCGCGCGAAGAGTTCGGGGAAGTAGAAAACCAATCGGTCACGGAATTCTGACCAGTGGTCGGTAGGTTGGGCGGCGAAGGCTTCCGCCAACCGTGGCAGCAGCCGATCCAAAGTGCGCCCCGCTTCACGCTCAATCTGCAAAGGTTCTAAAGTGCGAAGATCGGTCATAGAAGATTCTCCATTCGAGTGATTGGGGATTGGTGACTGGGGATAGGGGACTGGGATTCGATCATCCTCTCTCCCTCTCTTCTTCTCTCCCCGATCCCCACCTCTACATCTTGCGCGCCAGGAAGATCAGCCGCTCACTGCTGTCGTCGTAGGGATTGCCATCGAAATCGCCGTAGAGGGCTTCGATCCGAAAGCCGGCCATTTGCAAGAGGAGCTTCCCTTCGCTGGGCCAGAGGAAACGGAGCGTGAAGGGGATCGCTCGCTTCCGCATTCGCCCATCGGGGAAGATCTCTTCGTAGAGGAAGAGCGTCTCTTGCAGTTGTTGGGCAACGTCAAGGTGGCGCACACTCCATTTGAAGATCTGTGCGCCGCTCGCTTCGTCGATCCAATGATCGGCAAGTTCTTGAACGCCAGCGACTTCGGCCAGGCGTACAATATCCGGGTTGAAGAGATCGATGAGCAGCAGCCCCTCCTTATGGAGATGCCGGGCAGCATTGGTCAACGCCGCCAGTTGAGCCTCCTGTGTGGTGAGGTGCATCAGGGTATTGCTCACACAATAGGCAAAATCAAACTCACCCGTTTCCAAATGAAAGGTGCGCAGATCATCGCGCACAAGCTGCACATGAGAGGAGAGGCGAGCCTGTTTCACCTTCTCTTCGGCCTGCGCCAAGAGCGCCTCACTCTGATCGACGCCGGTAACGAGATGGCCTACGGCGGCCAGGGGCAGTAACGCGCGACCAGTGCCGCAGCCCAATTCCAGGGCGCGTTCCCCTGCCATCTGCGCCAGATCGACGATCATCTGTAGATCGTCGTCATAGTGGCGATAATCGGCATCGTAGAATGGAGCGAAGGCGTCGAAATCAGCGCTCTCCATGATTGATTCCTTCGGCGCGGTGGTGGAACAATCCTTGATCCTGCCAGGCTTTCTCGACAGAGTAACGACCAAGCCCTATGCTCTGGGCGGGTCGGTGACCTGGCTAGAGCAGAGGTGAGTAGTTAATTGACGGAGCAGAAAACCGGGCGGATCCTATGCCTGATTCTATCATGTCCTGTTTCAGTTTATGGTATCCAGGGAATGGCTATGTGACGATGTTTGCATTTATGCGAGGTTGACGGTACGCTGGAAGCGAATAAATTGCGTCGAGCTAAACCGCTAAAGACAAGCTGTTTTAAGGTAACCCTATGACCGATTCTGTGAAACCAGAACTCCATCCTCAGCGGCTGCCGAATTTGCCGCCGGAAATTGCGCCTTTGCGCGCGCGGCAATTCCGCATCCCGAAGACCTTCAGCGCGCTGCGCCATCGGAATTTCCAATTTTACGTGGCCGGGCAGCTTCTTTCCACCATGGGCACGTGGATGCAGATCATTGCCCAGGGGTGGCTGGTCTACCAACTGAGCCAGTCGGAATTCATCTTGGGGATTGTCGGGTTTGCTTCAGCCATCCCTGCGTTGTTGATCACACCCTGGGGTGGGGTGGTGGTGGATACATTTCCCAGGCGAAAGCTGATGGTGATCACGCAGACGGGGGCCATGATGTTGGCGCTGATCCTGGCTGCGCTTACCTTTTCTGGGCTTGTACAGGTCTGGCATGTGATCGTCCTTAGCGTCTTGCTGGGCGTGGTGAACGCGTTTGATGGCCCGGCGCGCCAGGCGTTTGTGGTGGACATGGTCGGCCGCGAGGATCTACCCAATGCCATTGCCATCAATTCGATGACCTTCAACAGCGCACGCGTGGTTGGGCCGGCGGTGGGCGGGTTCTTATTGGCAACCGTGGGCGCGGATTGGTGCTTTCTACTGAACGGGATCAGCTTTCTGGCGGTGATCGCCAGTCTGCTTGCCATGCGTGTGCCGCCGTTCCAGCCGCGCGATGGGCAGATTGCGCCGTTGCAGCAACTCCGTAGCGGCGTCGCCTATGCTGTGCGCAGCAACGAAGTAGCTGCTCTCTTGTTGTTAGCCCTCAACCTGAGCCTATTCGGCATCACCTACAACACAGTGCTGCCTGCCTTTATTGATCAGATTTTGGGGCAAGGACCTGCCGCCTTTGGCGCTATCAACATGGCGTCGGGCATTGGCGCGGTGACAACGGCTGTCCTCATTGCCCGCTACGGAGATCGGGGGAAACGTGGACTCTGGTTGAGCCGACTCACCATCGCCTATCCGCTGATTTTGCTTATGTTCGCCCTCAATACCAGCTACATCCTCGCCCTGCTTCTATCGATCCTCCTGGGGATCGGCTTCATGGGCCAGTTCACGTTGATCAACACTCTGCTGCAAACACATATTGACGATCACATGCGCGGCAGGGTGATGAGCCTCTACACCCTTACCTTTTTCGGGATGACGCCCTTTGGGAACCTGGCAATTGGCGCGCTGTCAGAAACATGGGGAATGGATCGCACGTTAGCGCTCAGCGCCTGCCTTGCCTTTGGCTTCGCCGTCATGATCCTCTATCGGATGCGCTGCGTCCGCGGGTTGGCGTAGGATGGGTATGACCATCGGATTTGTCGATTTTTCCACTTTGGATTCATACGGTCGTACCCCATCCTACGCTGGATGTAGTTCAAGTTGGGGGCATGTGAAGTGCCGGGGACTTATTGTCTGGTACGACCGTATTTTCTCCCGTGTCAACGTCTTCTTTGTGAAGTTCCCGGCACTTTCGCTCCAAAGATGAACTACACCCATCCTACGCGCAACGCTTTGACACGCTTCTGCCCCAGTGTTATGCTTTTTGGCAGATGGTTCAGTTCCACCCCAGGCCACCCTCATCCACTCACGGCATCTAGAACGAGGACGCTCCATGCCCACCTTCAGCGCTGATCAACTTACAGCTTTTGCCAGCCAGATCTTTCAAGCCGCAGGCGCGCCGCCCACCACAGCCGATCTTGTCGCGGCGTCGCTGGTCGAAAGCAACCTGGCGGGTCACGATTCCCACGGCGTTGTGCGCGTTGTGCAATATCTGGCCTCCATCGAAAGTGGACAACTCGACCCCCAGGCTGAGCCGACCCTTGCCCAGGAGACCGGCGTCATCGCCTTGATCGACGCGCACAGCGGGTTCGGACAGGTGGCGGCGCACTTTGCCATGCGCACCGCCATCGAGAAGGCCCGGCAGCATGGAATGGCCGCGGCTGGTCTCGTCGATTGTGGACATGTGGGGCGCATGGGCGAATGGGTGGAGATGGCCGCCGCCGAAGGCATGATCGGGCTGGCTTTCTGTAATGGCGGCGGTGGACGCGGCATTGTCGCTCCCTTTGGCGGCACTGGCCGCATCTTGGGGACAAACCCCATCGCCGCCGCCATACCGCTGGCCGAGCGCGCGCCCGTGGTGCTTGATTTTGCCACCAGCGCCGTAGCCGAGGGGAAGGTCCGCATTGCGCGCAACAGCGGAAAGTCGATCCCCGAAGGCTGGATTTTGGACAAGGAGGGGCGACCCTCCACTACCCCCGCCGATCTTTATGATGGGGGCGTGATCCTGCCTGCGGCGGGCCACAAAGGATTCGGCCTCTCGCTGCTCGTAGAATTTATGGGCGGGCTGCTCACCGGTTCCGGCTGCCCGGCTCTGGGCATGGCCCCGCGCAACGGCGTCCTCTTTATTGTGCTGAACGTGGACGCCTTCCGCCCGCTGATTGATTTCACCGCCGAGGGCGACGCTATGGTTGCGGCCATCAAAGCGGTCAAACCAGCCGCTGGCTTTGACGAAGTGCTGTTGCCCGGCGAGCCCGAAGCGCGCGCCGCCGCCCATCGTCGCCAGCACGGCATCGCCCTGGACGAGACAAGTTGGGCGCAGTTGGTGGAAGCGGCATCTGCGCGCGGGGTGGCAACTCCTGCGGAAGTGTGACGGCAGACCGCAGGCGGCGCACGTGTCGAGCGCGCCATCGCCACTTGCTACCCAATGTCATTCAGGTAAGCGGTTTGCCGATAACGTAGGTGCGATTTGTAATCGCACGATCTCCTGATGTGCGAAGCCGTGCGATTGCAAATCGCACCTACGAATCCATGCTACCTGCTGTGGTTTGCAGTCCGCGATCTGCCGTCCGTCGTCCAATCTTTCAACCTTCACCACCACAGGATCAAATCATGACAACATTACAGAAATTGCGACATGTGGTCGTCGGCGTCGGCGCAAACATCTTCTTCCTCCACAAGGCGGCGCTGGCGCAACTGCCCGAAGCGGAATTGGTGGGCGTGGCCGATATCAATCCGGCATCGGGCCAGCCGCGCGCCGAGGAACTGGGGGTCCCCTTCTACCTGGATCATCAGACCATGCTGGCCGAACTCAAGCCCGATGTCACCTCAGTCATCACGCCCCATCCCTCCCACGCGCCGATTGCCATCGACGCCTTTAATGCCGGTAGCCATGTCCTCGTGGAAAAGCCTATCGCCGTCCATGTAGGTGAAGCGGATCAGATGATCGCCGCCGCCGAAGCTAATGACCGGCTGCTGGCTGTCAACTTCCAACATCGCTTCCGCCCGGAGGTAATGGCGATTCATAAACTGCTGCATGAGGGCGGACTGGGCCAGATCCTGCGCGTGACGGTGGTGGAACCATGGCATCGCACCGCCATCTACTTCCGCAATGCGGGCTGGCGCGGCACCTGGCGCGGCGAAGGCGGCGGCGTCCTCATGAACCAGGCTCCCCATGGGATTGATCTGATCTGCTTCCTCTTGGGGATGCCGCGCCGCGTCAGCGCGTGGACGCGTACAGTTCACCATGCCATCGAGACCGAGGATGCGATCACGGCCATGCTCGAATGGGAGGGCGGCGCGCTGGGGACCGTCTACATGAGTACGGTGGAGGCGGGCGAACGGCGCATGGAGATCACCGGCACTGCGGGGACGCTGCGCCTGGGCGAGAGCACCATTACCTACGAGCGCTACGAGCCGGATCTTTTCGAGCATATTGCCACGAGTCAGAATCCTTTCGGCAGTCCGGCGCGGGTCGCGGCCACCCTTGCCATCGATCCGCAAGGTGGCCCCAGTGGACAAGCCGCCGCCGACAGCGTCGGCGCCGTTGCCGGACACGACGCTGTCTATCGCAACTTCTATGATGCCATCCTCCACGGCGCGCCCATACGCTGTGATGGACGCCAGGGCCGCTACGCGTTGGAACTGGCTAATGCCATGCTCTACAGCAGCCAGACCAATGCCCCGGTGGAGATGCCGCTGGATCGGGAAGGTTACGCAGCGCTGTTGACGAAGTTACAGAACCGATAGGAGGGGATTATGCAGTTTGGTTGCTGTTGTTCATTAGATCAGGCTGAGATGGCGCGGGGCGCTGGCTTTGATTTTGTCGAATGTACTGTGCGTTCGCTGCTGCCCGAAGTGGAGGAGTTCGCGCCGATCCTGGCTGCGTATGGATCATCGCCGCTGCCCGTGCGCGCCTTCAACGTCTTCTTACCTGGCGACCTCAAGATCACCGGTCCTGCCGTGGATTGGCCGGCGGCGCAGCGCTATGTGGATGAAGCCCTGCGCCGCGTCCACACGATTGGGGCGTGGCTGGTGGTCTTCGGCAGCGGCGGCGCGCGCAACGTCCCCGATGGCTTTGACCGCGTCGAGGCGGACGCCCAACTTGTGCGCTTTTTGCAGATCGTCGCTGCCGTGGCCGAACCGTTGGGCGTCACCGTTGTGATCGAACCGCTCAACCGTCTCGAATCGAACGTGATCAACGATGTTCCCGCAGGCGTGAGGCTGGCTCAACAGGTGGATTCACCGTCGATCCAGGTGTTGGCTGACCTCTACCACATGCAGATGGACGGCGAACCGCTGGAGAATGTGGAGATCCATCGCTCGTGGATTCGTCACATTCATGTCGCTGACAGCGGACGCTTCGCCCCCGGCACCGGGGAATATCCCTATGCAGAGTTCTTCCGAATGCTCCATCGCATCGGCTACGACGGTATGATTTCCGTGGAGTGCAAATGGCGCGATTTCGAGGCCGAAGCTCCTGCCGCCGTCCGCTTTCTGCGCGAAATGTGGCGTGAGGCGCAGGCGTGAGATTGAGGAATTAAGCGATTGAGAGATGATGAGATTAGACGCATAGTGACAATCTCATCATCTCTCAATCGCTTTTTTACTTGCTATTCACTTTCATCCTCATCGGTTGTAACCTTTTCTGTATCCGCTTTCTATATCCAGATCGATGGAAATCCCTTCCCCATGATGATACGTTGAACACGGAAGACGGCACTTGCGGTCGGTCTATCGTTGTACCAACCCTCCCCCCTGCCACAACGATAGATCGACCGCACCCTTTCGTCATCTTCCATACTGTTTGAGATTATCACCTCTTTAGGTTCTGATAGAGAAGGGAGAATAGGATGAAAAAGGAAACTCAGAAGGATACCCAACACGAGAAAAATCTGGGGCGCACACCAGGCAAAGCCGAAGGCGCCAACGATCCCAATCTAGAGGGTGATCCTGTGCTGGATGCAGGACGGACGCCGGGTCAGGCCGAAGGAGAAGCTGTCTATGGCGACGATTACGCTTATCAGCGCAGACAGGTCCGCCAGAGCATGAGCAATGGCAACGGTCACAATGGCGATTTTTCCGCGAACCTTCAAGAACAGATCGGCAAAGTGCGCAGTGGACTCGAATCGGGTTTGCAGCGGCTGAATCAATCGTTGAATGAAGGGGGTACGGCGGCTCAGGTGCGCGATCAGTTCCAATCGCTGGCCGGAAATCAGGAATTTACCTCCACTGAGGTCAAGCGCTGGCTGGCGATGATCGGCGGTGGTTTCCTGGCTTTCCAGGGGTTGCGCCGCTCGTTGGGTACACTTTCTCTGGCCGGGATCGGCGCCGCGCTCTTCTATTGGGGATACAGCGGCAAATCGCCTCTCTCGCTTTTACAGCCGCAGGGGCAGACGACCCATCAGGATGCGGAGGCGCGCATCCGCAGCGGGGATACCGCACGCACCTTCGATCTTGCTGCTGATCCCAGGTTGGTGACCAAGAGCATCATCGTCAAAGCAGATGTGAAGGATGTGTTTGAGATTTGGTCCAACTTTGAGAATTTCCCTCAGTTCATGCAGTACATTAAGTCGGTGAAAAAGCTCGGCGACGAATACAGCCGTTGGGTCATGGAAGGTCCTCTCGGCGCGCGATTTGAGTGGGAAGCCAAAACCACGCGCATCGATCCGAACAAACGCATTGGGTGGAACAGCACGCAGGGCGACATCAAAACCAGTGGTCAGGTAACCTTCAATAGCCTGCCCAACAACCAGAGCGAAGTCACGGTCACGCTGCAATACATTCCGCCTGCTGGCATCGCCGGTGAAGTGATCGCCGATCTATTCAGCGATCCTGAGCGTCGGCTCGATGAGGATCTGCGTAACTTCAAGCGCTATATTGAGAAGAAGTGATCGGGGGCTGGGGATTGGGGACAGACTCTATTGTAAATAACAATGGGACGCTGCTTGTGCAGCGTCCCATTGTTATTTACGCAATACGCACCGTACCGTCATCTTCGCCCAGTCCCCGATCCCCGATCCCCAGTCGCCAATCACTGCACCGTCCAGCCGCCGTCGATGGTGATGCCAGCGCCGGTGACAAAGCTGGACGCGTCGCTGGCGAGGAAGACGGCCAGCCCACCGATCTCCTCTAGCTCGCCCCAACGCCCCAGCGGAACCCGCGCGATGAAACTGCGGTAAGCGGCTTCATCTTCGACAAGGGATTGGTTCATTTCTGTAGCAAAGGGCCCGGGCAACATAGCGTTGACGGTGATCCCATAGGGCGCCCATTCCAGAGCCAGGGCACGCGTCATCTGAAGGACGGCGCCTTTGCTGCTGGCGTAAGGCGTACGCTCAGCAATGGCGATGATCGAAAGCGTCGAGCCAATGTTGATGACCCGTCCATAGTTTTGGGACTTAAAGTGACCCGCCACCGCCCGACACATCAGCCAGACGCCGGTGACGTTGATCTCCTGCACCTGCCGAAACTCCTCCAGGGTCAGGCTGTCGATAGGACCCCGAATATTGATGCCGGCGTTGTTGATCAAAATGTGCAAGTTGCCAAAATCATGCATAACCTGGGCTACGGTCGCTTCCACGTCGGTGGGGTTGGCTACATCGCAGCCATAGCCCAGGCATCTGCGCCCCGTCGTCGAGGAAATCTCCTCGGCGGCATCCAAAGCGCGTTGTGCAGATCGACTTGTGATCGCCACATCCGCCCCAGCCTCGGCCAGCGCCAGCGCCATCTGTTTTCCCAATCCACGGTTGCCGCCAGTAACCAATGCGACGCGGCCATCCAATTTGAAGGCATCCAAAATCGGCATAGAGGTAGAGAGTCCTTTCGTGTGGGGTTGGTGATTGGTGAAAAGGGATAGGGACTGGGGATAGGTGACTGGGATGATGGTCGTCGAGTACCCCAATCCCCAATCACCTATCCCTAGTCACCTATCCCTAATTTTTTACTCGCGCACTTCCCAGCGCATCGCATCCCAAAGGACGCGGGTAGCATCGGTCGCCTCGCCGGTCACATCGGCCAGAGAGATGTACTCATTGTCGCCGCCGTCGAATGTGTAGATACCCAACGAAATCCAATTGCCGGCGTTGCTGGCCTGGTTGATGACCCGCAGTGTATATTGGCCCGAATGGACGATCCAATAGCGCGCCCGGGTAGAGGCGCGTTCGGCGCGCGGGATGTAGGCAAAGACTTCATAGCGATTGGGGGATACGTCAGGGAACCAGCGCGCCCAGTTGTAATTGCTTTCGCTGGTAGCGTGGTTGGGCGTCCATAGGAAACCGCCATTTTCGCCATTGGTGGCCGAGCGCCACCGATCTTCTGGCCCCCCCCGTACAAAGCCCGCGCCGCCATTATCGACAACAATGGCTTGTGAAGAGGGTAGATTGGCGCTTGAAGGCAGCGGCGTCGGCGTAGGAAGCGGCGCAGCGACCGGCTGTTCAGCCACATTCCATCGCAGTTCGGCCACAGCAAAACCTGTCCGCTCAAAGTACTCCATAATCACTTCGAGCGCGCCGCCCTCATGTTGAACAGTTGCCGTGTAAGTGGTCGGCCCTTGAGGACGCCAGGCGTCAATGATCCGTTCACCATCCACAAAGAGGCGTCCCCCATCATCCACGCGCATGGAAAACTCGACATTGCCAGCGGGAAGATCGAGTTCGCGTGTCCAGCGCACAGAGAAATTATCAGCGTTCACCGTTCCAGTCATGGGCGAACCAGGGCCTAGATTCATACGGATCTCTGCTTCGTCGCGCACCGCGACGGGATCGCCGGTCAAGTTCATGTTGTTAAAATATTCGGCCATCCACCCTTCGATCACTGGCGGTGGACCGGTGTAGGGTTCCCAATTGAGTTGGATGAGTGCTGGCCCATCGGTGTCAAAATAATCGACGCGCAGCCGATGAGGGCTGGCGTCAAGGTAGATATCGCCAACAAAGGTGCCGCCGTTGCGCTGCCACTGGCTCGTCCATTCGTCGATGACCAACGTTCCATCCACCCAAACGCGGACGCCATTATTCACGGTCGCCGTAAAACGGTAATTGCCGGGCGCAACGCGGATCATCCGCTCCCAGCGCGCCGACCAATAGTCGTTATTGATCCGCTCAGAGGGTGAACCATCCCCCCAATCGCGGTCGAGGGGTTCCGTTTCAACTTGTTGCAAGCGCCAGAAACCGGCCAGACTTGGGTTGTTCCAATAGGTCGCACGCCAGGCATTGTCGGGCAGTGGATCGTCCTGCGCCTGAGCAGTTGCATGTGGAAGCGAGAGGATCAACAGAGATAGGATGATTGCAATGGTTCGCCGCATAGAGGATTTCTCTTTCCAGATAGTGAGGAGCAGTCCACAGGAGTGTTGGCTCTATTATACCTGAGAAGAGAGGAGAGGTGAAGGGTTTCGCAGCACAATGGGTGATTCCCCCCAGTGGATCAATGCGGGACGAAATCCGGCGGATGATCGGTTACTGATCATCCGCCGGAGATTTGTGTTCTGTGTTGAAATTTTATCCTGAGCGTAAGAGTGTGCGCTGGTTTTGAAAGGACGGGGATTCTGTCTGCCCGCGCGAAGTGGCTGTAAAGCTCATGCCCAAGAAGGCCATCCCTGCCATTGTCAGCGCTGCGCCCCCCACTACAAAGAGCATGTCGGGCGCATCGACTGTATAACCCCAAAACGTATGCGATTCCGCCGTCCCGATAAGGATCAACAGACCACCGAGCGCTGCCATCACCCAGCCCAGATTGTGCCAGCGCCGATAGATCAGGCCAGTAAGCCCCAACACCAAAGTAAGGAGACCGCCGATCAGCCATGTATTGTCCCCACGCTGGACACCCTGCTTCATCATCCCGACGCCGAGAACGATGATACCTGAACTGTAAGCCTGAAGTTGCTGGAACATGAGATTCCTCCACAGTCGCTGCGCGCCCTGGCACTACGGGCAATTGAATTCTCTATGTCCAGTTTAGCCGCGAACTCCCTCAAGGGGATCGTCAGCCTGTCGATCTTGACTGTGTGGAACGTCTCATATGGCATCCACTGCCCTCCACAGGAAGACGACGGAAAGATACAACAAAAGGGTGAAGGGTGAAGGGTGAAGGGTGAAATTTCATCCTTCACACTTCACATTCCGCCATGAGTTGGCGCAATTTCTCCACAGCGTAGGTCATGCCGGTGACGCCGCTGAAACCGGTGCTGTGACCGGCCACAACGAGATGGGGCTCCAGGGCCAGGAATCCTCGATAGCCTGCATCGCGCAAATGGATCAACAACTCGCCCACCTGTCCATCCCCTTCGCCCGCGGCTTTGACGCTGCCATCGGCCAGGGACGAATCCTTAATATGGACATAACTCACATAGTCGCCCAGCAGCGGCCAGCCCCGCTCGGTGACACGTTCCTCGCCCACCTGAACGAAGTTGGCCGGATCCCAGGCAAAGCGCAGGTGGGGATTATTCACCCCAGTGAGGATGGCATGGCAGCGGGCGATGGTGTCGCCCACAATATCCTTTTCGTTTTCGAGGACGAGTTGAATGTCCTCAGCCGCGGCTACCTCGGCCAGCGCCGAAAGTTTCTCAATGGCCTGATCCACATGTTGATCGTAATGGGCGTTGCTGCTGATGTCGGGCGGATAAAAGGAGAAGACGCGGATCGTGCGCGTCCCCAGGGTGCGGGCGATCTCGATGAGGCGGCGCAGGTTTGCCGTCTCATTTTCGATGGGATCGAGCAGCGGCGACTTGCCCACTGGGCTACCCAACGCGCTGACAGTGATCCCATGATCAGCGCAGGTCTGGCGCACGCGCGCCACATCCTCGTCGCTCATGCGCAGCACGTTGATCCCCCAGGCCCCGCGCAATTCCAAATAGCCAACTTCCAACTCGTTGAGCAGACGCAATTGCTCACTGAGATCATCGGCGATCTCGTCGCCAAAAGCGCTTAACGTAAAACTTGCTGTAGAGGACATGATTACTCCTTCGTGTGTGGTGGATGGTGGACGGCAGACGGCAGCGGTGACCAGGCGTGATTCGTGATGCGTGGACGATTGTCACCTGCCGCTTGCAAACCTGCGACCTCGTCACACATTTCCGCGCTATCTGCTACCTGCTACCCTTCGCCCAGCCGTTCGAGCAACTGACAATAGGCGTCCGGCCCTTTGCGGAAGCTGCTAAGGCGGAAGAACTCATCGGGCGCGTGGATGTTTTCATCCTTAATACCGAAACCGAAGGCAACCGTGGGCAGCCCCAAAATGTCCATGAAAAGACCCGTAATGGGGACGCTGCCGCCGCTGCGCACCTGATAGGGTTCCACACCGTAGATCTTGCGTAGTACGTTGCTCACCGCTTGATTGCCCGGATGATCGGCGCGGACGAGATAAGGTTTGCCCCGTGTGCCGAGGATTTTGGTGGTGATGGTGACGCCGCGCGGCGCGTTCTGCGTAATGTGGGCTTGCAGCAGATCAAGAATGCGGCCTGGGTCCTGATTGGGTACGAGACGGCAGGTGATCTTGGCGTGGGCTTCGTTGGGCAGCACAGTCTTAATGCCATCCCCCTGGAAGCCACCCCAGATGCCGTTGATCTCCAGCGTCGGGCGCACCCAGGATCGTTCGCGCGTCGTGTAACCCGGTTCGCCGAAGGTCTGCTCCAGCCCCAGTTCCTCTAAATAGATCTCCTCGTCAAAGGGGACGCGGGCGATGGCGGCGCGCTCATCGTCCGAGAGCTCTAAAACGTCATCGTAAAAACCATCCACGGTAATGCGCCCATGCTGATCATGCATGGTGTTTAGGAGTTGCACCAGGGCATGGGTGGGGTTCTGAATAGTGCCGCCGACCATACCGGAATGGAGATCAGTCTTTGCACCCTTAACGTCGATCTGGATGCCGCAAATCCCGCGCAGACCGACCAGGATTTCTGGCTCAGTTTCGCTATATTGGCCGGCGTCGGCGCTCACGGCGAGATCGGCGATGAAGCGATCCTTATGCTGGGGCATAAACTTGGGCAGATCCGGGCTGCCGATCTCTTCCTGGCCCTCAAAACAGAACTTGAGATTGACTGGCAGCGTGCCCTCGCTCTTGAGCATCGCCTCCACCGCCAAAATGGGGATAAGCATATTGCCCTTGTCGTCCGATGCGCCGCGGGCATAGACCCGATCCCCTTCAATGGTCGGCTCGAAGGGTGGATGGGTCCACAGGTGCAGCGGATCCACGGGTTGCACGTCGAAATGGCCGTAGATGAGGATCGTGGGCTTGTCCCCTGCATGCAGCCAATCCCCATAGACAACGGGATGACCGTCCGTGGGCAGGATTTCTACATTCTCAACACCGGCCTGGCGCAACCGATCCGCCACCCATTCGGCGGCTTTTTGCACATCTTTGGCATTTTCGGGCAGCGCCGAAATACTGGGGATACGCAGGAAAGCCAGCAGATCCTCTAAATATTGATCCTGGTTTTGTTCCAAATAGCGTTGCCATTGGCTCATCGGAAAAACGCTCCTTCGCGTGAAAAGTAAAGATAACAACGTCCAATCATTATCGGCAACTATGGCGGGAAGGTCAAAGTCTGGTAGTATAATGGTGACTGGTGACTGGGGATCGGGAACTCGCAATTCGCAACTCGCATCACGAAAGGACATTCCCCCATGGATTTCCAAACATTTAAGACATCACTGACTCAAGATCAACCACCAGCGGGGTTGAGCGCATCGCTCAAAGCGCTCTGGCTTGACGCCAAAGGGGATTGGGACGGCGCCCACGACGCGCTCCAGGGCCAGCCGGACGCAGGCGGACCCGCCTGGGTCCACGCTTATTTGCACCGCGTCGAAGGTGATCTCTCCAATGCGCGCTACTGGTACAACCGCGCCGACAAGCCCGCCTCCACCTGTCCCCTGGCTGAGGAATGGGAAGAGATCACGCGGGCGCTGCTGGGTTGATGACGGCAGACCGCAGACGACGGACCGCAGACGGCGGACAGCGAACGACCAACGACCGTCGCGCAATACCTAATCTCCAATACCCAATATCCAATACAACTTGCTCATCACGCCCATGACGCCACCTTCTCTCGCACCCAGTCTCTCTGCCGTCCAGCCTTCGCAGATCCGCGAGTTGGCGAACGTCGCCTTTGGCATGGATGGCGTCCTCAAACTCCAATTTGGTGAATCCAATCTGCCCACGCCGGAGTTCATCAAAGCAGCGGCGGCGCAGGCCCTGGCCGATGGCTTCACCTTTTACACCGAAAACGCAGGGATGCCTTCGCTGCGCGCTGCCATCGCAACGAAGGTGGCCGAACTCCACGGCGTTGAAGTGAACCCGGCCAACGAGCTCCTCATCACCGCGTCGGGTGTGCAGGCGCTCAACGTTGCCATCAAATGTGTGATCGATCCCGGCGACGAGGCGCTGATCCTCAGCCCCAATTGGCCCAATGCCAGCGCCATTGTGGAGATATTCGGCGGCAAGGCAGTGGAGATCCCCATGCAGCAGACGCCTGAACGCTTTGAGATCGACTTCGCCGCGCTCGATGCTGCCGTCACCCCGCGCACCCGGCTGCTCGTCTATACATCGCCCTCGAATCCGTTAGGATGGGTAGCGACAGTGGCAGATCAACGGGCGCTGCTCGACTTCTGCCGCCGCCACGACCTCTGGCTGCTGGCCGATGAAGTCTACGAACGCATCTACTATGGTGGAACCGGGACCGCGCCCTCGATCCTGCGGCTGTGCAGCCGCGAGGATGCCGTGATCGTCGTCAACTCCTTCTCCAAAAGCTACCGCATGACCGGTTGGCGTCTGGGCTGGGTGATCAGCCGCGCCGATCTCGTCCCCAAGGCGGCGCAGTTGAATGAGTTCATCATTTCGCACGCGCCTTCCTTTGTGCAGAAGGCGGGGGAGGCAGCGCTGGCCCACGGCGAGGATGAGATCGCAGCGATGGTCGAGAGCTTCCACGAACGGATGGATTTCTGCTACCGTGCGATCTCCTCGCTCAAACGCGTGTCGGTGACAAAACCGGAGGGAGCGTTCTACCTCTTCCCCCGGATCGAAGGGGGGATCGATTCCTTCCAATTGGCGCTCGATCTGCTGCGAGAAGAGAAAGTTGCCATTGCGCCGGGCAGCGCCTTTGGCAACGGCGGCGAAGGCAGCATCCGCATCTGCTACGCGTCTGACTTTTCGATCCTCGAACCGGCGATGGAACGCTTCTGCCGCTTTGTAGAAAGTCGATAACCACTGTAGACTTGCCTTCCAGGGTTCCCACTCCCATCTATCAATCAGGTGATCTATGAATGCGTTTCGCCGCGTGCGCTCTCAAACTTTTGCGCGCAATGTCTATCTCTTTTTGGCAATTGAACTGCTGATCGGCTTCACCCTGGATGGCGGCATTTTTTCCGTCCTCTTCAACCTCTTCCTCTTGCGGCTGGGTTATGGAACCGAATTCGTCGGTGTCGTCAATTCGTCGGGATTGCTGGCCTTTGCGCTCTTTAGTCTACCTGCCGGTCTTTGGGGCCGCCGCTGGGGGATCAAGCGTATGCTCGTCCTGGGGATGTGGATCATGCTGGCAGGCGGCATCCTGCTGCCGTTGGCCGAACTGCTGGCCTCCCCCTGGCAAGAATGGGGACTGATCGGCGGCTACATTGCCATCATGACGGGCCTGGCCTTCTTCTTTGTCAACAGCACCCCTTTCCTCATGGGCAGCGTAAGCAGCAGCGAACGTAACCGCGTCTTCGCTTTACAGACGGCGCTGCTCTCGCTGGCGGCCTTTGTCGGCAGTCTGGTGGGCGGGAGATTGCCCGCGCTCTTTGCGGCGATCCTCGGCCTGACCACCGATTATGCCGCGGTCTACCGCTATCCCCTGCTGCTGGCAGGGATCGTCCTCTTGCCCGGTCTGCTGATGACGTTGATGACCGAGGACGTGGATCCACGGCTGGCGGAAAGGGCATCGCCTGAGGCAAAGGAGGGAGCCTCGCGGGGTGTGATCGGCGCGGCGCCCTTGATGCTGCTCATCATGTTGGTTGTCGTGCGCATCTTTCAGGTCAGCGGCGTCGCCACTACCTCGATCTTCTACAATGTCTATTTGGACACAGATCTCAATGTGCCCACCACACAGATCGGCATCCTCTCGGCCCTGGGCCGGTTGATGGCCGTGGTGGCGGCGCTGCTCGTGCCCTGGATGGCGAGACGATGGGGCAATTTGAATCTGGTGATCTGGGCCTGCATGGGGACGGCGCTCAGCTTCTTGCCGCTGGCGCTCATCCCTCACTGGGGTGCGGCAGGGATCGGTTATATTGGCGTCGTGGGGTTATCGGCCCTGCGTTATCCAGCCTTTATCGTCTACGCCATGGAACTGGTTGCGCCCGAACAGCGGGGGACAGTGGCCGGTTCTGGGGAGATGGCCGCCGGGCTGATCTTTGCCGCGATTGCCCTGGGCGGCGGTTATTGGATCAGCGCGTTTGGTTTCCCGACCCTCTTTCTGATCGCATCGTTGCTCAGCGCGATTGGCGGCCTCAGCTTCTGGGCTTACTTCCGCACCATCCGCCGCGACCAGCCAGTGGAGCAGACCGCGCCGGTGATCTCGTAGGCTAATCTGCAATACTCCCTCTTGACATCATTTGAACTTCTTTGCGTTGACCCACCCTCTAAAAATGGTACAAAGTGTATTGATCAAGAAGATGATGAAACGTAGGTGCGATTTGTAACCGCAGGTTCACCGGTAGACGTGCGGTTACAGTCCGACCGCAGCGGTCGGCCCGCACCTACAGATTCCACCATGTCGTTGATCAGTACAAAAATGGTACAAACGCACGGCATCACACGAGGACAATTCTTAGGTAAACTGAAAGACGAGGACATTCTACGGCGTCATCGATCAGAGAGCGGATGGACAGATGAAGACGAAATCAGATCTCACAGAGGAAAGCGGCCAAAGCCTTGTCGAATTAGCCCTGATTTTGCCGTTGCTGTTGTTGATCCTGGCGGGGGTTTTCGATGTGGGCCGCGCCATGCAGACCTACGTTGTGATGCTCAACGCCAGCCGCGAGGCGGCCATGTACGGCGCAGCCACTCAGGTCGATACGTCTACACTGAATACCGCTATCCTCAACGAGCTGGCGCGTGGCGGCGTGAACCCAGGTGGAGCGCGGATCACGGTTGAATACCAACTGCGCGGCTTCCCGCCCGAGAACCACATCCTCGTGCGCGTGGACTACACGCTTCCGCTCTTTCTGGCCGTCCTCTCATTTGAGACCCTAGAATTGAATGCGCGCACAGAGATGATCGCGTTTTGGTGAGAGGCTTTGTTTCTTTGCACCTCACAGTATTGTCGCCAATACAAGATCTGATTATTGGGCAGAAGCGGGTAGGAATGTACCATTCCTTAAGAAAAATGTATCTTTTTGCCAGAAGACCGCGTTGACAGCAGGTATATCCACCTGTATGATAGATTAATCAGCGCAAGTTATTTGTAAAGTTCAGGCCCAAATCCCAACCTATCCCACTCTATCTATCCTTATTTTTGGCGCTGACGACAGCTTCTTCTGATCCCTGCGTGGTTGCCGCCTAGGATAAACTACTCTTTCCATTTACCCCAATATCCACAAGGAGGAATCTCCATGCGACAGAAGTACAGCTTAAGTTTTATCCTACTACTCATTGTGAGTATGGTACTCAGCGCCTGTACGGTGGCTGCGCCGACAGGCGTACCCGGCGCAGCGCCAGCCGTACAGACCGGCGCAACGCCGGGCGAGCAGGCAGATGCAACTGTCTCCGGCGATGTAGAGATCTGGCACTTCTGGGGATCGCCTGTCCGCCGCACGGCTCTGCGACGTGTGGTCGCCATCTGCCAGGAGCAACTCCCCAACGTTCAGATCACCGAGACCTTCAAGCCCTGGGGCGATATCTGGACGGCGAACGTTGCGGCTGTGGCTGCCGGTTCGGGTATGCCCGGCATCATTGTCGAGGATCGTCCTCAAATGCCTCAACGGGCGAGCGATCAGATCGCAACCAACTTACAGCCCTTCATCGATAGGGATAACTTCGATCCGTCGGTCTTCTGGGATTTCGCCTGGCAAGAAACGCTCTATGAGGGCGACAGCTATGGCGTCCCCTTTGAGACGGATGTGCGTGTGCTAATCTGGAATAAGAACGCCTTTGAGGATGTGGGGCTGGATCGCGATACCCCGCCCGAAACATGGGATGATCTCGAAGCCTACGCCGACGCGCTGGACATCCAAAACCCGGATGGATCGTGGGCGCGCATTGGTTTCTTCCCCCTTTGGAATGCTGGCATTGAGTTCTGGGCGCGCACCAATGGCTGGGAACAAGTGGTTGATGGTCGCCCTAACTATGACGACCCAGCCTTCATCGAAACCCTGGAATGGATCAACGGCTGGATCGAACGCTACGGCGGCTGGCAGAATCTGCAAAACTTCCGCGCCAGCTATGGATCGCCGCCCAACGACATCTTCATGTCGGGCGCAACACCCATGATCGTGGATGTGGCCGGTTATCTTTCGCAGCTCAACTTCTACCGTCCACGCTACACCGCCTCGGATGGCAGCGGGGCCAATATGGATTGGGGCGTCAGCTTTATCCCCTATCAGACACAGCGGGCCAACTGGAGCGGCGGCTTTGCCCTTTCCATCCCCATGGGGGCGCCGAACGCCGACGCCGCCTGGGCGGTGATCAAGTGTATGACCGGTCCCGAAGGACAGGCGTCCTGGTCGCGTGATACCCTCGCCATCCCCACCAGCCAGGAAGTCGTGAATGATCCTGTGCTGCGCGCCGATCCTTACTGGGATGTGATCATGGAAGTGATGCAGGATAGCCAGGGCAGCGTCTATGTCCCCGAATATCCTAACTTCGGTCAAGAGGTCAACACACGGCTTGAACAGGTATGGACAGGCCAATTGACGCCAGAGCAGGCCGCCCAGCAGATGCAAGAAGCCATTGACAACGTCATGGCGGAGAATGCGCAGTAAGCGCAAGCGTGCGATAGTAAAAGTTAAGCGCGAGGAGATAGGTAAGTGGCGTCAACGCTGGCCTGTCTCCTCGTTTTGCACAAAGGAGTGTACTGATGGCTGTCATCCCCAGCGCGCAGCCGCCTGCCGCCAAAAAAAGAGGGTTCCTCACGCCAGCCCAGCGCGAGGAACTCAACGGCTGGCTCTTTGCATTACCCTGGCTCTTCGGATTAATCGCCTTCACTCTGGGGCCAATGTTATTTTCCTTCTATGCCAGCTTCACCCGATACAACATCACCACCACCCCCATTTGGATCGGTCTGGGCAACTATAACAATATCTTCTTCAACGATGATTTTTTCTGGCGATCCATCTACAACACATTTTGGATGGTGCTGGTGCGCACGCCCATTGTCATCGTCGTTTCGATTGGCATCGCCCTGCTGCTGAACATCGATCTGCCCGGCGAAAAATTCTTCCGCTCGGTGATCTATTTGCCCAATGTGCTTTCGGGCATTGCCGCCATCTTCTTGTGGAAATGGATCCTGGCCCCCAACGGCATCCTCAATCAAGGGCTGGCGCTCTTCGGCATCCGCGGGCCGGGCTGGTTTGTGGATCCAGATTGGACCAAACCGGGGTTGGTGGTGATGGGGGTCTGGTGGGTGGGGGCCAACATTCTGATCTATCTGGCCGCGCTCAAAGGCATCCCCCGTTCGCTCTATGAGGCCGCCGAGATCGACGGCGCCGCCAACTGGGCCAAGACGATCTATATTACGCTGCCTATGCTCACACCCGCTATCTTCTTTCAGGTGGTCACCAGCATTATCGGCACTTTTCAGATCTTCACCACGGCGTATGTGCTTTCGGGCACAGACGCCGCCACGGGCGGACCGGGGCAGTCCATGCTCTTTTACGTACTCTATCTCTACAACCGCGCCTTTGGCCGCGTCGGGCCGGCTGGCTTCCAAATGGGGTATGCCTCGGCGCTGGCGTGGATCCTCTTCGTCATTATTCTGCTCGTGACGCTGGTGCAATTGACGTTGGCGAAGCGCTGGGTCTACTACGAGAGCGAAGGATAGGAGAAGATCATGGAAAGCACAGGGGTGAATCCATCGGGTTCGGATACTAGCGGGATCCTCGTCGATTCGACAACGCTAACCCGTTCTCGCCGCCGCCGTCCGATCCGCTTTACGCCGCTGCGATTTCTGGCCTGGCTTGTATTGGCTGGGCTTTCGGTACTCTGGATCACGCCGCTCTTTTGGATGATTTCGACTTCGTTGAAGACGCCGCAGGATCTCTTCGGCAACCGTTGGATCCCCAACCCAATTGCCTGGCACAACTATGTCGACGCTTTCAGCTTCGGCATGTGGGATCGCTGGTGGATCAACACCATCATCATCACCGTGATCAGCATGTTTGGCGTTGTCCTCTCGTCGTCGCTGGTGGCCTATTCGTTTGCGCGATTGCGCTGGCGCGGCCGCGAGACGATCTTCAAACTTGTGTTGGCGACAATGATGCTGCCCGGCGTCGTCACTCTGATCCCACAGTTTATTCTCTTCGCCCGGCTGCCCGCGTTTGGCTTCCAGGGATCGCAGGTCTGGGTCAACACCTTCCTGCCGCTGACGGTGCCAGCCTTTACGGCCAACGCCTTTTACATCTTCTTGCTGCGCCAGTTTATGCGCGGCATCCCCAACGAGTTGAGCGAGGCGGCCAAGATCGACGGCGCTGGCGAGGGGCGCATTTGGTGGAGCATCATCCTGCCCCTTTCCAAAGCCGCGCTGGCCGCCATCTCCATCTTTGCCTTTCAGGGCGCCTGGCAAGACTTTATGGGGCCGCTCATCTACTTGCAGAGCGAACACAAATACACGCTTCAGATCGGTCTGCGCCAATACGAGTTCGCTTTCGGCGGCGCGCCAGCGTGGAACTGGCTCATGGCCGCTAGCCTGCTTGTCATGCTGCCCGTGTTGATCATCTTCCTGCTCTTTCAGCGCTACTTTATCGAAGGCGTAACTTTAACCGGTCTCAAAGGTTAAAATAGAAGTAGACAAATTGCCGGATTATGGAAAGCAAGTTGTAAACTGAAGGAACTTGGGGATCGGGGACTGGGGATTGAGATCGTGTAGACCATCTGAAATCGCTTAATCTCTCCATCTCCTTTAACAAGAGATTGGAGATTGGAGATTTCAGAAACTCGACGAGATCCCAGTCCCCAGACCCCAGTCCCCGATCACCGTGTTTACATTTATTCACCAAATTGTGTATGCATATCACAACTGAAATGGGTGTACTCACCCTCCATGCGGATCGATATATGTTGGCTTTCGCCGTGGATCGTCCTTTTGTCTACCTGGGGGATCGAGTCGGGAATCGGTTGGCCGATCTTTTTGTCCTCTCCAGCCTTCACACCACGGCGGGCGGTGATGACACCACCGGCATTGGAACCTGGCAGATCGATGAGTCTGCCGACGAGATCTGCCTGACCTTGAGCGCTTCCTCCTCGGTCTGGCAAGAGAAGATCTACCGCTTCCGCTGTCGCCCGCACCGCTTCACCTACGAAATGAAGGTGATCGGCGACGGCGCGTTGACCGAGTTCCATCCGTTTGGCGGTTACTATTCGGGCAACCTGCGCTGGGGCAGTGGGTTTTTCCCCTCGGGTCAGATTCTAGAGCAGGGGTTCAACCCAGAGCCAAACCGCGACGAGATCAGCTACTTTTCCCCCGCCGAGGGGACGGTCATCGATCTCACTGGCGTGCCGCTGCCGGGGAAAGCCACGTGGTTCTTTACCCCACCGCCCCACTGTTTCGCCTTCCAGGCCCAGGGCATCTGGATGGGGATGGGGGTCGAGGCGGCGCCAGGGCATAACACCTTCACCGATTTTCGCTACAACGGCCAGCGCGGCGGCTTCTATC
This sequence comes from Caldilineaceae bacterium, assembly GCA_019637695.1. GTDB lineage: Bacteria > Chloroflexota > Anaerolineae > Caldilineales > Caldilineaceae > RI-153. The sequence goes on along the minus strand of JAHBVG010000004.1, from coordinate 55,412 downwards.
TTTCTCTGAACTACGAAGGACACACGGCTGTCTCCGGTCATTATCAATTGCCCGCGATTGGCTTTGATTTTGGCGACAACGAGTATGGGGTGATCAGCCGCCACGTGGAAGCTTTGCGCACGGCTGGCTATGTGCCCGTGCCCGTCTTTGGTCCTAAACCGGATTGGTGGTATGAGCCGATCTACTGTGGATGGGGATCGCAATGCCACATCGCCCGCCAGGAAAAAGGCCATGCGCCCGACTATGCCCGCCAGACGCACTACAACGACTTTCTCAACGCGCTGACCGCCCACGACATCAGCCCTGGCATTGTCGTCCTCGACGATAAGTGGCAGGCCACCTACGGCAACAATGAGGTGGACAAAGCCAAATGGCCTAACCTGCCCCGATTTGTCCGCCAACAGCATGAGGCTGGGCGGAAGGTTCTGCTTTGGCTCAAAGCCTGGGATCCGGAGGGCGTCCCCGCCGAGGAGTGTATCCGCAACGCCGCCGGGCTGCCGCTGGCGGTGGATCCCACCAATCCAGCCTGCGAGGCGCGGCTGCGCCATTCGGTGCGGCGGATGCTCTCGGCTCAAGGCTATGACGCCGACGGCTTCAAGATCGATTTTTCGGCGCGCATCCCCACGGGGCCAGGCATTCGGACCTACGGCCAGGGCTGGGGATTAGAGTTGATGCGCCGTTATCTGGGCATCCTCTACGACGAGGCCAAACGCGTAAAGCCAGATGCGCTGATCATGGCGCATACACCCCACCCCTACCTGGCGGACATGATCGACATGATCCGGCTCAACGACATCAACACCGGCAAAGATGTAAACCGGGCGATGATGCACCGCGCCCGCATCGCCGTCATCGCCTGCCCTGCCGCTGTGATCGATACGGACAACTGGCCGATCACCGACCGCCAGGCGTGGCGGCGTTACCTTCCTTTGCAGACCGATTTGGGCGTACCGGCTCTTTACTATGCCACCCACATCGACAGCACAGGCGAGGCGCTGGAAGCGGAAGATTACCGGATGATCCGCGACTATTGGTGCAAATATCGGGCCAGACTTCGCCCCTCATCCACCATCAATGGATATGGACACTGAGATGAAACCGACCAAACTTGCCATTATCCATACTTCCCCGGCTACGGTGGAACCGCTCAAAGCCCTGGCCCAGGAGATGATCCCCGGCTGCACGGTGATCAATTTTGTGGATGATTCGATCCTGCCGCAGTTGATCGAGAACGGCGGCGACGTGGACGCTGTATCCGCGCGGTTGACCCAATACGCTCGCCACGCCGCCGAAGCGGGCGCAGACGTGATCCTTGAAGCCTGTTCCTCGGTGGGCGAGGTCGTGGCGCAGATGCGACAGGCTGTGGAGATCCCCGTTGTGCGCATTGATGAGGCTCTGGCCGAAGAAGCCGTGCGCCAGGGCCGGCGCATTGGCGTAGCGGCGACGCTTTCCACTACACTTCAACCTACCCTGCGCCTGATCGAGCGCAAGGCTGCCGACGCGGGCAAGGAGATCGAGCTACGCTCGATTCTGGTGGCCGAAGCCTTCCAGCGGTTGGCGGCGGGTGATACCGAAGGGCACAATGAAATTTTGGGCGCAGCGCTGCTAGGTCTGGTCCACGAGGTGGATGTGGTCGTCCTCGCCCAGGCGTCCATGGCGCGTGTGCTGCCTCAACTCCCCGTCGATCTGCACGGGAAATTCCTCAGCAGCCCGCGGCTGGGCATGGCGCGTGTTGCCGCGGTGGTGGGAGAATAGACAGCAGACGCGCGTAGTGCGTAGTGCGTAGTGCGTAGTGCGTAGTGCGTAGTGCGTAGTGCGTAGTGCGTAGATGATTGTCACTTGCAAACCTGCCACTTGCAACGCGATCCCAGTCACCATTCACCAATCACCAATCCCCATTCCCCAATCACAAGGAGCGATCCATGCCCAACACCATCTCGTTTATGACGGCGAATTTTGTGGCGAGACAGCTTGATTATCATATGACCGGCGGCTGGGGGGAGGGGATGCGCGCCACGGGCGACTATTTCCGCCCGCTGGAGACCTACGCCGAACGCTTTAAAGCCATGCTGGCCGAAGTGGTGGCGATGGGATTTTCGTCTCTCGATCTCTGGCACGCCCACCTTGACCAAAGTTGGGCCAGCGCGGATCACATCGCCATCGCCAAAGATCTGCTCGCCCAACACAACCTCACGGTCACAAGCCTTGCCAGTGGTTTCGGCAACACGGTTGAGGAATTTGGCCGCACCTGTCGCCTGGCCGTGGCGTTGAATGTTCCTGTGTTGGGCGGCGGATCCCCGCTGCTGCAAAGCGAGCGCGCCGCCGTGGTCAACTTGCTGCGCGAGCATGGGATCGTCCTCGGCTATGAGAACCACCCCGAAAAGACGCCGCAGGAGGTGCTGGCGAAGTTGGGCAACGGCGACGAGGACGTGATCGGCGTGGCCCTCGACACCGGCTGGTTCGGCACCCAGGGCTACGACGCCGCCCAGGCCATCGCCGAACTGGAAGGCCGACTCTTCCACATCCACCTCAAGGATGTACTCGCCGCCGGCGCGCACGACACCTGTCGCTTTGGCCGCGGCGTGGTGCCCGTCCGATCCTGTGTGGAAACTCTACAACGGCTCGGGTACACAGGTCCGATCTGCGTCGAACATGAACCAGAACATTTCGATCCCACCGCCGACGTCATCGCCAGCCGTGAGATGTTAGAGGCGTGGCTCAGCGAATAGGGACTGGGGACTGGGGACTGGGGACTGGGAGCGCATCGTCGTCATCTGCAAGCTTGCAAACCTTCACCGTCTGCCGTCCGTCGTCTGTCGTCCGCTATCACACATCACAGGAGTTTCAGCATGAACAACGGAAAAATCGGGGTTGCGATTTTGGGCTGCGGCAACATTGCTGGACCGTATGCCAGGGACATGGCCAGGGCCGAGCAGATCGACTTTGTCGGCGTGGCGGACATTGACCCGACCCGCGCCGAGGCGTTGGCCGGTGAATACAACGTCAAAGCCTATGCTTCGCCCGAAGCCTTGCTCGCCGACGCCAACGTGGATCTGGTCGTCAACTTGACCATCCACCATGCCCACTATGAGGTGACCAAAGCCTGTTTGGCTGCGGGCAAACACGTCCACAGCGAGAAGCCGCTGGCGCTCACCACCGCCGAAGCCGAGGATCTTGTGGCATTGGCGGCGCGACAGGATCTGCGGCTGGGCTGTTCCCCTTTTACGTGGATGGGCGAAGCGCAGCAGACAGCCTGGAAGATGCTGCGCGAGGGCCGGTTGGGGCAGGTGCGCGTCGCCTACGCCGAAGTCAACTGGGGACGCATTGAATCGTGGCATCCCAACCCCGGCCCCTTTTACCAGGTGGGTGCGCTCTTCGATGTGGGCGTCTACCCGCTAACGATGATGACCACCTTCTTCGGCCCGGCCCAGCGGGTGTGGAGCTACGGCACGCTGCTCCATCCAGATCGCATCGGCAAAACAGGCATCCCTTTCCAGATTGAGACGCCCGATTTTGTGGTGACGATTTTGGAGTTTGGCAATGGTACGGTGGCGCGGCTGACCACCGATTTCTACGTGAGCAACCGCAGCACCAAACAGACCGGCATCGAATTCCACGGCGATCTGGGCTCGCTGCACTTGACAAGCTGGCAGAACTTCAACGCCGGCCTCGAGTTCGCCAATTTCAACGAACCCTTTGCGTCGGTGGATCTGGTCAAGGAACCCTTCCCCGGCACCGAATGGGGCCGCGGCGTTATGGACATGGCCGACGCCATCCTCAATGACCGCCCGCACCGGGCCACTGGAGCGCAGGCCGCCCACGTGGTGGAGATCCTCAACGCGGCGGCCTCCTCGATTGGGAGCGGGCAGAAGGTGGATCTGCACACCTCCTTCCCCGCGCCGGCGCCGATGGAGTGGGCGAGTTAGAGATTAGAGATTGGAGATTTCGATTGGCGTCTTGAATTTGCGCATCCTGAAAATTCTGGCAAACCGTGTCCCACTCTCTAAAAATCTGTGTGCATCTGTGAAATCTGTGATCTAATCTCTGCTCTCTGTGGTCAACTTTCTCATGATTCCTTGTGAAGGTGAACTGGCATGAACCTGCTCAATCTGTGCAAACTCTTGTTGGATGAGGATCGGCTACGCGTGATCGGCCTGCTGGCGCTGGAACCGCTCAGCCAGACCGAGTTGATGGCGCGCTCGCGCATCAAGGCGGGCGTGCTGGCGCGCCATCTTTATCAATTGCAAGAAGCGCGTCTGGTGACCATCCACAAAGTGGAGGGGATCGATCAATATGCACTCAACAGCGAGCGGATCTTGGAACTCAAACGCCAACTCTTCGCGCCGCCGCCCGACGAGCAGCCCAAGAGCGAGGAAGAGGAAGTGCTGAGCCGCTTCACCCAAAATGGACGGCTGACTCAGCTGCCTACCCATCACGCCAAACTGCTCATCGTCCTCGCCTGGCTGGCCGAACAGTTTGAGCCGGGCGTCGACTATCCCGAACGCGCCGTCAACGAGATCCTCGACAGGCACGGCTCCGATTATGCCACCCTGCGCCGCATGTTGATCGATTACCAATTCCTCACCCGCAACGGGGGGATCTATCGGCGGAGTTAGGAGGGATTGGTGATTGGTGACTGGTGATTAGGCAGCGATTGAGTGATTAGGCGATTTCGGATCCTCATCGAGATCCCAGTCACGAGTTACCAATCACCAATCCCCTTCTTTTCCAAAACACAAGGACTACCGACACTCATGACTTCCCCCAAAAAACTGCACATGATTGGCAACGCCCACATCGATCCTGTCTGGCTGTGGCAATGGCAGGAGGGTTTCCACGAGGTGAAGGCTTCGTTCCGCTCGGCGTTGGACCGCATCAACGAATATGAGGAATTTACCTTTGTCTCCAGTTCCGCCGCGTTTTACGAATGGGTGGAACAGAGCGACCCAGTTATGTTCGAGGAGATCCGCCAGCGCGTGGCTGACGGGCGCTGGGAAATCGTGGGCGGCTGGTGGATCCAGCCCGACTGCAATATCCCCGGCGGCGAATCGTTTGTGCGCCAGGGTCTCTACGGTCAGCGTTACTTCCGCCAAAAATTCGGCGTCACCGCCACGGTGGGCTACAACGTGGACAGTTTCGGCCACGCCGGATCGCTGCCGCAGATCCTCAAAAAGAGTGGGCTGGACTATTACGTCTTTATGCGCCCCAGCCCCCACGAAAAAGGCTTGCCCGGTCGCCTCTTTTGGTGGGAATCGGACGACGGCTCGCGCGTCCTCACCTTCCGCATTCCCTTTGAATATTGCACCTGGGGCAAGGAATTGGATAAGCACATCCGCCGCTGCGCCGCCGAGATCAAAGCGCCCTTCACCGAGTTGATGTGCTTTTACGGCGTGGGCAACCACGGCGGCGGCCCCACCCGCGAGAACATCGAGAGCATCCGCCGGTTGCAGAACGATCCCGATCTGCCCGAACTGGTCTTCAGCACGCCCAACCGTTTCTTCGAGTCGATCACGACGAAAAATCTACCCTTCCCCACCGTCCACGAGGATCTGCAACACCACGCCAGCGGAACCTACGCCGCCCATTCCGGCGTCAAACGCTGGAATCGGCTGGCCGAATCCTTGCTGATGACAGCAGAAAGCTGGTCGGCGGTAGCCATGCGCGTCACCGGCCAGCCCTATCCCACCGATTTTGACCGGGCGTGGAAGGGCGTCCTCTTCAACCAATTCCATGACATCATGGCGGGCACGAGCATTGAGGGCGCGTACGAGGATGCCCGCGATCTCTATGGCGAGGCCATGAGCATCGGCAGCCGCGCCCTCAACCTCGCCGTTCAATCGCTGAATTGGCAGATCAACGTGCCCTACGTGGAAGGCAGCACACCCATCACCGTCTTCAACCCCCACGCCTGGGAAACCCGATCCAACGTGCAGTTGGAGACGGGCCGCCGCGGCCATCTGCTGGTGGATGATCAAGATCGGCCTGTTCCGGTGCAATATGTCCAATCCCACGCCACCGCCGGCGGACGATTCCGCATCAGCTTTCTCGCCGAGCTACCGGCGCTGGGCTACCGCACCTTTCACCTGCGCCCCGGCGAACCTGTGGACGAACCCACCGTGGCGGCCACCGACACCGTCCTCGACAACGGGCGCATTCGGCTGGAATTCGATCCGCAGACGGGCAACATTGCCAGCTTGCGCGATTTACACCACAATCTCGAAGTCTTCGCCGGCCAGGCGGCCATCCCCACGGTGATCGACGACAGCAGCGATACATGGAGCCACAACGTCTTCCACTTTGACAAGGCCATCGGCCAGTTTATGGCGACAAGCGTGGAGCGGGTGGAACATGGACCGGTCAAGTCGGTGATCCGGGTCAAGAGCGCATACAATTCCTCGCGGCTGGTGCAGGATTTTACGATGTACCGTGACCTCGACCGCATTGATGTGCGCGTCTTTGTGGATTGGCGCGAGCAAATGAAGGCGTTCAAGTTCCGCTTTCCGCTCAACCAGATCTTCATGCGCATTGTCCACGAGATCCCCTACGGGCACATTGAGCGCTTCGCCGGCGGCGAGGAAGAACCCACTCAGCGTTGGATCGATGTCTCCGGCGTCGAACGCAGCACGGGTACATCTTATGGGCTGAGCCTGCTCAACGACGGCAAATACAGCTTCGATGTCCACATCCGCGACATTGGGCTGACGGTGTTGCGCAGCCCGATCTACGCCCATCATATCCCCGCGCAGCCGGACCCGGAAGGCCATTACAGCTATATGGATCAGGGCATCCAACGTTTCACCTATAGCCTGCTGCCCCACCCCGGCAAATGGGAGACCGCGGGGACCGTGCGCCACGCCGCCGAGATCAACCAGCCGCCGGTTGCCATCATCGGAACCTATCACCCCGATGGGACGCTGCCCCAATCGGCTTCGTTTTTGTGCGTGGAACCGGCTAACGTCCTCGCCACCGTACTCAAAAAAGCCGAAAACAACGACGATCTAATCCTGCGCTGTTACGAGACCAACCGCGAAGCCACCCGCGCCGTCATCCACTTCCCGGCATGGGATCGGCGCATTGAAGCCGATTTCGGCCCCTGCGAGATCAAAACGTTTAGGATTCCGGCGAACGGGGAAGCGCCGGTGGTGGAGACGAATTTGATCGAAGAGTGAGAAGATATTGGGTATTGGATATTAGATATTGGGCGATAGCGCCTAATATCCAATATCTAATATCCAATACCCAACTTTCCACACCCCAAGGAGACCTCCTATGTCCTCCCGTCCCAATGTCATCGTCTTTTTCACCGATCAGCAGCGCTGGGATACAACCGGCGTCCACGGCAACCCGCTGGATCTGACGCCGAACTTTGACAGTATGGCCCAGCGCGGAACGCATGTCTTCAATTCGTTCACGATCCAACCTGTCTGCGGACCGGCGCGCTCCTGCCTGCAAACGGGGATGTACGCCACACAGACCGGCTGCTTCCGCAACGGCATCCCCCTGCCCACGAATATGCGCACGCTCGCCCACGAGTTCAAGGACGCCGGTTACACCACGGGCTACATCGGCAAGTGGCATTTGGCGGACAACAGCAGCGCCGGCCCTGTGCGCGAGGAGCAACGCGGCGGCTATGACTATTGGCTGGCCTCAAATCTGCTCGAATTCACCTCCGACGCCTATGACATGGTCATGTACGACAACGACGGCAACGCTGTGAAGCTGCCCGGCTATCGCGTGGACGCGCAGACCGACGCCGTGATCCGCTATGTGGACGCCCACCAGCACGAGCCGTTTTTCCTCTTTGTCTCGTACATCGAGCCGCACCACCAAAACCATGTGGACGACTATCCGCCGCCCGATGGCTACCGCGAACGCTACAGCGGACGGTGGACGCCGCCGGATCTGGCCGCGTTGGGCGGATCGACGCAGGCGCATCTGGGCGGCTACTTTGGTATGGTCAAACGATTGGATGAAGCGCTGGGCCGCTTGCTCGACGCGCTCAAGAGCCTGAGCATGGACGAAAATACCATCGTCCTCTTTACGTCGGATCACGGCAACCATTTCAAGACGCGCAACGCCGAGTATAAACGATCCTGCCACGAGGCGTCGATCCGCGTGCCCACGGCCATCTGCGGTCCCGGCTTCGAGGGCGGTGGACAGATCCGCGAACTTGTCAGCCTTGTCGATCTCCCACCCACGCTGCTCGACGCCGCTGGCATCCCCATCCCGGAGACGATGGTTGGGCGTTCGATCCTGCCGTTGATCCGCAAAGAGGCCGTTGATTGGCCCGAAGAGGTTTTCATTCAGATCAGCGAATCGCAGGTGGGCCGCGCCGTGCGTACAGGGCGATGGAAATACTGCGTCAACGCGCCGGATAAAAACGGCAATCACGACGCTGACTCAGATCACTACGAGGATCAATATCTCTACGATCTCCAGGCCGATCCCCACGAGTTGACCAATCTCATCGGCCTCGAATCGCACGCGGAAGTCGTCGCTGTTCTCCGTCAGCGACTCATCCGCCGCATGGAGGTCATCGGCGAAACCGCGCCGATCATCGACTCCGCGCCGTCGCGACCCGCCGGGCAGCGACGCGTCACCGCAGCGGAAGCGCACAGTTAAGGGAAAAATTTAACGCAGAGGCGCAGAGACGCAGAGTTCAGAATAGCACAGAGATCATACGGATTGGGCAGATCGGGCAGATCTGCCCGATCTGCCCAATCCGTGGCTAGACCGCAGACCGCAGATGTCGGATGGACGTTGGCAAGGTAGAAGGTTCGCAATTCGCAACTCGCAATTTGCAACTCGCAACCCTTTTCACCTTATCATCTCCGCCCCGATCCCCAGTCCCCAATCCCCAGTCCCCAGTCCCCAATCATTTTGTCCCACCCCGTTTGATCTGCTAGACTGTACGGGATCTCGTGAACTCTTTTTTGGTTCTTCTTTCATGCTGCCATGCCACTTTATCAATATCTTCTACGCCGTCTTGCTCTGACCGTCCCCTTGTTGATTGGGGTCACGCTGATCGCGTTTGCGATTTCACACGCCGTACCCGCCGACCCGGTGACCGCCAATTTGGGACAGAAGGCCATGTCCGATCCGCGGATTGTGGCGGCGTTCGAGGCTGAATGGGGATTGGATAAGCCTGTCCACGAGCAATACATGATCTATGTTACCAATCTGCTCAAGGGCGATCTGGGCATGTCGATCAAGAGCCGCCGCCCGGTGATCGAGGATCTGCGCGCCTTCTTGCCAGCTACAATTGAACTGGCGACAGTATCTATCCTCTTCGGGTTGCTGATCGGCATGACCTTCGGCATTCTCTCGGCGTTGTGGCGCAATAGCTGGCTCGACCACATCGCCCGCATCCTCTCGTTGATGGGGGTGAGCGTACCCGTCTTTTGGCTGGCGCTGCTGGCGCTCTTCATATTCTACGCGCGGCTGGGCTGGTTCCCCGGTCCGGGGCGGATCGACGTGGGGCTGCCTATCCCGCCGCGGATCACGGGGATGTTGACCATTGATTCGCTGCTGGCTGGGGATTGGTATATCTTCCGCAATGTGGTGGGCCATCTGCTGCTGCCAGCCCTGGTACTGGGGAGCTACACCACCGGGCTGATCACCCGCGTCACCCGCTCGGCCTTGTTGGAGGTGCTGACCCAGGATTACATGCGCACGGCCCGCGCCAAGGGATTGCCCTCGCGAGCCATGCTGCTGCGCCACGCCCTGCGCAACGCCCTCATCCCTGTGGTGACGGTGATCGGTTTCTCCTATGGCAACCTGCTGGCGGGGACGGTACTCACCGAGAGTATCTTTGCCTGGCCGGGGATCGGCCAGTACGCCTATCGCGCCTCCACCTCGCTCGATTTCCCGGCGATCATGGGGGTGAGTCTCGTCATCGCCCTGATCTTTATTATCACCAATCTAATCGTGGATACGCTTTACTTTGTGCTTGATCCGCGGTTGCAGGCGAGTTAGGAGAGGGGATTGGTGATTCGTGATTAGTGACTGGGGATCTCGTCGAGGCGCTGAAATCCCCCAATCGCTTAATCTCTGTTAACGAGAGATTGGAGATTCGAGATTGTCAACGAGATCCCCAGTCACCTATCACCAATCCCTTTCCCTACTATCAACGGAAATCATTCGATCCATGACAACCATCGCTACGCCGGCGCCGACACAATTGAACGCTGCCCGACCGCGCCTGCATTGGCTGGGCGGGGTGATGCGCTTTCTGCGCCATAATCCGCTGGCCTTGATCGGCGTTGTCGTCTTCCTCTTTTGGGTGACGATGAGTGTGCTGGCACCGCAGATCGCGCCCTATCAACCGCTGCAACAGAACATCGTCAACCGGCTGCAAGGACCGACGCTCGATCATCCCTTTGGCACGGATCAACTGGGGCGCGACATCTTCAGCCGTGTACTCTACGGGGGACGGCTTTCGCTGCCCGCCGGTATCGCCGTGGTGATCATCGCCGGCCTTGTGGGGACGATGCTGGGCGCACTGGCCGGTTTTATCGGCGGCTGGTTCGACGAGTTGACAATGCGCCTCACCGAGATCTTTATGGCCTTCCCTACGATTATTCTGGCCATGGCAATTGCTGCTGCGCTCGGCCCTAGCTTGATCAACGCCATCATTGCGATGGTGGTGGTCTGGTGGCCCAACTACGCCCGCGTCGTGCGCTCGCTGGTGATCAGCGTCAAATCGCAGGATTATGTCGAGGCGGCCCATGCCGTGGGGGTGCCCACCGGACGCATTCTCTGGCGGACGATTCTGCCCAACTGCCTGGCCCCGGCCATCGTCCTCGGCACGATTGACCTGGGCAACGCCATCCTCGTCTTCGCCGGGCTGAGCTTCTTGGGGCTCGGTCCTGAGCCTTCTTCGCCCGAATGGGGACGGATGGTAGCCGATGGCATCCAATATTTCGACCAATGGTGGATGGCCGCCTTCCCCGGTCTGGCTATCTTCACCCTTGTCATGGGCTTCAACTTCATCGGCGACGGTATTCGAGACGCGCTAGATCCGCGACTGCGACGAAATTTGTGAAACGTGTTGCGGGTTGGATTGTCACCTGCAACCTGCAACAGATTTCACGCATCAACGCCTCATCTCTATTTTTGTCCGTGCTGCTCAATTTGACGCAAAGGAGATACAACGATGGCAATTCTCGATCTTGTGTTTGAAGGCGGCGGCGCCAAGGGAATGGTTTTTGTTGGCGCATTAGAGGAGTTGTTGGGGAAAGATGAACACAAGCCAGGGCGACTGCTTGGCACTTCGGCAGGGGCGATTACGGCTACGCTGCTGGCCGCAGGTTACACCGTCGCGGAGATGAAGAAAGCGCTCGACGAGAAGGAAAACGGGAAATCGGTCTTTGAGGCGTTTATGGGCGAACCAGAGCCGCTCACCTCGGCCGAAATCCGCAACAGCGCGATCCGCACCTTCCTCAGGGATGTGAATTTGCGCTTTGTGCCTGATTTCCTTGAAGAAAAGCTCGACGATCAAATTGCCGAAGGGCTGGCCCGGCACGAAAAGTACAACAACATCTATTCGTTCGTTGAGCGGGGCGGCTGGTACAGCGCCGATGCCTTTGTCACCTGGATTGGGCGCAAACTAGACGAAGGAGAGTTCAAGGACCAGCCGCGACGCTTTAGCAAAATGACAATGGCGCAGTTCTATGCGGCAACCGGCAACGAATTATCGGTCGTCGCCGCCAACACCACAGCGCAACGGATGATGGTACTCAACCACAACACCGCCCCCGACCTGCCCATAGTCTATGCAGTGCGTATGTCCATGAGCATCCCCTTGGTCTGGCAAGAGGTAATCTGGCAAGATAGCTGGGGAAGTTACTTTGGACGCAACGTCAGCGGTAATGTCATCGTCGATGGCGGTATGCTCTCAAACTTCCCGATTTCGCTCTTTCTTGCGCCGGATCCGAATGTGGAGAAGGTGATGGGAGAGGCAACGAGCGATTATGTCCTGGGCCTTTTGATCGACGATTCACAGATGGTGGACTTCCCCGCCGAGCGCCGGTTGATCGAGTACACAGGCGATCCCTGGCAGTTGAAGACGGTACAGCGCATTTTACGTCTGGTGAACACGATGATGACGGCCCACGACGCCGCCGCCATTGAGGTCTTTGAGGATCATGTAGCGAAGCTCCCTGCGGGCGGGTATGGCGTTGTCGAGTTCGACATGAGCGACGCCAAACGTCAGGCGTTGGTGGACGCCGGACGCGCCGCCATGAAACAATATCTGGCGGCGCGTCCCGATCTCTTCGCGAGGACACGCTCTATTGAACAACCTCGCTCGAAAAGCGAGATCGCCAACGGCATCGCCCGCGACATTCTGGCGCAGACGTAGCCTGTAATTCAACCCAGAGAGCAGAAATTTAACGCAAAGGTGCAAAGAGGCAAAGGTGCCGAGAGGGAAAGACAAAGAGAGGAAGGGAAGAAGTGAGGAGAGATGAAGAGAGACGGGGCAGTCAGACGAATTCCTTCATCTCTTCTTTTCTTCTCCCTTTGCCTCTTTGCGCCTTTGCGTTGAGTCTTTTCTCTGCCTCTCCGCGTCTCTGCGCTAAAATCTCTCCATTTCTGTGCAAATCTAGATTTTGAGGATGATCCGTGCCCGACCAACATACGGTTTATCTTGCCCTGGGGACCAACCTGGGGGATCGCGCCGCCAATCTCTATGCAGCCCTCGACGCCCTGCGCGCCTTCGCCGCCGTGGATGAGACCGCCTTTCTCTATGAGACGCCGCCCGCCTATGTGTTGGATCAGCCGGCCTTTCTCAACACCGTCTGCCGCATTCGCACAGCGCTTTCGCCCACGGATCTGTTGGCCGCGCTCAAATCCATTGAGAATCAATTGGGCCGACAAGAGACGATTCGTTTTGGCCCCCGTGTCATCGATCTCGACATCCTCTTTTACGATGATCTGGTGTTGGCCTCCGCGGATCTCGCCATCCCCCATGCGCGGCTGGCCGAGCGCGATTTCGTATTGGAGCCGCTCTGCGATCTGGACCCTGAACTGCGCCATCCGCAACTCGACACCTCAGTACGGATGCTCTGGCAGAGACTAAAGAAAGAAGCGCTGGCGCGGGTAATGCCGACCGCTGATCGATTGTGGCAATGGGGCGCTAAGACCTATGTAATGGGCATTATCAACGTGACGCCCGATTCGTTCACCGGCGACGGTCTTGCCGAGGACGATGATCGAATTGCGCGCGCCGTGGCTCAGGCCCAACGCTTCGCCGCCGAGGGCGCGGACTTCCTCGATGTGGGTGGCTACTCGACCCGCCCCAACCATGAGGATGTACCCATAGAGGAGGAGATCCGTCGCGTCGTGCCCGTGATCCGCGCCCTGCGCGAAAACGTGGATCTGCCGATCTCCATCGATACTTTTCGCACACCCGTGGGGGCTGCGGCGCTGGATGCCGGCGCGCATTGGATCAACGATGTGTGGGGGCTGCGCCTCTTCCCCGATCTGGCGGATCTGGCCGTCCGCCATCATGCGCCGCTGGTGGTGATGCACAATCGCTTTCAGCCGCTGCCCGCCTATCACAACCGTCTGGCTTCGACCCCAGGCAGCGTCTACACTGACTTGCTCGGCGAGATTCGCCAGGAATTAGCCGAAAGTCTGTCGATTGCCACGCGGGCCGGGCTTCCGCGCTGGTTGCAGATCATCGATCCGGGCATCGGCTTCGGCAAGACTTTGGAGCAGCACATGGAATTGATCAATCGGCTTGATTCCCTCAAAGCAGGCAACTATCCTCTGCTCTTTGGCGCGTCGCGCAAAGGCTTCATCGGCGCGGCGCTAGGCGGTCTGCCTGCGGATCAGCGTTTAGAAGGCACGCTCGCCGCCAATGTCCTGGCTGTGGATCGAGGCGCGGACATTGTGCGCGTCCACGATGTTGCGCCCACCGTGCGCGCCGTGCGCATGGCCGATGCGATCACACGGCGGTGACCATCCTTACCTCGATCCGCTTTGTCCTTTGCGTTTGTCCTCTGCCAACTGCCAACCACGCCAATTTGACCCATCCTCGATCTGTGGTATGATTGCGCCACAATTCAATAGTAGCAGTCTGCGCTTATCCAGAGAGGTGGAGGGAACGGCCCTGTGAAGCCTCGGCAACCGGCAACGGACCAAGAAGTGGTTCCGCTGTGGCAGGTGCCAATTCCGTCGGTGTGATACACCGAAAGATGAGACGCAAGGGTCATCTTTCAACGTGAACTTGCAACCTCTTCTGGTATCCACCGGCAGAGGTTTTTTATTTGGCGGAGACGCCTTACCAAAAGCAACTTTCTGGGGAGCAGCTCGATCAGCAAAGCGTCTATTTATCCTTACCGAGGAGGAACCATGAGTCATCAATCCCAGAGCGATGTTGTTGTCGGCAGCAATGGCTATCAACCCCAGGAATCAGCGCGCCAGCCATCCCAATTGACCCAGGCCGTCCACGCTGGCGAGGAACGGTACATTTCGCACCACAGCGTAACCGTCCCCATTGTGCAAACCTCTACCTATACGTTTAAGGACACGGCGGCGCTGATCGATTTCGTCGAATCACACATGTTTTGGGATGTGCCCGAACGCGAGGAATATGGACGCTATGGCAACCCCACCGTGCGCGCCGCCGAAGCCAAGATCGCCGCGCTCGACAAAGCTGAGGATGCGCTGTTGACAAGCAGCGGCATGGCCGCCATCACCAGCACCCTGCTGATCATGCTCTCCACCGGCGATCATTTCATCATCACCGAGGACTGTTACCGACGGACGCGCGCCTTTTGCCGTACCTTCCTCACCCGTTTTGGCATTGAATGTACCACCGTCCGCCCCGGCGATTATGACGGCATCGAGGCGGCCATCCAGCCCAACACCAGGTTGATCTTCTCCGAATCGCCTACCAATCCCTTCATGCGCTGTCTCGACTACGCCCGCCTCGCCGACATCGCCAAACGCCACAAGATCAAAACCGCCGTGGATACGACCTTTGGCACACCCATGAACGTGCGCCCCATTGAATATGGCATCGATCTGGTGATCCACAGCGTCACCAAATATCTGGCCGGTCATAACGATCTATTGGCGGGCTGCGTGGTGGGGAATTTCGAGATCACGACAGCGCTGCGCCAATCGCAAGGTGTTTTGGGCGCAGTGGTTGATCCCCATTGTGGATATCTGATCCTGCGCGGGTTGAAGACATTGGGGCTGCGTATGCGCCAGCATAACGCCAGTGGATTGGCCGTTGCCCGCTTCCTTGAGGATCACACCAAGGTGAAGCGCGTCTGGTATCCGGGGTTGGAGAGCCACCCGGATCACCCTATCGCCGCGCAGACAATGGAAGGTTTCGGCGGCGTCATCAGCTTCGAGATCGACGGCGACGGCCCTGCTACCAGCCGCTTCATCGACAGTTGCCGCATCCCCCGTATTGGTCCTAGCCTGGGCGGCGTGGAAAGTCTGATCGAACAGCCCGCCATCATCTCCTATTACGACACCGACCCCGACGTTCGCCAATCCCTGGGCATCAGTGACGAACTCGTACGGCTCAGCCTGGGCATCGAAGAGACCGCGGATCTGATCGCGGATCTGGCGCAGGCATTGGACGCGGTGTGAATGATGATGGGATGAGGCGTCGATGCGCCGATGCGTCGATGCGCCGAACAGCGCAGTTCCCATCATCCCACTATTCAACTGGAATCCCCTCCACTGCAACTCGCCCCCATTTCCCCTAAATTGGATCGCAGTCCGTGACAAATTTCACAGAGGTCGATCCAGAGATGAATTCCGCATCACGCATCACGCATCACGCATCACGAATTACGCATGCGCTCAGAGCGCCCTCATTACTCATTGTTCTCTTCCTCCTCACCGGCTGCACTTCCCCCACCGCCCAACTCGCCAGCGCCAATGTTGTGGCGACGCTCAGCGGGGAAGCGGATGAGGCGTTCGCCCGCGCCTACGAACCGGTGGACTTTGTCTTTCCGCGCGATCATGGACCGCACCCCGAGTACACGACCGAGTGGTGGTACTACACCGGCAATCTGACCGACGCTCGCGGCGGACTCTACGGCTATCAATTGACCTTCTTCCGCAGCGCGCTTGCGCCCGAAGCGCCGGAGCGGGAATCTGATTTCGCCGCCAATCAAGTCTACATGGCCCACTTTGCCATCACCAGCGGACCCGCCAACGAGCATCTCAGCTTTGATCGGTTCAGCCGCGGCGCGGGTGGATTGGCTGGCGCCACCGGGGAACCATCCTATAGCGTCTGGTTGGAGGATTGGCGCGCCGAGCAGATCGGTCCACAGCAGTACCGGTTGGTCGCCGCCGCCGAAGGATCAGAAGGATCAATTGCCCTCGACCTGGTTTTGGAAGAGACCCGCGCCCCCGTCCTTCACGGCGACCGCGGCCTCAGCCAAAAAGGTCCCGAAGCAGGGAACGCCAGCTACTATTACAGCCTTGTGCGCATGGATACAACGGGGACCATCACCTTCAACGGGGCAGCGAGCGAAGTTACCGGTCTGAGTTGGATGGATCACGAGTATGGGACGAGCGCGCTGAGCGGCGACGCCCTGGGCTGGGATTGGTTCAGCGTCACGCTCGACAACGAGGCGGTGATCATGTTTGCTGAGATCCGCACGGCGAGCGGCGAGAGCCAGGAGATCTTTGAGGGGACGCTGGTCCTGCCCGATGGTCGCCAATTTGTCATCAACCAGAGCGATTTCGAGCTGACACCCCTCAGCTCGTGGACCAGTCCCATAACCGGCATCACCTATCCATCGGGCTGGCGCGTCATTTTCCCAGCGTATGAGATCGATCTCACCATCCGCCCGCTTATCCCCGACCAGGAGATGACCGTCGCCTTCACCTACTACGAAGGATCCACGCTGATCGAAGGCATAAT
The DNA here is from genome assembly GCA_019637695.1 of Caldilineaceae bacterium. Taxonomy (GTDB): domain Bacteria; phylum Chloroflexota; class Anaerolineae; order Caldilineales; family Caldilineaceae; genus RI-153. The sequence continues at coordinate 38,515 of JAHBVG010000004.1, read as the reverse complement.
GGCCGGGGAAGCCGTGCGCGGCCGCGGCTACGTTGAGTTGACCGGTTACGGCGGCGGCAGCGGAGAGTATCAGAGGTGAACAGTGACTGGTGATTGGGGCAAAGATGACAAGATGGAGGGGTGAAACTTGGTGCATGGAGCATTGTGACCTGCAAACCTGTATAGTCTCGACCATTTTTGCCTTTTCTGCTCTTGTTGTCTCAGTCATAAATTGATTGAAACAGGGTACGGGAGGTGCGTCCCAGATTGGGGGCGCTCAGGTCGGGTCCGTAACCCGGCCGCCGCCGGTCACGGACCGGCGAGGAGCATTCTCACCCCAATTGTACGGGCGCTGCTTGCTGCGCCCTCTGCGCACCAGGCAGCGCCCGTACCCCTCAATTTATCCTTGACGCAACACTCTGCCCTACCTGCTACCTGCTATCCGCTACCTGCTAACTACTCGCCCCCACCTTCGACGAATCAGCGTCGCTGGCCTGCCCCTGCCGCTGACGGGCGACGACCTCCGGGTTGAGGCGATGACCCAGCCCCGGCTCTTGCGAGAGGACGAGATACCCGTCCTCGATGCGTTCGGCAGGGGAGAGCAGATCAGCGCGCCAATCCACTTCACCCCAGGCATACTCCAAAATGTAGAAGTTGCTTAGCGTGCTGGCAACCTGCGCCGTCGCCGCCGTTGACAGCGGACCCGCCGGGTTGTGCGGCGCCACCAAAATCTGGTTCATGCGCGCCGCCGCCGCAATTTCCGCCAGTTCGAGCAGCCCGCCGCAATGTTTGACGTCGGGCATAATGGCGTCCACGGTCCGTTCCACAAGGAAGGGGCGGAAGTTCTCAATGCCAAAGATACTCTCCGCCGACGCCGTGGGCATGGGGATCGTCTCGGTGATCAGCCGCAGATCCGCGGGGAGGCTGTGGGGAACCGGCTCCTCGTACCAAAAGAGGCGACACTCAGCCAACTCCTCAGCCACGATCAGTGCCTCGGCCCGTTCCATGCGCGCGTGGCAATCCACCGCCAACTCAATCTCATCGCCGATGGCAGCGCGCACCGCACGCACCCGTTCCACCCCACGCCGCCACGCCGCTTTGGGGCCTGTGCGGATGTGATCGCCGGGGCGCAACTCTTCGAATGGAGCAAGTTTGATGGCGGTAAAGCCTTCGTCCACGGCCTGGCGGGCGGCGCGGGCGAAGCCTTCGGGCGTGCGCTCGTTGACGTGACGGTTGATGTTGGCGTAGAGGCGCAGCCGCTCGCGCACCGCCCCGCCAAAGAGGACATGCACCGGCACGCCCAACTGCTGGCCGAGGATGTCCCACAGCGCCTGCTCCACGCCGCTGAGCGCGGTGTTGTAGACGCGTCCGCCGTCGCTCTTACGCAGCGAACGACGGATCAGGGCGATCTGCCGTGGATCTTTGCCCATCAGCGCCGCCGCGAACTGCCCTACGATCGTCACACAGAGCGCGTCATTGCCGCTGTGGCTGGCTTCCCCAACGCCGACAATGCCTTCGTCCGTCTCGATCTGCACAAAGAGCCAATCCCCGCGCCGGTTGACCTGGAGGATGAGCGGGGAGAGAGAGGTAATTTTCATGGATCTCCTTTCAGAAAAGATGAATGAAGAATAATGAATGGGTAGAGTCTCTTGAGTGACATGAGACTCTTATCGCGTAAAGATCTCTACCCATTCTTTATTCACTCCTTCCGCTTCTGTCCGTCCTCGCCCGCAGCAAATGCCCCTCTATCGAGGTGACGTAGAGATCGCGCAGGTCCGCGCCGCCGAAGGTGCAGTTGGTGGGGCGGTTGCAGGGGACGGGATGGGTCTCCAGCACGCGGCCATTGGGCGCGAAGACGTAGATCATACCGCCGGGTCCGCTCTCTTCCCAGCCAGCGGTGGCGATGAGGTTGCCTTCGCTGTCGAGGCACATGCCGTCGATGCCCCGGTGCGGGTAGAAGTTGTGCAGCACTTGATATTGGCCCAGCGCCCCATCCGCGCCGATGGGATAGGCGCGCAGCTCCCGTTTTTGTCCTTCGCCATATTTGCTCTGTGCCACATAGAGCGTTTTCTCATCCGGCGAGAGAAGCAGGCCATTGGGTGCGGTGGTGTCGAAGGTCATGCGCGTCGGCGTCCATGAACCGTCGGGCTGAGGATCGAGCCGGTAGATCGATTCGTGATCGAGTTCCATATCGTCGCGGAAATCGCCATAGCGCGGATCGGTGAACCAGACCCGCCCTCGGCTGTCGATGGCGAGATCGTTGGGACTGTTGAGCCGCTTCCCCTCAAAGTTGTCGCAGAGTACCGTGACGCCGCCATCCTTCTCATAGCGGACCATGCGCCGCCCGCCGCCCTCGCAGGCGTAAAGTTCCCCATCTTTGTTGAGCATCAGCCCGTTGGCGTTGTTCGTCCCTGTGCGGAAGACACTGAATTCGCCGCTGGCCGCGTCGTAGCGCATAATGCGGCTGTTGGGGATGTTGGTAAAGAGGAGGCCGCTGCCATCCCAGGCGGGGCCTTCGGTCAGCCCCATGGGTTCGGCCAGCACTTCAAATTCCCATGCCATAAGATTGCTCCTATTGAGTGGTGTTCAACCGAGGGTGGAGATGTTCTAAAATGAGTTCAGGCTCCCCCATTCTACGCTATGGCAGGAGGATGGACAAGCGGAGGCGCGCAATGGCCGTTTTTGCCCCTTGTTCCCGCCTGTGCTAGGATCGGGTGACAAGCAACATCCGGCGCGAGGACGGCTTCCCCTTTGGATTTTCCACTGATCGTCCTGTCTCCTTCCTTGAGGTTACTGCATGTTGAACCGATTACGCCCCTACTGGGACATTACCTTCTTTGTCGAACTGTTGCTGTTGGCGATAACAGCCCCCATCCTTTACTTTCCCGGTCGTTTTGGGACCGGGGAAATCGCCTTTGCCATAGGGCTACTGGCGTTGGGCTGGCTCTGGCGACGGCTGATGATCGGCGTCTGGTATCAGCGTACGCCCGCAGATTGGCCGATCTTCTTCCTCTTTCTGGTGATGCTGCCGATTTCGATCTGGGCTGCACCGGGTCCCCTGCGCGCGGAGTATTCGATGCCGCGCGCGCTGATCCTGATCTGGAATTTCTTCCTCTTTTGGACGGTGGTCAGCCATGCCGGGCGACGGAGAGAGTTGCTTTATCTTGTAAGTGGTGGATTGCTTCTGATTGGGTTGGGGTTGGGGAGTTTTGCCCTGCTTAGTAACCAGTGGGGTAACAAATTCCCTTTGATTGGAGCAATTTTGGTTCAAATTCCCACACCCTTGAGTGATAGATTTAACTGGATTGGCACAGAGTTCAATCCGAATCTGGTCGCTGGTTCACTGCTATATATATTGCCTCTGGGTGTTGTGATGTGGGTCATAGCGGTGCGTCAACGACTCACACGCTGGTGGCTTGGATTGCCATTGTTTCTGATAGTGGGAACCATTGGGGCGATCTTGTTGTTTACTCAATCGCGCGGAGCATTGCTAGGCTTTTCTTTAGCGCTTGTAGGGATGATGTTGATGCGCTGGCGACAAGGAGTGGTGCTGATAGGTGTCGGGGTGTTAGTGGTAATCCTTGCCCTCCCCTGGATTCCATTTGATCAATTGACGGGACAGGTAACTGATGTAGAGGCTGTAGGGGATGTAAGCTTGAGTGGGCGTCAAGAGATCTGGAATCGCGCCCTTTACATGATTAGCGATTTCTCGTTTACAGGCGTGGGCCTGGGCAATTTTGGTGAGATCGTACGCCTGCTCTACCCTTTTTTCCTCATTTCTCCAGATTTTACCTTTGACCATGCCCATAACTTCTTCTTACAGATGGGCGTAGAATTTGGCATCCCTGGGCTTGTTGCCCTCCTGGTTATCTACCTGACAGGTATTGCCCTTTTGGTGCGCTTACGATGGGTTCACCGTTGGGACCAGTCCCTTTGGGCAATCGGATTGTTGGGTGTATTGTTAGGCCACACCATTTATGATATGACAGACGCGATTAGTATGGGATCCAAACCTAATTTTCTCTTTTGGGCAGTGCTGGCCCTGGTTTTTACCCAGAGCCAGCAACTTATGACTGATGAAGTGGCGCGGATGTGATCACTTCTGAATGTACGATAGAGGGCGCTGTATGTCCAGCGACCGTTCGCTCGTTGGCATCGACAAGCTTAGCTTCGGGGATTAGATTTTGGAGATGGCGCAGAATGGCCGGTTCATCCATGAACTCGGCGGCAGCAATCAGCATATCGACACTCCGATCAAGGGTAGGTTTCACGAAGCTACTGGCATTGGTGGCAATGAAGATCTTGTGATGCTCAGTGCGGTCGTAGCTCTCCCCCGGAATAAAGAGTTCTTCATAGAGCTTTTCCCCAGGCCGCAAGCCGGTGATGGCGATCTCAATATCAATCCCTACCTCCAGCCCAGAAAGCGTGATAAGATCGCGAGCCAGATCCATGATCTTGACTGGCTCCCCCATATCCAGCACAAAGACTTCTCCCCCATGACCCATCACCGCCGATTGCAGCACCAATTGCACCGCCTCTGGGATGGTCATAAAGTAACGAGTCATATCGGGATGGGTGACACATACAGGACCACCGTCGGCAATCTGCTGCTTGAAGGTAAGGATGACGCTGCCCCGGCTGCCTAGCACATTGCCGAAGCGGACAGCTACATAGGGCTTGCCTGTGGCTAGTGCAGCCTGGTGAACCAACAATTCAGCCGTGCGTTTGCTGGCCCCCATAACGTTCGTCGGGTTGACAGCCTTATCGGTGGAGATCATTACAAAACGCTCCACATCAACCTGTTGGGCGGCCTGAAGTACGTTTCGGGTACCGAGGACATTGTTGGTGATCGCCTCAGCCGGGTTGCCCTCCATCAAGGGTACATGTTTGTGGGCGGCTGCATGAAAGACCACATGCGGCCGATAGCGCGCCATGATTGTCTGAATACGCCAGGCAAAGCGGATATCGGCGATCACAGCATGAATCGTCACCGGGTGCGATGGGCGCTCCTTGGCTTCCAGGCGGCTTAGTTCATTGTAAATTTCAAAGACAGAGTTCTCACCGTGCCCCACGATGATGATCTCCGCAGGCCGGCAGCGCCGGATCTGACGGCAGAGTTCACTGCCAATGGATCCCCCACCCCCAGTAACCAGCACCCGTTTCCCCTGGAGCAGGCGCTGAACGCTGGCTACGTCAGTTTGCACTGGTTCACGGCGCAACAGATCCTCAATATCCACATTGCGCAGGTTAGAAACGTTGACAGTGCCGTCTAGCAGTTCATAGATGCCAGGTAGGATCTTGGTCTGGACGCCGGCCTGTTCACAGCTACGGACGATCTCCCGAATCTCTCTACCTGGGGCTGTGGGCATGGCGATGATAACATATTGGATCTTGTGATTTTGGACAAGGCGAGGGATATCATGGCGATTGCCCAGCACAGGAATGCCATGAATCCGCATATTTTTCTTGCCTGGATCGTCGTCCACGAAGCCGATGGGCTCAAACCCAATTCGGCTGCTGTCCCTCATCTCTCTGGCCGTCATGGCGCCGGCGTCGCCGGCGCCCATAATCAGCGCCCGCTTACCCGGCTCATTGCCGTCCTCGCGCTGCCAGCGGTTGGCCAGACGTACACTGAAACGAATTCCTCCTAGCAGAAAAAGAACCAGCAATGCATCAATAAAGACAACAGAGCGGGGGAAGTTCCACAGCGGGAAACCCATCTGGGTAAGGGTGGAGGTACGGGCCAGCAGAACAACAAGCCCGATGAAGGCAGAGGAAACGAAAACAGCCCAACTGATCTGATCCAATTCCTCAATGCTGGCGTAGCGCCAATAGCGGCTGTAAAGGCCAAAGCGGTAGAAGACGGCCAGCCGCACCAACAAGGCTATGCCAGTATAAATGAGCAGCCCTGGTACATAACGAGTTAGTGTATCCCACCCTTGCGGCTGCACGTTGAGACCATCCGTACGCAAAAGCAACGCCAACGTCGGCGTCAGCAGTAAGAGTAGAACGTCGAGACCGAAGAAATGACGGTTGCGGAGAGCAAGCACATGCTTGATTACTCGGGAGGATTTTGTAGCCACAAAGGGATCCTTGGATGGCGTAAGTTTGTTGACAGAGTAACCTTAAGTGTAAAGGTTTCACTGTATGGTTGCTCTGATCAATACAGAATAGTTTACTGAGCGTCTCTACAATTTCTCATTGTATCCAAGGGAATCAATAGTGACAAACTTTTTGGTAAAGTTGCCAAAGCATATTACACCTCCGAGAAGGGCCAAGTAGACGGCTATATAGACATAACATCCTCAACAATTCACGATTTAGGCTCCTGCCAAATCCGTGATCTAATCGTGGGCCGGTCACGTACCGCCCCAGAGCCTATGAAATCGTGAACTACTGCTCCTTCTTAATTCCAGCCAAAAGACGAGATTGGTACATACTTGGGCCTACTCGGCAAAATACGCTTTCGTCTAGTTGTTAGCCAGGGAGCGAATTACCTCAATGACACGCTGTCGCTCGGATATCTCCATGTTGGAGCCTGAAGGCAGGCATAGTCCATCTTTGAAGAAAGATTCGGCCACATTACCGCCAACGCTTTCTGCCGAGGCAAAGATAGGCTGTAGGTGCATGGGTTTCCAAACAGGGCGAGATTCAATATTTTCTGCCTCAAGGATCAGACGTACCTGTTCACGATCTACACCGAAACGCTCTGGATTGATGATAATCACCGTTAGCCAGCGTGTATGACGTCCCCACGCCGCTTCAGGCATAAAATCAATACCAGGGAGGTCACTCAACGCAGCCACATAGGCATCAAAATGGCGACGGCGTGCCTGCACCCGATCCTCCAAAACCTGCAACTGCCCCCGGCCAATCCCGGCCAATACATTGCTCATGCGATAATTATAGCCGATTTCAGAATGTTGATAGTGAGGAGCGGGATCACGGGCCTGGGTTGCCAGCTTACGCGCGTGGGTAATGAGATCTGCATCGTTGGATACGAGCATCCCCCCCCCTGAAGTTGTAATGATCTTGTTGCCGTTAAAGGAAAAGATGCCAGCCTTGCCAAAGGTCCCTGGCGCTCGCCCATAATAGGTTGCGCCCAAAGCTTCAGCCGCATCTTCGATCAGCGGGATCTCGTAGCGGTTGCAAACTTCAAGGATCGGCGTAATATCAGCGCTCTGCCCGTAAAGATGGACCAGAATCACAGCCGTGGGCAACCGTCTTGCTCTGGCTTTGCGCTCTAGTGTTTCTGCCAGCAGTGCGGGATCCATATTCCACGAAACGCGTTCACTGTCGATGAAGACCGGGCACGCTCGTTGATAGACTATCGGGTTGACGCTGGCTGAGAAGGTCAGGGTTGAGACGATGACCTCGTCGCCAACGTCAACCCCAGCCAGGATCAAGGCCAGATGTAACGCTGCTGTACCGGAAGAGAGCGCCGTTGCATAGGTTGTACCGACGGCTTCAGCAAACTCCTGTTCGAACGCATCCACATTCGGTCCCAGTGGCGCGATCCAATTGGTGGCAAATGCTTGCTGAACAAACGCCAATTCCTGTCCAGACATGTGGGGCGCGGAGAGGTAGATGCGGTTAGAGATCATATGTTCAGTTCCGATTGGATCAAGTCAATCAACGTACGGAAGAAATCCTCTGAAGAGAGCTTATATTCCTCCTCAAATCGGTGAAGTGTCGCTTCCAGTCGCGCCAACACTTGTTTGGCATGTGTATGTTCTATAGCGATTAGTTTATCAATCGTGGTATCGATTGTATCGCTGTGGTATCCAGTACGATACAGTTGTTCCAGAGATTGGATTTTGAGTAATGTCTGTTGGCTGGCTGTCACGTACATACTCCTTTCAAAGATCCGCCACCATTCAATATTCGGTTGTCTGCTGATGGGTATGCAGCATTGCTTGTATCATGGTACGAGTATAGCGCACAGCCAGGAAAAATCCACGATCCGGCTGCAGGAAAATGCTCTCAATCCAACGAGCCTATCCACAGTCTCGGCCAGCAAATCGGATCTATATGCGACTACTGGGAGTATCCATTATCAGGGCAATCGCGAGCTTCGTGATAGCAACGGATAAATCCGGCTTCTGACAGTGAAAAGTGCCCTCAGGCACTGAAAATCAAGTCGCTGAGGCGACTTTTCAGTGTCAGTCGCGGGTTTTAACCCTGCTTTAGTCAAGTTCGCGATTGCCCTCTATCCATTATGGTTTCCCCTGGAATACACCTCGCATGTGACCAATCCGTGCCTGCCAGCCAGATCGACCATAGCGAGCAATTAACCACTGATCCTCTGGCCAGATCGTACGCCTCAAAAGATGTAGGGCGTCGCCAGGATGATCGACAATCGACAGTAGATAGAGCAGGCGTTGTGGCGTAGACGATAGTGTTGGCAACGCCAGAATATCCTCTATATCTACAAACCGCTGTAACAGACTCCGTCGCCAGGACGAGATCGGCATGGTTTGCACGGCTTCCTGGCTTTCAGGCAGATGGAATATGTCATCCCACACAGCGAGGACGAAGGCCACCGCATGATACAAGCGCCAGTTACGCGCTCGCTGTGCGACAACCGCCCAATCGATTCCCTGTTGCGCCAGGAGTCCAATATCGACCAGGCTACGCAACGTGTGCAAACTCATCTGATGATTAATCGCCAAATGGATCGCCAAATGAATCACTGCATCCTCTGGTGCTAACAGATAGACAGGATAGCCGCAGATCTCAGTGGTCTGCAATCGCTGCCAGATACCTGCCCGATCTACCCTCGACACCCGATGCAACCATTCACCGGCAAAAATGCCCCAATGTAACTCGATTAAACGGGGCTCTGACTCCTGCTGTCTAAACTGGATCTCGCCGTCTCGCGCTGCCTGAAACGCAGGCGGGCGGAGCTCTTTGTCTTTTTGCTGATATCCTATAGATTCTAACGTTGCGCAGGCCCTGGACATTACATCGTGCGCCACCCAGAGATCAACATCGCTCATGGATCGACATGCTGGCGTCGGGTAGACTGTATAGGCCAATGCAGCCCCCTTAAGGATCACAGGACGGATTCCGGCCTGATTGAACGCTTGGAGTATCCTGCGCAGTGTATGCTCTCGACGCAGACTCTTCACCGTTGCCTGCCGCGCCAACGCTTGAAGTTGCCGATCCTGCTCTGGCGGCGCTGATACCTGGGCGGCCCGCAAGCGGTGATGCAAGAGCGGTCCTAGCTGGTGGTGGATCGCCTGTTGTGTCACCCATACCAGATCTACCTGCGCCCAACCATTGTGGGAACTTGGCAGTGTCGGCGCCAGCAACGATGCCCAGCTTACTCTTTCCTCTGTTTCCTGATCTGGCTGCCGTCTACTGGAATTATGGTTTATTCTAGGGCGATTGTTGGTCATACGATTGTGTTTTAGAGCATAGATGGTTTGTGAGGTAGTGTACAACCATCTATTGACTGACAAGGGTATTGAAAATCGAGTTGACGATAAGTGCTCGTCATGGTTGAAACCTGAAGAAGGTGGGCTTCAATCGCAATCTAGCAGTAGTCTACCCGAAGCCCAGAGAAAAATCCATCTACACCAGACAGAAGGGTGTAGTTCAAATCAGGGGCAAGAATACTCTGCGCCGGTCACGGACCGGCTCCGGTCGGGCCACAGACCCAACCGAAGGCCCCCAAACTGAAATGCACCCAGACAAAATAGAGCGCGGACGACGCGGATCGGGCCGGATCTGGGCGGATTCAAGGGCGATGACAACGGGCAAAATAGCGAACCTTCCGGGAAGCTCGGAATTTCCTGCAAGCTGAAAATTGCCGCGTTGTTTGGGGAGAGTGATTGCTCGCAGGGACAGGGGCACGAGACAGTTGGTGGCGAAGGCGTCCCGGATGTACTGCTGTGTCAGGCTGGGGAATGTGGAGGGCAGATGCGGTCCATCTACTGGCGGGCGAACCCTTGCTGTTCCAGGGCAAATTCAATCAGCGAGATGGGGTCCGATTCACCACTCATCGGATAGTGTTCCTCTTCATACGCTTCAATCAGCATCACCAGCAGATCAAGCGGTCTCGCTCCGGCGTGTTCAGGGTGATACTACCCATCATCTGTTAACTTCGGCCAAAGCCGCTGTGTAATCAGTCTCTGTCTTGATTGGCTGAACCAACACTGATTCAGATAGCTGTTGCGTCGATTTTGTCATAGTCAGCATAATCGATCTATGTCGAACCATTCAACCAGCGTCTTATTTCCGCAGCATGATATTCTGGATGCAAAACAAACAAATTGCCACGCATTTGTGCAACCGTAGTGACTGACTCACCGCTAGGCCTGAAAATTTCATAGCCCTTCGCTGAAAAAAATGTGAAAATCAACTCATTATCGGCCTGTACCTCAATCATAAACTTGGGTGGTCTGCTTTCGGTATCAAATAGGTTCTGACACCCTCTCAATACGGCCATCTCGAACCCTTCTGTATCAATCTTCACAAACCCAGGCTGTAGATCTCTGGCCTTGAAGTAGCCATCAAGCCGGACAACCGAAACCATACGGCTCTTAACTTGCACTTTCACACCGGGTGCTAAGGCAATATTTGCACGCAGGCCATCAAAATTGGCCACGAAGCTGTTATTCTGCCCTGTCAAATCATCCTGGTAAAATTCCTGTATTCCAGGATACTCCCCACATCCGCACTCAATAACCTCTACGTTCGCTTTAAGAGCAACATTTTCTTTAAGGTAAGGCAGATTATTGTCCCCGGGTTCGAACACAAACACATGCCCTTTCTCCCTCGTCAATTTCGCAAACCATAGGGACAGATAACCTATATGCCCACCAACTTCGGCCACGATTTCATCTGAATTGACGATTCTTTCGAGAGCCATCATCTCTTTATGTTCACGTCTCTTTCCATGAAACCAGTAGCCTTTATGTTGGAAAAGGTTTAGGCGCAATTTGTCTCCTGTCCAGTGATGCCTTATGTAAATATCCCTGTTGACAAATCTAAGCGTAGGCAGGGCAAGCGCCCGAAGTCGTTTATGCCGAGCGAATTTACTGAGCATTCTCTTGCACCATAGCTTTGGGTAGTTCAGCAATATCATCAATCCAAATATGAGGCAAACTTTCGTGAAATCCTATATCGTTCTGCTGATGAATATTCCGACCGTCACTGCGGAGACCAATTGTAACCCAATTCTTCAACGCATTTGGAGCGTAAAAGTCTTTGTCAGGATTATCACCAACATACACATATCGTCTCCCTGGCCAGTGCTTACTTATGGCAATAAATCGTTGAGGATCCGGCTTAACTGAGGAATATTCCTCTGAGATGAATGCTGGTATATGGGAAAGTCCCAAAGCGGTTAATTTCAGCCGTTGAGTCACTGAGCGCCCATCACTTAATATAGCTAGTGTCGCGCCGGTATCCTGCAAATAATTTAGAGTAGCTAATACTTTTTCATCCAGGGTGATATCGGGAGCATGTAATCGATAGAACCATAGTAATGACTCTTTAGTTTCTTTGGGAAGATGTAGTTTCTCACAGGCCAATTGCCATATATCTGTAACACCAGATATTCGTGCATTAATTAAAACACTCGTCAAATCTTCATGGTAAAGAGACTTGAGCATTGCCGCAACCGCTGTGATCCCCGATTGAACGTAGTCAATTTCCTTGTATAGTGTGTCGTCGAGATCAAAGACGACAACCAAATCAGAGAAGGTCTGCTGCATCTTCAACCACAACTTTGGCATCATAGCGTAACATTAACAAATTTGATTTCCATTTATCAAAAAAGGGTATTTCTTCATCCAAAAGATATTCTTGAATCAACCACTTAGGATAATTTGCACCAGCAGCATAGGACAGAGGATACCCTCCTCCAAATCGGGGGTTGATTTCGATGGCAGCATAGGAATCACACGTCTTACTTGCAAATATCTGAAGAGTGACACACCCTCTTACTCCTTCCAGCAATGTTAACTTGTCAGATAGGTAATCATAGAGCTTATTACGTCTTGTTATACCTTTGCTGACCTCCCCTGATCGAACTTCAATTCTTTCTCGAGGCACCAAACATTTTAAAATACCATCCTTGTTATAGTAGACATCAACTGTGAACTCAGTCCATGACCGATCAATGAATTCCATAAACATAATTTTCGGATCTTCTAATAACGATTTTGATAGCATAGAGCTATCCCAAATGATCATTGCACCGTTACTTGAACTTCCATCATAAGGTTTAGCGAAACAAGGAAAGAGAATTTCGTCCTTTTGATATATAGCAGGGGTTTCTATACCAATGGAATGGAATAACCCAGCTGTCTTACGTTTGTCCTGACACATAATCACTGTTGACTCATCAGAAACAACAATCGTGATCCCTTCCAGTCCAAATTTCTCTCTACATTGTGCGAGTGGTAATAGCTCTGTATCAATCGTTGGAATCACTAAGCGGACATCATGAGCGATACATTGTTCATAAAGGGATTCGATATAAATCGTATCAGTTGCCTTAGGCAGCGGGATTGCACGATCCACTATGTGACATGCGGCAGACAAACCAGGATTCATGTCGGCTGCTAAAACCTTGAACGAAGGCAGCTCTCGCCGCAACTCCTGCTGGAAAGCGCGGATTAGTTCAACACGTCGTCCGGCTGAAAGAATCAGAACATTGCTCATTCAGTCACCGCTTTACGTTTTCTGGCTATCACAAAATAACCGCCAGCAATTCGGTCATTCTGTGAGGAAAAGGCTGTCAAGAAATCGAGAAGTTTTATTGGATAAAAAATGAGTGAAAAAAAGCCTTTACTGGGTATATACAGCTTTGACCACAATACAGAAATCATAATTGCACAAAACTCTACACAAATGCGATAAAAACCTGTGGCGGATCCTACTGTAATACCCTGATCAATGCACTCCAAATCGACTGTTTCTAGTAATCTTACTATCCCCTCGCGCGTAAATCGCCAGTAGTCTGTAGGGCCTGGATGATAGCCAATTGTAAACGGAAGTTGAAGATATAATAACCCGCCGGGCCTTAACACTCTGTGGATTTCTCTCATCGCTGTGAATGGGTCCGAAACGTGTTCAAGGGTCTCTTGTGAAACAATCACATCAATACTCGCATCATCGAGAGGCATGGCTTCAACCGGCGCTACATAATCTATGTTCGGCGCATTAACAATATCTAGATTTTTCATGCGGGGATGAAGGTCTGTTCTCCCAGCACCGATATTAAGACCGTTGCCATCTGGAGGGATTGCCTCCAATACTGTCTTCAAAGCCTTACGAACAGTTTTGCTACGATTATGATCTGCATAGACCAAACCAACAAAGGAAGATCGAACCTGTGTAAGCAACTCATTCTTGAGCATTGTTGATCTCCCGCTCGCTGTTGTTGATAGTTCCGCGAAAAATTGGCATAGTTGCCTCGTTTTGCGCACTAATACCTTTACGCAGAATAACGCTTAAAAAAGTTCGGAAGATAATCTTGATATCTAGCTGGAGCGAACAATTTTCCACATACCAGATATCCAAGTCGAACTTTTCCTCCCAGGATAGCGCGTTGCGTCCATTCACCTGCGCCCAGCCGGTAACGCCAGGGCGCACCTCGTGCCGCCGCGCCTGTTCTGGGGTATAGCGCTCCAGATATTGCATGAGGAGAGGGCGGGGACCCACCAGACTCATATCGCCTTTGACCACGTTCCAGAGTTCGGGCAGTTCGTCCAGGCTGGTGCTGCGCAGGAAACGGCCTAAGAGCGTCAGCCGCTCGGCGTCAGGCAGCAGCTTTCCTTGCGCATCGCGGGCGTCGGTCATGGTGCGGAACTTGACCATGATGAAGGGTTTGCCGTGAAGCCCAGGCCGCTGTTGCCGGAAGAGTACCGGCGATCCCAGTTTGACGCGTACAAGCAGCGCCAGGATTCCCAGCACCGGGCTGAGCAGGATCAGGACAGGGATGGCAATGAGGAGATCGAAGATACGCTTTCCTTTGCGGCGGTAAAACGTGAACATACGCGTTATGGTTCATCCTTAACTTTCATCTCGTTTATGATAGAGGCCACGACATCTTCTAGAGATGTTTCGTATTATCATTCAAAACAAGAATCAGGCGAAATGTCTCATCTGTCAGGCTGAGAACCACTACGTCTGTATCCATATTACCCTCTCCACATCGTTTAATTTGGGTGTATTCAAATCCAGTGCGACCGGGACGGCACGTGGGCGTGCCTACTCCGCTTCAACCCATTTTGAACACACCCGTTGAATTTCTCTCCAGAGTCATCTCGACAACGCGACGTTTAGGCAGTGGAAGTTGAGGTAGTCGGCGCTGCAATACAGGGATGGAATGTTCCGAAAGTGTTCGTTCATCTGGGGGGAAATCCCAAAGCAGGTCAGCGATGATCTGGTCACACGCTAAACGGGCCGCCCCCTCTTTTTTTTTAACTTCTGCCTCTGTTGCGGCTCGAAGCTCTTGAAGAAAGCGCTCCAATGCTTCAGACTCAACCGGTTGAGTGAGCAAGGCGCGCCCCGAAATTCCCTGGTGGTTGATGGTTAACAGATGTTCATAGGCAACCGGCACACGTTTTCGATCCGCCAGTTCAAATAACAACGGTAACGGCACAGCCTGGCAAATGTAGTAAAGATCAACAATGTCTTTGATCTCGGCCCGATCTTCAAAGGCTGTGATCTTGTTGGCCCCAATATCGCTTACCGAATTTGTATAAATACCCAGAGGCAGTTGGATCAGTTCACCTGTGAGAAGGCTGTCTCTGACCATATTAATCTTGAGGCGCAAGTCTTGATCCACCACAAAAAAGCGCACAAACCAGGCGGCGACCCGCTCTACCTCAACGGTCAGCCCACGACCCTGCAATTGAGCAATCAACTCGTTAGCCAGGGGCGCCAACTGAGCGTCCTGGGTAAAAAAGTCCAAATCTTCGGAAAATCGATGTTGAAAATGGAAGCGCGCCAGCGCCGTGCCGCCGGTCAAGTAGAGGCTTTGGCCAAAAATGGATGCCGTCTCAAAGACCCTATCTTGTAGCGGATAAAGTCTTTCCTGGTAGAGGGTAAGCTCGTCTTCAGTTGCCAGACGACAGTGTTGTTCGAGCAAGGTGACCTTCTTGTTCATGGCTCTATGCCTTCAAACACAGATGCGCTCAGGGATCTCTTCGGCAACTCTTTCGCCTGTTATAGAACCGGATGGCTATACCAAGGCGATCCTAATCTCTGTACTACATTGGCAGTTCTGCACAAATTATAGCATAGACATAAGCGCGTATCGGTATCGACAAATGAGTCAGCAGCGTTGACTCAACTCAGTGAACAGACCATGGCCACAGAAGCAGCACTCCTGAAGCAATGGGTTCAGCAAGGGATGCGCGCCCAAAAGCTTGATCTGGCAATTCACGCCTATATGGAACGGCGCGTGGACTTGCGAGGGGCGGCAGCGATGGCAGAAGTCTCGTACAATCGTTTTACGCATGAACTCCAGGCCCGACGTATTGTCATCTTAGAAGAGGATAGATTCCTCGAACGAACGCTGTTGTTAGCTAAAGCGTTCAACGATGAGGCGTTGCACGTGGCATCAGAGAAGGTGCTTGGATTGGCAACTTAGACCGTCTCTAGTTGGCGGAAGAGGGCCGGGGATCCCAGCTTGATTCACACCAGCGGGGCCAGGTCCGGGCTGAGCAGAATCCGGGTGATGAGGGCGATCAGCAAAGTCCAATACCACTGTTGCAACGTCGTTGAGCAGGCTAAATGCGAATGGTGTCGGTCATGGTGCGGAATTTGACCAGAGTGAAGGGGTTGTCATGCGGGCCGGGACGACGATTGGCACGATGGTCAGCCTGTCGCCGGCACGGAGTTGGACTGGGGCTCACCATCCCGGTTGGAGCGAAGGGGATATTCCTGAATGAGTAGCGTGGCCGGAATACCAAGTCCCTTCTCCAGCCGTCGAATCATGGACAGGGAGAGGGAACGCCGCTTTTCCATAATGTCCCATACCCGTTGACGGGGACCGATGTAAGCTTCCAGATCTTTGCGGGTCAACCCTTTCTGATCTAGAGCAAATTCAATCAGGGAGATAGGATCTGATGCACCACTCGTTGGGTAGTGTTCATCTTCATACGCTTCAATCAGGGTCACCAACAGTTCGAAGTGGTCTCCCTCCGGGGTGTTTGGGGTGACAGAGTCCATCATTTGCTCAACTTCGGCCAGGGCTGCTATGTAATCAGCCTCGGTCTTGATTGGCCGAATCAAGACTGGTTCAGATAGTTGTTGCGTCAATTTTGTCATAGTCAGCATGGGTCCCAATAAAGCGAATGTAGACAGCCTGAAAGCGATCTTCGACCTTGACGATAAGCCGGTAGTTGTTCCCGGCGATATTGAAAACAATGCGGTTATCCGACAGAATATCCGCGCTGCGAAAAAACCGCTTCACATCTGCTGGCATCTCCCATACCGAACTTGCGACGATTCGATACCAATCCTCCAAGGGTTGGCGAGCCTGAGGATATTGTAGCTAAAATTCACGCAAGGTCTTCCGAGAAATAATGCGCATTGCACGTTTGTCACCTTTTGGGTGACAGATTAACAGAAGAAATGGCCTATGTCAATATCCCCGGCCATTCTCCAGTATTCTCTCTGCCGATTGTCCTATCTACTATAAAACGTTCTGTAAGAGACTATACGGGCGATACCAACGCTAGCTGCTCTGTCAGAAAGTCCACAAACTGACCCGCCAATTGTTCACGGGCGAAGAGGGTTTCAGCCAGGCGGCGGGCATTGTGTCCCATGCTCGTTCTTTCTTCAGGATGGGCGGCCAGATATTCCAACGCGTCGGCGAAGGCTATTGGATCATCTGGGGGAATTGCTACACCACAGCCATGCTCGTGGATCAGATCTGCCAGCCAGCCGGGATAGTTGTTCAAAACAGGGATGCCCGCCGAAATATAGTCAAAAAATTTGTTGGGTGACGTACCATAATAGAACGCCGGCACATTTTTCAAGATCATTAACCCACAATCTAAACTCCCCACCAACGGCGCTAACTCGGTTTTGGGCACGGGATCAAAGAAAAGAGAGTTGTCCAATCCTCGACTTTGCGCCGCAAGCGCCAGGTGGTCCTTCTCTTTGCCATCGCCAACGAAGAGAAGTTTGATCTGCTGGTTGCCGCGGCTTTTCAGCACTGCGGCTGCATCCAACACAGCATCCAACCCATTAGCAGTGCCGTGCGCCCCTGTGAAGGCAGCCACAAAATCGGTCGGTTGGATTCCAGGCAGTGTCAAATTCGCCCGGCATCCGGGTACGAAGAGGTCCAGATCACAGCCGTTGGGGATCATCGCTATCGGCTTCCCAGCCTGGGACCGGCGCTGAATTCCCTCGACAATGCCAGGGGAAAGGCCAATACAGGCGTGTGCAGAACGATAGCTGATCCATTCTAGAATGCTCATGCCCCCCAACAGTAGCGGGTTGCGCATGCCCAACGCCCGGGGCAATTCCGGCCAGAGATCACGGACTTCAAAGACAAAGGGCTTGCGGCGCAGCCAGCGGGCAACGATACCGGGGACGCCCGCGGTCAGCGGGGTTGAGGTGGCAAAGATCAGATCATACTCTTCACGCAGCGCGATCTGGACGCTGCGCAGGGCGAAGCGGGCAAAGGTGAGGGTGCGCCTGGCAATGCTGTCCCGATTGGAATAGGGCAGGGGCAGGGAGATGACGTCGATACCCTCGATGAAGCCGCGTTCCCAGCCTTTTTGCTCGTCATAGGGCAACCCCAGAGTCACGCGTTGATTGGAGCCACAGACCATAGTGACCTGATGACCAGCCTCAATCAGCGCCCTGGCAAACTCATAGGAGCGAGTGCCGCCTGCGCCTTGAGGCGTGCCAAAATGTTGATGAAAATAGAGAACCTTCACAGCTTTGCCCCTATGTCCACGAGAATTGGGTGGTGATACGGCCTGGAGTGACTACCTCGATTTCCAACACAGGGAGCGAGGTGCGCTGAAGGTAGTAGCGGGATTCCCACCCTTCCACGAGTTCCATGCGCATAATGGGCATTTCTGCCTCGATGATAACGGAAAATTCGGCGCGTTGCCAGCCGGTCTGAGTTTGCTGCCAGTCGCCGGGCTGCAAACGCCAGCGCAGGATCGCCCGATGACGAAAGCCATCGATCTGATCCGTGACCCGCAACTGGGAATCACCCAGGTCAACTGTCCGGCGATGGCTGGCCCCTTGCCAGTCCCGGTACGCGGCTGTAAAGCTGAGATGGTCATCCTGCTGGCGGATGGGGGAGCGCTCCTCTGTCTGCAACCATGCGCCGGAGAGAAATCGTCCCAGCCGCGGCATCTGCTCCCGACCATCAAACTCGACAGTGTTGTGACCGCCCCCCCCTCGGAAGTAGCGTTGCCATCTCTCCTCTGCTGCGTAGCTGTAAGACCCGCCATCCCGCAGCAGATTCTGGCCTCTGACCCAGAGATCCAGGTGTAACGCATCCCCATGGCCTGGGCGAAATTTGAAGCGCGGGTAGCGGACGATCAGGCGAGCCTGGCGCCCCATGAGCAGAGTGTAACCGCCGTTGTCGTAGTATTGGGATATGGGAGATGCCATCGGTTCAGAAGGCGCTGAAACCCCCAGGACGCTGAACACCTGCGGCCACGCCTGATCTCTATACGCATGGCGTTCCCCGAAGAGCGCGGCTGCCATCTGCACGCTGGGGCGAAAATCCCGGTAGTCGTGATCGGTAATGGGCAACAGCCGCGCGCCATCATTGGCACCGATGTTTGGGGCATCGCCGCTTTGGGGATCCGTGAACGCGTGCAGCCATTGGGTTGCGGCCCAGGCGCGTCGGGTAAATCTGGGCGAAAACCGCGGCGCATCCACAGTTCGCCGCCACACCTCAGCCATGCTCAACGTATCCAGCATCAACCTGTGATAGTTCACCGAATACTGGCTGAAACTGCCATCCTCTTCCACCAGATGATGGACCCGATCCTCTAGCAAACGGCGTCCAACTTGTTCCCAGGATCGGGCCTGGGGATCGGGCTGACAGTGGGCGAGCCAACCGCCGCCGATAAAAAGCGCGGCCGCCTCGCTGGTGCCGTGGTTGTTGTTTTGGGCAAGGGCGTATTGGAGGGTGGGAGCAATGCGCAGAAGGTGCAGACGAACCAGGTCCAACAGGCTAGTTGCGGGCTGTTGCCACTGGTCCAGCAGCAAGGCGGCCAGGGCCAGGTGCATAACGCGGATGGAACTCTCCTGCCCACACTTCCAGTTCGGTCCACGATAGGGCGGATTGTGCTGCAACCAGTCGGCCAGCCAGTCATTCAACCGCTCGATAGCGCCCTCCTGACCTGCTTTTGCCTGAAGCGCGTGAGCAACCACCCAATCAAAGCGGGAGGCTTCCCAGATGGTTTTGATATCGCCCAGATCTGCGTCGAAGTCGGGGATCTGCCACCAGGGACGTGCAGGATCGATCAGAGATCGGCCATTGAATGGATTCTGGTACCACTGGGGCGGCTTGCCGTGCAAGGGCACAGGAAACCAACCAAAGTAATTGGCTTCGTCTATCCAGCCAGCAGGCGAACCGAGATCAGACTGGACGGTGGCAGGAGGGCGAAAGAATGGGCCGCCCGGTTGGTCGGCCCTGATTCGCCGCACCGGGTTCAGCCCGCTCTGTACACCAATCCGATAAGCAAAGTAGCGATAGAGGCTGGGGAGTCCCAGTCGCCAGGCCGTCTTGGCCTTGATCCAGAACATCGAACTCATAGCGCGCGTTTGTGCTGGGTGATGATCTGGGCAATCCGTTCCCCCGCGCGGCCATCCCACAGGGGCGGAATCGCGCCCTGTTTGGCGTCACCCTGCAGAGTACGCGCAACCTCGTGGCGCAGCTTTGCCATATCATGGCCGACGAGGGTGTTGCTGCCCACGTCCACCGTGACCGGACGCTCAGTGTTCTCGCGCAAAGTGAGACAGGGCACTTGCAGATAAGTGGTCTCCTCCTGCACGCCGCCCGAATCGGTGAGGACAATCGTGGCGTGGGCTTGCAGGGCCAGGAATTCCAGATAGCCCAACGGGTCGCAGAACTGAATGCGTCCGGCCAGATCGGCCAACCCCTGGCCTTGGATGCGCTGACGGGTGCGAGGATGGATTGGAAAGAGCAAGGGCAGGTCGGCGGCGATCTCGTTCAACGTTGTCAAAATCTGGCGCAGCATGGCCGGTTCGTCTACGTTGGAGGGGCGGTGCAGGGTGATGAGTCCATACCTTGCCAGGCCGAACTGTTGCTGCAAGGCAGGCCAGTGCGCTTCGGCTTGGGGACGCAGGCGCACCAGGGTGTCGATCATGACATTGCCCACCAGGCGAATCTTCTCCGGCGCAATGCCCTCCCGCAGCAGGTTCTGATCGCCGTCCGCTGACGGGGTCAACAGCAGATCGGCGATCTGGTCGGTGATCAGCCGGTTGATCTCCTCGGGCATGGTACGGTCGAACGAGCGCAGGCCGGCCTCCACATGGGCCACCCGAATGCCCAGTTTGGCGCAGACCAGGGTCACGGCCACCGTCGAATTAACATCCCCGTAGACCAATACCCAATCGGGACGGTGTTCCAGCACAACCTTTTCAAAGGCGATCATGGTCTGCGCGGTCTGTACGGCATGGGAGCCAGAGCCGATCTCCAGGTTGATGTCTGGTGCAGGCAGGCCAAGCTGGGTGAAGAAAATATCGGACATGTTGGCGTCATAATGCTGGCCGGTGTGGACCAGCACCTGGGTAAGCTCCGTATGGGAGCGGAGGGCATGGATAACCGGTCCCACTTTCATAAAATTGGGGCGTGCGCCGACAACATGGAGAAGCTTCATACCGTTTTCTGTCTTTCGTGATATGAGGTTGGAAATGTTTTAGTTGCGCCTGTACGGTTCATAAACATACCCCAGCTTGCAGCCAAACCGAAGAATAGAAAAAAGATACCGTAGCCGGCATAGCCAAGCGACAACCGTTGCTGGTAGAGGGAGGGCAAGGCAACACCCATAACGACTGGCACTGCAAGCACCCAGGTGCAATGGGCCAGCAACTGCGGCATGTGTGCGTTTTCTTTGCGAAATGCCAGCAAGATGGCCACCAAAAGATTCAAACCGACGATCCATTCTGCTGCGTGTGGCAAAAACCGATTGAGTCGTGTTAGCTTACTCGCTGTATGGAAGGGGGTAAAATTTTGTGGATCGTGAAGGTAAAAAGGAAGTGCTAACCCCATAAAGGTGACAATGGTAACCCCCATGGCAAGGGTTGCAACACGCCAGCCACAGCTATAAAGCAGTGCAGAAAAAACGACAGGGGTTAAAAGCAGAAAATTGCTACGTGAACTCAGCGCCACACCCAGGACAAACGACATGGCGAGAACCGCCATCATCGTGCGCTTTGGCTGTTGGGCGACAGCCACCAATCCTATCACCGCTAAGAGGACATAGATGCTGTTGGCTACCTGATCTGTGCCGACGACCACCGTATACATGAGTACTGGCGCCAAAATCAGAGCGCTCCACACTGCCAGCAATGCCGCCCGCCCATCCTTCAGGTAGGTGCGCATAATGAGAAGAAACAGAGCCAACCAAAAAACGTTTTGTAAAGCTGTGTGGCCCACCAACGTGAAAGGGATTGCAAGCAGAATCCCACCTGGTAAAACTATAATTGGATTGCCTAAATAGGTTAGTTGACCGTAGGGTGATTGCCCAGTTAGGAACGCCAACGTAGCCAGGTGGATGCTGTCGTCGCCGTCACTGCCCTTGCCTGGCGTCTGGACATTTGCTATTGGATACACAACCACAAAAAGGAGCAACACGACTGCAATGGTTACTGCCGCCAGCCACCAGAAGTGTCGTTCCGGCACGAGATGGATAATTTTGTCATAGGCGAAGAGAAACAGCGCAACTACGCCCATAACCAGGATCAGGTAGACCAGCACGCCTCCATTGCCTGTATACTTCTGAACCTGCTCAAAAGATGGAAAGGCCAAGACGAAAACGAGTCCAGTAAAGACGCCGGGTTGGGCAGCGATTAATCTCCGTAACGCCGAGATCATGCTGTTTCCTCGTCTGCTCGACAGATGCAAACATAGCTTCGGTTACCTCTTTTGGCTTGCCCAATACCTGAAGAGTATAGATAGCTGGGGCGACTTTCATCATGCTGAAGTGCGCCACCTACCTGCAAATGTTCCATATGAGGCTTTCCAGTTGGTCTGATTAAGGGTTTAGAAATTCTTCTGGAGTGATGCCTGCTTGTCTGAGAATGGCTCTCACTGTTCCCTCTGGCATGTCTCCAGGGTGGTTAGGAATGGTAGTATAACGCTCTGTGGAGGGGTTGTACCAGATCTCGTGACTTCCGGCAGCCTGCCTATCGAACTCAAACCCTAGCTGCTTGAGTCGTCTGACTACTTGACGATACTTGAAGCCAGCCAGCCGTCCCATTACGCCCCTACGATTAATGGATAGTCGAAGGCATCGCGCGCGACGGGGAGATCCACACCGGATTGACGTTCACTTTGGGCCTCAAGCAATTTCCTGGCCACATCGCGCGCAATTTCCAGTGTCTCTGTGATGGTACGTCCTTGAGCGACCAGACCAGGAATGTCGTCAGATGTAGCCAGATAGACCCCTTCTGGAAGTTTTTGTATATGCAGATTGGCAATTTTCTCCATCTTGATGCCCTCATGGCGTTTACAATGTCTATCTACACTCGTTCATTTAATTTTACATCGGGTATGGATATGAAGCTAACCTTAAATATCATGGGGTCTATTTCAGAGTTGGGGCAGACCAAGTGCCATAGCGAGACACTGTCTCCTCTTTTGGAACCATCTTCTCCGTGAAGTCCCCGGCACTTTCGGCCCAACTTGAATTACACCCATATCATGGATAGACCTCCGACGCTTTTAGTCTGCTCGACGGCTGCAAAGGTTGCTTCTGCCACCTCTTTTAGCTCTCCCCACGGGATCAGCCATTCACCGCCGTTGCGCACCCGTTCCACAAAGGCAGCAACTTCGGCAGCATGTCCTTTGTCCTGTCGCCAGAGCTTTTTGCGTTTGAAGCCTGGCCATCCATAGCCCTGTAGCGACTGGAAATTGTCCAGCGCCAGAATGCGCCCCTCGCTGAAAACCTCCACCCGTTCCTTGGGAAATTGCTTGCTGCCGTTGGCGAAATAATGGACCGTGCCCAGCGAGCCGTCGGCAAAGGTGAGGGTGATGCTCATCTTGTCCTCGCGCACAGCCAGACCGGGCGCTTTGCCCATGCTTCGCGCGCTGACATCCACAATGGGATGGCCAACCAGGAAGCGCAACAGATCGATGAAATGGCAGCCCTCCCCAATGATACGCCCACCGCCCACCGTCGGGTCCTGGGTCCAATGATCGGCGGGGATGGCGCCGGCGTTGACCGTGTAGATCAGGGAGAGGGGTTCGCTGCGGGCAGCCAGCAGTTCCCGCATCTGTACAGCCAGCGGGGCGAAGCGACGGTTGAAGCCAACCAGCAACTGGCGATCCGGGGCCTGTTGCCGGGCAACCTCCACTGCGCCCAACTCCTCTGGGGTCAGGGCCAGGGGCTTCTCCACAAAGACGTGCTTGCCGGCGGCCAGGGCTTCGATCGCCAGGCGGGCGTGGCTGTTGTGGCGGGTGGCGATGAAGACCGTGTTGATGGCGGGGTCATCCAACACCTGCCGATAGTCGGACGCGGCCTGGGCAAAGCCAAACTTGCGCGCCGCAATGGCAGCATCCCTGCCGCCGCTGGTGGCTACGGTCTGAAGACGTGCGCCTGTTTTGGCAATGGCGGGGATGAGAACCAGGGAAGCGAAATTGCCTGCGCCGATAACGCCGATGGTGGGGACTGGGGACTGGGGACTGGGGACTGGGGGGGAAGTGGGATCTTTGAGTTGAATGGTTGTGCGGAGATCGGGGCGTGTCTCCGGGTAGGTGAGGATGACGCCGAGCAGGGAGCGGTCACTGACCAGTTCCCTGTAGACGGTGGGCGCTTCGGCCAGGGGAACCTGGCGGGAGATCAGGGGCGTCACGTCCAGCCGCCCACTTGCCATCAAATCCAGAACCGCCTCAAAGTTGCGCTGTTCGGTCCAGCGTACAAAGCCAAAGGGATAGTCCTCTCCCTTCTGTTCGTAGGCTTCGTCGTAGCGGCCCGGCCCGTAGGAGCAGGAGACCTGGAAGGTCGGTTCCTTCTCGTAGAAATCGGCGCGGTTCAGTTCCAGGCCGGTGACGCCGACCAACACAATGCGCCCGCGCTTGCGGCTCATCTGCGCGGCCTGATGTACGGGCTGGCTGCTTTTGGTGGAGGCGGTGATCAGCACGGCGTCAACCCCACGGCCTTCGGAGAAGGCCATGCCTGCCGCCACCGGATCAGCGCCGCTGCTCAGGTCAACGGACTCAGCGCCAAGCTGACGCGCCAACGCGCACTTCTGGCTGTCGAGATCGATCCCCAATACCTGACAGCCGTTCGCCAGCAGCATCTGCACGGTCATCAGCCCCAACAAGCCCAGACCCACCACCACCACCCGCTCGCCCAGCGTAGGGTTGACCAGGCGGATGCCCTGCAAACCTACCGCCGCCAACACGGTGAAGGCAGCATGTTCGTCGCTCACCCCGTCCGGGATACGGGCGCAGAGGTTCTGGGGCACGGCCACGATCTCGGCGTGGGGACCGTTGGAGACGACGCGGTCGCCGACATTGAAACCAGAGACAGTAGCGCCAACAGCAAGCACAACGCCAGCGTTGCAGTAACCCAGAGGTAGTGGCTGATCCAGGCGGGCAAAAACAGTCTCCAGGGTGGGCAGCAAGCCATCGGTGCGGATCTTGTCAAGCACCTGGCGTACTTTGTCCGGCTGGGCGCGGGCCTTGGCGATGAGGTTGCCCTGACCGAACTCGACGAGCATCCGTTCTGTGCCGGCGGAGATGAGGCTGCGCCGGCTGGCGATCAGCAGTTGACCTGGTCCACACGTGGGAACGGGGGTGTCGAGCAGTTCTGTTTCGCCGCTCTTGAGATTCTGAATGATTTGCTGCATTACGGAATGCCTAATACATGAGACTCAGCCTCAACCAGCACATCCACAAACTGTGGGGATGGACTTTCAGTCAGACCGGTCGATAGATGTTTATGGTGGGGATGGGTACAGATTGTTGAATAGCAGCTTCAACAGCTGTGCTATGATTATAGCGGAACAGGTCCCCCTATTGTCAATTCAGTCGCTTAATTTGGTTTTGGCGGCCAGCATTACAGTAGCCCATACAATGTATCCAACGCTTCAGGCAAACGCCAGATAGTCGGGAGGCGCATACAATCTACGGCGGCGCAGCGGTTCAGGTGCAGCATCGCGACAAAGATCACGCAATCTGCGCATGTAGCTAGCTGAACGAATTAAGTAGAGTGGTTCCTCCACCGGACCTACATGCTGTGTCCATATCGGTGCTGGTTGATCTGTGCGCAAGGAAAACAACTCCAACAGGGCAGCTGCCACAGCCAACGCAACAGGATCGTCTATGTTGGGTTCGGGAATATCTGCAAGCACAGGGCGACTCCCTAGAAACTCCTGAACGAGCGCCCGCGCCATCAGGCCATCATCACGTAAAATCGCTGCAGTAATCTGTTCAATCGTCACCATAGATAGATTCCCAAAGATCCAGAAAGGCATAACGTGCTTTAAGTTCTTGCCCTCGAACCAAAAAAGGTTCAACTGAGTTCCAAAGCCTGTCCTGATCTAAACCTGCCTGGTCGATCAAGTCCAGCAGGAGCCGTTCGGCATCTTGAACATCTATGTCGTCTCGCCAGGCTGATAGTTTCATCGCCAATTGTTGGGGTAGTGCAGGGCAATGTACGACTATCCCGGGGGCGGCATAAATGATCCCGCCGTCACTCATTCCAACCAGAAAACCTTTTGCGCCGTCGTTTCTTTAGACAACATGAGTACACACGAACCTATTGTACGTCAAAGGTAGCAGAAGCGCATGAATTAAAACCCACTCATTTTGTCAGCACCTGGCGCACCTTGTCCGCCTGGGCGCGGGCCTTGGCGATCCGGTTGCCCTGACCGAAGTCAACAAGCATGCGTTCGGTACCAGCCGAGATGAGGCTGCGTCGGGTAGCGATGAGGAGTTGGTCTGGTCTATAGGTAGAAAGTGGGGTGTTCAGTAGTTCGGTAGCCCCTGTTTTGAAATTTTTGTATTGGTCAGGAAGATGATGAAACGTAGATTCCACCATGTCGTTGACCAATACACTGTTTTGAAATTTTGGATGATTTGTCACATCCATTTAGATCAATCTGCTCGAAGGAAGGAACATTCTTCACTGCTATCTGCCACAGCAAAGAGTCGATAACCTTCTCTACGCAATTTTTTCACAGCTTCGAGTGTTTGCGCAGCACCATCTGCAATTAAACGATGATGAAATTCAACTAACAGTTGCCGAATAGGAATTTTTTCCTGCAAGATGGAATCGATAATGGCATATTCTGCACCTTCAACATCCATTTTAAGTAGATCTATTTCGTTATGCCCAAGTTTTTTCATCAATGTATTCAGACGTGCTACCTGCACCTCAATAGCAGCCTGACCTACATTGTCCTGGCGGACAATACTATGTGAAACGTTGTGCTCATCGCGAGGCGTATAGAATTGCGCTGTACCGTTATAGTGTGCAAGTCCTATTTCGTGAAGTACAAATTCAGGGGGCAATTTTTGCATTTTGACCCAAGCGATTGATTTAGGGGTTGGATCAAAGGCATGGACAGTAACGCCGAAATGCTCAATCATGCCGAGATCAAATGAAATGTCTGTACCTACTCCAATTGAATAAACAACGCTTGTTTTTCCTAAAAATTCTGGACATATATACCAGCCACCATAATCTGAGCCTATGCGCAATGATTTGTTACATTGATATTCAATTTGCAGATTAGGGATTTGTCCCATTAGTTTAGATAATCGGTAACGTAGTTTCCGAGCTAGTACTCTAACTTGCATTGCCATCAGAGGGTTTCTTTCTTATTACGAGAAAAGGTATCTATGGTCATTTTGGCCACACGTCCCCAGGAGTGATTATTTTCCTAAATAGTGTATTGGTCTGCATTGGTTATACATCGCTGGTCTGCCGCCGAACTACTCTCTTTCAAGGTCCCCACCGCTTACCATCCGTCCAAACGTCGCGGTAGACCTGGGAAAATTCTCTGTTCCTGTGCTTTTTCTTGATTCAAGCTATTCTGTGGTGCTACCGAACGTATAGCCAAACCAGATATTTCTACTTTTTATCGAGAGCAGTTTGATAAATATCCACCACATTCTTGGCAATGGTAAGCCAGGAATGATGTTCCCGAACGTATTGTTGTGCGTTAGAACCGACTTCCTCTCTGAATTGAGTATTAAAAAGCAAATTTTCAAGAGTCACTGCCAAATCTTCTGCGTTAAATTCACATTCAATCACGGCCCGTGCTCTGGCAGCGTCCGCCATGTAACATTCCTTGGAAACCACAACTGGCAAGCCTGCTGCCATTGCTTCCAGAGCCGACATTGCCATACCTTCAGATTCGGAGACATGACTAAAAACGGTGGCAGTGCGGAACAATTCGATTTTTCGTGAATCATCTACAAACCCAGGCCAGATCACACTATTTGCCAGATTGAACTGGGTGATCAACTTATCCAGATGAGCTACATAGTGAGAATGTTGTTCTCGGTCTCCTGCAATAATTAAGGTGGCATCGGCATACTTTCTCCGAATTCTTGCGAATGCATCGATAAGTAGATGTACTCCTTTTTTGGGAACAATCCGACCGATAAATAATATAACAGGTTGGCCGTCATGAAGACGAAGATCGATCCGAAAATCATTCCGAGAGACATTCATAGGGCTCTTTGTTGGCATGTTGACGCCGTTGGGTACAATGTAAATAGGTGGTTTGGTGGTAAACCGACTTATTTGACGTCGTTCGGTCTCTGTAATTGCAAATAAGGCATCTGCAGCATCATAGTTCCTCCTTTCTACGAGAGCGATATAGAGAAGTTTTCGTATTTTACGGATTATACCTTTATTGATAACTATTGGGTCTAGTGCACCGTGGATATGAAAGAACGCCGGAAGCCGAAAGTTCAGTTTAGCGTCTATTACATACTTATTCAGCGCCAAAAAAGTATTGTGTCCGTGAATGACATCATATTGGGGAGCGAAATTAAGAATGGCACTTCTCATTTGAGGAGACCACATCCACCGTCTGTTTGTGACAGGGAAATATTGAATGGTTACACCTTCTGAGCAAACTGCCCTTTCAAGCGGCACGTCTGTGAGTACACCACTGTTATAGTTCGTAGTGAATATTGTCACCTCATGCCCGACTTGCACTATTGCCCGGCTAAGTTCATAAACAACCTTTGCAATACCACCGCGGTAGTTACCAGGTATGCAGCTGTAGACAATTTGTAATACTTTCATAAGATTCACTTGACACATTGGTTGTTTTCAGGACTATAGAATTGCCCTGTCTTAAGGTTGTTTAACGATGGTTATTGACCATCACATATTCTACCACCTCCCTGAATGCATCGAGCATTCGCGCAGGACTGTAGAATTGATTGTAACTAGTAAAGGCATTTTCCCCCATTGTTTGCGCCAATTGATTATTCAATGCTACCTCACCCATGATATTTACCAACGACTCAGTGTCTGGCGGAACAACGAAACCGTTGTTGCCATTTGTGATGCAATTAAATTCAGGCCCGTGACTACTGGAATGCTGAGTGATCACCGGCACACCATACGCAAATGCATGTAAAACACCAAGCCCAACATCACCCGGTGATACATAGGCAACAGCACTTTTGAACCATTCCTGCAATTTTTGCTCGTCCGTGGTACTAGAAACGAATTTTACCTTGTGTCCTACCTTTGAGTTTAGAGCCAGTCTCTCTAACTCGGTCTTTATCTGGCCGTCCCCGATAATAACAAGATCGAAACCATCAGACGTCTTTCGGTTGTGCTGGGCAAACGAGTCAATTAGAACGTCCAAGCGCTTTCTTTTCTGTAAGTTGCCCACAAACAAAAAATGACGTTTAGGAAAGCTAGAGCAATCACAGGCGTTTGATACCCACATAGTATTATACGCGACGAAAATTTTACCCGGATTAATACCCGAGTTAACCATAGCAGACTTGCCTGCGTCACTGTAAACCAAAACCGCATCCGCAATTCGTATAAGTTGTTTTTTGATGTGTTTAGCCAGTCTAGATTTTCCAAAGCCATGTCCCCACCATATAATCGGGACTTTCTTTCTCAACAAAATTCCTAGTAAGATGGCCGACGGCATATGAATGTCAAAACAAACGATGTTAGCATCAGCATTGCGCATGAATGGAAGTAGGTTCTGCTGGATTGTAATTCCTCCCAAAGAAGTCGAAGGGACTTTTTCCCTACTAAACGTAACATGGTGAGGTGATTGATCCTCTCCGCTATGGATCACGCGGACTCGCCAGTCATATTGATTAACCATAGCCTGGTACAGCGGAACTCGGTAAGAAGGTATTCTGGGTTGTATAATATTGATCTTAGTCACTGGATTTAGTTTCAAAATTGAACGACGACTCTCCACATACTTTCTGACATCGATATCCTATCCTCTAGCGTACGTTTCAGCTTCAGAATCGGGCGTACTGGAAAGTCTTGGATATAAATATGGTGAAGGTAGGGGATATATGAGTTGGTAGCTATCTATTTGATCGCTTCAACATACAACGAGCCAGGGCGGACATCCAACTGTTCAACATCAGGCATTGCGCTTTGACGGTAGTCAGATTTTTCAACCCGACCAAACCCTGCTTGATGAAGCAGCAATTCCAAAGAGTCAAAATCATAGATATACTGAACCGGATAATGGAAGGCTTTCTGTATCTTATTCATACTGGTCCCCGTAAAAAGCTTTAAGTTCATCGATTCTACAAAACAGTCGCCGATAGCCACGTTCTGATCGGTGCAATCGGTAAAGTAGGCACGATCCTGTTGGAAGTAGGCCTGAATTTTATTGAGCCAGTCTTGCGCTACCTTCTCCAGATCGGGCGTGACAATGCGCAGCCGCCCTCCTGGTCGTAAAACCCGCGAACACTCCTTCATCAACTTGAGTGCCTGGGCGCGGTTCATCGAGCCGATCAGGTGCGATGTGTATATCCATTCCACCGAACCATCAGCAACCGGCAACGGCTTTTTATGGATGTCCAACAGTTCAATGTCGGAGCGGTATTGAGCCTCCTGGGTTGATTTCGGGGCGACCTTCAAGGCAATCAACAGGCTTCGGATGGTCCTGTGTTTGGCCAGCCAGGCATTGGGCGATTTATCAATATTCAGCCACCCATCTGCCGCCACCGACCCGCACCCAATATTGATCTTGGAAACATCGAAAGATTGTTTTGGCGACATAATTGGCTCTCCTCAGCCGATGTCAATTCTTCAGATCCCGATAACCGATCAGACGCACATCCCCAAGCTGCTCCCGTAATCGTGGATGACAGAGCAACTCTTCCTCCCCAGCCACACCGCCTGGATGGAAATTTGCCTCGAAAATACCGCCCGGCAGTCGTGTAAAGGTACGGGCCCAGGCGTCCAGCGCGTTCGTTACATCCCCGCCAGGTGGAATCCTGGGAATAGGGGTTACGAGAGCATCTGGCGATGTGAAAGCATATTTGCGGATAAACCACTGCTGCATCAATTTCAGCCCAATCCCCGGAATGGAGGCAGGGCTGCGCAAAAGGTGACGACCCAGGTTTTGCCAACCAGCCACAGCAGTCACCGTTGAACTGATGTAACGGCGGTGATTGGTGCGTACCTTTGTAACGCCCCGATGTTGCCCAGTTGACAACAGGACAGCGAGGACGGGTGGATAACGATGGATATGTTTGTGCGAATCAACGTGGGTGATCCTCTCAACCCGTTCTTGCAACGCAGCCAGTTGGGCATCGATTTCGCGCTGAAGGTGTCGTCTATCGACTCGACCGCTCAACAGTCCGCGCTCAAACGCGCTGCCATCGAAAAAATTGCCGTCTCTGTCTACCAGGCTGGGGATCTCTCCCGGAGCAGACAACGGACGCCCGCTGGTGAGGTTAAGGTGCAATCCGATACTCAAATTCGGGCAGACGGTTTGTAGATTCTTCACATCCTCATCAGCATAAGGCATATTCACCATCACGCTGGTGCTGGTCACGATTCCCAATGTAGCGCAGCGGCGGATCGCCTCATTGACCTCTGGTGAGCTTCCAAAATCGTCCGCAGTGATGATCAATTGTGTATATGGTCGAGCAGGGTCAGGAGCCATGCTGTTCTCCCAACAATTTTTCAAACACGTCCAGTTGGGTCTCCCACAACATCGAAGCGCGCGCCCGTTCAGCGTTCCGGCGAAGATCAGCAGCAGAGGTAGAGATAGCTGTCAAGCCACGCACAATCTCTGCGACATTCCTGCCGTCATCGGAAAGCACAACCCCACACTGCCACTGCTCTACGACTGCGGCCATCGGGGGGTTATTGCCCACCAATACAGGAGTGCCGCGCCCAATCGCCTGATAGAGCCGGTTCGGCGCACAGAGCCGACTATTGGCCGTCGTGATTTGATAGAAGACCACGCTCACCAGTGCATGGTCGATGAAAGGGATAATGTCCATCTGGGGCACAAATCCAGTGAAGAGGATGCGTTGTCGCCACTGGGCGCCAAAGCGATCATCCAGGAATTCCAGATCCCCCTGTTGGTGCGGCCCAATCACCACCATTTTGATGCTCTCTAACGACAGAATGGCTTGGGCCAATTCCCGAAGGTAACGACCCGGGCTGGCGCCACCCTGGGCCAACACAAAGTCGGAGCCAGCCAGCCATTGGCTGATCTCGGCAGGTAAACCGGTGGGCGGGGTTTCAATAAATGTGCGATCCGGATAATTGTCCAATACATACACAGGCGTGCGTAGGGGATGTTCGAGGCGAGACTGGATTAGCTGATAGCGTTGTGGGTTGGCCATCACCACTGCATCGCACAGGTTCATGCAGAAGGCTAATAAGCGCATGAAAAACCGATTGTCTATCCTGGCATCGGATGGCAACTCGTGTTGATCCCAGATTAACCGACCAATCACGCCCAGGCGGCACAGCAAGGCCAATAGCGGCACCAGCCCAAGCAGTTCCAGATTATGGATCCAGGCGATCTCTGGCTTTTGACGCAACACCTGCGCCAGGAAGTGCCCATAGAGTTCGGCTGTTTTAACTGCCAGTCCCTGGGCGCGGGGAAACCAGTTGCGTGACCGCAGCCGCAGGGTAGTGGCCTCTATCCCGCCATAGACCTTCTTCTCATCTGCTTGATTGGCGTATTCCAGGGCCACAATTGCAACCTGACAGCCTGACTCCCGCAAGGAGAGAACCTCTTTGCGCAAGCGGTCATCGTAATCTAAACCAGGCGTGTTAATCAACATCAAGACGTTCATCGGTGATCTCTGCAAAGCTATGTGGCAAGGTACAAATCGCACAGACTCCGTGAATCTGGTTGACCTTTCCCTTTTTGTTTGTAACTGTACAGGTGCGACGTACTGGCCAGGAGAACACCCGGCATTCGCATCTGATTTTGGCCAGTGCGTCGCACCTGCGGCTGTATAGTTACTTTTGTTTTCGGCTATTCAGCAGGCCATACCACTCTAGAATGATCGGGCAATACCTCTCCAGCCCCCGAGTAGATCTGCCCGAAATTGGTGATCCGCGAATCTAACGAGAGGCGAATGGAGGCTCCTTCGGCAATCTCGACCACAGAGCGATTCCTGAGCCGGAAGATGATGTTGTCTGCGCTCCAGACAACCGCTTCTCTTACACTGGGCGTCACCCGTAAATAATTGTCATCTACATAGGCTGTGTTGCCCTGGCTGATCAGATGCCTGGCGCGCGGAGATGACAGGCGGATAAACTCGCCTACATAGCGCCCCCCACTGTCCACGCTCCATCGCTTCATGCCCTGGAGGACATTCCCCAACACACTCCACTGGGCGCCGTCTGCGAATACAATGGCAGCCAGATGCGTACCCACAAACGAGTTGCCCTGAATGGTAATGTGGTTGCCTCGAATTAAAAGCCCCCCATTCTGACCACCCATAATTATATTGTTTGTAAAATCACAATACTCGGCAGTGCCGTGGGTACCGGCTACGGTGGCCCGTGGAACCAGGACGCTCCCTTCCAAGATGTTGTCGCGCACGTGAACATAGCGGCTGGGATGTTCCCCGCTGATGTCAATGGCGCGGCGCTGACCGCGCACAATCCCACTGTGAATATCAACCCATTGGCAGTGGTAGGTTTGCAGCCCATATCCTGTGCCTGTATTGGGGTGTGCGTCCCCGCCTTCAATATAAAACCCCGACACATTGCCATTGGTACAGTCAGATAGCCAGATCCCAGACCAGCCAGCCCCATAGACGGCAACCTGCTCAATTGAAAATCTATCCACATGGGAGAGGATAAGACCGCCGGAGTTCTCTTTCGTCACGTGAATACTCAGGCCAGCCACGCGTACACCTCTGGCGGCGTCGTGCGCGCGTAGCTGGATGTGGACCATAACAGGCTGTCCGGCGTCTACATCTGCTGTGAGTGGCGAATCGATTGTGAGCAGATTGTCGCGCATGGAGACAATTTTTGCCAGATGGGGGATCGAGCTATTCTGGAGGATGACCACTTCAGTGCCGGTATGATAGCCCGTTGTGTCAACCAGGGGAACCTCTGTATCCCCCTGCACGCTCCCAGGATCGGCCACATCGGTGGCGCGCACCCGATAATTCTGGGAAGATTGGAGCGGCGTTACCAGATGAAG
Organism: Caldilineaceae bacterium; assembly: GCA_019637695.1. GTDB lineage: Bacteria > Chloroflexota > Anaerolineae > Caldilineales > Caldilineaceae > RI-153. The sequence continues at coordinate 4,693 of JAHBVG010000004.1, read as the reverse complement.
CTCATTCAGATCTCCATCCACCGCATGGACGGTCACAAATTCCCCATTGTTCAGTCTGGGCCGTGGATCGTAGGGCCAGGACCCATTGCCCAGGGGATCTGTACTCAGGTCGCGGATGCGGACCAGGCTGCCCGGCGTAAAAAGCGAAGCATCGTGGACACGTAGACGCAGATCGCTGCCATCCCCATTCGCCATCAGGAAAGTCGTGGCAGCCTCGCGCTCGCCGTTGATGACAAATTGTCCACGCACAATATCCTCTTGCGGGTAAAGCACAGTAATATCACGGCCTGCGCCGACGATGTGGACATGGTTGGGGAACCGGTTGAGGATCAAGGTGTTCAATTCGATTGGACCGGGTGGCAGCAATACCACCCCACCGCCTGCCAGGCCCGCCTCTTCCACCGCACGCTGGATAGCCGCCGTATTGGCAGCCTGAACTTCTGGGGAAACGTTTCGCCCCACCTGTAGCCCATACCGTTCAGCCTGGAAGTAAGAGGGGTTGGCAGCATCGGCGGGTTGATAGAATCTCGGGTTGGTTGAACTTGCAGACGCCCCGGTTGGCATCGGCTGCCAGTATGAGTAGGTGGCGATGAAGAGGGTGGATAGAATGAGAAGCCCAGCATAGGAAATACCCATAATGTACCTTCTATCTCAGCAGCATATAGACAACGGCCAATCCTACCCCACCCCAGCCCAGGAGTAGCCAGATCAGGTAGCGATAGCGACGATAGTGCAGATAGCCCAGCGCAGCGAGGAGAATGCCATAGGGATAAAATTGCACAATATGGCGACCGGTAAAGGTGAAAAAGGCCATGCCGCCGAACAGCACGCCAAAAGCGGCCAACATGGGCCAGGTATAGCGGCGCTTGATCGCCCACAAGAGACCCAGCCCAACGAAGGGCAGAAACGCAAACTGGAGCAGGGTTCCCACCGACAGCCAGAGCCGGTCCAGTTGTGTGCTGGGGATTGGCAGTGGGGTGATCACCGCGTAGCCAATGCGCAGGACATATCCCAACGGCGGGGAGGCGTTGAAAACATAGGAAGACAATCCATCGGCCATGCCTGTGCGGTAGTTCGCATAATTTTCCTGGGAGTAGCTCAACCGATCTGAAATACCAAGGATTTCTTCTCTCAGTAACACCAACATAACCAATGCTACCATAAATGCAAAAATGGCATAGAGACGTTGGCGAACAGGTGATAAGCGCTGTGTTGCGAAGACATCCCCCACAAAGGCCACGCCCAACAGGATCAAGGATTGAAGAAAGCGAAACTCAGAGAGAATGAGTACCAAAAATAGAGTGATTGCCCAGCGCCAGAGCCGGGAACCAGGGCGAGAGGTGGCCAGATCCGGTGTCCACAGGTAGACGGCGACCAGCAGCAACAGGGCCATCCACACATCGCGGAAGGTATGGACTGTGTTGTAGACCATAATCGGCGTCAACCCCACGGCCAGGCCCACAATCAGGGTCATTCGCCGCGGCAAGAGCAGACGCGCGGCCAATCCATAGGAGACCACGGCGGTCAGGCCCAGCAACATGGCGTTGAACGTACGCGGAATCATAGTGTGAAAACCGCCCAGGAGTTCGCCAAGCCGGTAGAGCAAACTGACCAGATAGACGTAACCAACCGAATTGTGTGAAGGCGAGACAGAAGTCCCACGGATAGACCCATAGTCGAAGATACCCAACCAATGGGCCGTATCCCTACCCCAGTTTTCATAGTGCAGATCGTCGGAACCGCCCGCGTAGTAGGGAACTCCATAGCGGTCCAGATAAACATAGTAGATCCAGATGGCGGCAATGACGCTGAAGGCGTAGACCACCGAGTAGAGGTTGACAGCAGTTGCCCCCATGCGGCTGCTGATCAGGAAGCCGGCCAGTCCAAACAGGCAGAAGGTGATGAAGATGGCCGGGCTGGCTTCCAGGATGGTAAAAAGGCCAATCGCACCGCTCGCCAGCAGGATCCCACCTCTGCCCAGGACATAGAGAGGATCCCGGGAACGAGCAGGCTGATGGGAAGATGTGAGGGTGTTTGGGGGGGCAGAAGAGATCACAATCGGTATCCGTATCTATGGCTAGGGGGCAGTTTCGCCTGGTGCACAGGGTAGCGGCACGCGAAAAAGGCCCAGGTTGTCCACGTACAACTGCGAGTTGGCATCGGCGTTGAGAACCCAATACTGAAATGTATCCGCCTGGGCATGGGGAAGCTGCAAGCCAGCGAACGAAGTCCACTCTGCGGCCCCTTGTTGTACCACATAGGATGAGACGTTGTCGCCCCAACCCTGGGCATCGCGCAGCAACCAGCGGATACCAATGCGGGGCATGGCTTCGCCTTCGCTACGGTAGCGCCCCGAAATCAGATAGGCCGCGGGCGAGGCGGGGTCAGTGATTTCCAGTGGATCGCTGCCCAGGCCAACCGCCGTCGCGCCTTTACCGTCCAATTGTAAGATCATGTTCGCCCCCAGATCCGGGAATTCATAGAGCAGCCGGGTATGTTCGTGGGTCTGGCGGCCATAGAGTGGACGGAACAGGTTGCCGGGATAGCCCTGGCGCGGCAGGGGGGTCTGCTCGAAACCGCCGTCAAAGAGCTGGTTCCTCACACTGCCGATCTGGAAAAGCAAATTCCCCTGGCTGTAGATCGCCCAACCATCCCGTCTGGCGCTGGCGCTGGCGGCCTTGTGGGTCTCTTCGGCGCTTTCTGTTACCATCCGCCAGACCAGGACCACAGGAACCGGCTGCCGGGTGGCGACATGCCGTTCGCTCAGGTAGATCGCCGCCAATTCAACGTCCGCACAGCGGTTGAAGGCGACCGGGAAAGGAGAAAGCGGATTGCTGACGTCTGTGTAGAGATAACGGCCCCCTGCCCCCTGGGTGCGAGCCTCGAGCAGGGCGGCCAACGCCAGGGTGATCTCTTCCCGCTCCTGTAGTGGACCATGGGCCAGAGCCTGAAGATAGTCCCCCACTGCATCCCCAGTCGCGTGCAGATCATTTTCAGCCAGGCTTCTGCCCATCCCCTGCAAACGCAGTTGATAGGGCTGATAGCGGGCCGGATCATAGGCGGCAGCCTGGTCGAAGTAGCTCTGTGCGCGGTCAAACGACTCGTCTAACCTGAGGGCAGGCTGGAAGAGGAAGCGGTTCAATTCAAGGAAGGCAAGGTTGCGTATCCCCATCTCCTGTCCGTTAGCATTGCGCAGCGTACCAACAATGATAGCCCCCAGACAGAGGGCGGCAAGAAACAAGGGAGGTATAACAGCAGTGTTTCCAGGTTTCCACATAACGAAAGTTACCTCTGCGCAATTACTTCCGTACGCACCGAAGTTCGAGGACGGAGTATACCCCAAATCTCCATCAATAGCATTTTATCTACCCGCCAGAGGACCGCCAGATAGCTGAGGGCAGACAAGGGAACGATGAAAGCCAGCGTTATGATCGAAGTCAGCGTGATACCCACAGCCGTTACAATCCAGTTGAGCAACCAGAAAGCGGCCAGGTAGAAGACGACGAGTACGAGCGCAGCCAACAGGGAGAGGCGGACGGAGCGCCACCATCGAGCAATCGGGAACTGCACAAGATAATAGGGGAAATAAAAGACCAGTGGAGCGGTAACCAGCGCAGCCACACAGGTACTGATAGCAACACCAATCGCTCCCCATTGCACACCAATCAGATTAGCAATGATAAGTAAGAAAATTCTCGCAACATTAAGATAAAAGCCCAAATCGGCCCGTCCTCTGGCAAGCAATAGTGAGCCAATTGGATTGCTCAGGCTCCGCCAGGCCCCTAACAGGGCAAACACCTGCACGATCGGTACAGCTGGCAGCCATTGATCGCCGTAAAGAAGTGGGATCAACATGGGTGCTGTGAGCGCAAGACCGGTCATTAGGGGGAGGACTAGAGCGCTTAAGTAGTGCAGGATCTTTGCATAGCCCTGGCGGATTCGTTCGAGATCATCCTTCATCCTGGCAAAGCTGGGAAAGGCCACAGAGGTTACAATCGGATTTAGGAATGAGAGGGGCAGCCGCATCAAATTATAGGCGAGGGTGTAATACCCCAGCGGCTCTGCCCCCAAGAATCGCCCAATGATCAGATAGTCAACGTTGTTGGTAATATAGGCGAAGGATTGTTCGCCCATTTGAAAGAAGCCAAACCGAACAAATTCACCCAGATTGCGCAGGCGAAAGATCGCTTTGGGCAACCAGTGGCTGCGGATGGCGACCGCTAACTGGAGTGCAGCCGTGATTCCAGCACGGGCCAACAGCCCCCAGACCAGACTCATGACGCCATACCCAAGCCAGGCGAGCGAGACACTGGCGACAAGATAGACCCCCTGAGCAACAATTTGAATGATGGCCTGGGTGCGAAAGCGTAATTCCCGACGTAGCAAACTATCGAATTGCTGGCCAATGGGGATGATCAAAAAGGTTGCTGCACTCCATTGAAGCACAGAGACCAGCCGGGACTCCTGGTAATAGGCGACAACCAGCGGGGTTACCAACCAAATGATGGCAAAAATCAATATCCCAACCAAAAGATTGAGCCAGTAGAGAGTGGAAAGTTGCTCTTGGCTGGCATCCTGTTTGTAGATAATCGCATTGCTCAGGCCAAAATCGGCAAAGGCCTGGGCGAACCCAGTGACAACAACGGCCATACTCATCAAACCGAAATCCGCTGGCGTGAGCAACCTCGCCAAT
>JAHBVG010000039.1 GCA_019637695.1 Caldilineaceae bacterium | reverse complement strand
CCCCACCCGTTCCTCAGAATCGTATTGAACGGGATGATCGGCGGCAATGTGCGTTTTTGGTTGTAGATCGATGCGGATCTGGCCCAATGCCAGCATTGTATATCCATCGGCGCTCATTGAAATTTCATCAAAGCCAAGTACATGCCGATAAAAGTGGTGAGCGGCGCTCAGATCTTGCACAAAAAATTCGAGTCGTAGCATGTTGTGTTCCGTGTTGGTAATTTTACCGCTGCTCTAGCCAAGTCCGTGACCTGGCGGCGGGTCACGGACCCGCCTGGAGCATCGGGCTTAGTAGCGTGCTGCGTAGCCGAGACTCTCAATTCGATCTACGCGCCACGCGCTTTCTCCAAAAACTGCGCCAATTCCGACTTTGTCGGCATCCCCACCCGCGCGCCGGTGACGGTGGTGCAGAGCGCGCCGGTGGCGCTGGCATAGGCCAGGAGATCGGTCCAGGCATAGCCGGCGGCGACCCCGGCCGCAAACGCGCCGTGGAATGCGTCGCCGGCGCCGGTGGTGTCGATGGCCGTGACCCTAAAGGCAGGGAAATGGCCTCCATCCTCGCGGGTGCGCCAGACCAGCCCACGTTCGCCTAGCGTGATGACCACATGGGGAGCCAGATCGAGCAGGCGTTCCACGGCCTCGCCAGGGCTGTCTTTGTCCATAAAATCACGGGCGAAACGCTCGGAAGCTACCAGATAATCCATGTGTTCGGCCAGCGCCATGCTACCGGCGTGGACGCGGTCGGCGTCGATCACCGTGGGGATGCCTCGCTCCTTCGCCCAATCAGCCACGGCCAGTGACAGTTCCATGTGATGGCCGTCAAAGAGCACCGCCCCCGCAGTCCATCCGTCCAGATTGACCGCGCCAGGGTTAAGGATCATCGGCTCTTTATAGTTGACAATCGAACGGCTGCCGTCTGGTTTCACATAGATCGAAGAGAGCGAAGTCGCCATCTCGCCGCGCACGATGAGTCGGGTGTCGATCCCTTCAGCTTCGAGTTCGTCCACATGGCGCTGACCGTAGAGATCGTGGCCCAGATATCCGGCATAGGCGACGCGATGGCCCAGACGCGCCGCCGCCACCGCCGCATTGGCCGCCGTTCCCCCGCCGCATTGGATGAAGCCATGGGCGTTTGTCTTCTCGTCCGGCTCTGGATGATGCGCGACCTGAAAAACAAGATCATAGCAGGCGATCCCCACACAGAGGAGATCGACCGATGATTGTGTTTTCAAAGGGCTTTATCCTTTCAAGATAGAGCTTTGTTTTGGAACCAACCCTGGTTCAAGCGTACAGTTCAATTTAGGGCATGCCAAGTGCTGGGGACTTATCGCCGTGTTGAGAATGCATCTTCTCTTTCATCGCCACGTCCTTTGTGAAGTCCCCGGCACTTTCGCCCCAAACCTAAAAGCACCGGGAGGAGGTTCGGGTCTGTTTGACAGAGCTAGGAACGTCATCTATAATTGGGACCATTACGACCCTATAGATGAATCGAACATTGCCCAGCTAGAATAAAGTCAGGGTAGATTACATCTGAGGTCATTTTGTCCCCCCAATTAGCTATCAATCGGCGTATACTGCTAGCGGTCAATTTTACTATTCTTTCTGCTTTTGCGGTATTGTGTCGTCGCATTTATGTTTGATTCCCATTCTTGTCGGAATCATCTCAAACTGCTATACAACCAATATCGAATAGCGCACACCTTTGCGCATCTCTGTTTGCAAAGATTGCGTGCTGTCAGCCCGACGTAAGTTCTGGATGTTGGATATGTATATGAATCGTTGTTTCCTCTCTTCTAGATAACAAGCAAGGAGGTGATACAGGAGTTGATTCCTCTGGGAATTTACAAATTCCTATGCTCAAGGGATAGGCTCTGATCGACAAAGACTTGACTGCCTTACATCCAATTTCCCTCACCCCTCATCAATCACACTGAAAGGGAGTCTTGACTAATGACAACCAAGTACAGATTCTGGTTTGTTGCCGTTCTTGCCATTCTCGTGTTGGTTCTGGCAGCCTGTGGCGGTCAGGAAGCGACGCCAGCGCCGGCTGCCCCAGCAGCAGCGCCCACCACGGCTCCAGCGGCCCCGGCTGCGGCAGAACCAACTGCTGCGCCCACAGAAGAACCAGCCGAGGAACCGACTGCCGTTCCTGCTGAGGAACCCGCCGCCGCCGAGGACTACATGAACGCCTCGCGCGAAGAGACGGTCATCTGGGACATTGACGGTGGCCGTCTGGCCGATCCAGAATTGTGGAACCCCTATGTGCCCGGCAACCGCCGCGACCAGGGCTACCACCAGACCATTCTGGAGCCGCTCTTCATCCTCAACTATCAGACCGGTGAGTTTATCCCCTGGTTAGCCACCGCCTTTGAGGCCAACGAGACCAATGATGTCTGGACATTGACCCTGCGCGAAGGAGTGGAATGGAGCGACGGCGAAGCCTTCAACGCCGACGATGTTGTCTTCACCATTCAGATGTATCTGGATAATTCTCCCGAATTAGGTGGCGACTCCGTCGCTATGGAAAACTGGGTCGCCAGCGTCGAGAAGGTTGATGATCTCACTGTTCAGTTCAACTTGACCCGCCCGAACCCCCGCTTCCAACTGGACTATTTCTCGGTCCGCATTTGGGGCGGTGTTAATATTGCGCCTGAACACATCTGGAGCCAGCAGGATCCGCTGACCTTCAAGAACTATGATCCGGCTCTCGGGTACCCCATTGGCACCGGTCCCTACACGCTTGCCAGCGTTGGTCCGACCGAAGTTTCCTATGTGCGCAACGACAACTGGTGGGGCGCCAAGACCGGCTTCATGGATCTGCCTGCCCCTAAGAAGATGGTCTGGACCTGGGCTGGCCCTGAAGAGACCCGCGCCGCCCTCATGGCCGACGGCCAGCTTGACAGCCTGATGGACGTGACCCTGGGAGCGCTGCAAGCGCTACAAGCCCGCAATCCCAATGTCATCACCTGGTTCGAGGAGATGCCGCTGGCCTGGGTTCCCGATCCCTGCTCGCGCACCTTCATGGTCAACCACAATGTTGAACCGTGGGGCGATCCTGAGATGCGCTGGGCCTTGAACTATGCCATCGATCGCGATCTGATCGTCCAAATCGCCTACGAGGGTACTACGCTCAAGTCTCGTCACTTCTTCCCAGCATATCCACCATTGGATGCATTGGTGGATAGCGCTATCGCTGCCGGTGTCTGGGATCTGGATCGCCTGTGGACCTACGATCCTGATATGTCGAGAGAGATCATTGAATCCAAAGGCTACACGCTGAACAGCAACGGCTACTACGAGAAGGATGGGGAAGAGTTGTCGCTGGACATCACCACCCATGAAGCCTTCATCGAGAAGCAGCGCATCGCCGCCGTGCTGGTCGAGCAGTTCCAGGCCATTGGTATCAACGCCACCACCCGCAACGAAGCTGGCGGCACCTGGGGCGAGAATCGCCAGTTTGGCAATTACGAAGCCCAGATGAACTGGGAGATGTGTGGATCTGTCAACGAGCCGTGGAATTCCAGCGACCGTATCAATGTGAGATGGACCAGGGCTGAAGGCGAACGCCAGGACGGCAACTATCCGCGCTGGGCTGGCGAGGCTGCCGAAGCCTATGGCGCTCTGATCGACGAGATGGGCACGCTGCCGCTGGGCGATCCGCGCGTCGAGGAACTCTTCATTGAGGCATCCCAAATCTACATGGACGAACTGCCCGTCATCCCCATCACCCAGGCCAAGAAGATCATTCCGTTTGACACCACCTACTGGACTGGATGGCCCACCTTTAACGAGGACTACATCCATCCGCCCACGTGGTGGCAGAGTACCCATGTGATTATCCACAATCTGGAACCTGCTCAGTAGTTTGAGCCTGTAGACGAGATGGGCGACGGTTGATCGTCGCCCATCTCGTACCTTCCCTGTTTTGCCCTGTGTGACAAAGTTGAATGAGCTACAATTGTGACAGACAGCAGATATTTTTCCCGCCCCTGTAATATCTTTCATTCGCCCTTATCCATTGCTTTTTCCCGCCTCTATCTGCCCCTGAACCAGCGCTTGCACTTTGTCACCCTACAACTGAAGAGGAGATACGCATGGCTGCCTTAACGCCCAATTATGTGGTGCGTCGCGTGGGCATGTGGCTGCTCACCATCTGGCTGGGCGCAACCATTATCTTTATCATCCCCCGTCTGGCCCCAGGCGATCCCGTGGCGGCTATGATCAGCCGTATGACCGCCCAATCTGGCTATGTGGAGAACAGCGCGGCCATAATCGAAGCCTGGCGCGCCCGCTTCGGGCTGGATGGGCCAATTTGGGTACAATATCTCTCCTACATACGCAGTGTGTTGACTTTCGATCTTGGCTATTCCCTGGCCTCGTTTCCCAGCCGCGTGGATGACATGGTGGTCCAGGCCCTGCCGTGGACGCTTGGTCTTTTGACCATTGCCACTGTCATCTCCTTTGTACTGGGGAATTTGATCGGCGCGTTGATGGCGTGGCGGCGGGTTCCGGGCTGGTTTCGCAGTATCCTCCCTCTGACGCTCACCTTCACTTCGATTCCCTTTTTCATGTTTGGAATCTTGCTCATCTACGTCTTTGCCTTTGGGTTGCGCTGGCTGCCGCCGTCGGGGGCCTTTGCCAGCGGATTGACCCAGGGCCTTAACTGGCCCTTCATCGCCAGCGTGATCCGCTATGGCACATTGCCGGCCATGGCGATTGTGATCACCTCCATGGGCTTTTGGGCCCTGGGCATGCGCGGCATGATGATCACCAACGACGGCGAAGATTATATGATCCTGGCCGAGGCCAAAGGCTTGCGTCCACGCCGCGTCTTCTGGTTCTATGGCATGCGCAACTCGATCCTGCCCCAAGTAACGGCGTTGGCCCTGAGCCTGGGGACGATTGCCGGCGGCTCTACCCTGGTGGAATATATCTTCGCCTACCCAGGGATGGGCTACCTGCTCTATCTGGGCATTGTCACCAATGACTACACGCTGATCCAGGGCATTGTCTTTATGATCATCGCTGGGACTGCCACCGCCGTGCTGATCCTCGATCTGCTCTATCCCTTGATCGACCCGCGCATTACCTACGGGAAAGGATAACCGATGAGTATCTCCACCGTCGATACAGCGCCCTCTAAACCGGCTTCCACCCCACGCTTCAACCGCTGGGATTCGCCGTGGTTCAATCCAAAATTTCTGATTGGACTGAGCATGGTCCTCTTTGTGATGTTGATGGGCGTGGTCGGTCCCTTCTTTTGGGATGAGACGCTGGCGCGCGTTGCCAGCTCACCGCAAAACTTGCCGCCACCCTGGGCCCCTGGTTATGGGGAACTAGCAGTGCGCGGCGCGGCCCCGGTCCGCCCTGAAGTTGTCACCATGCCCACGCGTCGGCCCACGGCAGTAACTACGGCGCAGACGGACAGCCCGACGGCGACCACCGGAAGAAGTTCGATCACCGGCGGCAACCCCTTCGCTGCCCAACCGACAGCAGCGGCGCCCTCAACGGGCAGCGGTTCGATCACCGGCGGCAACCCCTTTGCGGCCCAGCCAGCCGCCACCGCGCCTACCACTGGCGGAGGCTCGGTGACAGGCGGCAACCCCTTTGCCACCCAGGCCGCTCCCCCTGCGCAGAGCGCCACAACGACAGACGCTGCCGCCGCTCCTGCTCCTGCACAGCCAGCCGCACCGGCAGCCCGCTCCAATCCCTATGGGTTTGGCGCGCCCAGTTGGGATCATCCGCTGGGCACGGAGAGCAATGGACGCGATATGTTGGCCGTCTTGATCGTGGGCGCGCCCCGTTCGTTGCGCATCGGCCTCATCGCTGCCGGCATTGGCATGTTGGTGGGGATCGCCCTCGGCTTCACGGCCGGCTTCATGGGCGGCTGGGTGGACAATGTGATCCGCACGTTTGCGGATGCGTTCATCACCATCCCGGCCCTGGCGGTGCTGATCGTGATTTCCGCCTATGTGCGCACCATCAGCGTGGAAAATATGGCGCTGATGCTTGCGCTCTTCGCCTGGCCTGGGCCGACACGGCTGATCCGTTCACAAGTCCTAACCCTGCGCGAGCGGGGATATGTGCAGATGGCGCGGCTCTCCGGCGCGTCTACGCCGGATATTATGTTTAGAGAGATGATGCCCAATCTGCTGCCCTATTTGGCGGCGAGTTTTACGGGGAACGTCTCCGGCGCCATCCTGGCTGCCACCGGTCTCGAAGCCCTGGGTCTGGGACCGACCCGCATCCCCACCCTGGGGATGACCATCTTCTACGCCATTCGGGCGGCGGCGATTCTGCGCGGCATGTGGTGGTGGTGGGGCTTCCCGATTTTGCTGCTGGTGATCATCTTCACCGGTCTTTTCTTGATGACCATCGGTCTGGACGAAATCGCCAATCCCCGCCTGAGAGGAGCGCAGCAGCAATGACAGTTTCCATGACCCATGTTGTCGAAGAGCCGAAAAGTCCTAAAGATCGCAAAGCTGTGCTGGAGATCAACAACCTCAAGGTCTACTACGCCACGCCCACGGGCAATGTGCGCGCCGTAGATAACGTCAGCTTCAAGGTCTACCAGGGTGAGATTGTTGGGCTGGTGGGGGAGTCGGGCTGTGGCAAGACGACCACGGCCATGGCGATCCTGCGGCTGGTGCAGCCGCCGGGCCGGATCGTCGGCGGTGAAATCCTGTTGGACGGCATCAATTTGGCGACGTTGCATGGGCAGGGATTGCGCGATGTACGCTGGAATCGCCTGGCCTTGATCCCACAGGGGGCGATGAACTCACTCAACCCGGTGATGCGCATCAGCAAACAGATCGGCGACGCCATCGAGACCCACGAGGGGCGGCAGTCGGGCCGCCAACTCAAGGAGCGTATCCTGAGTCTGCTGACGACAGTGGGTCTGCCCAGCCGGGTCTACAATATGTATCCCCACGAGTTGAGCGGCGGCATGAAGCAACGCGCCTGCATTGCCATGGCGATTGCCCTCAACCCCAGCCTCATTATTGCGGATGAACCGACCAGCGCGCTGGATGTGGTGGTGCAACGCGTGGTGGGTGAGACGCTGCTCGATGTGAAAGAGCGATTGGGCGTCTCGATGATCATCATCGGCCACGACATGGGGCTGATGGCCCAACTGGTGGATCGGCTGGCGGTGATGTACGCCGGGCGCATGGTCGAGATCTCGCCGGTAGAGACGGTCTTTGAGGAGCCGCTGCACCCATACACCCAACTGCTGATCGAATCCATCCCCTCGATCAAGGAGCGCAAACCGCTCAAGCTCACTGAAGGCATCACCCACGATCTGCGCAACCCGCCCCCCGGCTGCATCTTCCAACTGCGCTGTCCCCACGTCCACGAAAAGTGCCTGGCCGTCGATCCGCCGCTGCTGGAGGTCAGGCCGAACCATCATGTGGCGTGTCACTTATACTATGAATAAAGAATAATGAATGGCGAGAGGAAATGACCTCTTATTGGGATCTCGTTTTGTGAAACAAAAGGGTTCGCCGCCCCGACGACAATGTCCATGCCCATTCTTTATTCATCATTCATCTCTATTCATCGAGTTAGGATATTTCAATGACCCAACCACTCCTCCAGATCAAAAACGCGACAAAAGTCTACGGCGGCGGCTTTTTGAAGACCGGGCCAACCACGGTGGCGCTGCAAGATTTTAACCTGACCATCGACGCCAAACCGGCAACCATCACCACCATCGCCGGCGAGAGCGGCAGCGGCAAGACGACGCTTGCCAACCTGGTGCTGGGGTTTGTCAACTTGACGTCGGGGCAGATCCTCTACAAGGGGAATGATACCGGTTCTATGGACCGCAACCAGACGATGGAATACCGGCGCGAGGTGCAGGCAGTTTTTCAAGATCCCTATGCTGTCTACAATCCTTTTTACCGGGTGAAGCACATCTTCGATCTGGTCATCAACAATTTTAAGATGGCAAACAACAAAAAGGACGCCCGTGATCTGATTGAAAAAGCACTCAACGTCGTCGGTATGCGCGGGGAAGAGGTGTTGGAGAAATACCCCCACCAACTCAGCGGCGGACAACGCCAGCGCATGATGGTGGCCCGCGCCTATCTGCTCAAACCGCGGCTGATCGTGGCCGATGAACCCGTCTCCATGGTAGATGCCTCGCTGCGCGCCATGATCCTCGATATCATGCTGCGCCTGCGCGACGAAGAGGGCATCTCCTTCCTCTACATCACCCACGATCTCAGCACTGCCTATCAGATCGGCGACCGTATTTACCTGCTCTATCAGGGGGCGACCGCCGAGCGCGGCGATACGATGCAGGTGATCGAGAATCCCAAACATCCCTATGTGCAACTGCTGATCAACTCGATCCCCGTGCCCGATCCGAAAGTGCGTTGGGGCGGGGATATGGAAGCCACTTCGGTGGATGATGAACAGATGCGTGTGAACATCAAAAGCGGCTGCCGTTTTTACCCACGTTGCCCGGCGCGCATGGACAAGTGCCTGACCGCGCAGCCACCCCTCTACGTGGTAGGGAAGGGGCGACACGAGGCGGCTTGCTACCTCTATGACGATCACCCTGTTACCGAAGAGAGCGCCAGGGAGCAAGTCGCTGGCTGAAAATAGCCAATCAATAGAGAGCGGGCTGACGGATTCTTGAAGAATCCGTCAGCCCGCTCTCTTCGCGTTTTATTTGGAAGCCAAGGGGTTAATCACCCCTTTCGTTGACCCGATCCCCAATCCCCAATCCCTATTCTTCATACATCTCCATGGGCGGGCAGGCGCAGATCAAATGGCGATCTCCGTAGACGTTGTCAATGCGGGCGACCGAGGGCCAGAACTTGTTCTCTTTGACCCACGTCGCGGGGAAGGCCGCCTGCTCGCGGCTGTACGGACGATCCCATGCGTCGGCGGTGACGGCAGCGGCGGTGTGTGGCGCACCGTGCAATGGACTCTCCTCAGCGCTCATCTCGCCCGACTCCACAGCGCGGATCTCGGCGCGGATCCTGATCATCGCCTCGCAGAAGCGGTCCAGCTCATCCTTCGACTCGCTCTCTGTCGGCTCGATCATCAGCGTCCCCGCCACAGGGAAGGACATGGTCGGCGCGTGGAAGCCGTAGTCCATCAGCCGTTTGGCAATGTCCTCGACCTCGACGCCGGCTTTATGGAAGTCGCGGGCGTCGACAATGCACTCGTGCGCCACCCGTCCATTTTTGCCCTTGTAGAGTACCGGAAAGTGGGGATCGAGGCGGGCGGCGATGTAGTTGGCGTTGAGGATCGCGATCTTCGTCGCCTCAGTCAGCCCACTGCTACCCATCATGGCGATGTAAGCGTAGGAGATGGGCAGGATGCTGGCGCTGCTCCACGGCGCGGACGAGATCGGCCCAATCGCCTCTTCGCCGCCCACACCTTCCACCACGGGGTGGCCGGGTAAGAAGGGGGCCAGATGCGCCGCCACCCCAATCGGTCCCATGCCGGGGCCGCCGCCGCCGTGGGGGATGCAGAAGGTCTTGTGCAGATTGAGATGGCAGACGTCTGCGCCGAAATCGCCGGGGCGGCAGAGGCCGACCAACGCGTTCATGTTGGCCCCGTCCATGTAGACCTGCCCGCCGTGGGCGTGGACGATCTCACAGATCTCGCGGATGGCCGTCTCGAAGACGCCGTGGGTGGAAGGATAGGTCACCATCAACGCGGCCAGCCGTTCGCTGTGCTTTTCGGCCTTGAGGCGCAGATCCGCCACGTCGATGTTGCCCTCGTCGTCACAGCGCACAACCACCACCTCCATGCCCGCCATCATGGCGCTGGCCGGGTTGGTCCCGTGCGCCGAGGAGGGGATGAGGCAGACGACGCGTTCATCATCCCCGCGGCTGTGATGATAGGCGCGGATCACGAGCAACCCGGTGTACTCGCCCTGCGACCCGGCGTTGGGTTGCAGCGAAACGGCGGCGAAGCCGGTCACCTCTTTGAGCGCGTCCTCTAATTTGGTAAAGAGTTCACGATAACCGGCGGCCTGTTCGGGCGGCGCAAAAGGATGGAGCGCGTTGAATTCGGGCCAGGTCACCGGGATCATTTCCGTAGTAGCGTTGAGTTTCATCGTACACGAGCCGAGGGGGATCATCGAGTGGGCAAGCGAGAGATCCCGATTCTGCAATTTGGTGATGTAACGCAGCATCTCGGTCTCAGAATGGTAGGTATTGAAGACCGGGTGGGTGAGGAAGTCGCTGGTGCGCGCAAATTGGGCGGGATAGTCCAATTCCACAGACTGGGCCAGTTCCGACAGATCGGCGTCCCCATCCGCGCCGAAGATCTCCAAGAGCGTGCGCAGATCGTCCAATGTCGTCGCCTCGTCCAGCGAGACGCCCACCGCGCCATCAGGATAGAGGCGCAGGTTGACCTCGCGCGACTCGGCCTCTTCGGTCAACTCGGCCTGCCCCGCCGGGCCGTCGCTGATCTTCAAGGTATCGAAGACCGGCCCCTTGTTGACGGTGTAGCCCATGCGCGCCACCTCTGCGGCCAGGATGGCGGTCATCAACTGTACACGCTGGGCAATGCGCCGCAGCCCGTCCGGTCCATGATAGACGGCGTACATCGAGGCCATCACCGCCAGCAGCACCTGCGCCGTGCAGATGTTGCTGGTCGCCTTTTCGCGGCGGATGTGCTGCTCGCGGGTTTGCAGCGAGAGGCGCAAGGCCATCTTGCCCTGCGCGTCCCTGGAGACGCCGACCAGCCGCCCCGGCATGATGCGCTTGAACTCGTCTTTGGTAGCCATGAACGCCGCATGAGGACCGCCGTAGCCCAGCGGCACGCCGAAACGCTGGGCGCTGCCCACAGCCACATCCGCGCCCCATTCGCCGGGCGGGGTCAAGAGCGTCAGCGTTAACAGATCGGCGGCGACGACGACCAGCGCATCCACGGCGTGGACCTTTTCGCAGAATTTGGCGTAATCGTGGATCGTCCCCTCGCTGTCGGGGTATTGGAGCAGCACGCCGAAGATCTCGGATATCGGCTCGAAGCGGGTGTGATCCCCCACCATCACATTCAGCCCCAAGGGGATGGCGCGGGTGCGCACGACCTCAATGGTCTGCGGGTGACATTTTTCGGAGACGAAGAAGGTGTTGCCGGTTGCGCCGCGTTTCTGCGCCCGTTTGCAGAGGGTCATCGCCTCGGCGGCGGCGGTACCTTCGTCCAGCAGCGAGGCGTTGGCAATGTCCATACCGGTGAGGTCGCCGATCATGGTCTGGAAGTTGAGCAGCGCTTCCAGCCGTCCCTGGGCGATTTCGGCCTGGTAGGGTGTATATTGAGTGTACCAGCCGGGATTTTCCATAATGTTGCGCAAAATCACCGGCGGCGTGATGGTCCCATAATAGCCCATGCCGATGAAGGATCGATAGAGGCGATTGTTGGCGGCCATCCTGCGCATCTCGGCGAGGACATCCGATTCGCTGCGCGGGCCAGGGAGGGCGAGTTTGCCCGCCATGCGGATCTGACGGGGCACGGCACTATCAACCAATTCGTCAAGGGATTTCAACCCCAGGCTCTCAAGCATGGCGACGACTTCATCGGGGCTCGGTCCCAAATGGCGATTGACAAAGTGATCAGTGGGGCTGAGGAAGGCGGCCTGCTGGCGGCGAGCGTCCAGCCGGTGGCCGTTGGAACTGACTGTCTGTTTGGTGGCAATGGTGGCTCTGCCCATGCGAAACTCCTTCTCTCTATTAAGACCTGCCGGGTTTTCTGAAACCCGGTAGGTCTTGGCTCGACAGACTTCGTTCTAGACCTGCCGGGTTTTCTGAAACCCGGCAGGTCTAGCCAACAAAAACGGGCATTCTCAACGAATGCCCGTCAACCCTGTCCTAGACCTGAGAGATTGATCCGCAGCCCTTCCGCTACAGACTTGCCCCGTCGGTGTCCTCCCTGTTGTGGGGAGTCCTTTCCAGAGTGGCCGCATCACGACGATCCCTTTGCCTGAGAGTGTCACCAAAGGAGGCGTGGCTCCTTCCCCTGGCTTGCACCTTCGGCGCTCCGTTGCACCGGAGTCTCTCTCGCCATGCATCGGCAAGTATGCAATTCTTGTGTCAATTATACCCCAAACGAGGCGAGGGATGCAACGCAGTGAAGGGTGAAGAGTGAAAATCAACCCGATGTTTTCCCTTCACCTTTCACCTTTCACTCTCCACTCATGACAATCGCCTTCGGTCCCATCTCTGCCCGACTCCGGTCGATGTGCCAGACGATAGGCAGATCGGCTACATCTTCCTCGACGAAGAAGTTGAAGGGACCGGCGAAGCGGCCTGCGGGCATGCGATCCAACGGGGCGTGATCGGCAGTGCGGAAGCGTTCGATGCCCTGATCCGTGCTGATCAGCAGGTGTCCGCGACTTTCGTCCAGATCCAGCGCGCTGGCGTTGCGCAGTGGACGCCTCAACGTTGGCTCGATCTGGTCAAGGATGGCGCCGCTGCTGCCGTTGAGGATGGCGATTTGCCCATAGCGCGGCGAGAGCAAGTAGAGGACGTAGAGTCGATCCGCCGCGGCGTCGTAGACCAGATCCTGAGGCAGACCCAGCCCGTCGAGTTCGGTCTGCCAGCGGATGGCGCCGCTGTTTTCGACAAAGGCGACGCGGTTGGTCCCCGGCAGCGTGACGAAGAGACCATCCGCGGCGGCGGCGAGTACATAGGGTGAACCTGCCAATGGCAGTGTTCCTCGCAGCATTCCGTTTTGCGGATCGACCAGGAGCAACCGGTCCGCGCCGGTTTCGGCAATCCAGAGACCGGCGCGGTTGGTCGCCAATCCACTGGGGCGATTCAGCCCTGTGACGCTGGCGCGCAGGTCGCCGCTGAGTGGGTCGCGCAGTTCCACAACACCTGCGGGAGGCGGCGTCAACGAGTCCAGGGTACGCCGCTGATCCTGGATGACGCCGATCCACTCGCTCTTGATTTCAGCGCCCCAGTTGCTCAGGTAGAGGGTCTGCGCGTCCACCATGAGCTGTTGGGGCCGTTCGCCGATGGCGACCTGTGTGCGCAGACTGCCGTCCCGGTTGTGCAGCCGCAGGAAGCCAGCGCCAGCGCTGTAGATCGAGCCAGTGGATCGATCCCAAGCCAGCGCTTCCGCGGCGAAGGGCGGTTGCGCCAGCCGCGGCAATGAAGCAGCGATCATGGCCGCGCTACTCTGGACGGCGCCCTGGTCCGATCCGCCAGCCAGATGGGGCAGGTAAACGGTCTCATTCATTGGCCCCAGATTTTCCCCGGTCAACGCGTAGATGCTGTTACAGTCGGCGTAGTCGCTGCCATTGCTGATGCGTAGATAGAGCGGATCCATGCCCTGGGGAACTCTCACGGTGATCCCGTCAAAACCAGCTATCAAGAGGACCGCGCCGGTGCTATCGTACACCTCAAGGCGCACCATCAGGGCGGGATCGGCGGCCAGCGCGCGGAAGCTGTAAAAGGTGTCCGACTCTGGCGCTGGTTGATCCAACCGGAACCAATCAGCGTCGCCCGGGGTGTGGAAACTTCTTTCCGCTTGCAGATTCGCCAGTTCGAGCAGATAGGCCACATCGGGCGCGTCGTCCGGTTCAAAGCCGTCCATAACCGCGGGGCACAGGGGCGGCGGCGTGGGGGTCGGCGTTGCCGTTGGCGTCGGTGTAGGCACAATCATGGGTCCGCCATCAGAGATCACCGTGATCGTGTCGTCTTCGGTGTTGCTAAAGAAGATCCGATTGGTGAATGGATCGACGGCAGCGCCTTCCCCAGCGCCTTTCCCCAGCGGCAACCATCCCACGTATCGGTAGCTGCGGTCATCGCTGTAATAGATGTGTGTGCGGTTTTCTTCGGAACAGACAGCGAAGAGATACCCACTATTGGGGTTGACGGCTACCGTCCGTGGCTGACAGTTGAGGATAACGTCGCCAAGATGCAGGGCGCTGCCCGCCTCGTCCACGTGGATGACGCTAATGTTTTTGGCGTCAACGTTGGCCGTGTAGAGAAGTCGACGCGCTTCATCAAAGGCGATTCCATAACTGCCTGCCCCCGTTGATATACTCTGAAGCCGGATACCCTTCTCGTCAAATACATCGAGTGTACCGTCCCGATAATTGGTGACGTAAATCTGGCGGCTTACCTGATCAAAATAGACAAAACTGGGTTGTCCACCGGCTGCAACATCGGATCTGGCGCCATCACTCAATCGGGTAGTGGTAAGGCTATCACTATCCTGGTTGGTGACATAGGCGATGTCACCGTTACTGTGCAAGGCCACACTATTGGGAGAATTTCCTGTTTCCGTACTCCAAAGGAGTGTACGCGCGCCGATATTAATCGCGGCTAACTCGTTTGTAAACCTGGCGGGCGCATAGATGATTTGCCGCACAGAATCAACGGCGATCCCACTTAATCCAGAGACTGTAGAGAGATCAAGCGTGTCGAGTAGATCGAGTGTGTTGATGTCAAAGATAGAGATCGAGTTGCTACGCTGGTTGGCCACATAGAGCCGGCGGTGGTTGCTATCAACGGCAATGCCATATGGTTCCTGACCCACAGAGAGTACTTTGAGTACGCCCAATTGCACTGTAGGGACAGGTGTGTTCGTAGGGGTCTCGGTGGGTGTTGCTGTCTCGGTCGCCGTGGGCGTCAGGGTTGCGGACGGCGTACTTGTAGGTGTGTCCGTCTCGGTCGGCGTTGGCGTCTCCGTCGGCGCCTCCGTCTCCGTTGGCGTTGGTGTTTCTGTTGGTGTTTCCGTATCTGTCGGCGTCTCTGTCGGCGTCTCGGTTGCAGTTGCGGTGGATGTGGCTGTTTCCGTTGCCGTCGGCTCCTGGGTAGGCGTAGGAGAAGCTGTCTGTGCTGGCGTCTCCGTAGCCACAAGCGTACCTGTCGCTGTCGGTTCGGATGTAGCGGTGATGGTGGGTGTTGGCGTCTCGGTTGGCGTCGCTGTGGGTAGAGGCGTTGGCGTATGCGTTGCCGTCGCTGTAGGTAGAGGTGTTGGGGTACGAGTTGCCGTCGCTGTGGGTAGAGGCGTCGCCGTGTTCGGCGGTACGGGTGTCGCCACAATCGGCGCGCTACCCGTAAAACTCGTGTACATCTTGGCTACCCACCCAACCTGTCCGCTTGCGCTCCCACTGAGAACCCGCACGTTGATCCATTGCCCAGCGCTTTCTTGCCCCAAGACTCTCAACGAAGTTCCCTGCGCAAGGGTGACAATGACCGGATAGTTCGTGCTTGGGCCTGTGCGTAAGTTGAGCGCGGAAACGGTAACTGTAGCCAAAAAAGGATCAGCGGTCGGTGTACGCGTCGCTGTCGCCTGGGAGCCAGGGGTGGGTGTGCGCGTCGCTGTTGCCTGGGAACCAGGGGTTGGTGTGCGCGTCGCTGTCGGATTGTTCTGCGGCGTATACGTGGGTGTGGGTGTCGGCGCGCCACTGCGGATCGTCACAGGCGCCGTCGATCCTGTGCCGCTGACCCCACCGTTGGAGATCGTCGCGCCTAACTCCCCGTAATGGACGCCGCTGACGTTAGACGTAGTGACCTGGAAGACAATCTCCACGCGGCTTGCCACATAGGGGTTGCTCTTATCGACATTATCGCGGACCCGCTCAAACTGTGGGCGTGGACTGCCATAGCTGCTGCCATTGCCATCGATCCAATTCCATTTTGCCCAAACATTATTGGGGTCGCTGAGTTGGTAAGGGGCCACCCCAACGATCTCAGCCCAGCCCTTCCAATAATCGCGGTAAGCGCGCACCATATAATCGGCCCGATTCCATTCTGTAATCGCTGGGAAGCCTTCCCACCCGTAGGTGTTGTTCCATAGATCGTAGCCTGTCTCGCTCAAAAAGACGCGCACCCCGCGCCGTCCCCAGGCGGCGAGTTGTTCTACCTCGCTCATGTAAGAGTCGATAGTCATCTGTGGGTAGGTTGCCGTTTTACGATGGACGTTATATTCAGGGGGGTGATTGGCTGGGTAAGGATGAACAGCATAGAGATCCCAGGCCCAAAGCGCTGCGGGGACAGCCGAAAACATCTGGCTGTTGAAATTGGTCGGAGAAATATTCCCGCCCGGCGCCAACGGCGCGCTTAGGATCACGATGCGCGGATCGTTGAGGCTGCGGATCGCATTCGACGCCGCCACGAAAAACCGCCCAAATTCAGCCGCGTTTGCCTTCCCTCCCCATTCAACATTGAGGTTTGGCTCATTCCAGATTTGAATATAAAGGTTCTTGCCGCTACGACGGGGCAGACCCTGCACAACCCGTCTCATCGCATCCGCCATGGCGTTGATGTCGGTGGGCTTTTCCCAGTAATCGCCGCGGTGAACGCCAGCCAGCCGGATCACCGGCTGTAGCCCCCGATCATAGGCCGCATTGACAAAATCAACCCAACAAGGTTTGGGCCCAGTTGTGTCCGTGCGGATGCCGTGGAAGAGTTGTTTGGCGTAGGCATGCCACCCTACAAGGCCATAAGTGCGATCCAATTGCCAGTTGCGGTAGCGTTCATCCTCGCACTTGTCTTGGATGAAGGTATTGATGCCAAAGTAGGAATCAGTGCGCCGGCTGGGGAAAGGTCCTGGCGCAAAAGAGAGCGTGCGCCCACTCATGGTAGGATTGGCCGAACTCACCAATGCATCGTTAATATAGATCCGTGTTGTACCAGATCGATAGGTGAAACCGCTGGGCAAAGTAAAGTTGACCCTGAAGTCGTTCCCATAACTGTTGCCATTGTTGCTGCCCGTGATGTTATATGTGACCACCCCGCTCGTATCTAAATAAGATGGGGAAACAGAAGCGCTTACCGTGACCGCTGGCGTATCAACGGCAGCTTCACTCCTGGGTTGCATATTCGCGTCCTGAGCGACTACTCGATTGGGGAAAGGCCCAACCAAAATAGACACAAGCAGGACGATCCTTGCCCAATAGAAGAGAACCGGGCTGCTGAACATGGATGGGAATTTCATCTGCATTTGCCGCAAGTCCTTATCGAATCAACCAGTCTGTAAATAGTGACAATACAATCCCAACAGATGACCACTTATACACGTGTGATGCATCCTGAACTTGAATGATCATACAGTGATTTCTGATATTCATTTTATTGGATATTCATGGCTATTTAGATTACGATTTGCTATCAATGTTGGCGGATGCAACAAAAAACCGGTCCCACCGAAGAGACCGGTTCAATAGCACGCTGGGGAAATTCAAGTCTGAGATGGATGTCAGCGGGAAGCCAATTTAGAGCAGCCAGTCGCTATACCTGAGGGATGCTGGCAGCGCGCTGACTATACTGCCGTGAAGTCTCGTAGCGCAAGTTAAGCTTAGGCGCCGGACGGCGGCTACTGCGGATAAACGCATCTCTGCGCCAACTACGGTTCAACCGGTGTTTGATCCCATTGGCACGCAAGACCTGACGAATCGTTTCCACAGAGATCTGGTCAATAATTGCATTCTGAATCAGATATTTGCGCAATCGTTGTAACGACCACTGTGAAAAGTTCATGTTCAATTGGCGTGGATCGGCGCTGGCGATTTCTACAATACGCTCCCGTTGCTGCGCCGAAAAGACAGGGGGACGCCCTGGCGATTTCCCGCTGCGCAATCCATCAATGCCATCCTCATTAAAGCGATGGATCCACTTGCGAACATTGATCGGGTGCAGAGCAACTTCGCGGCTGACCTCTTGGACGCGGCGCCCCTGTGCGGACAGAAGCACAATCATTAATCGCTGCTCGGGTACATCGCCTTCCGACTGTTGAGCCAGAGATTCAAGTTCTTTCCGCTCGTCATTTTTCAATTCACGTACAAATAGGGCCATCTTTTCCTTCTCCCTGCTGCGCCATTACTGCAGCTCGCCCGGTGATACTACAGCAATGCTCTGTGAGTATGTTTGGACGACTAGAAATGCTCAAACCAGCCGAACCCTTACGGTAAGCAGACGATAAAACGTATTGTCTAGAGTGTAACAGTGGCGTAAATGAATCCCTATAGTACTTTGGCATAGGCGTGATGAAATGATGATAGATTCAACAGGTTTGTGGTTTACGGTTGAACTAAAATTTCTCAACTGAATTCAGCATCCAGCGGCGCAATAGAGCCTTACAGCGCGCCATGAGAACTTCAACGGGGATATTGAGCGCCCAGACGGCGTCGGCGCCTGCGGTTAAGGCTGTCACAAGTTGTTCGGTGGAGTAACCATCAGTTAACATAACCAGGGGGACACGGCTCTCCATGCGAATTCGGGCGACAATCGTTTCAACAATACCATCGACCCGATCAAAGGCGTCTAGCAAGATTAGATCCGCACCGGCGAGTTGGGACGAAGTGGCATCGAATACATCAACCACTTCTAACAAAAGTCCTTGAGCCTTCATCCCGCCTTGAAGTCTTACAGCATTCTCTCCCATTTGTCGGCGTTGACGCAGCCATACAATATGTGCAGAAGGGTTTGTCTCAAGCACATTGCTGTGGTTTTCAACATTGAGGGAGTATGAATGATATCTAGACATTGCTTATCCTCAACCGACGTAGAGGTTGATGCTAATGCTCTGGATTTTTACTCAACAGCGCAAAACAAGTACCATGATGGCACGACCAGCAATAATATGATCCTGTGCGCCTTTAAGCATATAGCAACGAGGCACAATTTCAACCGTTTACGCTTGCTGTTTGCTGACAATCAATGACAGCTATCTTTGGGGGATACGGGGAATCGGGCAAGAACAAAGGGGATGGGTCGAAGCGAATACCTATAATTGGAAGGTACGATTGTTGTGGGCAACGATACGTTGTTTGTAATTAGAGACATAGAGTTGTAACTTCCCGTGGAGTTTCTTCCAATCGGAACTCTCCAGTACCATTTGGAGTTTCTCCAGGTTGTTGATTTCGCCGATTGTCAGCATTTGCGGGCCATCACCATAGATGGTATACCAAACCTCGGCTGGCTCGATCCCCAGTTGAATGAGGCCAGGGGCGAATTCTCGCATAACAAATTCGAAATAGGGCTGTTCGCGACCTACTTTAATGTCCCACTTCATCAACAGCCTGACCATGTAAGCGCGTACCCTTCCTGTGTGGGTTCATTTTATGGATCATGCTTTGAGATCACAGCCGCCAAAATTCTACGATCTGGTTGATCTCATTGTATGTTGTGATTGTTTTGAGCCATGGAACAGCAGGCTGATCAGCAGCCGCTGGTGTTATGAACAGTGCCACGATACCAAAAGCCTATTACTTTTGCAACTCCTCAGCTACTGCGCCTTTACCTGATCATCTTTCTTAGTTGGATGTTTGGAACAGGTAACTACTCTTCGAGTTGGGCTGCGCCCCTGGCGGAAACGCCACAGGATCTCCTTTCGGTGGATCGCGCCCAGATCCACCAAAACGATTCTGTCCATCTCGTTGTGCTGCCGCTGACCTCGTCGCCAGCCCGGCTATTGACCCACACTATCGATAGTACGTTGAGCGTTGAAGGATCCCATTTGATCTTAGATGTGCGCGCCGCCTATCGCATCCATAACCCTGGCCGCGAAAATCTGAATATGATGATTCAGGTTACGCCAGCCAATACACAGGCGTCGAGTCCGTTGCCTGTAGCGGTGGCGCTGACAGTGGACGGGCAACCGCTCACGCTTCAGCCTACCGGTGAAGGGGACCAACGCACTGCACAGATCACACTTGGGGCGGATGGCAGACGGCTATTGACATTGACCTATCAACTGCGTCTGGTCGAGGAGAACCTGCCCGCGTTCCGCTACCCAACAAACCGTCTCTCGGCCTGGGCTGGCTCGCCCGAAAGTTGGCGTGTCACCGTGCAGTTGCCCGGTGAAAGCTCTGGCATCTTGCCTGCGGAAAGTTGGGTCCTGACCGAGCCTGATGAGTGGACCTATACCGGCAGCCGGTTACAGTGGCTGAAGGAGGGCGGCTTCCCCAGGCAGCCGATCACCTTTCAATTTATTCATCCGCAACTCTGGCGCGATCTGAGCGAGACTCGCCGTCTCCTTTCAACGCAGCCCTCTCTTGATCTCTTTTTACACCTGGGCAACCTCTACAATCGGCTCTATCGTTCTCCTCAGGTCAGTGATGGTGGACGGCGGCGCTTTTACGCCCAGGCGCTGGCATCCTACGCAGATGGGATCACATATGGGCAGCAGATCAGGCTTGATCAAACGGATCTGGCGCCGTTGCATCGGGCGCTGACGTCGCTCTATCGTAGCCGTAGTATCAAAGCAGATGGTGAGATCGACTTCGCCTATGTGGATCTGCTGGTAGAGGAAGCGCAAAAGACGCTGGACGCCTTCCCGGCAGCAGAGGGTCGTCGCGCAGAGGTGGCGCAGTGGTTGGCTGAAGGGTTGAGACTCCAGTTACGTAGGGCTCAGCAGGCCAACAACTGGCCGTTGGCCTTTTCCTTGTTAGAGCGGATGGCGAACCTGCCCGATGATCTGATCGATCCGAATTGGCTGGATTCGGAAAGGCAGATGGTGCAACTTCAACAGGCGCTGACCCTGCTCGATCAGGACAATGAGGAGGCAGCGGTGGCATTGGCCGGCGATTCTATTATCGATGAAAGCCTCTTCCCCCGGCCAGAGACACGTTTGATCTTCGCCAGTTGGCAGGTGACGCTCACCCTGCAACCGAACAACACCCTGATCGAGTTGGCGACGCGTCCTCGCCCTGGGCGCGAGGAGATCGCACGCCAGACCTTTGATCAACTGGCGCAGGCCTGGCAGGGCATAGGCGCTGCTGGTTTACAGACCCAAGCCCAGCCCGATGGAAGTTATCTGATCCAGCTTTCCAATGTGGCCTTGCGGGATCGGGTAGCGCTTTCCCAGGCCATCCCTCCTATTACGGATTGGGCGCTGCTACGGTCCCTGCTGGTGAGCGTCGATCCCACCATCCAGCGCAAAGGCCGCTTGATCTGGCAGGATGTTGAAATCTCCCAACGAGTTGACCTGCGCCCTGTGGCGGACCAATGGCGAGGCGTTGGCGCTTTATTGGAACGACAGGTCGCTGAAGGCCCACAGACAACCAACATCGGTCAGGCGCAATCGATTGAAAGCGCCGAGGCCCAGATCCGCGAACAACTGCGCCAGATCTATCTTCAGCACGAAGCCGCCGCCTGGCAGAATTTGATCCGCGCCAGCACTGTCCACGTTGAGATGCAGGCGACACAGGGAGACACAGGTCGCACCTGGATCGTACAGTTGACCGATCCCGCGCAGACTGTGAGTTTTCACACTGAGGTACTGAGCCTGGCGCGCCTGCTCCTCGCTATCCTTAGCCTGCTGATCTTGATCCTGGCGCTGGCGGGCATACTCTGGTTGTTGCTATGACTCACTTTTTCATCCGTGCCCAAGAATACGGTAGACTATGGATAGCGCTGCTATACTGGGAATATCAAAACAATCCGTGTTTGATGAATGGATCTAGAGAAAATACACCTTATCAATGGCGATCAATGCAGACAGAAGCGGTTTCGGAAGATCGTATGGAAGACCGCCTCTGAATTCAAAATCATCCAATCCAACCCCGCCTGCCTCTACCTCTGCTGAAGAAGAGACCGTCTATAGTCTGGCTTATTTCCAGGAAGGACGCCTGTTGACAGTGGCGCTGCTGGCGCTGCTTTACTTGCTGCTCTCTTTTTCGCTCGATGCCGCTGGTTGGACCAATAAAATGGGGATCTTGATCCCGGTGGTACTCGGCGCGGTGACCATGGGCGCGCTGATGGCGTTTAGCCGGTTTGATGGTTTTTTTATGCTTTCGCACAGTCTATCGACCGGGCTGGCCTGGGTCTTCTATTTGATGACGCGCATTGTGGGCGATGAACCGCGCGTGACGGTTTTCATTGAACATGGCGTCCCCGAATTGCAGGCGCGATCCTACTTTTTGCTCGAACGCTGGCTTGAATGGGTGGAAGTCGCGCTCAGTGGCAGCGCCAGCAACGACAACTATGTCTTCATCCTCGAGATCAGCTTTTTGATCTGGTGGCTGGCCTATTTGGGCGTTTGGACCGTCCTGCGTCATGGACACGTCTGGCGCGGGGTGATCCTGGCTGGCATCGCCATCCTTGTGAATACCTATTACGCGCCCCAATCCGTCGTCGGGCTGTTGGTCTCTTTCTGCATCACAGCGATGATCCTGCTGGTGTGGACGAATATGGTGTCGCATCGTCAGCGCTGGCGATTCCAACGTATTCGCTTCAACCAGGACATTGGGTTCGATTTCATGCGCAATGGCGTGATCTACGCCATCGTTGTGATCTTGCTGGCCTTTATTACGCCTAACCTGGGCCGCAATGTGCAGTTCCACCAATGGCTTGATCCCATCAATCAGCGCTGGGAAGCCACCACCAGCGAGTGGAATCGGCTCTACCAGGGGATCAACCGGCAGTCGATCCCCGTGCAGCAGGCCGCTTTCGGCAGATCGCTGACACTGGGCGGCGAGCGCAATGTCAGCGAGCGCCCTGTGTTGCAAGTGAGCGCCAGCCAGGGGCGGTATTGGCGAGCGGTCACTTTTGATACCTTTACCGGGCGTCAATGGCTCAACACCGCCACTGATGAGGTTGAGTATGACGCCAATCAGCCTATCCCCACCATCGATTGGGACAGCCGCCGACCGATTACGCAGACGATCACCTTATTGGCTCCGGGTGGCAACATCCTCTTGGGCGCACCGGACATTCGCCTCGCATCGGTTCCCATTGCCGGGCTGCTGACGCCGGTCTTTGCCGCCGACGAAGAAGTAACGCCTGAATTGGCTGAACTGACATGGAGTCGTTCACAGGTCAATCTTGATGAAGGATCGAGCTATACTGTCGTCAGCAACTACACCGATGTTACGATCCGCGCCATGCGCGAAGCCGAGATGGAGTATCCCCCTCAGATCCTCGAAAAATACTTACAACTGCCCGAGAATTTCTCGCCGCGGGTGGCTGCACTGGCTGTAGAGGTGGCGGAGAACGAATCGACAGTCTATGACAAAGCCAGGGCCGTGGAGCGCTTCTTACGCAGCAATTACCAGTACAACGAGGAGATCTCTGCCCCTGCCTCGGATCAGGACCCGGTGGAATATTTCCTCTTTGAGATCGAACAAGGCTATTGTGACTATTACGCAACCGCAATGGCGGTGATGCTGCGCAGTCTGGGCATCCCCGCGCGGACGGCGAGTGGCTACGCCGAAGGCACGTATGATAGGGAAAGCGGCGTCTACATTATCACCGAGCGGGACGCGCATACGTGGGTGGAGGTCTATTTCCCTGGGTATGGATGGATCGAATTTGAGCCGACGGCCGGCGAAAGTGTACTCAACCGCCCATCAGGCCTTGATCCGGTGAACAGCGAAAACTTCTCGGATCCAACGCAAAATTATGCGCAAAACGAACAGCCGATGATAGATGATTTCTTCAATGAGCAGTTCAACCGCTTTGATGAGTTTGAACCTGGCTTTTTTGAGGAAGCGCAGACCACCGCTCGTGACAATTGGATCTGGATCAGCGTCGGTTTAACCCTCGTCGCCCTGCTCGGTGGGGGATGGCTGCTGCGCCGCCGTCTCTATCAGGGGCCGGATAGCTTTGAGGCCGAGTCGCCCAATCTCTTCTACGCGCGGCTGTTGAACTGGGTGCAACGCCTGGGGATGGCAACGCAGACCGGCGAAACACCCTATGAACGGGCCGCCGTACTCTCACAACAGATCCCCACGGGTACGCCCTTCATCCGGCGCATTACCGACATCTACGTGCTTCATCGCTTTGCCCCGCGCCGTCTCTTGGGCAACCATGACGCTGTGCAAAGCGAACTGGCGCAGAACTGGCAACTCTTGCAGCCGATCCTATGGCGAACGTGGTTCCAAAAACGGATCGAGCGGCTGCGTCCACGCCAAAAAATTTAGGTCTAAAAACAAGGGGGGCATGTCCGTGACATGCCCCCCTTGTTTTTAGACCTATTTTCTACCGATCCGAACGCGGAATCCAGACGCGCATGGGATTGGCCCCACGATTAGCCCAGGCATAGTAGGGGATCGCCGTCAGCCGCGTGGATTGGCGGGCCGGCGCTGCTCCATGCCCCAGCGGTCGATAGAGTGAATCGCCCCACCCCACAGGATCGGCGCTGAATCCATCCGCTTCCACAGTGACGATACCGCCCAACAGATCCGAGCGCCACGCCTCACCCAACGGTTGGCTGACATCGATCTGCGCATCCAAAATATCCACGCCCTGCTCCTGATCCACCCCTTCAAAACAGTAGACCAACGGACCGCGCTCGATGGCGACGCTGCTGCGCGTCGGATCCACGCGCGGATGGGCTTCGATCAGGGTCGGCTGCATGGCGAGCGTCAAGACGATAGTGTCGCCCACCGCCCAGGATCGGCGCAACGTGGCGTAGCCATCCTGCACATCAATGGCTTCGGCCCGCCCGTTCACCTCCCACGAAGCCTGCGCGCTCCAGTTGGGGATGCGCAGTTTCAGCGTCCAATCGCCCCTGCTCTCCTGCACCGTGAGTTTGACCGTCCCTTCCCAAGGATAATTGGTCTCGATCTTGAGGACGGCCTCTCCATTCCCAACTGCAGCGCGGATTGTGGACGGCGCATATTGATGGATCTGGACGCCGCTCTCGTCGGTGGTGGCGAGATAGTGCTGTAATGAAGAGAGCGTGCGCATGACGTTGGGTGGGCAGCAGGCGCATCCGTGCCATTCGGGGCGCACAATATGTTTGCGCCCCAGCAGCGGATCAGCGCCGCGGCTCATCAAGGGGTTGACGTAGAAGTAGCAGCGCCCGTCCAACGAGACGCCGCTGAGAAAGCCGTTGTAGAGCGTGCGTTCGAGCAGATCGGCAAAGCGTCGCTCCCCAGTGATCAGCAACATGCGCCAGTTCCACATGATGCTGGCGATCTGGGCGCAGGTCTCGCAATAGCAGCGCTCGTTGGGCAACTCATAGGGTTCGCCGAAGGCTTCGCCAGCGTGTTGCGATCCCAGCCCGCCGGTGATGAAGAGCTTGCGGCTGGTCATATTGCGCCACTGGCGCATGAGTGCGTCGAGCAGCGCCCCCTCACCCGTCTCCAAATAGAGATCGGCGACGCCGGTGGTCAAATAGAGTTGGCGCACGGCGTGCCCTTCCACCGTGGATGCTTCGCGCACGGGGATGTGATCCTGGTAGTATGCGCCGCCGCCAAATCGACTGTGCTGCAACAATCCATGCCCACGCTGATCGACAAAGTAGAGCGCCAGATCCAGATAGCGCCGCTCACCGGTCTCGCGGAAGAGTTCGACCAACGCCATTTCAACTTCAGGGTGGCCCGGCGTGCCGATGCGCTTGCCCGGCCCAAAGACCGAGTCGATGTAGTCGGCGAAACGGCAAGAGACATCCAACAGCCGCCGATCCCCGGTGGCGCGGTAATAGGCGACAGCGGCCTGGAAGAGATGGCCGGCGCAATAGAGTTCGTGGCCGTGATCGAGATCCGCCCAGCGCCGGTCCGGCTCTACCACATCCCAATAGGAGTTGAGGTAGCCGTCCTCGCCCTGCGCTCCTTCCACCAGTTTGATGGCATGATCGGCCATCTCCACCAACTCAGGATCAGGGTTCCACGCCAGCTCATAGCCGATGGCCTCCAGCCACTTGTAGACATCTGAATCCATAAAGACGGGTCTGCGGTATTCGCCTTCGCCTTTGCCCGCTGCCAGCTTGAGGTTGTTGAAGTTGCCGAAGCGCTCAAGTTGATCGAAGCCGTGGCGCAGGCTCACCTTGTGGTTTGTCCGCTGCCAAGTTGACCAAAAACCGCCGTCGAGGCGGACATCCGAGAGCGCCAGCGTGCGGTGACGGGCATACGGACTTTGGCTTGTATCGACTGGTCCGAGTTTCATGGTGTGGCTCCTTGTGGGGAAAGTTTGTTGTTGGAAAGATGTGGTGCGTAGTGCATGGTGCGTGTACCAGTGGTGGAACTGGTGTCTCAACAGGTTGCCCGATGTGTACAGATCGTGAAAATTCTATACTCTGCACTGAGAAACCAATTCAGAACCTGGGAATTATCTAGTCCACCTACTACGCACCACGCACTATTCGGTTCGAGAAAAATAGACGGTATAGGGTTCGCTGCGAACTTCGTAAAGCGGCATCAGGCGGAAGTTGCGAGCCTGTCCGCGGGTTTGATAGCCGGGTTGCCAGGTCGTCCATTCGCGCTCGTTGTAGGCGCTGAGGATCGACATCGGTTGCTCTAGATCCCCCACCAGCGGACGATCTTCAGCGCAGAGACCGGCCTGCACGACCGGGCCATCCATGAAGGCGACCAGATCAGCGCGGTCGGGCAGGGGAGCCAGCGTCACCGTTTTGGGCAGTTCGAGCCGGATCTGCTGACGATCCCATGTGCGGCGGATGGCGTGGAAGCTCGCCGCGCCGCTCACCGTCTCGGCTGCGCCGCCGTCCACGCGGATCACGGCATCGCCAGCCAGCCACCAGGGGAGGCGCAACTTCAGCGTAAATTCCGTGGGGACGGCGCACGCCACGACAATGTCGATGACCCAACTTGTGGGCCGCTGCGCCAGTTCGTGTTGCTGATTCCACGTCTGGCGGACCGTCACATCGTTCCATTTCGCTTGGGAGGGGATGTATTGGCTGACGACCAATCCTGCCTCATCCTCGAAATAGATGCTGCGCGTGTTGGCGGGGTGGGCCTGCACCAGCGTGCCGTGACAGCACCAGAAATCTTCGGTGGGCGAACCCCACTCCTTGACGCCGCCGGCGTGCAGGGGCAAAAAATAAGCGATCATGCCCGTGTCCGGGTGCTGTTGGGCGAGGATGCCGTTGTAGAGGTTGCGCTCCCAATAGTCGGCGTACTGCACATCCCCGGTCCAGCGGATCAGGTAGTCGGCCAGGCGCATCATGTTGTAGACCACACAATGTTCCTGGTTTTTGTCGCCCAGCCGCGTGGATAGCACGTTGGGCGGCGACCAGATCTCGCCGCAGGTCTGGCTGCCCGTGCAATAGATGCCGCGATCTGTCACCCCCATCTGCCAATAGGCGTCGACGATCTGCCGCCAACGCGGGTCGCCGGTCACTTCCCAGGCGCGGGCTGCGCCGTGTACTTCGGGGATGGTGGTGTTGGCGTGCATGTTGGTGAGCACATCCACACCCGCCAACATGCGGTCAAAGAGGCGCGGCCGGTCGTAGCGGTGGAGCAGATCGAGATGTTCCTGTTGGCCGGTGACGCCGTAGAGATTGGCCCACACCTCCAACATGCCGCCCGTCTCCACATCGAGGATGTCGTCCATCTGCTCTCGATTGAATTGCCCCGTCCAGCGGTGGAACCACTTTGCCCATTGGATGAGGATGTCGAGGGCATCTTCGTTGCCCGTATAAGCATACATATCGTAGAGGCCCATGAGCGTCTTGTGCAGGGTGTAGTGGGGCGCCCAGACCCGTTTGCCGCGGGCGATCCAATCCAGGTAGGTCGTGGGGATGGAGCCAACCCACTCGCCGCCGTTCTCGCGTTGGATGCGCCCCAACTCGGCGACGATGGCGGCGGCCTTAGCACCGGCCTCGCCATCCCCAGCCACGGCGGCCATGTGCGCCGCCGCCGACAGCCAATGGCCGAGGAAGTGGCCGCGCAGTTGACAGGTGGGGAACTCCCAGCCGCCGTGGATATGGGTAGTTTCGTTGCGGTGGCGCGCCGTCCACAGCCCCGCCTCTTGATAGAAATTTTGCAGCAGGTTCTCGTTGCGCAGATCCATCACATAGCGCCGGTTCAGATCATAGCGCTGTTTGAAGATCCCCGGCAGCAAGGTCACCGCGTTGAGTGGGAGAGGGTGGAAAGTCTCTTTGGTCATGGTTTGTTCCTGGGGATTGAGAGATGGGTGACTGGTGACTGGTGATAGGTGACTGGGAAGAGAGCTTCTCTTCCCAGTCACCTATCACCAGTCACTGATCACTAATCCCTATTTCTGATAATCCATAAAAACCTGATACTCACCTCTCACCGCGCCCTGGTTGGCGAAGGGGAGCAGGCGCACGGTCTGGCTTTCGGGGGCGGGGAGTTGGGCATTGGCCGCCGCCGTCGAGAAAATGGGGGCGCGCGATTTCACATGTGCCGGAACGTGCAAGGCTGGCCCCAACAAGCCATCACCCAGCGCTTCTTCGCCGACGCTCGCCGCCGGGTTGGCGGGATCAATAGCCAGCACCACATCCTCAGGGTAGAGGCCGCGGCGATGGTGAAAGATCATCGAATCAGCCTGGGCGTCTTGGAAGTAGGCATAGGTGAGCGGACCACGCGTGATGGCCGTCACATTGGCGTCGGCCTGGCAGGTGATCGCAAAGGGCAGCGTGAGTTCGACGCGGTCGCCAGGCGTCCACAGGCGCTCGATGACCAGGAACTCTCCCTCCTTGGCGGCGATGGTCTCATCGCCCGCGCGCGCCGTCGCCCCTTCCGCATAGGGTGGGATGCGCAGATGGAGCGGGAAGCGCGCCGCTTCTGCCGGGTCCACGTGGATCGTCACCCGACCATCGGCGGGGAATTGGGTCTCCTGACGCAGCGTCACCGCGGGGAGACCTTGCGGGCGCAGCACGCCGCCGCTTTCGCTGATCATGAGCACGGCGGGGGCGTTGTCGCGCAATCCATAAAGATAAGTTGGCATGCGCCCGGCGATGCGATGACCGGCGGCGTTGCAACAGTTGGGGCGAGATGGCTCCACGGCGTGACCGTTGAGGGGGGTAAAGTAGCTCCAATTCGAGCCGTCGGCCAGTTGCGCAGCCAGAAAATGGTTGAAGAGATCGCGCTCGATCTCAGCAGCGTAGCGGGGATGGCCGGTCCACTGCAACGCCTGATCGAGCAGCAGAATCCAGGTGTGCTGCGGGCAGACTTCGATCTGGTTGCGGACGTGGTAGTAGCGTCGCGGCACATAGCGCTCGGTGGAACTCATGCCGCCGGTGAGGAAGATCCACTCATCGGCCAGCCGATCCACACAGCCGACGACTACATCGCGATATTCCTTGTTGCCGGTGACGTTGTGGAGCGCGGCCAGGCCCAAGAGCGTCATGTGGAAGGTGTGGGCGTGCATATTCTCGCGCAGATCGAAGACATCCATTTCGCCGGCGGCAAAGCGACGCTTGTTGGTGTATCCACAGCTATGGTTGGCGACGGGGTACGCTTCCCACCATTCGTCCCATTTGGCAAGCGTCTGCTCGCCCCAGCGCACAAAACGCTCGTCGCCGTTGCGCCCGCCCAGCAGTACAATCGGTTCCAGGATCAGCGTGCCTTCGCCGCCGTCGTGTCCGTTGCCGGGGAAGGGACCGACCAGCGGGAACTGCCCCGGCTCCACGCCCCAGGTCTTGATAATGAATTCGCCCAGCCGCTGCGCCGTCTCCAGCGCTTTCTCGCTGCCCAGCAGATCATAGCAGGCGATCAGCCCCAGCAGCACGTAGTACATCTCGTAGAGTTCCATGCCGCGCACAGGGTTGCGGTGATAGCGACTCGTGATGCCTAAATAGCCGTCCGCTTCCTGGCTGGCGGCGAGGCGGTCGATGAGTTCATGCACGCGACCGAGCAGTTCTTGATCGTCGGCGATTAAACCGGTATAGGCGGCAGCGTCGAGCCATTTGCCGATCTGCTCGCCCATCCAAAACCAATCGTCGTAGTTTTTCTTTTCATGAAGGCGGATGAATTCTTCGGAAAGCGTGCGATCCTTGAGCCGTTGGCTGCGGTTGGCGTGGAAGCGATTCCCCAAAAAACCGCCAACATGCCGCAGATCCCCCGGCGCGATGGTGGAAAGATGTGGTTGTGGCATGGATGGTGATCCTTTTTTGATGGTGATTGGTGATAGGTGACTGGTGATAGGTGACTGGGGAGCGCAAACAGTCCGCCCCATTCCCTAGTCACCAGTCACCTATCACTATCCTTTCAACCCACTCAGTACAATCCCTTGAATGAAGTAGCGCTGGGCGAAGAAGAAGAGTATGACCACGGGCAGGATCATGGCGGTGGAGGCAGCCATGAGCAGATCCCAGCGGGTGCGCATGACGCTGCGGAAGGTAGCCAGCCCAATGGCAACGGTGAAGTTCTCTGGCGAGCGCAGGTAGAGCAGTGGGCCGATGAAATCGTTCCAGCCGTTGAGGAAGGTGAAGATCGCCACCGTCGCCAGCGCCGGTTTTGCCAGCGGCAACATGATCCGCGCGTAGATCATGTACTCGCTGCAGCCATCGATACGGGCGGCGTCGGCCAACTCCTCGGGCAGGGTGCGGAAAAATTGGCGCAGGAGGAAGATGTTAAAAGCGCCGCCGCCAAAAAAGAAGGGCACAGTCAACGGCAAGATAGAATCGATCCAGCCCAGGCGGGTGAAGATCACAAACTGCGGGATCATCAGCACAAAGTAGGGGACCATCATCGTCGAAAGCACAATCGCAAACCAGAAATCACGGCCTGGGAAGCGAACGCGCGCAAAGCCATAGGCGCAGAACGAAGCCGTGAGGATGATGGCGACCATGTTGAGGGTGACAATCACCAA
Organism: Caldilineaceae bacterium; assembly: GCA_019637695.1. Classification (GTDB taxonomy): domain Bacteria; phylum Chloroflexota; class Anaerolineae; order Caldilineales; family Caldilineaceae; genus RI-153. Next base: position 25,232 of record JAHBVG010000039.1, on the reverse strand, counting down.
TGTGTTGGTGATATAGGTGCCGAAGGGTTTGTAGGTGAGCGCGTCTGTGTAATTTTGGAAGCGCACCGGATTGGGGATCCACTCTGGCGGGAAGATGAAGATGTGTGTTTCCAACTTGAGCGAGCTGCTCACCAACCAGAGAAAGGGCAGGATCATCACGATTGACCCCAGCAAAAGGATGGCCCAGACCATAGTCCGCCACCAGATCTCGCGATTCGTTGCCATCTCCATGACACGCTCGCCCCAGGAACGCTGCATGTAGGCGCGGAGCGGCGCAGATTGCGGGGCAGAAACATCGCTTATTCTCGTCATGATTTACCTCCCAACAGGCGCTTACTGTGCATCCTCATAATGAACCCTGCCCGCCGCCGATTTGAAGACAACGAGGGTCAACAGCATGATGATAAAGAAGAGAACCCAGGCCAGCGCGGCGGCGTATCCCATATTCAGATATTGAAAGCCGTTGCGGTAGAGATAGAGTACATAGAAGAGCGTGGCGTTTTGCGGACCTCCGTCGGTGAGCAAAAAGCCCGCCGTAAAAACCTGGAACGAACCAATGATGCCGATGATCATATTGAAAAAGATCACTGGTGACATAAGCGGGATGGTGACATGGCGCAACTGCGCCCAGCGCCCGGCCCCATCAATCTTGGCCGCTTCGTAAAAGACCTCTGGGATGCCCTGAAGACCAGCCAGATAGATGATCATGGTCCCGCCCAACCCCCACAGGCTCATCATAATCAGCGCGGAGAGCGCCCACTCTGGATCTTGCAGCCAGCGCACTTTGGGCAACCCGAAATAGTTGAGCAGCACGTTGAGCAGCCCAAACTCGGTGTTCAGAATCCACGCCCACAGCACAGCGCTGGCGACGGCGGGCACAATGCGGGGCAGATAATAGACAGTGCGGAAGATGGCGATCCCGCGCACTTTGGTGTTCATCAACAGGGCCAGGCAGAAGCCGAAGACTAGCCCCAATGGTACAGAGACCAATGTATAGATCGAGGTGACTTTGAGCGACTGCCAGAAGAGTGAATCGTTGAAGAGTTTGGTAATGTTGTCCACGCCGATAAAGCGGGGGGCGCGGATCAGATTCCAGTCGGTGAAGGTCAGCCAGATCGCAATCACCGCCGGCGTCAGAAACCAGAGCAAGAAGCCCAGAATAAAAGGCGAAATAAAAATATAGCCAATAATTGCTCGTTTCCCAGCCAGCGTCTTCGGGCCGATAGTATCCAGCCAGCGAGTTGCAGCGGCCATGGCGCTCTCCTTCCTAGTACACGATAGCGTAAATAGCTTCGTGGTTAGCGAGTAATGAGTAATGAGTAATGAGCAGAAGGGTGGCGTCGTCCTCTCTCATTACTCATTACTCATTATGGGCGCAAAACTATTCCCTAATTAACGCCCTATTCTAACTCCGGTTTGCCTGTTCCTGCAGGATGGCGTTGGCCTGCGGCACGGCCTCGGTCAACGCTTCTTCAGCAGTCATGCGCCCATTCCAAACGCCATCCAGCGCGGGCGTCACAAAAGAGACAGCCTGTGGCCAGCCCGGCGGCATGTAGATGGCGCGGCCAAAGCGAGGCAGATACTCGGTGACCATCATCTCATAGCCTGGGGGATGGCCGGAACCGATCCATTCTTGCAGCCCTTCCTCAGTGGCAAGCGCGGTCTGGCTGGGCAGCCATAGACCCGTGCGGCAGAACTGAAGCTGATAGAACGGCGTAGACAGGAAGCGCACCCACTGCCAGGCTGCATCTGGATTGGAGCTACCCGCCAGCGCGCTGTGCAGGTGGGCCTGCATGTGGACGCCCTGTGAGTCCATCTTGGGCAGGACGCCAGTCCCCAGTGTTGCGCTGATATTCTTCATCCAATCCAGCGCCCAGGAGCCGTCAATTGCCATTGCCAGTTTGCCCGTCTCCAACATCTGCGTGTTGCTCATGCCCAGGCTCTCCAACGCAGTAGATTGGGGCATCACCTGGTGAACGTGCATGAGATCTGCCAGGTTCTGCACAGCCTGGTAGCCCGACGGCTGATCCACCACCAGCAGCTTGGTCTCTGGGTCCAGATAGTCGTTGCCGTTGGAGAGGATGGCGGAAACCAACTGAGTGGCGCTGGCCGAGGCGGTGGACCAATGCACGCCCCAGCGATCCACATTGCCGATGTCGAAACCAGCATCGCCAGGGTGGTTGCCGTTGACATCCGTCGTGAGCGCACGCGCCGCTTCGACAAATTCGGCCCACGTCCAGGCTTCGTCCGGGTCCATGCTGGGGGGCTCGACGCCTGCCTCCTCAAAGATATCGGCGTTGTAATAGATGTGGGGCGCAACCCAGCACGAGCCGATGCCATACCAGCGGCCTTCAAAGGTACAGCGGTCGCGTTCCTGCGGCTGGATGAAGTAATCCTCGGCCCCCAACAGCGGATCTGCCTGCAACGGATCGGTAATGTCGAGCAGCAGACCATCGCGCACATAGGTTCCATAGTCTGCGCTGCCGATGAAGGCTGTGTCGGGCGGGGTCCCCGCGGCTACGTTGGCGAGGAAGATCTCCGCATACCGCTCCGGGGTATGCCTCCAGGTGACGGTAATGTCGGGGGTTTCTTCCTGGAATTGGGCGATGGCATTGCGCACACCTTCGTCCTCACCGGGACCGCCCCAGCCCATGAAGCTGATATTGACGGTCTGTGCTGCGGGCTGCACTGCGCCGCTGCTGGTTGTCCCTGGTTGCGGCGCTACGGCGGGGGCGCAGGCGGCGACAGCGACGGCAGTGATCGATAGGCCACTGATCTGCAAAAACTTACGACGAGATAGACTACGTGCAGACATGGTGCGTCTCTCCTCTCCTTGTGGGAATGGCTATGAAATTGAGGCTGTCGAAGTGGAACACAAGCGGCAAGCTATATGAAAACTCAACAGATTGTTGAGTACTACACCAAAACCTGTGAGCTGCGCCATCGTGGGGATGGTCACTGCGCATTACCCGGCCATCAATGCCCCGCAAGACTGGCGCACGATCAACTGCCCAGGGATATGGGTGGCGTCAATAGGATCTGAATTTTCGGCGATCTGGTTCAATAAAAGTGTGGTAGCGGCCTGTCCCATCTCGTAGGAGGGCATACAAATGGTGGTTAAGGATGGCCGTACCCAATGGGCAAAATCTCGATCATCGTAACCCACCACGGCCATATCCTCTGGAACCTGTAGCCCTGCATCCTGTACGGCGTAGATCACACCCAACGCCATGAGATCGTTTGAGGCAAAGATCGCCGTCGGTGGGGAATCCAATTCCAGGAGCGCTCGTGTTGCCTCGTATCCTGATTCGACGCCCCAATCGCCCTGTTGCACCAGCGCCGGATCGTCGTCAAGTCTGCGCTCACTCACCACATTCTTATAGCCAGCCAACCGATTTTGTGCTTCAAGCCAGTCGGCCACACCGTTGATATAGCCAATGCGCCGGTGGCCGAGATTTGCCAGGTGGGTGATCGCCATCTGCGCGCCCAACTGGTCGCCCGGCGCAACACATTTATAGCGAACTTCCTCAATGATGCGGTTGATCAGCACGAAGGGTTTGCGCTCAAGAGCGCTCAATACCATGTCATTGTATGGATGCAACCATGAATTGAGCAGAATAATACCGTCTACGCGGCGACGGTTGAAATCTTTAATTGCTTCAAAGACAGTATCCGCCTCACGGTTGGCATTGACCATGGAAGTGGAATAGCCTTCAAGTTTGAGGCTATCTTGTAACCCCTGCACAGTCGCTGCCGCAAAAGGTGAACTAATCCGATCTACAATCACGCCGATCATGCAGGTCTGCTGTTTGCGCAGACCGCGAGCGATCAGGTTTGGTTCATAGCCCATGCTGGCGGCCAAAGAAAGGATGCGTTCTCGCGTCTCATCCTTAACAGGATGGCCGTTGCCGCTAATCACCCTGGATACAGTCGCTATCGAAACGCCAGCAGCGGTGGCAATCTCGGCCAGAGTTGGTGTCATAAAGTATGGAAAGAGCGGGGTAAAGAGAAAAGGTAATCGATTACCTGATCCTATAGGAAAACGATTACCTTGTCAAGCACCAATTTTAAGGTTCCGACTTGGCTGACTTATAGAGAAAACAGATAGAGTTCGTACAATCGTAGGGGCGCTTGCGGACGCAGCGTCCGCTTGCTGTGCCTGCTGGGTGCGGCAAGCAGCACCCGTACCTAATTGCAGATATTTAAGTGTTTTCTCTATTTAGGCTCTATTAGAGACGATTGACAAGTCATGAGGAGTCCTGTATGATCGCGAACTGTCCCTCTCGAAATAGAATAAAATCCGCTTTTTACGCCTGCGAATGGCACGGAAACTCCTGGTATAACTGTTTTCCTATTATTCCTTTCCGTGCCTGATCGGAGATGTATCCTACTCATCTGGTTTCATTTACCAACCAATCACAAGGAGGCATGTATGCAGAGGAGTCGATTGGAGCAAGTGAGGAAAGGCCGGAGGGCGCTATGGATTCCGCTCGTTGCGATCAGCCTATTTCTAGCATTGATCATCAGCGCCTGCCAATCAGGGGCTGAACCGGAAGCAGTGGCGCCGACAGCTGTGGAACCGGCGGCAACGGAACCGGCGCCTACAGAGGAACCAGCCTCCGAACCCACCGCTACGGCAGAACCGGAAGAAGAAGCCACCGCCACCCCTCAACCGGAAGAAGAAGCGACCGCTACCCCACAGCCGGAAGAGGAAGCAGCCGTGCCCGATGAATTGGCTAATGGCCGCTACATCGTCAATCTCACCGGCGGCTGTGGTTGTCACTTCAATTCTGAGCTAGGCGGACTGGCGGGGGGCAACAGGTTTGCTGGACCGTTTGGCGTGGTCTATGCTGCCAACATCACACCCGATCAGGAGACCGGCATCGGCAGTTGGAGCGTAGAGGAGATTGCGTCAGCCCTACAAACGGGTGCCAGACCCGATGGGTCCCAACTCTATCCCATCATGCCGTATCATGACTTCAGCCTTTTGTCCGATCGTGAATCGCTCAATGTGGCGGCTTACTTGCTCTCGTTAGCGCCAATCGCCAACGATGTGCCAGAGCGGGAAGTGACCAGCGATCCAGCGCCGTTTACGCCGGTCAACGATCCACCCGCCGAACCAGCTACGGATCCAGTCGCACGTGGGGAAGTGCTTGTCACTATTGCTCGCTGCGGCATGTGCCATACCCCGCGCAACGCGGATGGCAGCGTCAATATGGATCTCTTCCTAGCCGGGGCGACGGTACAGGATGAAACCTCTGCCAATATCACACCCCATGAATCGACAAGTATCGGCCAGTGGAGCGAGGATGAGATCGCCCATTTCCTTGTCACCGGCATGTACCCAGGGGGTGGACGGGTTACAGGCAGCATGGCCCAACAGATCGACCGCCGGTTCAGCAATCTGACCGAAGCGGACGCCCTGGCGATAGCGGCCTACCTGAAGAGCATTCCCCCCATCAACCACGATCCTTATGCGCAGTAATCTGGGGTGGTGATGTACGGACACGATATATCGTGTCCGTACGCCCTGAAATATTGAGAAGATACCAGTAGCGCATAAAAAGGTCCGCCGGGTTTTTAGAAAACCCGGCGGACCTTTTCAATTGTCCAGCGCCCCGGCAGTGATCCAGGCGACGATGATTTCAATTTCAGAAATTGACAACGGATCACCCCGCCGGGGCATTCTGCCTTCTGTGACCAGCCTCACCAGATAGCTGCTGTCGGGATCGCCCGGCTCTACCACGGATCCATTCTGCGATCCGCCCAACACTGTGCGGTAACTTGTCAGCTTCAACCCTTCCTCCGCTGTCTCATCGCCGTGGCACTCAACACAATGTTGCTGGAAGATGGGTAAGACGTGCGCCTGAAAGCTCACGTTTGCTAGATCGATCTGCACCGTCGGCTCTTCGTCGGCGATGGCCTCCATTTCGGCAGATAGGCCCGCTCCGCCCACAGGTAAGCCGCTCTCAGCGATCAGATCAATGGCGCGATCCACCGGAATGTGGATGACGTTTGCCTCGCGATCGATCCAGCCGTAATTGCTCAAGCGAACAGTTTCCTCGGCGCGGCGCTCTGTCAACTGCGCAACGGATGGATGATCCGCCAGGATCGGGCCTTGATCGGTCAACCGTGCAATCAGGGGCCGTCCCCACAGCGTGGCTGTTGCGGCAAGGCCAACCACGAGGATCAGAGCGATCAACCCACAGCCCAATCCCAAATTACGCCGTCTGTTCTGCGGCGGGGAATTCTTCCAGATGTTCATGTTCGTCTCCTAAACGGGGATCGTGCAGCGGCAGCATCGCTTTCCCACGCCACTGTTGAAGGAAGATCAGGACCCAGCCTCCTCCCATCCCAATCCACAGCGCCAGATCCAGCCAATGTAGATGGATACCCTCTGGGTGAAAGGCTGGCACAATCAGCCAATAAAGATCGACCAGGCGGACCACAAAGATGGCAATAGCCAACCCCGCCAACCAGTCTACCCTCCGTTTGAAGCGCCGAAATAGAAGCAGGGCAAAGGGCAGCGCAAAATGAACCCCCACCAAAAAGAGCGCCACGATCTGCCATCCATTTTGCATACGGTGATAGTACCAGACCGCCTCTTCGGGGATATTGGCCGACCAGATGATCAGGAATTGTGAAAACGAGAAGTAGGCCCAGATCATCACAAAACCCAACATAAAATTGCCCAGATCGTTGAACGATTGGGTCCAATTCTCGTTGGGAAAATATCGCTGTCCCACGAATCGCAGCCCGATGATAGCCAACGCCAGGGCCGCCAATCCTTGCCCGACGATGACGAGCAGCCCGTAGATCGAGGATGCCCACTCCGGCTCCAGCGACATCATCCAATCATAAGCGGCGAAGGTGGATGTCAACACGTAAAGGATCAACCCCGGCGCGCTCAGACGGCGCATACGCTGCGCCAATGCCGGGTCGCCTGTGCGATCCTGGGTCAGGGACCAACGGTTGAGCAAATAGGCCAGCGTCAGCCAGACGGCAAAATAGAGCGCAGCCTTGGCCCACGAAAAAGGGCAGGTTCAAGTAGGCGCTTTTCAGTTGCAATAGCTCACTTTCGGCAACGTGCGCAGCGTCGGTCCAGGGGTAAAGCCTGGTCAGCCCGAAGAGCAGCGGCGCGAAGAGGATAGCCATCAGCGGCAACATCATGGCGCCGGTCTCCATCACCCGGCGGATGCGCGCACTCCAGCGCCCGCCCACCAGATGGTGGAGCAGAACCATCGCCAGACAGCCCAGGCTGATCTCCAACCAAAAGAGGTAGGCGAGCAGGTAAGATCGCCAGAATTGATCCTGATCCACGAAGACGCCGAGCAGGGCAAACACCAGTCCGGTCACAGCAACCGCCAGGAGCGTCCTTTGCAGCCGCGGCGGCGCTGCCGGGAAGGTGGGGGCGACGACTTTGGGGAGAGCTTTGCTTTTTCTCATGGTGTGCCTGGGTCCGTTTCGTCCAGCAAGGGCAGTTCATCGGGCGAGAGCAGGGATGGATCGGCGTTCTGACTGAGTTGCAGGGCGCGAATGTAGGCCACAATCGCCCAGCGATCCTCCGCGGGGATGCGCTCATAGCTGGGCATGATGCGAGTGCCGTCGCTGATAATGGCAAAATAGTAACCGGGCGGCTGGTCGCGCACATCCACATCGTGGAAGGAGGGCGGCGTGCGCATCCCGTACTCGGTGATGATGCCGTAGCCATCCCCCACCAGGCTATGACAGGGGGCGCAGAAGATGTTATAGCGTTCCTGGCCGCGTTCAAGGATGCTCGTCGTGATCGTAAAGGGGAAGCTTTGGGCAAAGCGATTGTCGATGCGCCCGGCGTAGAGATGCTCGTCGAGGCGCACCTGTCCACGCGCCACTGTGTTGGGGATGCGCGGCCGCGCCGATGACCCATCCGCAAAAAAGCGGCTTTCGGCCAGGGGATTGACACGCGGCTGGTCGCGCATGGTGAGCGCACAGCCAGCAAGGATGCCCAGGCAACCAAGCCAGACGATCAGGGAAATGAACCGACGGCGAGCGAGAATTGGCATTCGTTTGCTCATTTTGCCACCGCCACCACATCCGCCGGATGCAACGTTTCCAGAAACTGCCGGGTCGTGGTCAGATCGAAGTGCGGATCGGTGGCCTCCACACACAAGAAGAAGCGATCCTGGGAAGCCAGCTTGAAGCGCGGGGCGTTGAAGACGGCATGGTAGGGTTGGGGCAACCCATTGCGCAGCAACATCCCCAGGGCGGCGACGCCGGCGGCAAAGAGGATCGTCAATTCAAAGGTCACAATGATAAAGGCAGGCCAACTGTTATAGGGCCGCCCGCCGATATTCCAGGGGTAGGCGATGACGGCGGCGTAATATTGCAGAGAGAAACCTGTGACAGCCCCCGCTATCCCCGCCAAGAGGACGAACAAGGGTAGCCGGGAAGGGCGCAGACCAATTGCCGCTGGCAGGTCCTCAATAGGGAAGGGACTGTAGGCCGAGATCTTGCGATAGCCAGCGTTATAGGTTGCGCGTGCTTTTTCTAACAGGGTATGGGGATCCTCGAATTCGGCCATCAAGCCGTAGAGCGGAACTGTAGGGACAACGGAATCCACCGCGGACGTAGCGCTGACGATGGGCGACGGCGTGGATCGTTGGTGGGCGCTGTCCTCTTTTTGGGTCTCTGCCAACTGGTGCTGCATCTCCGAAATAGAGATCATGGGCAACACGCGCACAAAGACGAAGATCAGGGTGAGGAAGAGGCCGATAGTGCCCAGGAAGGTCGCCCAATCCCATACTGTGCCGGTGTAATATCCCCATGACGAAGGCAGAAAATCACGATAGAGACTGACCACGATGATGACGTAGCGTTCCAGCCACATGCCCACGTTGACGACAATGGCGATCAGGAAAAGCAGGAGCGGGTTCGAGCGTACGCGGCCAAACCAGAGTGCCTGGGGAATTAGCACATTGCAGAGCATCAGTGCCCAGAAGAGCCACAGGTAAGGACCAAACGAACGGTTGAAGAGCCAGAAACGCTCAAACGGGCTCCCCGAATACCAGGCCGTGAATGCTTCGGTCAGATAGCCGTAGGCTACGAGCAGACCGGTAGCCAGCATCACCTTAGCCATCATGTCCAGATGGCGCAGGGTGATCAACGATTCAAAGCGGTAGATCTTGCGCAGGGGGATCAACAGGGTAAGCACCATAGCAAAGCCAGAGAAGATCGCCCCGGCCACAAAATAGGGCGGGAAGATGGTCGAGTGCCAGCCCGGTATCACCCCAACCGCAAAGTCCAAACTCACCACCGAGTGAACTGAAACCACCAGCGGCGTCGCCAGCGCCGCCAGGAGCAGATAGGCCGTGTCATAGCGCTGCCAGTGGCTGGCGGCGCCGCGCCATCCCAGGGCCAGCAACCCATAGATATAGCGCGCCCAGCGGTTTTCCGCACGGTCGCGCATGGCCGCCAGATCGGGCAAGAGGCCAATGAACCAAAACATCAGTGAAACTGTGGCGTAGGTCCCAATCGCGAAGGCATCCCAGACCAGAGGGCTGCGGAACTGCGGCCACAGACCGAAGGTGTTAGGGTAGGGGAAAAGCCAGTAGGCCAGCCACGGACGCCCCAGGTGTAAAAGGGGGAAGAGCGAAGCACAAAGGACGGCAAAAAGGGTCATGGCTTCGGCGAAGCGATTGATCGAGGTGCGCCACTGTTGGCGGAAGAGCAACAGGATGGCCGAGATCAACGTCCCGGCGTGGCCGATGCCGATCCACCAGACCAGCGAGATGATGGCAAAGCCCCAGCCCACAGGGACGTTGATCCCCCAGATGCCGACGCCCATTGAGAAGAGATAGCTGACGGCAAAAAGAAAGACAATCAACAGAACAAGGCCGAGGATAAGGCCAGCGAACCAGGCGCGAGGCGTGACGCGGGTCAAGACTGCGCCGGCGATCAGATCGACGATGGAGCGGAAGGTGTGCCCCTGCCCAACGAGGTAGCCCGATTGGGATAGACGTCTGGCGTCCATTAGCCATTTCCCCCTTCAAGTTCAGGATTGGGATTGCGCAGTTTGGCCAGATAGGTAGTGCGCGGCTGGGTGTTCAAATTGGTCAGTAACCCATAGTTGAGGGACGAGGCTTTCAACTTTGCCACCTGGCTATCGGCATCGTTGATGTTGCCAAAGACGATGGCCTGGGTAGGGCAGGTGGCCTGGCACGCAGTGACAATTTCACCGTCGCCGATCTCTCGATCCTCCAGTTTGGCGGCAATGCGGGCGCTGCTAATGCGTTGGATGCAATAGGTACACTTTTCCATGACGCCGCGGGCGCGCACGGTAACATTGGGGTTGCGCTGGAGCGCCAACGTTTCGCTTTCCAGATCCGCATATTGCAGAAAGTTGAAACGCCGCACTTTGTAGGGGCAGTTGTTCGAGCAGTAGCGGGTTCCTACACAGCGGTTGTAGATCATGGTGTTCAGCCCTTCGTGATCGTGCATGGTCGCCGCCACCGGGCAGACAACTTCACAGGGAGCGTTCTCACAGTGCATACACGTGACAGGCTGATGGTGCGTTGCAGGGTTGGCAAGATCGCCCTCATAGTAACGATCCAGCCGAATCCAGTGCATTTCGCGGCCATTGGCCACCTGATCTTTGCCCACAATGGGGATGTTGTTCTCGGCCTGGCAGGCGGTGACACAGGCATTGCAGCCGATACAGGCGTTGAGATCGATGACCATGCCCCAGGCGTTGCCCGTGTATTCGAACCGTGGATAGAGCGAGATGTTGGGGGTGTGCGGGTCCATTTCGCGGGCAAAGTCCGGTTCATCTGCGAACTGTGCCACCGTTCCCACACGGATCAAGTTGCGCCCTTCCATGCTGTGGTGGTGTTGGGTGGTGGCGAACGAATGGCCCGTCCCCACCTTGCGCAGGGTGACGCCGCCATCGAACCAGGGTGCGTCGGCGTTGCGCAGCGCGTAGGCGTTGAAGCCAGCGCCGTTGCCCACGCGTCCAACCTGGGCGCGTCCATAGCCCAGGTGAACGGTGATCGCATCCGCGCAGTGACCGGGCATCAGCCAGAGCGGTCCTTGTACCGTTCTGCCGCCATAGCTGATTTCCACCCGATCCCCGCTTGTCAGCCCCAGGCGCTGGGCGGTCAACGGGCTGATGAGGACGGCGTTCTCCCAGGTCAACTTGGTCAGCGGCTTGGGCAACTCTTGCAGCCAGCCATTGTTGGCGAAGCGGCCATCCCCAATCGTGGGGTCCAGCCGGAAGTTGATCTCCAACTCGGCGGCAGCGACGGGCGCAGGCAGTTGATTGCCAATGTCGGCGCGGACGGTCACATTGCGCATGGGCAGCGTCGTATCCGCCACCACGCCATCGTGCAGAGAGATCTGCCAGAATCTGTTGAAGTCTGCCGAGATCTGCTGCGCCCAGTACGCTTCCACGATCTCGAAATCGCTGCGCGGGGTCTCGTTGAGCAGCGCGTCCAAAACGGTCAGCGCGGACCGGCCTGAGTAGAGCGGTTCGATCAACGGCTGTTGGATGGTCGTCGTGCCATCATAGGCGCGACTGTCTCCCCACGCCTCCAAATAGTGCGCTTCGGGCAGATGCCATTGGCAGTGCGCCGACGTCTCATCGGCGTAGAGGCCCAGGTAGACGCGGAAATCGACCTGCGCCAACGCCTCCCCAAAGTTGAGATCCGCCAGCGCGGTGAAGAGCGGATTGCCGCCCAGGATCAAGAGTATCTCCACTTGACCATCCGCCATCGCCGTCGTCAATTCGCGCAGCGACTCGATCTGATTGACCGGATTTGCCACCACCGGATCGGTGTAGATCACGGTTTGGCCCCCATTGCCCAGGATCTCGTTCATGGCGTGGGCCAGGGCATGCACCGATAGCGGCTGCTGCTCCCCGGCGACGATGAGGCCCGCGCCCCTTTGCGCCTGTAGATCACGAGCGATGGCGCTTACCCACTCAGCGGGGATCGCCAGGTCTGCAGTAGCCTCCACGGCGATCCCCAACTCGCGGGCCAGGGCGCGGGCGAAGCTCTCGATCTGCCCAGCGCGCAACGGCAGGCGGTGGTCCGCCGCCGCGCCGGTGAGGGTGGGCATGCTTTCGATGGCGTAGAGTCGGTTGCGGCTGCGCACTTCCTCGCGCCCGGCGCGCCGCCCGTCGGCAAAATCGCGGGCGTAGCGCAGACTCCCTGGCGTCGGTCCAAAAAGTTCGGCGTCCAGGCCCACAATTACGTTTGCGCGATCGAAGCGGTAGATCGGCTCCACCGCTTCGCCAAAGGCCAGTTCCGTACCCCCATAGACCTGATCGCGGTTCATCGGCTCGTACTGATGCCAGTGTGCATTGGGGAAGGCCGTCAGGATCGCCTGCAATTGCGCAAAAAGTGTGGGCGAGGTGACCGTCTCGGTGAGGATGCGTAACCCCGCTCCGCCGCTGTCACGCTGACGCGCCAGGTACGGTTGTAGCTCGGCGAGGAATTCCTCCCAACGGCTGGGGACGCCGTTCTGCGTCACCTCCCTGGCCCGATCCGGGTCGTAGAGTGTCAAGATAGAAGCTTGCGCCAGCGCGTCCGCTGCGCCCAGGCTGGCCGGGTGATCGGGGTTGCCTTCGATTTTGGTGGGCCGATTGAGATGGCTCTGGACCAACACGCCGGTGGCGTAGCCGCCAACGGGCATGGCGGTGGCAAAGAAGAGAGGCCGACCGAGGATGGTGTCCTCTGGGGACTGCACATAGGGAATGATCTTTTCGGGCTGGCGACCGGAACAGGCGGTCAACCCGGCCAGAGCCAACGAAGCGCCCATCAACCCCAAGAAATGACGCCGACTCAGCGACGCCGTCCATTCCGACGCCTGCCGCGGAAATTCGCGGTTGAGGAATTCTTGAAACTCGGCGGTATCGGCCAGCTCCTCCAGACTGCGCCAGTAATCTTGCCCGCTCGATTCGGCGAGACGCGCCTGAATGTCAATCAGGTTGAGAGGCGGTGTACCCATGGTCGAATCCTGTCGGAAGTGTGGTGGAAGCGCATGGACAGCGCGTGACGCTGCATCAGCGGTGGCAGATCGAACAATCGGTCAATGCGGCGACCTCGATCCCATAGTCGGCCATCAGTTGTCGTCCTTGAGCCAGTTGATCGGCTGGCGGTTCCCAGCCCATCTCGAAGACGGCCGTGCGCGGACGCACGTACTTTTCCGGGGCGCGGTGACAATCCAGACACCATTCCATTTGCAGCGTCTCGGCCTTGGCCACCACCACCATCTGATCGATGCGCCCGTGGCAGCTCTCACAGCCAATGCCCCCCTTCACGTGGATGGCGTGGTTGAAGTAAACATAGTCGGCCAGATCGTGGACGCGAATCCACGCCAGCGGGGTCTTTTCTTCCTGGCTGGCGCGCACGAGTTGCAGCGCCGGAGAATCGGGGGAGACCTGGGTGTGACATCCCATACAGACTTCGGTGGAAGGGATACCCGCCATGTTGCTTTCTTCTACAGACGAATGGCAATAGCGGCAATCCAGCCCCAGCCCGCCGACGTGCTGTTGGTGGCTATAGGCGACAGGCTGTGCTTTGGCGACACCGACCTCGGTCATCAGCGGCGATTTGACCAGATAGGCCACCAATACGGCCAACCCGATCCCGCCAAGGATCAACGCCAAGAACGCTCCCCTGACAATGAGATTCATACGTGGAGGAAATATCTGGGACATACAGCGCCTTTTCTAGGTGACAGTGGCACTTTGTAACAAGTAGCCGACCGAGTCGAGAAACCTTAGAACCGGCTGAATTCGTACAATTCTAGTGAGCTTTTGGAGGGTCCTATTATAGAACTTCTGGAATTCAACGACAAGTAGCATTTCAGCACGGGTGCGTCCCAGATTGGGAGCGCTCAGGTCGGGTCCGTGACCCAGCCGCTGCCGGTCACGGACCGGCGAGGAGCATTCTCACAAATTTGAGACGCACACCTTTTCACGGCGCAGCCATTCGGCTGTGGGTGAGGTAACGCCGCGCTTGGCGAAGGAGACGACGATCCGCTGGGCAGGGCTGTAGCCGCGCCCGATGGGGCGAAGGTTGACTATGCGTTTGCCCAGGGTAGTTTCAATTGGATCGGTAATATCCAACATAGGCCCTAATCCAATAAAGGGACACCGATTAGTTCCAATTCCTGGGTGCGGTGGCAGGCGGCAAAATGGCCAGGCGTCTGCTCGACGAGGGGCGGCGTATCCTGTTTGCAGATGTCGATGGCATACCGACAGCGCGGGTGAAAGTAACAGCCGCTGGGTGGATTGGCCGGGTTTGCCACTTCCCCTTCAAGAATGATGCGATTCATACGCCGGTCTGGGTCCGGCGTGGGGATGGCAGAGAGCAGCGCTTCGGTGTAAGGATGGCGCGGGTTTTCAAAGAGATCGATAACGTTCCCCGTCTCAACGATCTTGCCCACGTACATCACCGCCACGCGATGCGACACATGCTTGATCACGCTCAGCCCGTGGGCGATAAAGAGGAACGAAAGGTTTAGCTCGCTGCGCAGATCCTGCAACAGGTTGAGGATCTGGGCCTGGATGGAGACATCCAGCGCGGAGACGGGTTCGTCGGCCACAATAAATTCGGGTTTGAGGGCCAGGGCGCGGGCAATGCCAATGCGCTGGCGCTGTCCACCGCTGAAGGCGTGGGGATAGCGGTTCATATGTTTGACTTCGAGGCCGACCAATTGCATCAGATCCTGCACCCGATCCACCAGTTCGTCCCCTTTGGCGATCTTGTGCAGAACCAACGGCTCGCCCACGATCTGCAGGACAGTTTTGCGCGGATCGAGCGAAGAATATGGGTTCTGAAAGACAAGCGCAGCCTTGCGCCGCATCTCTTTCAGGCCGCGCCAATCCAGCGCCATCACGTCAATGGGATCGCTGTCCTGTGGCGTAAAGGTAATCTTGCCCGATGTGGGCTCGATGGCGCGGATCAAACAACGTCCTAAGGTGGTTTTGCCGCTGCCCGATTCCCCCACCAGCCCCAACGTTTCGTTGCGATGGATGGTCAACGAGACATCGTCCACCGCCTTGACATGGCCCACCACCGTCTTCAAAAATCCCTTTTCGATGGGAAAATGTTTTTTGAGATGCTCTACCTGCATTAAAACTTGTTTCGGTTGAACAACGTCCATCAGAATCGCACCCTTCCGTTGGGGACCAGGAAACAGCGGACCAGGTGGCCCGGTTCGACTTCAAGCAACGGCGGTACATCGTGATCGCAGAGACCCTTTTCCGCCAGCAGACAGCGCGAGTAGAAGCCGCATTCACGCGGCGGATTCAGCGGCACCGGCACATTGCCTTCGATGTTCTCAAGATAGGTGCTGGCGTGGCGCGAAAGCGTGGGGATCGCTTTGAGCAATCGCTGTGTGTACGGGTGCAGCGGGTTGCGGAAGATCGTGCGCGCGTCGGCGTATTCCACAATTCGGCCCAGATACATGACGGCGACGGTGTCGGCGATTTCGGCGATCACACCCAGATCGTGGGTGATGTAGAGTACCGACATCCCCATCTCATCTTGCAAGCTTTGGATCAACTCTAGAATCTGGGCCTGGACCGTCACATCCAGCGCTGTCGTTGGCTCGTCGGCAATGAGGAGGGCAGGGTTGCAGGCCAATGCCTGGGCAATCATGACGCGTTGACACATGCCGCCCGACAATTGATGGGGATATTCCCCATAGCGTTGGGGCGGATTGGGCAAGCCGACTTTGTTGAGCATGTCGAGTACAATTTCTTTGGCCTCACGCTTGTTGCGCGTCCGATGCAGCAGCACCATCTCCAAGATCTGGTCCCCGATGGTGTGGACGGGCGAGAGGCTGGCCATGGGTTCCTGGAAGATCATAGCGATCTCCTTGCCGCGGATATCCCGGATCGTTCGGCCAAAAGGATCAAGGGTAGCCAGATCGATGATCTCTCCGCTCTGGCGCTGAAATTCTATGCTCCCCTGCACCACCTTGCCGGGCGGCAGCACTGTGCGCATGATCGAGTAGGCGGTTACGCTCTTGCCCGAACCGCTCTCGCCGATCATGCCCAGGGTCTTCCGGCTGGGGATCTCAAAATCGACACCGTCCACAGCCTTGAGGATGCCTTCATCCAACATGAAATGGGTGTGCAGATCTCTCACCCGCAAAATCGAATCATTCTCCAAAATACTCTCTCCTTCAAATCCGCGTGCATGATCGGCAGTCTGTGGTCTGCTCTCTATTTGTATGGATCCGCGGCATCGCGCAGGCCGTCGCCCATAAAGTTGAAGGCCAGCACCACAATGAAGATCACCAGGCCAGGGATCATCAGCCAGGGATAGAGCGAAATTGTCCTGACATTTTGGGCTTGTTGCAGCAATACGCCCAGGCTGACAGCCGGTGGACGCAGCCCTAAACCCAGGAAGCTCAACGACGTCTCGGCCAGGATCATCCCCGGAATGGAGAGGGTGAGCGAGACAATCAAATAGCTGATGAAGCCCGGCAGCATGTGATCGAAGATCAGCCAGGCATCCGACGCCCCCGCCAGCCTGGACGCGGAGATAAAATCAGCCTGGCGCAGTTCAAGCATCTTGCCGCGCACGACGCGCGCCAGCCCACACCAACCGATCAGCGAAAGGATGATGGAGATGGCAAAATAGACGCGGGTCGAGGGCCATTCCTTGGGCACTGCGGCGGAAAGCGCCATCCAAAGCGGGATCGCCGGAATACAGAGGATGAATTCGATCACGCGTTGGATGACAAAATCGACAATGCCGCCATAATAGCCCGAAATAGCGCCTAGCACACTGCCCAGGATAAAGGTAAAGGCGACGCCCACCAACCCAATGGACATGGAAATGCGAATCCCATAAATAATGCGCGAGAAGAGATCGCGGCCAGAGTCGTCTGTCCCCAACAAGAAGAAGGGGCCTGATTCTGTGCCAAACAGATGGATGTCCGACGCAAAGATGCCCCAGAGTTTGTAGGGATCGCCCTTGACGAAGAAGCGGATGGGATGCTCGACCGCTTTATCCAATGTGTAGATCTTGCGCCAGGTGCGGGGATCTTCTTCGACGGTGAGACCGTTGATGTAGGGGCCGAATCCGTGCGCGCCGCCGATCAGGAAGATGGGCTGTGGCGGCACATAGATAAACTCTGTGTTGCGTTTAATCGGATCTTGAGTGGCGATCACTTCGGCAAAGAGAGTCACTACATAAAAGAGGATGACAATCCAGGTGCCGACCATGGCCAGTTTGTGTTTGCGAAACTTGCGCCACATCAAGGTCCATTGTGTCGCCACAAAGACGTCTTCTTCGCGCTCTCGCCTGCGTCCCTTTCCAACTGCAATCGTTGCCATGAGTCCCTCTCAGAATTAAGTAAAGCGGATGCGTGGATCCACAATCGCCAGCAGCACATCCGAAATAAACATCCCAATCACCGTCATAAAGGATAAGAGCATAATCGAGGCCGCGGCCACGTAGGTATCCTGAGCCAGCAGCGCCTCGTAGAGCAGGGCGCCGATCGTGGGGATGTTCATGACGATGGCGGTGACGGTAGCGCCCGAAACAATGCTGGGGAGGATCCAGCCGATGGTCGATATAATCGGATTCAACGCCAGCCGCACAGGGTATTTGACGAGCAGGACCGGTTCGCTCAGACCTTTGGAGCGCGCCGAGATTACATAATGTTTCTGCAACTCGTCGAGGATGCCGCTGCGCATAATGCGGATCACGCTGGCCGTGCCGGCCATCCCCACGGCAACCACGAGGATGGCGATATGTTGAAGCATGTCGATGAATTTAGCCACACTCATGGGCTGGTTCATAAATTGGGGCGAATAAAGCCCGCCCACGCTAAACCCAGTTGCGCGGTTGATGTAATACATGAGCACCAGGGCCAGGAAGAACGTGGGCATGGCCAACCCCACAAAGCCCAAGATGGTGAAGAAATAGTCGCCCACCGAATATTGATTGGTAGCTGAATAGATCCCAATCGGGATGGCGACAGCGTAGGTAAAGAGGAGCGTCAACACAGCCGTGAGGATCGTGATGCCCATGCGTTCACTGAGCATCCCCGCTACCGGCATATTCCAGGCAAAGGATCGACCGAAATCCCCGCGCAGCATGTTTGCCATCCACTTGAGGTAGCGCGCGTAGAGCGGCTGATCCAGACCATATTGGCGTTTGAGAGCTTCCACCTCAGCCAGATCAACCTCGCCGCCTCTGGAATCGCGCAGACTCGCCACATAGGAGGTCAGATAATCGCCTGGCGGCAGATCGATCAAAAAGAAAGAGAAGGCCGAAACGGCAAAGAGCAAGATTATCATATACAGCAGGCGGCGGAAAAGATAATATTTCACAATTTCCTTCCTCTACCTTGAAAATAGGGACTGGGGACTGGGGATTGGGGATCGGTTGTCGCCCTGTCCATTGTCCATTTTTCATTGTGCTTCAAAGGACATAGACACTAACCGGCACACGCTAACGCTTAAGGTTAGAGATTGGGCGATTAAGAGATTGGGGATTCAGAAATGTTACGCTATCTCTGGCAATCCCTCAATCGCCTAATCGCCTAATCTCTCCCAGGCGGTTTAGCTTAGCGAGATGGACTCATTCCTCACCGCACTAATACTTGATGTACCACTGCGCCCCACGATAGGGAACCCAGAACGAATAGTCACCTGAGAACATGCCTTCGGTGGGCGCGTTGCCCAGGCGGTTGGAGATGATGATCACACGCGGGGCGACCGAAGCGCCCAGGCTGTACAACTGTTCAGTGTAGAGCGTTGCCATCTCTTTGCCGATTGCCATATATTCTTCGGAGCCGGGAATGGCAGCGGCGTAGCGATCACAGAGTTCCATCAGATCTTGGTTGACTTGAGGGGGTTCCTCGCCTTGCGCGCCCCGGCTGTTGTACCAGTTACGCCAGAGCGGCGCATAGTTGTGCGTACCGAGCGGGCGCAGCCGGCTGCAATTGGCCGCACGCAGGTTAGGCTCGGCAATCGCATCATACGGATGCGCATAGACGCTCTGATCATTGGCCTCGCTGCGCTCAATCGAGAGCGAGCGTTCAATCTGGCTCATGGTCGTCTTGACGCCCACATTTTCAGTCCACATCTCGGCGATCAACTCAGAATGGGGGCAGAATTCAGTCCAGCATTCGATGACAAGTTCGAGCGGTCTGCCATCAGATCGCAACCGCACCCGTCCGGCGGCATCCCACGCCAGCCCGATCTCATCCAACAGCGCATTCGCCTGATCTGGGTCGAAGTCTGCATAGTAGTTGCCCATCCACTCCTCGTAGAAGGAGACCGAATCAGGGATGGTGGCCTGGCGCACTTTGGCTCTGCCGAAGTAAAGGATGTCGTTGATCTGCGGGCGGTTGATCGCCAGCGACATGGCCTGGCGGAAGCGCACATCGTTAAAGAGCGAGCGCAAGACCGGATCTTTGTCGGTCTGGTTGAAGGAGACGCCCACATCGTTGCCGCGGCTGTTGTCGAAGAGATATACTTTGTAGTCGCCAGTCTCTTCATTCTCAACATAGAGCGGGTAATCCCCAACCGGCAGCGGATTCTCGCCGGCATTGTCCAGCTCGCGCGAGATGAACTTCAGCGTTCTGACCTGAGCATCCTTGACCATCACCGCGATCTGGCGGTCGATATAGGGCAATTGATTGCCAGCCGTGTCTACCATCCAGAAGTAAGGATTGCGCTCAAAGTACTTGTTGCCCAACTCGTCAATGCTTGTCAAAACCCATGGGGTGATATCGGGCAGGTTGGTGTCCTGCTGGGCCTGGGTGTGGGTGTCATGGTAGGCGAATGCCTGGACCCAGGTTTCAAAATTCTCCGACTTGGCCAGATCGTTGGCCTGTTCGTTGTACTTGATGTGCCACTGTTGCAGGTAGTGCCTGGGGGCATACATGCGGTCGTTGGCATGGCTCTTGGACATGGTCAGATCAAAGTTTGGATTGGCTTCCGCGAACTCGACCCTCAGCGTCACATCGTCGACTTTGGTGACCTTCATCGGTTCGCCGCCGGAGATGTAAACCACAGGCACCGCAGGCGTCAACTCGCTGTTGAGCAGAATGTCCTCGTACCAGAAGATAAAATCATCCGCGGTAAAGGGCTGCCCGTCGGACCATTTCATCCCGGCGCGCAGATGGAGTGTCCAGGTCTTCCAGTCATCTGAGGCTTCATAGCCTCGCAAGATATTGGGGGTCAGCGACACGAGATCCGGCTCGATAAAGAGCAGGCTTTGCATACGCAGGGCCTCGGTATCGAGTTGGCCGATCTGGGGGCCAAAGGCAGCGCCGCGTTGTTCGCCGCCGTACTTGCCGATCTCGTCGCGAGGTGTAATCACCAGCGGTTCTTCGGGCAGGCGTTCATCCACAGGCGGCAACTGGCCTGCTCTGACCAACTCTGCCAGTTGCGGCGCTTCGTTGTATCGGCCAGCAGACGGCGCATCAGTCGCCGTACTCGGTTGGGCCGGCGCTGGTTCGCTAACCGGCTGCCCGGTTTCGGCAGGGGTGGAGGGTCCGCAGGCGGCAAGCGCCAGTGTTAGCAGCATCACGACCACCAGATAAAACAGGTTCTTTTTCATCTCTCTCTCCTTGGTGTAGCGGTCCGGTGCAATGAAATTTCGACGGTAGCCGATGAATTGAAGTAGCGTATAGAATGCTCCTTTCTCTGAAATCACGGTGAGATATGAGGCGGTGTATGGTCACTTGCACGAGAGGGTAGCGACACAGGCGAGCTACGGATCGTCAGTCACGTCAACTTGCAACCTGCGACTCTTCTCATGCTTTCGCCGTAACACCGCGCAGGGTTAGCGTTTCTGCATAGTGACATGCCACAAAATGGCCTGGCTCAATCGGGCGCAACTCGGGTTCTTCATGCACACAGCGGGCGCCGTCACTAAATCGGCAGCGCGGATGAAAGTAACAGCCACTCGGTGGGTTTGCTGGATCAGCGACTTCGCCTTCCAGGGTGATCCGCCGTGAGCGATCGCGCAGCAGCGGATCGGGTTTGGGTACCGCAGATAGAAGCGCCTCAGTATAGGGGTGACGCGGTTGCGCATAGAGCGTTGTTGTTTCGGCCAACTCAACCAATTTCCCCACATACATCACGGCCACGCGGTCACAGATATATTTGACCACACTCAGATCATGGGCCACAAAGAGATAGGTCAGATCAAACTCTTGCTGTAGATCGCGTAACAGGTTGAGAATTTGCGCCCGCACCGACACGTCCAGCGCAGAGACAGCCTCGTCGCAGATCACCAGGCGCGGATTCAGCGCCAATGCGCGCGCAATCCCAATCCGCTGGCGTTCGCCTCCGCTAAAAGCATGAGGGTAGCGGTGCATATATTCGGGCCGCAGCCCTACCCGTTCCAAGAGCGCGGCTACCCGATCTTCCAGCGCTCGACCGCTGGCAATGTGGTTGATCTTCAGCGGCTCGCCCACAATCTCCAGCACAGGCATGCGCGGATCCAATGAGGAGTAGGGATCTTGAAAGATCATACGAATCTCTTGGTGATATGGCTTTAGCTGATGTTCTTGTAGCGCCGCCATATTGACCGGCGCGCCATTTTGATAGTAGAGAATACGGCCTGTTGTAGGTTTGTAGATGCGAATAATACAGCGCCCGGTAGTGGTCTTTCCACATCCGCTCTCGCCTACCAACCCCAGAGTCTCCCCCTGATACACGGACAAGCTGACACCGTCTACCGCCTTGACATGGCCGGTCACGCGGCGCAACAGCCCACGGCGGATCGGAAAGTGCATTTTGAGATTTTCTATCTCTAACAGCAGACGATTCTGCAACCCTTGCGGATCTGTGCGGGGCTGAAGCACCGGGTTCATACGCTTTCTCCACGCGAAAATACGCTCAGGTGAACCTCTTTGTGATCTTCATAGAGCCAACAGCGTACCTCATGTCCATCGGCAAGGAGGGTACGCGGCGGCATTTGTAGATCACAAAGGCCGGGCAGAAAGTCGTTGCAGCGGGTATGAAATGGGCAGCCGGGCGGACGATTATAAGGATCGGGAACCATGCCGCGAATCGAGTCCAGGTAATGACCGGGCTGAATATCCAGCGTGGGGATAGAGTTCAGGAGCGCGCGGGTATAGGGATGTTTGGGTTCACGAAAAATCGTATAGACATTTCCCCACTCGACCACGACGCCCAAATACATCACCGCTACCTCGTCGGCAATCTCTGCCACCACCCCCAGATCGTGGGTGATGAAAAGAATACTCATGCCAAAATCTTCTTTAAGATCCCACATCAGGTCGAGGATCTGCGCCTGTGTCGTCACGTCCAGCGCAGTGGTGGGTTCATCGGCGATCAACAGGCTGGGGTTGCACGAAAGGGCCATGGCAATCATGGCGCGCTGGCGCATACCACCGCTCAGTTGAAAGGTGTAGCTGTTCAACTGTTGAGCGGGCCTGGGGATGCCAACCCGGCGCAGCATATCGGCGGCCAGGGTGAGCGCCTCGTTTTTGGGGAGCGGGTTGTGCAGGCGAATGGTCTCTACAATCTGATCGCCAATCGTGTGTACAGGGCTGAGCGACGTCATCGGTTCCTGAAAGATCATGGCAATATCCTTGCCGCGAATGTCACGAATCTCTCGTCCCCACGGTTCTAGCGCAGCCAAATCGATGATCTCTGTGGTCTGGTGTGTATCCTGGGTGGTTTGCCGCCGATGGTAAAGGATCTTGCCTTCTACAATACGGCCCGGGCGTTCGACAATTTGCAGAATAGAACGAGCGGTAATGCTTTTGCCACAGCCACTCTCGCCGACTACACACAGCGTCTGCCCGCGCTTAATCGCCATGTCTACCCCGTCCACGGCGCGCACAAGCCCTTCGTCTGTAAAGAAGTGGGTTTTGAGCCCTTGGATCTCTAAGAGCATTTCCGCATTGCTCATCGCCTGCTCCTACAGTCGCCTAAACGCTATCTTGAATAGGGATCAGCCGCATCGCGCAGACCATCCCCCAGAAAGTTAAATGCCAGCACCGCGACGACAACCGGAATCGCCGGGTAGAGCAGCCAGGGCGTCAGCGCAATCGCCTGTACATTCTGCGCTTGCTGAAGCATTACACCCCAGCTAATTGCCGGTGGCCGCAGACCCAGCCCTAAAAAGCTCAATGCCGTCTCGCTGATGATCATCACGGGTAGGGCCAGTGTGGTGGCGGCGATAATGTGGCTCAGAAATGAAGGCACCATGTGACCAAAGATGATCTGCCGGTGGCTACAGCCATCTAACCGGGCAGAGGTAATAAAATCCTCTTCACGCAAGGCCAGGAAGCGCCCACGCGCCACTCGCGCCAGTTCTGTCCAACTGATCAGCGAGATAATGATGGTAATCGCAAAATAAACCTGGATGATATTCCATGTGCGGGGCAGGGCCGCGGCCAGACCCATCCATAGGGGAATCGTGGGAATTGAGCGCAACACTTCGATCACACGTTGGATGATCTCATCCGCGACACCTCCTCTCAAGCCCGATATGCCGCCAAAGATCAATCCTAGCAGCAGACTAATCGCCACACCCGCCAACCCAATCGTCAACGAGACTCGTGTGGCGTAGATCAAGCGCGACCACATATCCCGCCCCTGCATATCGGTTCCCAGCAAGAAGAGTGTATCGACTGCTTCTGCGCCGCCTTGTACACCTAACAGGTGGCGATCGGTCGGTATCAATCCGAAAAGTCTGTAGGAGAAGCCCTGTCCAAAGAAGGTAAGCCGAATCTTACGCGTAGTATCGGGCGTATAAACCAGTTGAAAGGTCGCCGGGTCGCGACGGCGCGCCAGCGGATAGACATAAGGATTCCAGCGTCCTTGATCGAACCAGTGGATTGGCTGCGGCGGAATCAGCGACCGTTGTGCGCTGGAACTCTCTGGCGGGGCGTAAGCGAAGAAATCCGCAAACAATGCCGCGATATAGAAAAGAATGATCAACACACCGCCCACTATCGCCAACCGGTGACGCACAAAACGCTTCCACATTAGCTTCCATTGGCTGGCGACATAGGTTCGTTCTTTGACATCCGCCACAACGGCAGGCTGCGTCAGAGTTTGGGGAGATGAAGTTGTCATCCCTACGCTCCCATTCGGATACGTGGATCTACCCATACCAAAAGCAAATCAGAAATCAGCGTGCCGATAACAGTCAACACCCCCAGCAACAGTACAATCGTGCCCGCCAACAACATGTCCTGTGCGATCAACGCTTTGAAGAGTACCGGCCCTACGGTGGGCAACCCCAGCACCATCGAGACGATCACGCTGCCCGATACAATAAAGGGCAAAAGATACCCAATCGTGCTGATAAAGGGGTTCAACGCCACCCGCACCGGGTATTTCAGAATGGCGCGAACCGGATGCATCCCTTTGGCAATGGCAGTGGTGACATAAGGCTTGCGCAGCTCGTCCAGTAAATTAGCGCGCATAATGCGGATCAACTGGGCGCTGCTGCTCAACCCTAGAATCAGCGCTGGCAACGGCAGGTGCTGCAACAGATCGCGGACACGCGCCCAACTCCACGGAGCATTGGCATACTCTGCGGAGAAAAGCCCCCCAATGTCGGCGTCGAAATAGACAAACCCCAGGTACATCATTACCAACGCCAGTAGAAAATTGGGCACAGCCAGCCCGATCATACCGATAAATGTAGCAAAATAGTCGCCGATGGAATATTGACGTACAGCCGAATAGATACCGATGGGCAGGGCTAAGAGCCAGGTAAAGATCACCGTCACCAGCGACATGATCATCGTCAAGAAGAGCCGTTCGCCGATCACCTCGGAAACGGGCCGTCGCCATTCCATCGACATGCCGAAGTTGCCTTGCAGCACCAGGCGCATCCAGTTCATATATTGGACGTACATGGGTCGATCCAACCCATAGAGTTCACGCAGGTTTTCCGCCTCCTGTTGGGTAATCAAGCTGCCAGAGGCCGACATCTGCGCAATATAGGAAGTGACGTAATCACCGGGCGGTAATTGGATGATCACAAACGAGAGTACTGAGATCACCAACACGGTGAATAACGCCAACAAAGTACGGCGCAATAGATAGGTAACCATACGCTACCTCCGAAGAATCTGCTATGCATGTAGATAGCGAGAAACGTGCGAAAGTCGGCAGGGATATGGATCGATGCCCCTGCCGCATTGTGAGCCTCGGTGCATCGCAAAGAACTTGATGCTTGTTCTGGTCATCGCACTGTCGCCCTACTGCCTGCAACCTGTCCCTGCTA